>JAWXBY010000084.1:0-104519 GCA_034440355.1 Alphaproteobacteria bacterium
ACCGGACGCAAGACGAACGCGGCTTGTTGCAGGCGCGCATCGCTTGGTTAGCGATCGCTTAACCTCGCGAGCGTAGCCGTTGTGCGTTCAGTCCTCGCGGACGGGTCCAGGCGCGAAAACTGATCTGCACAAGGATCACATCGCCATGAGACTCGCTTCGCTTCTATGCGGCTCGATTGCCGCCGCTCTCTTACTTCCTGCCGTGGCTCTCGCCGACAATGACGGACCGTGGATGGTGCGGGCGCGCGCCATCGGCGTGCTGCCGGACGAAAGCGCGACGGTCGTTCCGATCGGTGGCGACACCGAAATCGACGACACGCTCGTGCCCGAACTCGATTTCACCTACTTCTTCGCCAAGCACTGGGCGGCGGAGCTCATTCTCGCCACGACGCCGCACGACGTTTCGCACACGCCGACGGGATTGGACCTCGGCAGCGTGTGGCTGCTGCCGCCGACGTTGACGGTGCAGTACCATATCGCGCCCGACAGCCCGAGCTTTCGCCCCTATGTCGGCGCCGGCGTCAACTACACGATATTCTACAACGTCGACGAACCGACCGGCCTGAGCATCGATTACGAGAATTCGTTCGGTTTCGCGCTGCAGGCGGGTGTCGACTTTCCCATCGGCGACGGTTGGATGATCAACGTCGACGTGAAAAAGGTCTTCCTCTCGACCGACGTCACCATTGCGCCGCTGGGCGTGACGGCGGATGTCGATATCGATCCGTGGATCGTGGGCCTCGGCGTCGGCTATCGGTATTGATAGCGGGCACGCGCGACGTACAAGTGTGCCGGGCGAGCATCAGCTTCGCCCGGCCTTGTCGCCGCGACCGCTGTCGACGGGCCTGACGGTCTATGGCCGATCAGGCGTCACGATGATCCGATAGACATCGGCCGACGATGTGGAGCTTGTGGCCTGTTGATGCGCGAAATACGCCGCGACGGCAACAACGATGGCGGCCAACAGCGTCCACGCGATCATGTCTCGGTTGGAGAGAATGCGCATGTGATGACCTCCGCAAATCGCAGCAGTCTCCCATAGCGCACCGCCGTCGTCTTTGATTCGGATCAACGGCGAGCGAGATCGCTGCTCAGTTGCGATCAGGTCGTTGACGGGAGAAAGACGCCGACGATCGCGATCATGTCGATGGAACGGCCGTCGCTGGAGAGCGGCAGGAACACCGTCTCGTGCGCGAAGAAATCCCGTCCTTCGGCCGCAGTGCGCGGCGTGAACGTGCGCAGCGGCTCCCGATGCTGCAGGACCCATTCGATCGCGCTCAGCACGCGGCGAACGACGGGAAGCGGTGAACGCCGGTCAAAGGTCTTGCCGGTCGAATCCTCCCCCAGCGCCTTCACGATGGCCGTTCCCATGAGCCGCACCCGGTAGGCGGGGCCGCCGTCGATCAACTCGAAGATCTGGAGATGCGCGAGGAAGGCCTTCGACTCCTGCAGGCCAATGTCGCCGCGTGCAGGGGCAAGACGCGCGCCGCGCTTGTCTCGCCAAAAGCGAATGGCTTGATCGATGATCGGGTGCGAGGCGGTAAGCGAAGGATCGAGTATGAACGCCGGATCTTCAACGGCTTTACTGGCACTTTGCGGCATAGCGCGTAGCGAATCACATAGCGGAACTAGGATTGCACATACCACGGCAGCGCCCGCATCACGCGCGAGCGTATGTTCTCGCGACCGCTTACGGGGCGGTGAAACCGCAATTGCCGTTTGTGTCATTGTCATGCCCTAGCGCCAAATGCTCGGATGCGATCCGCGCCACACAAATGAGGCAGAACCGATGTTCAAGGAAACGCTGGAGGAAGCGCGCCGGCTCGTCGCCGCCGACGATCGCAAGGACTTCGACTTCGCCACGCGCGGGTTCATCGCCACACGCAGCGATCCGATCATCCGCCGCGCCGACGGCCGCGTCGCGGTCGACCTCGGCGCCTACGCATTTCTCGATGCGCCTGCGGCGGCGACCGCCAATCCCAGCCTGTGGCGCCAAGCGCAGATCCTGACCAAGCACGGCTTGTTCAAAGTTGCGGAGCGCATCTATCAAGTGCGGGGCTTCGATGTCTCGACCGTGTCGTTCATCGATGCCGGCAAGGGGTGGATCGTCGTCGATCCGCTGACAAGCGTGGAGGCTGCGCGTGCCGCTCTCGACCTGCTCGGCGAACATCTCGGACAAAAGCCGGTGCTCGCCGTCATCTACTCGCACAGCCACGTCGACCACTATGGCGGCGTCGGCGGCGTCACCAGTGCGGCGGATGTCGCCTCCGGCGCGGTGCAGATCATCGCGCCCGAAGGGTTCTTGGAACACGCGGTGTCGGAGAACATCATCGCCGGTCCCGCGATGTCGCGGCGCGCGCGCTTCCAGTTCGGCTTGACGTTGCGCGCCAATGCGGAGGGCGAAATCACGTCGGGGTTGGGACCGCGGCCGTCTCTCGGATCGCTCTCCTTGATCGCACCGACGGTGACGGTGACGCGCACGGGTCAGGAAATCACCGTGGGCGACGTGACGATGGTGTTTCAATTGACGCCGGGCACGGAAGCGCCGGCGGAGATGAATTTCTATCTGCCGCAATTTCGCGCCGTGTTCATGGCGGAAAACGCCAACCTCACCATGCACAATCTCTTGCCCGCGCGCGGCGCATTGGTGCGCGACGCCAAGGCGTGGGCCGACTATCTCACCGAATCAATTCGCCTGTTCGCGGACAAAAGCGACGTGATGTTCGCCGCGCACGGCATCCCGCGCTTCGGGCGCGAAGAGATCGCGGCGTTTCTCATCAGCCACCGCAACGCCTACAAATTCCTGCACGATCAAACCGTGCGCCTGATGAATGCGGGCTTCACGCCCGCCGAAATCGCCGAGGTGTTGAAGCTGCCGGACGTGCTGGCAAAACAGTGGTTCAATCGCGGCTATTACGGCACGATGAGCCACAATTCGAAGGCGGTCTATCAGCGTTACATGGGCTGGTACGACGCCAACCCCGCCAATCTGAATCCACTACCGCCGGAGCCTGCCGCCAAGCGCTATGTCGAAGCGATGGGCGGGGCGGATGCGGTGGTTGCGCTCGCGGACAAGGCGGCGCAGGCGGGTGAGCTGCGCTGGGCGGCGACCTTGCTCAATCACGTCGTCTTCGCCGACGACACCAACCGCGCGGCACGCGATGCGCTCGCCGACGTCTACACGGAAATGGGCCAGGCAGCGGAAGCCGGAACCTGGCGCAACATCTATTTGACCGGCGCGCAAGAACTGCGGGGCGGGGTGGCAAAGCTTCCGCCGGCCAGCATGAGCGTCGATGTGTTGGCGGCGACCACGACGCCGATGCTGCTGGACTTCGCCGCCGTTCGCGTCGATCCGCAAAAGGCGGTCGCGCGCGCCTTCAAGATCAACATTGAACTCACCGACCGCGGCGAGCGGCACCTGATCACCGTCGAGAACGGCGTTCTGGTGCACGAGATGGGCGTGGTCGATCGCGCCGCCCAGGCCAGCGTGCGGCTGAAGCGGCCGGACCTTCTGCTGACGCTCTTGGCCGGCGTCCCTGCGGCCCCGCGCATCGCCTCAGGCGACATCGTGGTCGAGGGCGATGCGTCTCTGTATGAGGCGCTGACGGATCTCATCGAGCCCGTTGTCGCGAACTTCGCCATCGTCACGCCATGACGCAGCGTGGGCACAGCACGTGGCACACGATGTGGGACACGCGACCCTTGTGCCGCTTGTGCCACTTGGCGCGGGTGTTCTCGGAATGACGGACACCGCGAAATGGAAGGCTGAAAAGAGAAAAGGCCGGGATTGCTCCCGGCCTTGGCCGTTCTTCGCCGGTGGTGATCGGCTTAGAACGGGAAGAGGATGTCGACGATCTGTTGGCCGTAGCGCGGCTGTTGGACGTCGGTGAGTTGGCCGCGGCCGCCGTAGCTGATGCGGGCTTCGGCCATCTGCGTGTGTTTCACTTCGTTCGTCGCGCTGATGTCTTCGGGGCGGACGATGCCGGAAACGGCCAGGTCGCGCAGTTCGAAGTTCACGCGCACTTCCTGATGGCCCTCAAGCACCATGTTGCCGTTGGGCAGGATCTGCGTGACCACGGCGGCGAGCGTCAGTTCGACCTTCTCCTTGCGGTTCACCGACCCCTGGCCGTCGGTCGCCGACTCGCTGCCCAGGTTGAGCGCGATGGTCGGGTCGTAACCGTTGGGCAGAAGCTGGCCGACGGCTGCGCCTTCCAGGCCGAGGAGGTTCGTGAGGTCCGCGTTCTCCGACGACGTGCGGCTGCGCGAGGTCTCGTTCGACACTTCCGCCTTGTCGGAGATGTCGATCAGGACGGTGACGATGTCGCCGATCTTGGTCGCGCGCTGGTCCTTGAAGAACGAGCGCGAGCCCGCGGCCCAGAGCGAGTTCGACTGGTAGAACGGCACCTCCTGGCGCGGCATCGGCATCGTCACCTGGCGGCCGCCGTTGCGGTCGCGGGGATCGAGGATGGGCGTCATGTCCGGCGCTTGGCCGACGGCGTTGAGCTTGTCGACGGTGGAGCAGGCGCCGAGCAGCAGGGTGAGCGATGCGGCCGCGATGGCTTTGGCGTTGCGCATGGGTGTTCTCTTCTTCGTTGTTCGTTAGCGGGCGGCGATGGTGTTGTTGGTCGGCACGATGACGGTCGCGGCGCCGGAGCCCGTCACGCGCGCGTCGATCGTGCGGCGCGAGCGGGTGTTCAGCACCGGCACCGTGTCACCGAGACCGGCTTCGGCTTGCGCCTGGCCTTGTGCGGTGAGTTGGATGCCGTCGACGGCGTAGGTCACGATGATGAGTTCGCCCTTTTTGATCAGGATGGGCTTCTTCACGTCGAAGGTTTGCAGCGGCGTATTGGCGCGCAGCATGCGGCGGGCGGCTTGGCCGGCGATGTTGGTGGACGAGGTCAGGATCTGCGAGCCCAAGCGGTCGGCCGGCATCTCGATCGTCGTGAGGTCGCCGTCCGAGATCGTCTCGCCAGGCGCGACGTCGCGCAGGAGGGCTGGCACTTGAACCACCGCCGCGGCCGCGCCGCCGATGCGGACGTACTCGCGGTCGCCGCCGGCGTTCGTGTAGGCAAGCGCCGCCGTGAACGACTGGCGCGCCGGGTCGAAGGTGAGGGCTGCGATGTCGTAACGGCCCTGCGCGGACGCCGGCAGGTTGAGCTGATAGCCGGGATCGGCGAGCGCCACTTTGTAGCGGCCGGGCGAGGGCAGGCGCGCTGCGATCGTTTCGCTGATGCGGGTCGCGATGGCGTCTGCCGTGACCGCCGTGTCGGCTTGCGCCTGACCGGTGATCGCGAAGGCCACGATGGCCGCGAGGAGGATACGCATGGTCTACAAATCCTTCGGGTTACGAGCGGCTGAGGCGCGCGGTCATCGACAACATCTCGTCCGACGCCGTGATCACCTTGGAGTTCATTTCGTAGGCGCGTTGCGCCGTGATCAGCGCCGTGATCTCGGCGACCGCGTTGACGTTCGAGATTTCGAGGAAGCCCTGGTTGATTTTGCCGAAGCCGGTCGAGCCCGGCGTTCCGGTTTGCGCGGAGCCTGAGGCCGCGGTTTCGAGGTAGAGGTTCGAGCCTTGCGCCTCGAGGCCCGCTTCGTTCGGGAACACGGCGAGGTCGAACTGGCCGACCAGCGTGTCGGTCGTCTGGCCTGCGAGGCGAACGTAGACTTGGCCTTGCGCATTGATGGTCGTGCCGACCGCGCCGTCGGGAATCGTGATGCCGGGCTGGACCGTGTAGCCGTCGGGGGTCACGATCTGGCCTTCGGCGTTCATGCCGAAAGCGCCGGCGCGGGTGTAGGCGGTTTCGCCGGACGGCAGGTCGACGCGGAAGAAGCCACGGCCTTCGATCGCCATGTCGAGGTCCTTCTCCGTCGTGATCATGTCGCCCTGGGTCGTGATGCGGCAGACGGAGCCGGTTTTCACGCCCGAGCCGACTTGGATGCCGGAGGGGATCACGGTGCCTTGATCCGACGAGGTCGCGCCCATGCGCTCCAGGTTCTGGTAGAGCAGATCCTGAAAGTCCGCACGCTGGCGCTTGAACGCCGTCGTGTTCATGTTGGCGATGTTGTTCGAGATGACCTCGACGTTCAGCTGCTGGGCCAACATGCCCGTCGCTGCGATGCTGAGCGATCTCATGGCCGGCTACTCCTTTATACCTTGACGTCGCCGAGCTTTTGCAAAGCCTTGCGCATCAATTCGTCTGTTGCGTTCAGTGTTTCGGTCGAATGCTGGTAGGCGCGCATGACCTCGATCATCTGGGTCATCTCCACCACCGGTTCGACGTTCGAGCGTTCGATCATCCCTTGCAGGACGCGCGCGTTCTTCGGTTGGTCGGGCGGAACGTCGGCGCTGTAGAGGTTCTTGCCTTCCTTGTGCAGCGCGCCCGGCGGGAACGCGACGAGGCGGAAGCGGCCGATAACGTCGGCGCCGGCCGAGATCGTGCCGTCCTGCGCGATCTTGATGTCGGTCGTGTTGGGCGGCACTGTGATCGGACCGCCGTCGCCCACGACGGGGCTGCCGTCGGCGGTGACGATCTGTCCCTGCGCGTTGATCTTCATATGGCCGTCGCGCGTGTAGCGTTCGCCGCGCTCCGTACGGACGACCAGCATGCCGTCGCCTTCGACCGCGACGTCGAACGCCGATCCGGTCTGCAGCAAGGGGCCTGAGGTCATGTCGCGAAGAACGCCCCAGTCGCGCACGAACGAGACTTCGCGCATCGATCCGGTGTCGGCCTCAATCCCGGCCAACAATTCTTCAAACATCGGCGTTTCGCGCTTGAAACCGGTCGTGGACACGTTCGCGAGATTGTTCGCGATTATGTCCATATTCCGGCGCAGCGCGATTTGCGCCGACAATCCGACGAGCAATGCGTTTTCCATGGGCGGTCACCACTCCGCGAGGCCCATG
Organism: Alphaproteobacteria bacterium; assembly: GCA_034440355.1. Lineage (GTDB taxonomy): Bacteria > Pseudomonadota > Alphaproteobacteria > Micropepsales > Micropepsaceae > SZUA-430. The sequence continues at coordinate 6,908 of JAWXBY010000084.1, forward strand.
AATTTGCACGGGCCTCGTCTCATCCTTAAGCAGCGGACGTGCCATGAGCGAAATGCGCGGAAACGCTGATATTTCCTTGGTAATCTCTCGTTAAGCGGCGACTTGAGCCCGGCATTATTTGCCGCGCGGCGAACTGAAATTTAACCAGGATGGCCCATTTTTACCTCACGGAAACTGTAACCCGTCCGTACACGGAGTGGTGGGCAAGAACATGGCTGGCGACAAAAACGCCGATAAGGACAAGGCGAAGGCGAAAGAAGCCGACGCGAAAACCGAAGGCAAAGAAGGCGAAGCGCCGGCGGAAGCTGCGCCCGCGAAGAAGAAGGGCCTGCTCGGCTTCATTCCGGCGATCAACCTCTCGCGCAAGACGCTGATGTTCGTCGTAGCGCCGGCGGTGCTGGTCGTGGTGCTGGGGCTTGGCGCCTACATGTTCCTGTTCTCGGGCGGGGAGGAAGAAGCCGCCGTCGCGGAGGGTGCACATGGCGAGGCCGGTCACGGTGCAGAAGGCGCGCACGGCGAAGGTGTGGTGCATCCGGTGTTCTATGACGTGCCGGACATTCTGGTGAACGTCGCCACGGGCGAACAGAAGCCTGCCTTCCTGAAGCTTTCGGTGTCGCTTGAGCTTGAAGGCGAGGCTGAGGCGGCGAAGGCGGCGATTGAGCCGGTGATGCCGCGCGTCGTCGATCAGCTGCAGACCTATTTGCGCGAGCTGCGCGTCGAGGATCTGACCGGGTCGGCGTCCGTGTTCCGCCTCAAGGAAGAGATGCTGCGGCGCGTGAATCTGGCGGTCGAGCCGGTCAAGGTCAAAGACGTTCTGTTTCGCGAAATGATCATCCAGTAACCGAGTAGCGCTCCCGTGACGACGAACAACGAATCCGGCGAAGTCAAAATGGAAGACACGGGCAGCGAGGCGCCGAAGCCCGACGCTGCGGCCGTGCCTGCGGACGGCGCAGCTGCTGCTGCCGGCGGGGCCGAGTGGGAACAGACACTCGGCGAGAATGCCGAAAAGCCCACCGAAGAGGGCGCGGCGGAACGCGTTCTCAACCAAGACGAAATCGACAGCCTTTTGGGGTTCGATGCCAGCGGCGGCAACAACGAAGAGCGCACGGGTATTCAGGCGATCGTCAATTCCGCCTTGGTGTCCTATGAGCGCCTGCCGCTGCTCGAAATCGTGTTCGACCGGCTCGTGCGCATGATGACGACGAGCCTGCGCAACTTCACGTCCGACAACGTCGAAGTGAGCTTGGACAACATCTCGTCGGTGCGTTTCGGCGATTATCTGAATTCGATCCCGCTGCCGGCCATCTTGGCCGTGTTTCGCGCGGAGGAGTTGGACAATTACGGGCTGCTGACCGTCGATTCCAACCTGATTTATTCGATCGTCGACGTGTTGCTCGGCGGACGCCGCGGCACGGCGGCGATGCGCGTCGAAGGTCGTCCGTACACGACGATCGAGCGGACGCTGGTGCAGCGGATGCTTGAGGTCGTGTTGCAGGATCTGAAGGTGGCGTTCGAGCCGGTGTCGCAGGTTCAGTTCCTGCTGGACCGCATCGAGATCAATCCGCGCTTTGCGGCGATCGCGCGGCCGGCCAACGCAGCCGTGCTGGTCAAGCTGCGCATCGACATGGAAGACCGCGGCGGGCGTATCGAATTGCTGCTGCCTTACGCGACGCTTGAGCCGATCCGCGAACTTCTGCTGCAGATGTTCATGGGCGAAAAATTCGGCCGCGACTCGATCTGGGAAGGCCATCTTGCGACCGAGCTGTGGCGCACGAATGTCGATATCGAAGCGGTGCTGGATGAGCTGCCGCTGTCGCTGAATGACGTGATGAATTTTGAAGTGGGGCAGACGCTCTTGCTCAACGTGGGGCCTGAGGCGCGCATCGAGTTGCGGTGCGGCGGCGTCGGACTTCTCAACGGGCGCATGGGCCGCGTCGGCCATCAGGTTGCGGTCAGAGTCGAAAACACCATCAGAAAGCGCCCAATAGCGGCGGAGATACAGTAGTCATGGACACGGGGCTTATTATCGACGTCGTCGTCATCGCCATGCTGGGCGCCACGATCTTCTATGCGTTTCGGCTTGAGCGCCGGTTGGCGAACATGCGCAGCGCCCAAGCGGCGCTGAGCGATGTCATCCGCGAGCTGAACAACTCGGCGGCGCGCGCGGAGGCCGGCATTCACGGACTGAAGGCGGCGGCCGTTTCGTCCGGGCAGATGCTTGACGACAAGATCAAGCGCGCGCGCGGTTTGAACGACGAGCTCGCGTTGCTGCTGCAGTCGGGCGAGCGGTTGGGGCAGCGATTGGAATCGGCGCGGCCGCAAGTTGCGCCGCGCACGGCGCCGCGGGTCGGTGGCGAAGCGCTGCGGGCTCTCGGCGGTCTGCGTTAAAGAAAGAACAAACTTATGTCGTCGCGCGTACGTCTCCTGCCTGTTCTGATCGGCACCGCCGGTATTCTGCTGACGTTGCGGATCGGCGCGCTGGCGTCGAGCGCATCGCCGCAGGCTGAGCCCGCTGCGCCGCCTGCCGCGGAAGCGCCGGCGGCGGCTGAAGCGCCTGCGGCCGAGGCGACACACGCGCCGACCGAGACTACACCTGCCGTTGCAGAGCCTGCGCCGACGCCGTCCATCGGGCAGGCGCAGACGAAGGGCGAGGCGGAAGTCTTGCAGAATTTGAGCGCGCGGCGCGCGGCGCTCGACGAGCGCGAACGCGACCTCACCATGCGCGAGCAGCTGATCGGTGTGACGGAGAAGCGCGTCGAAGAGCGCCTCGCTGAGCTCAAGGATTTGGAGACGCGGCTCAACGTCATGCTCGCCAAGCGCGACGAGGCGGAAGAACTGCAGATGACGTCGCTCGTCAAAACATATGAGAGCATGAAGCCGTCTGATGCGGCGCGTGTGTTCAATAAACTGGATCGCGGCGTGCTTCTGAGCGTTGCGTCTCGGATGAAGCCGCAGAAGATCGGCGCCGTGCTGGCGGCGATGGATGCGTCTAAGGCCCAGGATCTGACGGTTATGCTGGCGCTTCGGCTGAATGTGCAGCGGCAGCGTGCTGCGGAACCGGCGCCGGTTGCGCAACCGCAACCTGCCGCCGCGGCATCGCCGACCCCGCCGCCCGCCTGATCCTTAACGCAGACTTAACCGCGCGGTCGCTAGCGTCGGTCGGTTCCGAACTCTTTGCAGGGCCTTCTCTGGTTGCGCACGTTATTGCCCATCGGCTTCGTGACGTTGGCGCTTGCGTCCTTGGCGTTTGCCGAGGGCGCGGACAAGCCGACCGTGAAGGTGAGCGCCGCCGCGCAGGGCGGGTTCGGACGCGTGACGTTCGATTGGTCCGACGATGTGAAGGGCCAAGGCCAGATCGTCGACGGCGTGTTCGTCGTTCGCTTCGACGAGAGTTTCGACGCGGACACCGAGTTGCTCGCGCGTGCGCTTGATCCCTATGTCGCGCTGGTTCGGCAGGATGCCGACGGACGCACGTTGCGCTTTGCGCTGAAGGGGCCGGTGCGGCTCAAGAACGCCACTCAGGGCACGCGTGTGTCGTTCGATCTCGTGCCGCCGTCGTTTGCGGGCGATCCGCCCGCGCCGGCCGCGCCCGACCCGACGACCCAGAAGGAGAGCCGGCAGCTTGTCGTGCGCGTCACCGAACGCGAGAAGACGACGCGGCTGCTGTTCGATTTTCCGGGCAAGGCCGTTCACGCGGCAAAGTTGGCCGACGGCAAGCTCACGGTCACGTTCTCCAAGGAAGCGAAGGTCGACCTTAAGCGCTTCACGCAGTCGCCACCCGGATGGGTGCGCGGTGCGCGGTCGAGCGTCGCCAATGGCAAGCTGACGGTTGAGTTCGACGTCGATCGCGAAGCCGATTTTCGAGATGCGAGCAACGGCGATCAGATCGTTCTCGAACTTAGCGATCCGAAGACGGACTCCTCCGCTGCGGCGGAGACCGCCGCGACGTCGGCGCCGAGAATCTTGATCCCGGATCAGACCGCCGACGCGGTGCCGGCGCCGCCGGTGTTTGTGGCGGAGAAAATTGCTTTCAAATTGCCGCCACGCAAAGGCGAGGCGCCGCCCCCGGTTGCCGCTGCGGCCGCTGAACCCGCCCAACCTACAACGGTCGTCGAGGCTGCGGACGCGAAGCTTGCGGCGCACTCTGATGCGGCTGCGATTACGGTTGCCGATCACGCGCCCGATCCCCATGCGCCTGTCGCGTCGCCGACCGATCCCAGTCCGTTGCCGCCGGCGTTGCGGCTTGGGCAGAGTGACCTTGAAGCGGCGCTGTCGCCGTTGCCGGCAGCGACAGCCGCCGTGCCGGGGCAGGCGCGGGCGGAAATTTTCGGATCGATGCTGCGGCTCGAACTGCCGTATTCGAAATTGCCGCCGGCCGCCGTGTTCCGGCGCGGCTTGGCGATTTGGTTCGTCGCGTCGAGCGGCGAGACCATGGATCTAAGCGCACTCGCCAACTTGCCCAATGCGCCGGCGCGGGTCTTGTCGACGCCGACGGAGATTGCGCCGGGGATTACCGCGTTCCGTCTGGAAGCGCCGGCATCGATGTCGGTGTCGACGTCGGCTGCCGGCAACAGTTGGGTGATCGCGATCGGCAATACGGTGCCGGATATGCCGGCGCAGTTGCAGCTGGTGCGGCAGACGTCGGGTACGAACACAAAGATGCGCGCTTATTTGCCCGGCGTGCAGCAGGTCGTTTGGGTGCGCGATCCGCAGACGCAAGACCGCCTAGCCGCGGTGTTGAGTTATGCACCGGCGCGCGGTCTGGCCACGGGACGCAGCTTTGTGGAATTCGCGGCGCTGCCGTCGCAGCAAGGTCTCGCCGTGCAGGCGATCGCCGACGACGTGACCGTGACCGTGGAGGGCACGGATGCGGTGATCGCGCGGCCAAGTGGGCTCAATATCTCGGACGCGCAGTTCGCTCGCGCGGTGACGACGGACACGCCGACCTTCGCCAGCGGCGAGAGTCCGGCCTATGTCGATTTCGCAGCGTGGGGTAAGCCGATTGCGGAGACGCGGGCGGAAGCGGTGCGCAAGCTGATGCGACTATCGGCGGGCAGTCCGGGCGGGATGAGCGCGCCGCGCATGTCGCTGGCGCGTTACTACATCGCCGAAGGGTTTGCGGCGGAAGGCTTGGGCGTGCTGGGCAATATCGCGCGCGAAGATCAAACGGCGGAGGCGACGCCCGCTTTTCGCGTGACGCGCGCGGTGGCGAATCTGATGATGGCGCGGCCGCGCGAGGCGTTGACCGATCTCAGCATGGAAGCCTTGGGCAATGATGCGCATGCGGCGTTGTGGCGTGGTTTGGCTGCCGCGGGCGTGCGCGATTGGCGCTTGGCGCGCAGCAATTTGATGACGGCGACAAAGATTTTGAATCGATATCCGCCGGTGTGGCAGGCGCGGGCGCGTACGTCGCTGGCGGAGGCCGCGCTGGCGCTCAACGAACCTTCGAGTGCGACGCAGGCTTTGGCCGGCATGCCGCAAGGCCCTTTGCCGGCCGATGTCGAGGGCAAGGCGAAGCTCGTGCGCGCCCAGTTGGATGTCGTGTCGAACAAGATCGATGCAGCGATTACCGCTTACGATGACTTGGCGTCGTCGTCTTATAAACCGATTGCAGTGCGGGCGAAGCTTGAAGGCACGGTGCTGAAATCGCAGAAGGGCAAGATCAAGCCTGAACAGGCGATCGATGCGCTGGAGCGGTTGCGTTATCAGTGGCGCGGCGATGAGACCGAACTAAAGACGCTGACCGAACTCGGTAAGCTCTACGTCGAGAACAACCGCGTGCGTGATGGGTTGAACACGATGCGCCTTGCGGTGCGCCACTTCGCCAACTCGGACGAAGCGCGCGCGACCGCGGCGCAGATGGGCAAGATGTTCGAGGGCCTGTTCCTTGCCGGCAAGGCGGACGACCTGCCGCCGGTGCAGGCGCTGGCCTTGTTCTACGACTATCGCGAGTTGACGCCGGTAGGGTCGCAGGGCGACGAGATGATCCGCAAGCTTGCGGACCGGCTTGTGTCGGTCGATTTGTTGCCGCAGGCGGCGGAGTTGCTGCAACACCAGGTCAGCAATCGTTTGGAGGGGATCGGCAAGGCGTCGGTCGCAACGCGGCTTGCCCTCATCTATCTTCTCGATCGCAAGGCCGAGAAGGCGCTGGCCACCATTCGCGACACCAAACAGACGCGGTTGCCGGACGATTTGATCGAGCAGCGCAATTTGATCGAAGGTCGCGCGCTCGCCGATTTGAAGATGTACGACGATGCGCTCGATCTCGTCGCGGCGGACATGACGCCTGAGGCCGATCGTCTGCGCGCCGACATCTATTGGGATGCGCAGCGCTGGCCGGATGCAGCGGCGAAGGCCGAGACGATGCTGGGCACGCGGTATCAGGATGTGACGGCGATGACGCAGACAGAGCGCGACGACCTGATGCGTGCGTGCGTCGCCTATTCGTTGGCCGGGGACGGCGCCTCGCTGGAGCGGTTGCGCACGCGGTATGAGGCGAAGATGTCGCTGTCGCCGGACGCGAAGGCGTTCGCGGTGGTGACGCGATCGCCGGACGTGACCGGCGACGACTACAAGAGCCTGGTCAAGCGCGTGTCGTCGGCCGATACGCTCAGCGCTTTCTTGCAGGATTTCCGCGCGCGCTATGGCACGGGCGGGGTTGCGAACAATGCGCTCACGACGACGCCTGCTGCGGCGGTGACGCCACCTACCGCGCCGGCGACGACAGCGTCGAACTGAGCGGATCGTCCGATTTCAAGAGTTGATCCGTGGGTGACCTCGCGGTCTAGTGGAGCCTTCGAGGGAGGGCGTCATGCGGATTTTCGCGATCGGTTGGGCGGCGTTGTTCTTAGGGCTCGCCGTGGCGCAGGCCGCGGAAGCGCGGCGCAGCAACGAAGAAATCGACGCCGAGGTCGCGAAGGTGATGAAGGCGACGGGCGCGCAGGGGCTTGCGATCGCCTATATCGAGAACGGCAGCCCGGTTTATGTGCAGGCGTACGGCAAGCGGAATGCGGCAGGCGATCCCCTTCAGATCAACACGATCATGTACGGCGCGTCGCTGACCAAGGCGGCGTTCGGACATCTCGTCGCGCAGTTGGCGGATGAGGGGAAGATCAATCTCGACGCGTCGATTGCGACCTATCTGCCGAAGCCGTTGCCGGACTATCCGACGGAAGACAAGTACGCGCCATGGAGCGACCTCAAGGGCGACGAGCGGTGGCGGCGTCTGACGCCGCGCATTTTGCTGACGCATAGCTCGGGATTTGCGAATTTCGCGTTTCTGGAGCCGGACGGGAAGTTGCGTTTTCATTTCGAGCCCGGCTCGCGTTACGCCTATTCGGGCGAAGGGCTCATTCTCTTGCAGTTCGTGCTGGAGAAGGGGCTTGGGCTCGACGTCGGTGACGAGATGCAACGGCGCGTGTTCGAGCCGTTCGGCATGACGAACACGAGCATGATGTGGCGCGCGGATTTCGCCAAGAACCTTGCCGACGGATTTGATGCGGCGGGGAAGGTCGAGCCGCACGACGAACGCAGCACGGTGCGCGCGGCGGGGTCGATGGACACGACGATCGATGACATCGCGCGCTTGGCTGCCGGATATGTGAAAGGCGAAGGCATTTCGCCGCGTGCGCGTGCCGAACTGACGAAGGCCTATTTGCCGATCACGACGGCGTCGCAGTTTCCGTCGCTACAGCCGGAGTTGCCGCCCGCGAAACGGCGCGCGGATTTGGCGGCGGGCCTTGGCGTCATCGCGTTCAAGGGACCGGAGGGGCCGGGCTTCTACAAAGGCGGGCACAACGATACGACGGGGAACACATGGGTGTGCGTCGAGAAGCGGCGCAGCTGTGTCGTCATTCTGTCGAACGACGTGCGGGCGGAAGCCGGTTTCCCGCGGCTGGTGAAATTTCTCCTCGGCGAGACCGGCGCGCCGTGGAGTTGGGAGTACGGCAATATGAAGTTCGTGCCTTAGACCGGTTTGAAGTCGAGGCCGAGGTCTAGGACTTTTGCCGAGTGGGTGATGGCGCCTGAGGAGATGAGGTCGACGCCGGTGGCGGCGACGGCGGCGATGGTGTCGGCGGTGATGTTGCCGGAGGCTTCGAGTTTGGCGCGGCCTGCGGTGCGTTTGACGGCTTCGCGCAGGGTGTCCGGCTTCATGTTGTCGAGGAGGACGGTGTTCGCGCCGTGCGTCAGGGCCTCTTCGAGTTGGTCGAGGCTGTCGACTTCGATTTCGAGGTGGACCATGTGGCCGGCGCGGGTGCGCGCTGCGGTGATCGCTTGGCGGACGCCGCCGGCCGCCACGATGTGGTTGTCCTTGATGAGGATTCCGTCGTCGAGGCCGAAGCGGTGGTTTTGGCCGCCGCCGCAGCGGACCGCGTATTTCTCGAACACGCGTAAGCCGGGCGTCGTTTTGCGGGTGCAGACGACTTTGGCTTTTGTGCCTTCGACGAGAGCGACGAGTTTTGCCGTCGCGGTCGCGATGCCGGAGAGGCGGCCCAGGTAGTTCAACGCGACGCGTTCGGCGCTGAGGATCGGGCGGGCGCGGCCTTCGATGACGGCGACGGTGTCGCCGCGTTCGACGTTGGCGCCGTCCGGCGTGTGGATCGTGATTTTGATTTTCGGGTCGAGCAGGTGGAACGCAGCGACGGCGAGATCGAGGCCTGCGATGCGGCCGGGTTCACGTGCAGCGATCACGCCGTGCGCGATGGTGGTCGCCGAGATTGTGGCTTCTGTCGTCAGGTCGCCGCCGCGGCCGAAGTCTTCGAGGAGCGCGGCGCGGACTGCCGGTTCGATGATCAGCGGCGAGAGTGGCTGGACGGCGACGGCGGGCGTCTTCATTTCACCGCCTGGAGTTTGGCGGGCGTCGTGGCGCCGACGGCTTCGGCCGCTGTCTTGCGTACTTCAGCCAGGGTTGTGAACGTGCGCTTTCCTTGTGCGTCCGTCTGCGGGTAGTCGCTGCGGAAGTGGCCGCCGCGGCTTTCGTGGCGGTTGAGGGCCGCGCCTGCGATCATGAGAGCGGTCGCCGTCATGTTGCGCATGTCGGCGTCACCGGCGTTCGCCTTCTCGAGTTGCGCGATTGTGGCGAGCGCCTCGGTCAAGCCTTCAGCGTCGCGTTCGAGACCGACGTTCATGGTCATCGTGTGGCGCAAGGTCTTGACGGCGACGGCTGTCGGGAGCGTGCCGTTGGTCACGGGCCTCGCCGCGTTCGTTTCGTGGCGGGCGATTTGGGCGACGTCTTTGGCGGCGCGGGCGCCGAAGACGATCGCCTCGAGCAGCGAGTTCGACGCAAGGCGGTTCGCGCCGTGCGCGCCTGTCGACGCACATTCGCCGATCGCCCAAAGGCCTTTGAGACTCGTGCGCGCGTGTTCGTCCACCGCGATGCCGCCCATGTGGTAGTGCGCGGCGGGGGCGACGGGAATTAAGTCCGTTCGGGGATCGATGTCGGCTGACTTGCAGTAGTCGAACACGGTCGGGAATTTTTCGGCGAAGCGCGGGCCGATGGCGGTGCGCGCGTCGAGGAAGGTTTTGCGGCCCTTGCGGATCTCGCGGAAGATGCCGCGCGCGACCACGTCGCGCGGGGCGAGTTCGGCGTCTTTGTGGATCGCGAGCATGAAGCGTTCGCCGCGGTCGTTGACGAGGATCGCGCCTTCGCCGCGCAAGGCTTCGGTGGCGAGCGGCGCGGGGTCGCGGCCGATGTTGATCGCCGTCGGGTGGAACTGGACGAACTCGGGATCTGCAATCGTGGCGCCGGCGCGGGCGGCCATGCCCAAGCCTTGGCCGCGGGCTTGCGGCGGGTTCGTCGTGACTTCGAAGAGGCCGCCGACGCCGCCCAACGCGAAGATCGTCGCGTCGGCGCGGATGAAGACGGGGGCTGCTTTGTCGTTCGCGCGGTGGGCGTAGACGCCGGCGACGCGGCCGTCTTCGATCGCGAGTTCGAAGGCGACGTAGCCTTCGACGATCTTTATGCGCGGTTCGTTTTTTACCGCTTTGATGAGGGCGGCCATGATTTCGGCGCCGGCGCGGTCGCCGGTCACGCGGACGATGCGGTGGCGGCCGTGCGCGGCTTCGCGGCCGAGGACGTAGCCGCCGCTGGCGTCGCGGTCGAACGGCACGCCGAGGCGTGCGAGGTCGTCGATGCGAGCTGCGGCTTCGGAGGCGATGAGGCGCGCGATCTTCGGGTCAACGATGCCGGCCCCTGCGATCTCGGTGTCTTGCGCGTGCAGTTCGGGCGAATCGTCTGCGCCGAGCGCGGCGGCGATGCCGCCTTGGGCCCAGGTGCTGGACGCGCCGGAGCCGAGCGAGGCGGCCGAGAGGATCGTGACTGGGCCTTTGATGTTGAGCGCGGTGAAGAGGCCCGCAAGGCCTGCGCCGACGATGAGGACGCCGCCGGAGTTGATGACGTTGTCGTTGGTCATGTCAGTGCACCGCGGGTTTCGGTTTGCCGACGGCGAGCATCGCTTCGACGGCGGCTTTGGCGCGGGTTGCGATGTCGGGGTCGACCTTCACCTCGAACTGCATCGTCTGCAGCGCGCGCAAGATTTTGTCCAACGTGATGCGCTTCATGTGCGGGCAGAGGTTGCAGGGGCGGAGGAATTCGACGTCGCGGATTTGCGCCGAGATGTTGTCGGCCATCGAGCATTCGGTGAGCAGCACCACGCGCGGCGGGCGCTTCTGAATGACGTAGTCCGTCATCGCGGATGTAGAGCCGGCGAAGTCGGCTTCGGCGACGACGTCGGCGGGGCATTCGGGATGGGCGAGGACGATCGCGCCGGGGTGGTCGGCTTTGAAGCGGCGGATGTCGGCGGCGGTGAAGCGTTCGTGGACTTCGCAGCGGCCGTGCCAGGCGATGATCTTGATCTTGGTCTGGTTGGCGACGTTCTGCGCCAAGAACTTGTCGGGGATCATGATGACCGTGTCGACGCCGCGTTCCTTGGCGATCGATTCCACGACCGCGACCGCGTTCGACGACGTGCAGCAGATGTCGCTTTCGGCCTTCACGTCGGCGGACGTGTTGACGTAGGTGACGACGGGCAGGTTCGGGTATTTTTGTTTGAGCAGACGTACGTCGGCGCCGGTGATCGAGGCGGCGAGGGAGCAGCCGGCTTCGAGGTCGGGGATCAGCACCGTCTTATCCGGGGACAGGATCTTCGACGTCTCGGCCATGAAATGGACGCCGGCTTGGACGATGATCTTTGCGTCCGTCTTCGCGGCTTCGCGCGCGAGCTGGAGGCTGTCGCCCACGAAGTCGGCGACGCAGTGGAAGATTTCGGGCGTTTGATAATTGTGCGCGAGGATGACGGCGCCGCGTTCCTTCTTCAGGCGGTTGATCTCGGCGATCAGCGGCGCGAAGTGGGGCCATTCGATCTCGGGAATGACATTCGAGACCTTCGCGTATAGCTCACGCGTCGCGGCGGCGACTTCGGGCGTGTAGGCCAACTTGGCGTGGTGCGCGGGGGCTGACATCATATCCTCATTATGCTCAATCTGAGCATATATATGGTATCAAAAAACGGCGGTTCCAGATGCCGCCTTGGAATAAATGCTAGGATTGAGCATAAGGTGAAGTCAAGCGGGCGTGTGGATCTCGGCCAAATAGGTCGCAGGTCACATGCGCGTCACGCGGTTTTGCCATAGAACCGCCTCTCGCCGCCCCCACGGTTAGCTTCTCACCATTCTTCTGGTTTCACCTGTTACAAGCGATCTTTAGATGCGGATTCTGTTGAACGCCGTGTGGTTCTTCGTGCTTTTCGGCCTTGTGTGGTCGGCGATGGCGTTGATCGGCGTTTCCGCCGCGTCGCTGCATTGGTCGTTCGATCTGGCGGGGCAGTTCTTGCTGCCGGCGATGGTCGTCGCGGCATCGGCTGCGCTCGCCGCGGCGATTTTTCAGTGGTGGCGTCTCGCAGGCGTCGCGGCCGCGATTGCGGTCTCGGCCTACTTGACCGCCATGCCGTGGACGACCGCGCCGACGCCGGTCGCCGCCGAGGCGCCACGCTTCAAAGTGTTGCTCTTCAATGTGTGGTTCGCGAATGGGCGCATGGATCAGGTGCGGGCGATGGTCACCGAGGTCAATCCGGACATCGTCGTGTTCGTCGAGACCACGCAGCGGATACGCGATGCCCTGCGCCCGCTGGAGCCGCAATTTCCGTATCGCTTCGATTGCATCGGCAACGGACGGTGCGACATCACGATTTTTTCGCGTTCGCGATTGACGTCGCCCGCGGTCAAGGCGACGGCTGATCCGGAGCGCTCACCGTTGGTTCAGATCGACACGCAACTTGCCGGCTGCCAGATGAAGATTTTTGCCACGCACATGACGCGGCCGTTTCCGAACCGTCCCTGGTGGGCGCAGCGCGCGCAGGCGGATGAGATCGCGGGCGATGTGGCTGCGTGGCCTGGGGCGAAGCTGGTGCTGGGCGATTTCAACGCCGCGCCTTGGGGCTATGTGATGCGCACCATCGCCGAGCGCGGGAACGTGAACATTCTCACCGGCGCCGGCGGGACGTGGCCCTCACGATTGCCGCCGCAGATGCGGATTCCCATCGACAATTTGCTCGTCGGGCCGGGTTTGAGTTTCGTTTCGCGGGACGTGCTTCCCAAGATCGGATCGGATCATCTGCCGGTCGTCGCCGAGATCGCGGTGACCGATCCGGGGCAGTGCGGCTAGAGGCGTGCGGCGCGGCGCAGCGGGACTTTTACGCCGGGCGCGGGGCGTTCGCGCAGGACTTCGCGGCGGAAGCGGAATTCTTCGGCGGGGCGGCCGCCGGCTTTTGTCGTGCGTTTGCCGGTGCGTTCGACGAGCCCGCTCGTTTCGACGAGGCGGCGGAAGTTTTGCTTGTGCAGGCGGATGCCCGAGATCGCTTCGACCGTGCGCTGCAGGTCGAGCAGCGTGAACGTCGCGTCCATCACTTCGAAGACGATCGGACGGTACTTCAGTTTGCCGCGCAGGCGGCCCATGCCGGTCGCCAGGATGCGGCGGTGGTCGAAGAGCATCGCTTCGCCGAAGCGGGTTTGATCTTCGGCCGACGGCGCGGACGACGGCAGGGTTCGGCCGTCGCGGCGGGCCTCGATTACGACGCCCGCTTCGTAGAGAATTTCGTAACGCTCCAGCACCTTCTCTTCGTCCCAGTGCAGGCCGTCGAAGCCGAAGCAGAGGCGGGCGCGTTCATTGCGCGTCTGGCTGTCGGCGAGTTTGGCCCAAGCGTCGAGGCGCGGGCGGATCAGCGCGTCGATGATGGCGGGGCGTTCTTTGCGCCAGTTTTCCCACGGGAAGAAGTCGTAGATGTTGCGCCAGCGGCCGGCGCTGTCGGCGCCTTGGCGAGTGAGCGCCAGATAGCCGACAGAGACAACGCGCGGGCCTTCGCCGGGTTCGAGTTCGTGGCGGCCGCGGTCGCCGAAGGTGTAGAGCTGCTCGACGTAGCCGAGTGATACCTGCGTTTGTTCCTTCACCAGATTGCGCAGGCCGATTTCGAGCGTGCGGTGGTGTTCGGGCTCGAACGGGCCGAAGGCTAGGCCGTCGGACGCGCGCGCTTTCGATACCGGATCGCGGCGCACGACGAGAACGCGCGGCATGTCGTCGGCGACGGTCACGATGCAGGCGTTGAGGCCGATGATGACCGCGTTGGCGGCTTCGGCTTCGTTGCGGGTGAGACGGTTCTGGCTCATTCCAACGTGAGGGCGAAGAGGCGGCCTTCGAAGACGACTTGGCCCGGACCCATAGCGTCGACCGCGTCGACCATGCGGCCGTCGCGTTCGAGCAGCGCATCGGCGAGCGCCACGATGCGCGGATTGGGGTGCGCGTGCGGGGCCGCTTGGCGCAGGCGTTGCGCGATCGCCAGTTCGCTGCCCGGTTTGCTGACCATGCAGGCGATGGTGAAGGCCGAGGCGGTCGAGCGGCTGATGCCGGCCCAACAGTGGATCAAGATCGGCTGTTTGCGATCCCAATCGCGGGCGATGGCGATGAGTTCGCGCACGTGCATTTGATCGGGCGCGGTGTGGTCGGGACGGGCGGTCGCGATGTCATGCATGCCGAGACGCAGATGGCGGTGGCCCGGGACGTCGTCCGGCGTGGGCATGTCGTCGGCCGGGTCGAGAAGCGTGATGAGGTGCGACGGGCGCAGCTGCAGAACGCTTTCCGGCACCTTGCTCTTCGGGCAGACGTAGATAACGGGCATCAGTGGTCCTGCGCGCTGGGCAGCAGCGTTTTGAAGCGCTCGACGAACTCGCGCTGCGCTTCGGCGGCGGGCAGTGGTTTCAACTTCATCGGCGCAATGCCACGCGGCGAGCCGAAGAACGAGAGCGCCTCTTCCGTCGCGAAGCCCGCGAGCTGTGTCGCTTCGAAGAAGGCCGAGACCTTATCCGCACGCTTGATCAGCGCCGTCGTTTCTTCCGGCAAGATCGCCGGCAGGCCGAAGCGGAGGTGGATCGCGGCGAGCAGTTTGTTCTCAAGCGACTTGTAGTCGAGGCCGACCGCCGCTTTGAACGGGCTGATCAGGTCGCCGACAACGTATTCGGGCGCGTCGTGCAGCAACGCTGCGAGACGCCAGCGGTGTGCCACGCCGGGCTTCAGCTGCGCGACGCAATCTTCGACCAGCATGCAGTGCTGCGCGACGGAGAATGCGTGATCGCCGTAGGTCTGACCGTTCCAGCGGGCGACGCGAGCGAGGCCGTGGGCGATGTCCTCAATCTCGACATCGAAGGGGGAGGGGTCCAAGAGGTCGAGCCTGCGGCCGGACAGCATGCGCTGCCAAGCCCGCGGTTTCATCGCTTTTTGCAGTTTCGCCATGGACCTGGGTTGCTTTCGTTCGCGTTCAACTGTTGAGCTTAATTGGTTGATTCAAGTCAAGGAGAGCGTAGCCTGATTTGGCTAGTTTTCTTGCCATCGACCAGGAGGGTCCCAATGTCATATCGCAAGATTCTAGTTCCGTTGACCGGCGGCGATCGCGACGCGCATGTCCTCAACGCCGCGTTCGACGTGGCCAAAGCGTTCGGCAGTCATGTCGCGGGCATCTATGTGCGCCCCGACCCGAGTGAAGTCCTGCCCTATTTGGGCGAAGGGGTTTCGGCCGGCGTGATCCAGGAGATCATGGACGCCTCACGCGACGCATCGAACCGGGCCGCTGCCGTGGCGCGTGGTACGCTCGACCGTCTGGCGAAGGCTGCCGGCGTGTCCACCGATCAGACGGCGCAACAGGGGATCGGTGCCTCCTTCCAGGTGCGCGAAGGATTGTCGGACGAAGTTGTCGCAGAAGAGGCGCGACTTTCGGACCTCGTTATCTTCGATACGCCCGCCGATGCGAAGGACATGACGCTGCGGACGGCGATGGAGTCGGCGTTGATCAACGGACGCAAGCCCTTGCTGCTCGTGCCGCAGCGCCCGGCTGCGATCGTGGGCGCGAAAGTCGCGATCGGTTGGGACGGCGGCGCCGCCGCGGCGCATGCCGTTGCAGCTGCGATCCCGATGCTGGCGCGCGCGCAAGGGATCGAGATCATCAATGTGACGTCGGGGCCGATCGATACGGTGCAGATGGACCGGCTGCGCGACTATCTGCGCCTGCACGGATTGGCGGCGGTCGAGCACGGCATCAACCCGGGCGGCCAGAGTACGGCGAGTGCGCTGGTCGATGCGGCGCAGCGCGCGGGCGCGGGGCGGCTCGTCATCGGCGGTTACGGGCACAGCCGTCTGCGCGAGCTGGTGCTCGGCGGCGTGACGCGTCATGTGTTTGCGAACGCCGCCATGCCGATTCTGATGGCGCATTGAGGAGAAAACGATGACTCTTTATCATGTGCGCTTGGAACTCGCGCGGTCGAAGGAATTTCCGAACGGCAGCGCGATGCACGGCTACGAATTCATCGCGCCGCTCGATGCGGGCGGACATCTGAATTCGGACGAGTGGAAGAAAGACAAAGCGAAATGCACTGTGCGCCGCTTCACGGCGGGGCAACCCGACGAGACCGGGCTTTTGGTCGATGTCGGGCGCGGCTGGCATTTCGATTACGACGCGGGCGATCGCGATGACGACGAGCCGCTCTACAAACTCGACCGGCACCAGATCAAGCAGGGCGAGTATCTGTCCATCACCGAACACGACGGCGTGATGCGGACGTTCAGGGTCATTCGCGTTCAGGCGGTCTAGGTTCTCGACGCGAAACCCCGCCGTTGTTTCGTGCAGCGGCGGGGTTTGCTTTGCTGATCAGGCCGCGAGCGGCGCGGTGCCGTATTTGCGGATGAGGTGCGGGGCGGCTGCGCGGTCGACGTTGACCTTGCTGATGTCACCGTTTGCCCAGGCCATGACCTTCGGGTCCATCACTTTGAACCAGAGCGAAGGAATGGCGGCGAGGGCGTACATGCCGGGATAGCCGCTCGGTAGGCGCGGCAGGTCCGCGAAGTCGCGCAGGGCTTGATAGGGGCGTTGTGGGTTCGCGTGGTGGTCGGAGTGACGCTGCAGATGGAACGTCAGCAGGTTCGAGAAGATGTGGTTCGTGTTCCATGAATGGCGCGGCGCGCAGGGCTCGTAGCGTCCGTTCGCACGCTTCTCACGAAGCAGGCCATAGTGTTCGATGTAGTTCGCTTGCGTCAGGCCGTACCAGCCCATGAAGTGATGGACGATCAGGAACGGGATCATGATCCAGCCGAACATGGCGATCAGGATGGCCGCGACGGTGAGCGTGATCGCGTAGCCTTGCAGGATTTCGTTTTCGAGCGACCACGCGCCTTTGCCGCGCTTCGAGAGG
Source organism: Alphaproteobacteria bacterium (assembly GCA_034440355.1). Lineage (GTDB taxonomy): Bacteria > Pseudomonadota > Alphaproteobacteria > Micropepsales > Micropepsaceae > SZUA-430. The sequence goes on from JAWXBY010000084.1 coordinate 23,636, forward strand.
CGCAGTGTTTCCTGTTCCCAGCCGCGCTTGAAGGTGCCGGGCAGTTCGCGGCGGGCGAATTTGTAGATGCTTTCGCCCATGCGCGACGTCGCGGGATCTTCCGGCGTCGAGACCCAGACGTGGTGGCCGCGGTTGTGCTCGATGGCGAAGTGCGCGTAGCCGACGACGGCGAGGCTGATCTTCGCCGCGAAGCGATCGATCGGGCTGTGCTTGTGGCCGAGTTCGTGGCCGGTCGTGAGGCAGCCGCCCGAGACCATGCCGACGCCGACGGCGAGGGCCGCGATCGACCACCAGGGCAAATCCTGCGTGCCGATGAGGATGGCGGTCGCGATGAAGCTGATCCAGTAGATCGGGACCGATAGGAGCGCGAGCACGCGGTAATAATTGTCGGCCGACATTTCCGGCACGACCTCCTCAGGCGGATTGTGCGTGTCTTCGCCCAGGATCGCATCGACCAGCGGGATGAGGCCGAAGAAGAAGAGCAGCGGCGTGAGCGTGACCAGCGGGTTTTGGCCCGACGCGAAGTACGCGGCGACGCTGATGGCTGGGATCGCCGGGATAAGCAGCGACAGGAGGTAGAGGTAGCGCTTGCCGTCGACGTAGCTGATGTCGCGCCCGTCTTCGGTCTTGCCGGTGAAAGCCATGGCGTTTCTCCCTGAGGCTTCGTTGTTATGGGCGGACCTTAGGGGCGTGGCGCTTTCGACGTGAGTATCGCGCGCGCCAGAAATGTGGCATTTTGCGCCACATGGCCGTCAGAGACTCAAAGCGCGACGCGGCGAAGTCGGTGCCCGCACCGGCGGGATACATGCGCCTTCTGCTGCGGCAGTTCGGGACGACGCCGGAGATGCGCAAGGCGCTGATGGCGGGCGTCGATATCGACGAAGCGGCGCTGGCGAAACCAGGCGCCGAGGCGACGCTTTTTTCGTTCATCACCTTCAGCACCAACCTGAGCAGAATCGTCGGCGAGGATTGGCCGCTGCAAGCGTCGGCCGTGTGGGGGACGGCGACGCAGGGTGCGCTTGAGGTCGCCGTGCGCAGCGCGGCGACCGTCGGCGACGGGATGGATATCCTCGCGCGGTATGGGCATGTGCGTGGGCCTTATCTTGGTTTGAGGCTGGTACGCGACAAGACGAAGACGACGCTTCTCATATCGTCGGCCGCGCCGGTGAACGAGACCGTGTTCCATGCGATGAGCCAGACGGCCGCTATGAGCGCGAAGTCGATGCTCGATCCCGTGCTTGAAGAGGCGCGCGATGCGGTCGTCTATCAGTTTCCGGGCAAGGCGCCGGAGCACGCGGAAAGTTTGCGCGCCGTGCTGGGCGGCACGGTGAATTTCAATCAGCGCCACTACGCGATCGTGATCACTAACGCGGTGTGCGCGAAGGCGTCGCCCTATGCGGATCAGGATCTACTGGCGACGGCGCTTACCGAACTTGAACAGGCGGCGCGACGTATTCGCGGCGAGGATACGCTAACGCTGCGTGTCGAACGTTTGCTCAAGCGCAAGCGGACGGGGCGGTTGTCGGAAGACGAGGCGGCGCGCGAGCTTGGGCTCTCGCGGCGTACGCTGGTGCGCCGGCTGGCGGCGAGCGGGACGAGTTATCGCGCGCTGCTCGACGCGAACCTGAAGCAGAGGGCGCGACAATTGCTTGACGCCGATAAGCATTCGCGCGCGGATATGGCGGAGATGCTGGGGTTTGAAGATCCGACAAGCTTCAGCCGCGCTTGCCGGCGGTGGTTCAAGGCGCTCAGCCCGAACTAAGGCTGTTTGGCGCACGCGCCGTAGGCGTCGCGATAGCTCTTGTCGAAGCAGCGTTCGAAGGCGCGCAGCACCTTTGCGTTGATGGCGTTGCGTTCGCCGGGGGCGGGATTGGGATAGCGCCGCGTGCCGGCGATGATCTTCGCCGCGGTGCTCTCGTCGTCGGCGCTCGCCGTGTATTGGGCCATGTGCCACGCGACGATGGCGCGCTGGCTGGCGTCGAGTTCGGGGCCGAAGAGGAGATAGTGTTCGGACGCCCGCGCGGCTTCGGCGAAGCAGTCGCGTTCGCCGAGTTTGCGCGATGTGGCCGGCGTTGCGCCGTGTTGGTCGAAGTCTTCGAAGCTCAGCTTTGTGTTGGCGGCGAGGTCGTCTTCGGTGAGGTGGCATGACTCTGCCGCACTGCCTTTAGTGGCAAAATTCAGCGCCAGAGAAAGTATCAAGAACGCTGGAGTCCTATGGAGCTTCATTGGCGTCTGGGTCCAATCTGCAATGGAACCAGAATAGCGGTGCGCGCGTCGCGCGATCTGTATCGCCTCAGTAACACTGTAGTTGCGTGTGGCACACATTGTTTCTCTATTGTTCTAATGCTGTTTCACAGGCTCAGTCCGTTTTTTCTGGCGTCTCCGGTAAGTATTTGATTTATATCGCTTTATCGCGTCGACGCTGACGCTGCGGTGGGAAATTGGCATGGGTCGCTCGCCATGGAAATAGCAGATTTGTGCCATTTTCATGCAGGCGAGATGACGAAAGCATTCGCAGTTGCGAGATGGTTCAGTGCGCCTTGCGGACGATCACGTTGCCGGCGGAGTAGCCGGCGCCGAAGGAGCAGATGACGCCGAGGTCGCCTGCCTTCAAGTCGTCGCTGTATTTGTGAAAGGCGATGATCGAGCCTGCCGAACTCGTGTTCGCGTAGGTGTCCAGGATGACCGGGGATTCGCCTGCCACCGGATCGCGACCCAGTACTTTGCGGGCGATGAAGTCGTTCATGTTGATGTTGGCTTGGTGAAGCCAGAGGCGCTTCAGGCTTTCGGGCGCGATCTTTTCGTCGGCGAGGTGGCTCACGATCAGTTCGGCAACCATCGGCACGACTTCTTTGAAGACCTTGCGGCCTTCTTGGACGAAGAGTTTGTCGGGCTTGCCGATGCCTTCGGGCGCGGCGCGGTTCAAGAATCCGAAATTGTTGCGGATGTTGTTTGAGAATTGCGTCTTCAGGCGCGTGCCGAGGATTTCCCAGGCGTGCTTGCCGCGGGCTTTTTCCTTCGGTTCGACGACGAGGGCGGTGGCGACGTCGCCGAAGATGAAGTGGCTGTCGCGGTCGCGGAAGTTCAGGTGGCCGGAGCAGATTTCGGGATTCACGACGAGGGCCGCGTGCGCGTTGCCGGCGCGGATCATGTCGGCCGCCGCTTGCAGGCCGAAGGTTGCCGACGAACACGCGACGTTCATGTCGAAGCCGAAGCCCTGGCAGCCGAGCGCGTTTTGCACTTCGATGGCGATCGCCGGATAGGCGCGTTGCAGGTTCGAGCAGGCGACGATGACGCAATCGATGTCGGCGGGTTTTTTGCCCGCGCGGTCGAGTGCTTCCTTCGCGGCGGTCACCGCCATTTCGGCGAGGATCGAGATTTGCTCGTTCGGGCGTTCGGGGATGCGCGGCGCCATCACGTTCGGATCGAGGATGTGATCCTTCTCCACGACGAAGCGGCTCTTGATGCCGGAGGCTTTGTGTACGAATTCGGTGCTGGATTCAGCGAGCGCCTGGACCTTGCCGGCGGCGATGTCGGCGCCATGTTCGGCGTTGTGTTTGCGGACGTAGGCATTGAAAGCCGTGACCAGCTCTTCGTTGCTGATCGAATGGGGCGGGGTGTAGAGACCGGTGCCGCTGATCGCGATGGCCGTCACGGTTAATCCTTATGGTCCGTGGGATATTCGCGCTGGTTTAGCCCATTGCGTGGGGGCGTGCATCCCCTCAATGTGCGGCCCGATTGTGCAGTTGCTAAGGTCGCTTCGTGACGGACGGTAAGAAAGCGCTGGTTTTGTTTTCCGGCGGGCAAGATTCGGCAACGTGTCTCGCCTGGGCGCTGGATGCGTTCGCGCGTGTCGAAACCGTCGGGTTCGCTTACGGGCAGCGGCATGCCGTCGAGATGGACGTGCGCACGAGGTTCGCCGACGGGTTGCGGGCGCGGTTTCCGGCTTGGGACGAGAAGCTCGGTGCGGATCACGTGCTGGATCTTTCGGTGATCAAGGCGTTGGGCGCGACTGCGCTGACCGGCGATGGTGAGATCGCGATGGGGAAGAATGGGTTGCCCACGACGTTCGTGCCGGGACGCAACATCTTCTTCTTCACCGCGGCGGCGGCGCTGGCCTATCGGCGCGGGATCAAGCATCTCGTCGGCGGCATGTGCGAGACGGATTATTCCGGTTACCCCGACTGCCGCGACGACACGCTGAAGAGTTTGCAGGCGAGTTTGAATCTGGGACTCGATGCGCGGCTGGTGATCGATACGCCGCTGATGTGGCGCGATAAGGCGGCGACGTGGGTGCTGGCTGAAGAGCTTGGCGGCGCGGCGTTGATCGACTTGATCGTCGAGGAGACGCATTCCTGTTATCGCGGCGACCGGACGAAGCGGCATGCGTGGGGTTATGGCTGCGCCGATTGTCCGGCGTGTGATTTGCGGGCGAACGGGTGGGCGCGCTTCAAGGCCGAACGCGCATGACGTATGCGGTCAAAGAGATTTTCTACACGCTGCAAGGCGAGGGGATGCGCGCGGGGCGGCCCGCCGTGTTCTGCCGCTTTGCCGGATGTAACTTGTGGTCGGGGCGCGAGGTTGATCGTGCCGACGCGCAATGCACGTTTTGCGACACGCAATTCGTCGGCACTGACGGCGAGGGCGGCGGCAAGTTCGAGAACGCTTCGGCGCTGGCGTGCGCGGTCGCTGCGTTGTGGCCTGCGAACGGCGGCGGCAAGCGGTATGTCGTGTTTACGGGCGGGGAGCCCTTGTTGCAGTTGGACGGCGCGTTGATCGATGCCATCCATGCGCTCGATTTCGAGATTGCGATCGAGACCAACGGGACAATCGAAGCGCCTGCAGGGATCGATTGGGTTTGCGTCAGTCCGAAGGCCGGCACCGAACTCGTGCAGCGGCGCGGGAACGAGTTGAAGTTGGTTTATCCGCAAGCGGGTGCGGAGCCTGAACGGTTTCAGACGCTCGCCTTCGAGCATTTCTTGTTGCAGCCGATGTGGGGCGACAAGACGGTTGAAAACACGCACGCGGCCGCGCGCTATTGCATGGCGCATCCGCGCTGGCGGCTCAGCGTGCAGACACACAAGTGGATCGGCATTCCGTGATTTCGATTACCAAAGAATTTCGTTTCGACGCGGCGCATTTTCTGCCGACGGCGCCTAAGGGGCATCCGAATTCCCGGATGCACGGGCATTCGTTCGCGGTGGCGTTGACGCTTGAAGGCGTGCCGGATCCGGCGAAAGGTTGGATCCGAGATTTCGCTGAGGTGGAGCGTGCGATCGGCGATCTGCGCGAGCGCCTCGATCATCACACATTGAACGAGATACCGGGGCTTGAGTTGCCGACGTTGGAGCGCATCGCGCGGTTTATCTTCGACGATTTGAAGGCGACGTTGCCGGAGATTGCGTCGGTGACGGTGCGGCGCGACTCGCTCGGTGAGTCCTGTACCTATTGGAGGGCGGAGGACGCATGATTACGGGAAGCTGCGCTTGCGGCGGCATTCGCTTTGAGATCGATAAGGTCTTGGCGCTGACGCATTGCCACTGTTCGATTTGCCGGAAGCTGAGCGGCGCCGCGTTCGCGACCTATGCGCATGTGGCGAAGGGCAAGTTTCGCTGGGTGTCGGGCGAGGATTTGGTTTCGCATTTTGAATCGACGCCAGGCAGCACGCGCGGGTTCTGCAAGCAGTGCGGTTCGCAGGCGCCGGGGCAGGCGCCCTACCTACCCACCGTCAGCGTCGCGGCCGGTTTGCTGGACAACGATCCCGGTGTGAGACCGATGGTGCACGTGTTCACCTCGTCGAAAGCGCCGTGGTGGGACATTGCCGACGATCTGCCGCAGCACGAGAAATGGATGCCGGGCTATGAGCCGAAAAAGTAAGGGCGAAGGCCTGACGCAGTTGGGCACGGCGTCTGCGTTGCCGGCATCGCCGGATGACGCGCAGCTGGAGCGCGTCGCCAATCCGCATGGCGATACGGATTATCTCGTGCGCTTCACCGCACCGGAGTTTACGTCGCTGTGTCCGGTGACGGGACAGCCGGATTTTGCGCATCTCGTCATCGATTATGCGCCGGGGACGTGGATCGTCGAATCGAAGTCGTTGAAGCTGTTCTTAGGTGCGTTTCGCAATCACGGTGCGTTTCATGAGGATTGCACCGTCGCCATTGGCAAGCGCGTGACGGAGACGATCGCGCCGAAGTGGCTGCGCATCGGCGGTTATTGGTATCCGCGCGGCGGGATGCCGATCGACGTGTTCTGGCAGACCGGTAAATTGCCGAGCGGGCTCTGGGTACCAGAGCAAGGCGTGGCGCCCTATCGAGGGAGAGGGTGATGGCTTCGACGCTGGAGTTTTGGTTCGAGTTCGCCAGCACCTATTCCTATCCGGCTGCGCATGCGGTGGAGGCGGCGGCGAAGGCGCGTGGTGTGCCGGTGACGTGGCGCGCGTTTTTGTTGGGGCCGATTTTTGGGGCGCAGGGTTGGAACGACTCGCCGTTCAATATTTATCCGGCGAAGGGCGCCTACATGTGGCGTGACCTGGCGCGGCTGTGCGCGGCACAGGGTTTGCCGCTGACGCGGCCGTCGCAGTTTCCGCGCAACGGGTTGCTGGCGGCGCGCATCTCGTGCCGGTTTGCGGACGAGGCTTGGCTGCCGGAGTTTGTGCGGCGGGTCTACTCGGCGAATTTTTCGCGTGATCTCGATATTTCGTCGCCGTTTGTGATCGGCGAGATTTTGTCGACGATGGGGCAGAACGCGGCCGAGGTGATGCGCGCGGCGCAGGCGCAGGAGTCGAAGGACGGTCTGCGCGTTCAGACCGAGAAAGCCGTCGCGATGGGTTTGATCGGCGCGCCGTCTTATGTCGTCGACGGCGAGGTGTTTTGGGGTGGTGACCGGTTAGGTGCGGCGCTCGATTGGGCGACGGGCAAGCGCACCGTTGTTGAGATTTAGCGCCGTGCTAGCTTTGCGCATTCCTTGTGGCGGAAGCATTGGGTGGTGTGGTCGTTGACCATGCCTACGGCCTGCGCGAAGGCGTAGACGATGGTTGGGCCGCAGAAGGTGAAGCCTCGTTTCTTCAGTTCTTTCGACATGGCTTGGCTCATCGGGGTTTCGGCGGGGACGCTTTTGATGCCGTCCCATTTGTTTTGCAGCGGTTTGCCGTCGACGAAGTTCCAAAGGAAGCCGGAGAAGCCGTTGGGTTCTTTCTCCATGATGTCGAGATAGGCGCGTGCGTTCTTGATCGTGCCTTCGATTTTGCCGCGGTGGCGGATAATGCCTTCGTCCTGCAGGAGTTTGGCGATTTTCGTTTCGTTGTAGCGGGCGATTTTCTTTGGGTCGAATTTGTCGAAGGCGCGGCGGAAGTTTTCGCGTTTGCGCAGGATGGTGATCCAGCTGAGGCCCGCCTGGAAACCGTCGAGGATCAGTTTTTCGTAGAGCGCGCGGTCTTCATATTCGGGCACGCCCCATTCTTCGTCGTGATAGGCGACGTAGAGGTCGTCTTCGCCGGGCCAGGCGCAGCGGGTTTTCTTGCTCATCAACGGCGCTTGGCTTTCTTGGCCGGCTTCGCCGCGGCTTTTGTGGTTGCAGGCATTTTGACGACGACGGCTTCGATCTTGTTGCCGTCGATGTCGCGGCAGAAGGCGCCGTAGTAGTCGGGGCCGTAGTCCGGACGTGGGCCGGGGGCGCCGTCGTCCTTGCCGCCGCTCGCGAGCGCTGCTGCGTGGAAGGCGTTGACAGCGGCCTTGTTGCGTGCGGCGAAGGAAATGTGGACGCCGTTGCCGATGCTTGCCTTCTTTTGATCGTGGGGCAGGCCGACCCAGAATTCCGGCGTCTTGTCGCCGTACGCAACGGCGTAGGGCAGGACTTCCATTACGCGTTTGTAGCCGAGCGCCTTCAGGACCTTGTCGTAGAAGGCGGCGGATTTTGCGACGTCGCGCACGCCGACGGAAACGTGGTGCAGCATCATGGCTTATTCTCCGGTGGGCAGGATCAACGGATAGGCGGGGCGGCCGATGCGGACGGTGACGCCGCTAGCGTCGGCTTCTTCAGCGTTGCCCAAGCGGTCGAGACGCACAAGAGCCAAGCCGCGTGCGCCGATCGCGCCGCGCAGTTCGCCGATGTCGGTCGCGCCGAGTTTGATCGGCGTGCCGGGCGGCGGCAGCGGCGCGTCGGCGGTGACGGGCAGCATGCGGCGGCGGGCTGTTGCGCGGTGCTTCATGCGGGCGGTGAGTTCTTGGCCGACGTAGCAGCCTTTGTCGAAAGAAACGCCGTGGAGTTCTTCGAAATTGCAGTCGAGCGGGAAGAGTGTTTCGGGCGGGATGTCGGTTGCTGCATCAGGGACGCCGAGCGACAGGCGGCGATCTTGATAAGCGTCATCGTCCGTCTGTGCATTGTCGGCCGAGCCGGTGATCACGCGATGGCCTAAGGCCGCGAGGCGCGGGTCTTCGAAGGTGACGTCGCCGCCTGCGGGTGTCGCGTCCGCTAGGACGTAAAGGTCGGCAGAGCGGTCGGTGATCGTTACCTTGGCGCGGAGCTTGTACTTCTTTAGGCGGGCGGCGAGGTCGGCGGCGTTGGCTCTGACGCAGTCGAGCCAGAACGTGTCGCCGGTTGCCTTCACGATCAGGAAGTCGTGGATGATCTTGCCCTGCGGGGTGAGCAGGGCGGCGTAGATGGCGCGGTTGCTGTCGACCACCGCCATGTCGTTGGTGATGAGGCCCTGCAGGAACGACGACGCGTCGGGTCCTGAAACCTCAACGACGGCGCGGTCTTTCAACAGGATGGCTGGGCGGGACGTCATCGAATGAGAAGTAGGGTGTGGGGCTTTGCGTTGGCAAGGGCGGAAGGTGGCAACATTGGGTGTTGTTGGCCCGCGCACTCTGCTATCGCATGGCCCGCGACGATGACCTCACTGGGCGGACGGGAATGAGCGAGAGTTTCGACCTGCTTTTGGCGAACGGGACCGTGGTGACGCCGTGGGGGACGTTTGCCGCGGACGTCGGGGTGAGGAGCGGGCGCATTGCGGCGGTCGGGGCGCTGGGCTCGATGAAGGCAAAGGCGGTGCGCGATGTGCGCGGGCTGCATGTGCTGCCGGGAGCGATCGACAGCCAGGTGCATTTCCGCGAGCCGGGGCCGACGCATAAGGAAGATTTAGAGACGGGATCGCGGGCGGCCGTCTTGGGCGGCGTGACCTCCGTATTCGAGATGCCGAACACCGCGCCGCCGACGACGAGCGCGGACGCGCTGAACGAGAAGCTGACGCGGGCGCGCGGGCGGATGTGGTGCGATCACGCGTTCTACGTCGGCGCGACGCCGGACAATGCCGAGGCGCTGGCCGATCTCGAGAAGATGCCGGGTGCTGTCGGTGTGAAGATGTTTATGGGGTCGTCGACGGGCACGCTGCTGGTCGCTGACGACGATCATGTGGGGCGCGTGTTGCAGCATGGTCGGCGGCGCGTTGCGGTACATGCGGAGGACGAGGATCGTCTGAACGCGCGTAAGAATCTGCGCGTGGCGGGTGATCCCAGGTCGCATCCGGTTTGGCGCGACGCGCAAGCGGCGCTGCTCGCCACGCAGCGGGTCGTGTCGTTGGCGCGGAAGGCTGCGCGGCGGGTTCATATCCTGCACGTGTCGACGGGCGATGAGATGGCGTATCTGCGCGATCACAAGGACATCGCCACCGTCGAGACGACGCCGAACCATCTGACCCTTGTGGCGCCGGAGTGTTACGAGCGGCTTGGGACATACGCGCAGATGAACCCTCCCGTGCGCGATGCGTCGCATCGCGAAGCGATTTGGGCTGCGGTGCGGGCCGGCATCGTCGATGTGCTGGGTTCGGATCACGCGCCGCATACGCGTGAGGAGAAGGACAAGGGGTATCCGGATACGCCTTCGGGGATGACCGGCGTGCAGACGTTGGTGCCGATCCTACTCGACCACGTGAATGCGGGACGGCTGACGTTGGAGCGGTTCGTCGATCTCGTCGCGCACGGTCCGCAGCGTGTCTTTGGGCTTTCGACCAAGGGGCGGATTGCGGTTGGGTTCGATGCGGACTTTACGATCGTCGATCTGAAAGCCAAGCGCACGATCGAGAACAAGTGGATCGCAAGCCGCTGTGGCTGGACGCCGTTCGACGGCGTGACCGTGACGGGCTTTCCTGTCGGCACGATCCTGCGCGGCGAGGTCGTCATGTGGGACGGCGCGTTGCAGGGCGTCGCGCGGGGCGCGCCGCTTACGTTTCTTGAGACGCTTCAACCTGTCTGAGGTGAGCTCAGTGCAGGCTGATTTCCGTTCCGACGTAGCGCATGTCCAGCGGCGAAAGGATGCCGCAAGAGGCGACGCGTACGGAATGCAAACGTCCTTCGATGCTCGTCTCCCAGAACTTCAAGAACTTGTTCAGCACCGGGTATTTCGGCGCCAAGTCGAGTTCTTGCCAAAGGAAAGTTTGGAGAAGATCCGGATGATCGGGCATGCGGTACAGGATCTCCGCCGTCGTGAGGCGGTACCCCTTCAACATCAAGTTCAACTGGCCCAACGCACACTCCCCGCGGTTGATTACGCCAAACGCGTCGCGCATCCCACTCAAGGCTACGCTCCACGGACTGCCCCACAATCGTCAGTGTGCGGCGCATTCCGTAAAACAATCGTAGGCACGACGTTTGAGAACTGTCGAGACGGGACGTGGTTCCTGAATGGTAACGCTTGACGTTCGTGTCGAATTGCTGTGCCGTCGCAACACTTTTGCTGTTAGCGCTTACCAATCGCGAGTGCCAACCGAGGATGATCGATGTCTGAAAAATTCCGCTGCATCTTGGTAACCAAAGGGGATGCCGGTCCGACGGCCGCGCTCTCCGAGTTCAGCGAGGCGGAGTTGATGGACGGCGACGTGACCGTCGCCGTCTCGCACTCGACATTGAATTATAAGGACGGGCTTGCGATTACGGGCGCTGCGCCTGTCGTGCGGAAATTTCCGCTGATCGCCGGGATCGATTTCGCGGGCAAGGTGCTTTCGTCCGGCGATGCGCGGTTCAAGGTCGGCGACGCCGTCGTGTGCAACGGTTGGGGCATGGGCGAGACGCATCACGGCGGGTATGCGACGCGCGCGCGGGTCAAGGGCGAATGGCTGGTGCCGCTTCCTTCGGCATTCGCGGCGGCCGATGCCATGGCAATAGGCACGGCCGGTTACACGTCGATGCTGTCGGTGATGGCGCTTGAGGATGCGGGGCTGACGCCGGCGAAGGGGCCGGTGTTGGTGACGGGTGCAGCTGGCGGTGTCGGCAGCATCGCGATCGCGCTGCTGTCGAAGCTGGGCTATCGCGTCATCGCCTCGACCGGACGCGTCAGTGAAGAGGCCTATCTAAAGGAGCTGGGCGCGTCGGAGGTTATCGACCGGGCGGAACTCAACACCGATGTGCGGCCGCTCGCGAAGGAGCGCTGGGCGGGGGCTGTCGATTCCGTCGGGTCGAAGACGCTCGCGAATGTGCTGTCGGCGACGCAATATGGCGGTGTGGTCGCGGCGTGTGGCTTGGCGCAGGGCATGGATCTGCCGTCGTCGGTCGCGCCGTTTATTCTGCGCGGCGTGACGTTGGCGGGGGTCGAATCCGTGCATTGTCCGCGGCCGCGCCGGCTCAAGGCGTGGGAGCGGTTGGCGAAGGATTTGGACCTGACGAAACTTCGCGCCACGATCACAAAGGCCAAGCTTGCCGACGTTCTGACCTTGGCGCCGCAGATTTTGAAGGGCCAGGTGCGCGGGCGCGTCGTCGTCGACGTGCTGGCCTAAGGCCTTGGGCGGCCACACGAAGGAAGTGTTAACCAGGATCGGCCAGCCTCCGGTGACCGTGCTGATTCCTGTTGCGGACCGGAGTCTGTATTGTCGCGCGCATAAATACGACCAGAGATCCGGGGGCGGACGCCAGTGACTGCAGGTTTGGACTGGCTCACTCTCATCGGCGGCGGCCTGGTTATCGGCCTCCTGGTGGCCGCGCCGATCGGGCCGGTCAACCTCATCTGTATCCGACGCACCTTGTCTTACGGGCAGTTGAACGGGTTCTTGGCGGGGCTGGGCGCCGCGCTCGGCGATGGAATTTTTGCTATTGCGGCCGGATTTGGCGTACGGGCCGTGTTCGAATTGATCGAAGACATGGGCGTGGTGCTGCAGCTTGCCGGCGCGGGCTTGCTCATCTTCTATGGCCTTCGCGTGTTCATCTATGCGACGCCGCCTGAGATCATGCGCAACCCCGACGGCAGCATCCAAAGCGGCTCAGTCGGTGACCTAGCCGCGGCCTTCGCCAGTACGTTTGCGCTGACCATCACGAATCCGGCGACGATGCTGGGCTTTGCCGCGTCGTTCGCGGGTTTGCGCGCGATCGTCGATTTCCAGTCGAGCGCCATCGCGACATGGGTGCTGATCCTATCCGTCCTGGGCGGGTCGGCCTTGTGGTGGTTTGTCGTCACCGCCGTCACCGGCATCTTCCATAAGACGATCGGCCATAAGACGCTGAAGATCATGAACCAAGCGTCGGGCCTTTTGATTTTTGCCACCGGGCTCGTGTTCTTGGGCTACGCGGTTTGGCAGCGCGTACTTCCGTGAGCCGGGTTCCGTTTTCGCTGGCGGCGCTCGACCATGTGGTCTTGCGCGTGCCCGATATGAAGAAGGCGCTGGCATTTTATTCGGACATTCTGGGCGCCGAGGTCGAGCGGCGGGTCGAGAATTTCGGGCTCGTCCAGCTGCGTGCCGGCGACAGCATCATCGACTTGGTGGACGTGGGCGCGGCGTGGCTGAAGGCGGAAGGCGCGCGGCCTTTCACGCCGGAGGTGCGCAACGTCGATCACATTTGTATCCGCGTCGATCCGTTTGATGAGGCGGCGATCGAGCGGCATCTCGTGATGAACCGTCTTGAGATCATCGAGCGCGGGCAGCGGTACGGCGCGCAGGGGAATGGGCCTTCCATCTATGTCCGTGATCCGTTCGGCACCGTCGTCGAACTCAAAGGGCCGGCGACGCCGATCGAGTCGGACGAGCCGGTCATCAAGACCGAACGTCTAACGCTGCGGCCGGTGCGCGTGAGCGATGCGGCGTCGTTGCTGCCGACGTTCATGGACGGCGAGGCGATGCGATATTGGTCGCATGCACCGATCAGTTCGCTGCGCGACATGGAGGGCATCATCGCGCGCAACATGCCGCCGCAGAACCGCGTCGAAGGATCGTTTGCGATTACGGCGGGGGACGATCGCGCCATCGGCTGCGTGAACTTCTACAACGAGCGCGATGCGATGTCGGGGATGGGTTACATTCTTGAGCGGGCGGCGTGGGGGAAGGGGTTTGTTGCGGAGGCCGTGGGTGGGGCGCTTATCCACGGGTTTACGCGGCTGAAGTTGCACCGCATTTGGCTCGAGATCGATCCGCGCAATGCGGCGTCGATCCGCATCGCCGAGAAATGCGGGTTCGTGCGTGAGGGCTTTGCGCGCAAGTCGTTCTTCCTGAACGGCGAGTACCAGGACAGCGTCTTCTACGCGATGCTGTACGAGGATTGGATCACGCGTGCTGACGTAGGCGTCCCATCCGGTCGATGATTTTTTCCGCGTCCGCCGTCATGCGCTTGATGATTTCGGCGCAGGGCAGGATTTCGTGGATCGCGCCTGCGCCTTGGCCCATCGCGAACGCCGACTTTTCGCGCACTAGGCCTTCGGTCTGGCCGCCGATGCCGCCCATGGCGTTGTTTTGGACCGAGATCATTGCCTGCATCGGGAACGGCTTGATGTCGCCGGGGCGGCGTTCCCAGTCGGCGACGTAGTCGTTCTTGAAGACGCGCATCGGTTTGCCGGAGTAGGCGCGGGTGATGATCGTGTCCTCATCCGTCGCGTCGACGACGACTTGTTTGTACATGTCGCCGGCGTGGGCTTCGGTCGAGGCGATGAAGCGGGTTCCAACCCAGACACCTTGTGCGCCGAGCGCGAGCGCTGCGGCGAGTCCTCGGCCGTCGACGATGGAGCCCGCTGCGACCACCGGCACGTTCACGGCGTCGACGATTTGCGGGATGAGGGCGAGGCCCGCGATCTTGCCGGTGTGGCCGCCGGCTTCCGTGCCTTGGGCGACAACCGCGTCGAGGCCGCCGTCTTCGCCGGCCTTCGCGTGGCGGACGGTGCCGCAGACGTTCATCACCTTCAGGCCCGCGGCGTGGAAGCGATCGACGAGATGGCGCGGCGGGACGCCGAGGCCCGAGATAAACGCCGATGCGCCTTCTTCGATGATGATGTCGGCGGTCTTTTCCAACGACTCCGGCACGGCCGCGAGGAGGTCGACGCCGAACGGCTTCTTCGTCAGTTGACGCACCTTGCGCATCTGCGTGCGGATTTCTTCCGTCGAGCGGCCGGCCATCCCGAGTGTGCCGAAGCCGCCGGCTTCCGAGACCGCCGCGCAAACCTCCGCGTAGGAGACGCCGCCCATGCCGGCGAGCATGATCGGATGCTGGATGCCTAGAAGATCGCAGAGCGATGTGCGGATGGTCATGGGTCCTGGGCTTTCGTTTTGTGTGGTTCGCGCATTCTTTGCAGCGCGAGCCGCCCCGCTCAAGCGCTTTCGGAGGATGAGGCCGCCGCTGACCCTACGTCGGGCGTGCGGGGGCTTTGCGCCCGCATAGCACGACCGTCGTTGCGCTCTCGCGCGTGGGACCGCGGCGGCCCCGTTCTCCCTATGGAGCAGGCCAGTGGCCTGCGAGTTGCCCGACGGCGATTCGAGTAAGCGATGCTTCCCCGAAGCCCTAGGCGAACCTCTTCAAACTAAAGCACGTCGTCGTCCGGGCCGAAGGGGTGGTCGGCGTCGGTCGTTGCCGCCGCCGGTGGTTTTCCTTTGCCCGAGAAATCGAAGATGACCGTGTGACGGCCGTCAGAAGACTGCATCGCCTGAAGGGCGCGCAGCTGCATCAGTTCCGGGTTGCCTTGCGCCATGCGCGCGGCGTTGGCGAGCGCGCGCATCGAGGCGACTTCGCCGCGCGCGCGTTCGAGCGTTGCCGCCGCTGTCTTTTGCGCGATGGCGTTGGCGGCGTAGGCGTCGCGCAGTTCCTTGGCGATCATGATGTCGCGCACAGCGACCTTGAGCAGTTTGATGCCGGCGTTCGACAGACGCTCGACGCTGGCGGCGCGCACCATCTCGGGCAGCGCGTCCCGGTTCTGGATGATTTCGTCGAGCGTGTAGGTCGCCGCGGCCTCGCGGATCGGAATTTGGATCAGCGGGTAGATCGCGTTGGTGACGTCCATCGGCGACGACAGCGCGAACGAACGCATCAGGCTTGCCGGGTCTTCGATCCGGTATTCGGCGACGAGCGTGATCTTGAGGCCGAGCGCGTCGCGGCTCAGTACCTCCTGACCTGGCACCGTCAGGAATTGCGGGCGGCGGTCGAAGATCAGCCAGCTGTGCGGCGGCGCGAAGAAGCGGTACTTGCCGGGGCCGAGCGTGCGCTTGAAGACGCCGTCGTGATAGAGCAGGGCGGTCTGCCAGTCGAAGACGATGAGCCTCGCGCGCGTGGCGAGCAGCCACAGAACGAGTAGTACGGCGACAACGACCGCGGCGATGGCGATCGTGTCGATCTCGGTCATTACATAATCATACGCTGACATGGGGCCATGATGACCGTGCGGGCCTCCGTGCTCAAGTTGGCATCGCGCAACCTTTGCGATAGTTTGTGCTTATCGTTATTCGGAGGCTTTGATGTTGCGGCTTTTGTCGGTGCTTTGCGTTGCCCTCGTGGTGGGTGTGGCAGCCGTTAAGGATGTTTCCGCTGCGGCTTCTGACAATGGGCCGCCGTATACGGACGCGCAGTTCCTCTCGTTGGCGCCGGAGATCCTTCCAAACGGCTTTGCGCGCATCCTGCCGGGTTGGTGGCCGCGTGCGCCCGAGTATCTGCGCAAGCGCGTGCTGAGCGCGCGCAGCGATATGTGGTGGCCGATCATTCAGTGCAATTTCATGGGCTTTAGGCCTGAGGGCATGGCGCCCGGCGGCGCCGACAAATGCGAGAAAGATCAGTATCAGGCGACGCAGCGCGGACGTAGCTCCTGGTCTGCGGACGGCCAGTGGGTCGGACCCTCGGAAGAATGCAAGAAGCGCGACAAGCGCACGCAGTGGGGCGAGTTGATTTGCGACTGACGTTTTCTCACGCGTAACGCGACTGGGCCGCAAGCGTCAGGCCCAGCGCGACCGAGAGGAAGTCGTCGCCGCGCTTGACGGCGGCGTTCGGGATTTCATCACGCAGCACGGCTTCGACCGCGGGCACAAGGCTTGAACCGCCGGTCATGAAGACGGTGTCGATGCCGTCGGCGTCGACGCCGGCGAGTGCCAGACAATTCCAAACGGATAGACGCAGACGCATCAGCTCGGCGTCGATTGCTTCGTCGAAGGTCTCGCGCGTGGCCGGCGCTTTGAGCCCGGCTTCGACGAGAGCGAGCGAGATGTCAGCCTTCTGCGCGGCGGTGAGTTCAATCTTGGCGCGTTCGACCGCGAAGGCGATGTGGTGGCCGAGATGCTTGGTCAGCACCGTGAGAAGGCGCGCCGTGCGTTGCGGTTCGACGGCGAGGCGGTGCAGTTCTTGCGCTTCGCGCACGATCTTCGGCGTGTAGCAAAGGTTGATCGTCGGCCACCAAGCGAGGTCGGCGAAGATCGAGCGCGGCATCGGCAGGTTCTTGTTGATCAACTCCGTGCCGAGGCCGAGCGCGGGCATCACCGCTTCCATGCTCAAGTTGCGGTCGAAGTCGGTACCGCCGACGCGCACGCCGGTGTTGGCTAGGATGTCGTCGCGGCGATCGCTCTTCGCGCGGCGGTCTGGGCCGATGCGGACGATCGAGAAGTCGGACGTGCCGCCGCCGATGTCGGCGACGAGGACGACTTCTTCTTTCGTTA
Organism: Alphaproteobacteria bacterium; assembly: GCA_034440355.1. GTDB lineage: Bacteria > Pseudomonadota > Alphaproteobacteria > Micropepsales > Micropepsaceae > SZUA-430. The sequence goes on from JAWXBY010000084.1 coordinate 40,515, forward strand.
CGCTCTGCTCGTATTGTGCGGCGGCGGCGACGGGTTCGTAGACGAACGAGACGTCGCTGTAGCCGGCTTGTTTGGCGAGACCCGTGAGTGTGGTCTCGGCGCGCGCGTCGGCAGCGTCATCGCCTTCGACGAAGCGCACGGGACGGCCGTGGACGACGGCTTCGATCGAGTGGCCCAGCGCCTCTTCGGCTTTGAGGCGCAGGTGGCGGGAGAACATCGCGATGACGTCGGTGAGCAGGATCGAGCGTTTCGACAGCGCGGTGCGTTCATTGATCAGCGAGGTCGAGAGGATTGTTTTCAGGCCGCGCATCAGGCGGCCGTCGTTGCCGTTCACATAGGCATCGACGGCGTCGCGGCCGTAGTGCGGCTTGTCGTGATCGGTGAAGTCGAAGAACACCGCCGTCGGGATCATCGTCGCCGAGCCTTCGATCGGCGCCAACGCGGCGCTGTTGCCTTTGACGATTCCGATGGCCGAGTTTGATGTTCCGAAGTCGAAGCCTGCCGCGCGCATGTCCGTGTGCCCCGTTTGCTTGGCGATGAGGGGCTTCCACTTAGTACGTGATTTCGTGGCTTGCCAGACTGTTTCTTTTGCGTATTCTGGAGGAGCCGATACGGATGAAGGGCGCTAGCTCATCACCAAATCGGTGTCCCGATATCCCTGCAGATACAGCGCGGCGCTCAAATCGCTGTGGTCGAGGCGCGCTTGTGCGGCGGCGGCCACCACGGGTTTGGCGCGGTAGGCGACGCCGAGGCCTGCTTCTTTGATCATGTCGAGGTCGTTGGCGCCGTCGCCGATGGCGATCGTGTCGAGCGGGTTGATGTTGTGTTCGTGCGAGAGGCGCAGCAGCGCCTCGCGTTTGGCTTCGCGGCCTAGGATGGGTTCGCGCACTGTGCCGGCGAGTGCACCGTTCTCGATGATGAGTTCGTTCGCTTGATGCGTGGCGAAGCCGGCGGCTTCGGCGACGCGACTGGTGAAGAACGTGAAGCCGCCGGAGATGAGGGCGGTCGTCGCGCCGTGTTCGGTCATCGTGCGCACGAGGATGCGTGCGCCGTCGTTGAGGTGGACGCGTTCTTTGAAGACGCGCGCGAGTGTGGACTCGGGCAGGCCTTTGAGCAGCGCGACGCGTTCGCGCAGTGCGCTTTCGAACGGGATCTCGCCGCGCATGGAGCGTTCGGTGATCGCCGCGATTTGCGGTTTGATGCCGGCGAAGTCGGCGATCTCGTCGATGCATTCGCAGCCGATGATGGTGGAGTCCATGTCGGCGATGAGGAGGCGTTTCTTGCGGCGTTCGTTGGCGACGACGTTGATGTCGGCGCGCGTTGCGCCGATTGCTGCACGTGCGGTGTCGACGATCTTCGGGTCGGCCACGCGGAACTCGCAGGCGGTACCGGGCGACAACCAATGCGGCGTTATGCGCGCGACGTCGGCGACTGTCTTCACACAGGCGTCATCGAGCGCGCCGAGCGCTGCAGTCAGAACCAGCGTATAGTCCATGGGCGATTTGCGTTTGCTGATGTGGAGCGACGATGGGCGCGCCTGATGCCGTCCTTATTGCAGGGCCTACCGCCAGCGGCAAGTCCGCGTTGGCGACGAAACTCGCGCGCGATTACGGCGGGGCGGTGATCAACACGGACGCGCTGCAGGTCTATCGCGAGCTACGTGTGTTATCGGCGCGGCCGGACGCGGACGAGGAGAAGCTGGCGCCGCATTATCTCTACGGTTTCGTCAGTGCGTTCGAGCCGTTTTCGGTCGGGCATTGGCTTGAGGCGGCGAAGACGGCGTTGGCGGATGCGCGGGCGAAGGGGTTGATGCCCATCTTCGCCGGCGGGACGGGGCTTTATTTTGCGGCGCTGTTGCAGGGGCTGTCGCCTGTGCCGGAAATTCACGCGTCCATTCGCGTCGAGGCGCGCCAGAAACTCAGTGAACTCGGCAATGAGCGTTTCCATATCGAGTTGACGGCGCGCGATCCGGTGATGGGGGCGCGGCTCAATCCCGGGGACAGTCAGCGCATCGTGCGCGCGTGGGAGGTGATCGAGGCGACGGGGCAATCGCTCGCCGAATGGCAGGCGCTGAAGGGCGTGCCGGCGCTGACGGGCGATCTTGCGCGGTTCGTGCTGAAGCCCAATCGCGATTGGCTGATCGAACGCATCGCGCGACGCTTTCGGTCGATGGTGGAGCAGGGCGGGCTTGATGAAGTACGGGCGCTGCGCGACGGCGGCATTGCGAGCGACGCGCCTGCTGCGAGGGCGCTCGGCGTGCCCCAGTTGATGGCGCATCTCGACGGGCGCGTTTCGCTCGAGCAAGCGGTGGAGCAGGCGATCGTCGAAACGCGGCGCTATGCGAAGCGGCAGATGACGTGGTTCCGGCACCAGATGCCCGACTGGTCCGTGATCGAGCGCAGCGACGTGGGCGAAATGGCCGCGGTCATCGAGCGGGAGTTGGAGTGACGGGCCTCTTGACGCGCTGCAGCACTGAAGTTAGGCTGTTGGTAATAAAATTGCTGGAAACTGCCGTTATGCGGAATTTTGTGCTTGTAATTCGTTGCGCCGCTGGCCCCGTGACCTGAAAAAGGTCGTGGCAAGGCGGTGTGTTCCGAGGGCCCTGACGGGGCCTTTTCTTTTGCCCGAAACGCTGTGAGTTCGACGATGAAGAGCGAAGCGATGCCCCAAGAGCCGACCGGCGCGGAGATGGTGATCCGTGCGCTGAAGGATCACGGCGTGAAGCATATTTTCGGCTATCCGGGCGGGGCGGTGCTTCCGATTTACGACGCGCTGTTTCAGGACTCCGGGATCGAGCACGTTCTTGTGCGCCATGAGCAAGGCGCGACGCATGCGGCGGAAGGCTACGCCCGGTCGACGGGGAAGCCCGGCGTCGTGCTCGTCACGTCGGGGCCAGGGGCGACGAATGCCGTCACCGGGTTGACCGACGCGCTGATGGATTCGATTCCGTTGGTGTGCATCACGGGGCAGGTGCCGACGCATCTGATCGGCATGGATGCGTTTCAGGAGGCCGATACGGTCGGCATCACGCGGCCTTGCACGAAGCACAATTGGCTGGTGCGGGACGTGAACGATTTACCGCGCATCATGCATGAGGCGTTTTACATCGCGACGACGGGGCGGCCGGGGCCTGTTGTCATCGATATTCCCAAGGACGTGCAGTTCAAGCGCGGGCCTTATGTCGGGCCGTCGAATATCAAGCACAAGACATATCAGCCGCGCGTCAAAGGCGATCTGAGGAAGATCGAGCAGGCGGTCGAGATGATCGCGGCGGCAAAGCGGCCGGTGTTCTACACCGGCGGCGGGATCATCAATGCGGGTCCGCTGGCCTCGCAGCTGTTGCGCGAGTTCGTGCGCATGACGGGGTTTCCGATCACATCGACGTTGATGGGGCTTGGCGCCTATCCGGCGTCGGACAAGCAGTGGCTTGGCATGCTGGGCATGCATGGGACGTATGAGGCGAACCTCGCCATGCATGGCTGCGATCTGATGATCGCGATCGGGTCGCGGTTCGACGATCGCGTGACTGGGCGGCTCGATCAGTTTTCGCCGAACTCGAAGAAGATCCATGTCGACATCGATCCGTCGTCGATCAACAAGACCGTGCGCGTGGACCTCGGCATCGTCGGCGATGCTGCGTTTGTACTCGAAGACATGATCCGGCTTTGGAAGGCCAAGCAGTTGAAGGCGGACCGTGCGGCACTGTCGGCCTGGAACATGCAGATCGACGGGTGGCGGGCGCGCAATTGCTTGGCCTACAAGGCGTCGAAAGAGGTGATCAAACCGCAGTATGCGGTTGAGCGGCTCTATGAGCTGACCAAGGGACGTAACACCTACATTTCGACCGAGGTCGGGCAGCATCAGATGTGGGCGGCGCAGTTCTACAAATTCGAGCAGCCGAACCGGTGGATGACGTCGGGCGGGCTCGGCACGATGGGCTATGGTTTGCCGGCGGCCGTCGGCATTCAGATTGCGCATCCGGACGCGTTGGTCGTGGACATTGCCGGCGAAGCGTCCGTGCAGATGACGATGCAGGAGATTTCGACGGCGGTTCAGTATGAGTTGCCGATCAAGATCTTCATCTTGAACAACCGCTACATGGGCATGGTGCGGCAGTGGCAGCAGTTGCTGCACGGCGGGCGGTATTCGCATTCGTACTCGGAGGCGTTGCCGGACTTCGTGAAGCTGGCGGAGGCTTACGGCGCTGTGGGCATTCGCGCCACGCGGCCGGATGAGCTTGACGACAAGATCAAAGAGATGATCGACGTGAAGCGGCCGGTGCTGTTCGACTGCGTCGTCGATCAGCACGAAAACTGCTTCCCGATGATCCCGTCGGGGGCCGCGCACAACGAGATGATCTTGGGCGACGGTGTCGATGAGCCCACGGTCAGCGAAGCCGGAAAGGTGTTGGTCTGATGACGAAGCAACCCGGGTCCGCGTACTTCCTGGTCGACAAGAAGGACGCAGAAATCCGCACGACGCTGGCGGTGCTCGTCGACAACGAGGCCGGCGTTCTTGCGCGCGTCATCGGGCTGTTCTCCGGGCGCGGTTACAATATCGAGAGTTTGACGGTGGCCGAGGTCGATCACCTCGATCACACGTCGCGCATCACCGTCGTCACGTCGGGCACGCCGGAGGTGCTCGAGCAAATTCGCCATCAGCTTGAGCGGCTCGTGCCGGTGCATAAGGTCGTCGACCTATCGACCGAGCGGCCGGGGATCGAGCGCGAGATGGCGCTGGTCAAGGTTGCGGGGACGGGCGAGAAGCGCGTCGAGGCGATGCGCGTTTCCGAAGTGTTTCGCGCGCGGGTGATCGACACCACGCATTCGAGTTTCGTGTTCGAGCTGACCGGCGCGCAGCAGAAGATCGACGCGTTCGTCGATTTGATGAAGCCGCTGGGTCTCGTCGAAGTTTCACGGACCGGCGTGGTCGCGATTAGCCGCGGCGCGGAGGCGATGTGAGCCTCCGCGCCGCTGGTCCCCGCCTCAAGGTCGCCTCCGGCTGGCGGAACGCGAAAGCGACCATTGCTGCCCTGTCGGCCGTTGGCCACTGGCCGGCCTGCTTCGTCAAATCGGGTGCGTGGGGGGAGTCCGCAAGTGAGGCTCGTCACGCTGCGCCCGCCAATTGTCAGTTGAACTCTATCCTTCCAACACGGAGACGGTGATGCGCGTCTATTACGACCGCGATGCGGATGTCAGCCTGATCAAGGGCAAGAAGATTGCGATTATCGGCTTCGGTAGTCAGGGGCACGCGCATGCGTTGAACCTGCGCGATTCGGGCGCGAAGGAAGTTGTGGCGGCGTTGCGGCCCGGTGCGTCGGCGAAGAAGGCCGAGGCGATGGGCTTCAAAGTCATGGATGTGCCGGACGCTGCGAAGTGGGCGGACGTCATGATGATGGTGACGCCCGACGAGTTGCAGGCCGACATCTACAAGCAATCGCTGCATGGGAACATGAAGCAGGGTGCGGCGTTGATGTTTGCGCACGGCTTCAATGTGCATTTCCGATTGATCGAGCCTCGGCCCGATCTCGACATCTTTATGGTCGCGCCGAAGGGGCCCGGTCACACGGTGCGGTCGGAGTATCAGAAGGGCGGCGGCGTGCCGTGTCTGATCGCCGTGCATCAGAATGCTTCGGGCAACGCGAAGGAGATCGGGCTTTCGTATGCTAGCGCCATCGGCGGCGGGCGTGCGGGGATCATCGAGACGACGTTCCGCGAAGAGTGCGAGACGGATCTCTTCGGAGAACAGGTCGTCCTGTGCGGCGGCTTGGTCGAGTTGATCCGCGGCGGGTTCGAGACGCTGGTCGAGGCTGGTTATGCGCCGGAGATGGCGTATTTCGAATGCCTGCACGAGGTGAAGCTGATCGTCGACCTTATCTATGAGGGCGGGATCGCGAACATGAACTACTCGATCTCGAACACGGCCGAGTACGGCGAGTACGTGACGGGACCACGCATCATCACCGAGACGACGAAGGCGGAGATGAAGCGCGTACTCAGCGATATTCAGTCGGGCAAATTCGCGCGCGACTGGGTGCTGGAGAACAAGGCGGGGCAGGCAAGCTTCAAGGCCACGCGCGCCAATCTATCCGCGCATCAGATCGAAGAGGTCGGCACGAAGCTGCGCGCGATGATGCCGTGGATCGGGAAGAACAAGCTGGTCGATCAGGCGAAGAACTGATGAAGCGGCCGCCTATTCCGGCGCCGCCTTATCACGGCGGCTGTTTGTGCGGCGCCGCGCGTTACACGTTGAACGCGCGGCCGATGGCCGTGAATGCGTGCCATTGCGTCGACTGCAAGAAGCTGACTGGCGCGACGAACCTGCTCATGGTCTTGGCGCCGCGAGATGGGTTCGTGCACGAGAAGGGTGCGCTGGACCGCTATCGCAAGCGTGCGGATTCGGGGAACGAGATCGACGTCGTGCGCTGTGCCGTGTGCGGGGTTCGCATGTGGCATGAGCCGTTGAGCGCGCCGCAGATTGTCATCATCGCGGTCGGGACCCTGGACGATCCGAGCTGGGCGGTGCCGACGTCGCACATCTTTGTGCGGAGCGTTTCGCCAGGCGTCGTGTTGCACGACGATGCGCTGGTGCTGCAGGACGGGCCGAGCGACCGGAAGGCGGTGTTCGACGCTTTCACCAAGATCTATCCGACGGCGTAGGCGATGCGCGTCATTCGCGGCGCCGTGTTGGGGGCTTTGGCGGTTGCGCTGGGGCTTGGCGTTGCGTGGGCACAGGACGTGTTCGGTATCCCCAAGCATATCGTGCAGATGATTTGGCTCGGGTCGCTTTTTGTTGCGCTGGGCTTTGCCGTGTGGGCCGCGTGGGACTATTACCGTGCTCTTCGCGACGACGACCACTGGGAATAGATCATGCGCATCGGGACACCGCTTTCGCCGTCGGCGACCAAGGTCATGCTGTTGGGCTCGGGCGAGCTTGGCAAAGAGGTCGTCATTGAATTGCAGCGGTTGGGCGTCGAGGTCATTGCCGTCGATCGCTATGCCGACGCGCCGGGGCAGCAGGTCGCTCATCGCTCGTATGTCATCGACTGACGGACGCGAAGGCGGTGCGGGATCTTGTTCTGAAAGAGCGGCCGCATCTTGTGGTGCCTGAGATCGAGGCGATTGCGACCGACGAGCTGGTGCGCATCGAGGCCGATGGGCTGGCGCGTGTGATTCCGACGGCTAACGCGGCGCATATCACGATGAACCGTGAGCGGATTCGCCGCTTGGCCGCCGAAGAGTGCGGGTTGCCGACGTCGCGGTATGCGTTCTGTTCGTCGCTGGGGGAGTTGCAGGCGGCCATCGACGGCGGGGTCGGGTATCCGTGTTTTGTGAAGCCTGTGATGTCGTCGTCGGGCAAAGGTCAGTCGAAGATCAAGGATCGCGATCAGGTCGCTAAGGCTTGGGATTACGCGATGGCGGCGGGGCGCGTCCGCCAAGCGCGCGTGATTGTCGAGTCGGAGGTCAAGTTCGATTTCGAGATCACGCTGCTGACCGTGCGGCATGCGGGTGGCACGGCGTTCTGCGATGCGATCGGGCATGTGCAGGTCGATGGCGACTACGTCGAGTCGTGGCAGCCGCAGCCGATGTCGAAGGCGGCGCTGGAGCGTTCGCGTCATATCGCCAAGGCGATCACCGACAAGCTGGGCGGGGCCGGCATTTTCGGCGTGGAGTTGTTCATCAAGGGCGATGAGGTCTGGTTCTCTGAGGTCAGCCCGCGGCCGCATGATACGGGGCTGGTGACGCTGACCACCCAACATCAGAGCGAGTTTGCGCTGCATGCGCGGGCGATCTTGGGGCTGCCGGTTGACACGAGTCTGCGGTCGCCGGGGGCGAGCGCGGTGATTTATGGCGGCTTAGACGCGAAGGGTGTGGTGTTCGACGGCGTGGCCGAAGCGCTCGCGGTGCCGGAGAGCGATCTGCGTCTCTTCGGCAAGCCGGAGTCGTTCAAGAAGCGCCGCATGGGTGTGGCCCTGGCGCGTGCGGGCGATGTTGCGACGGCACGCGAGCGGGCCAAAGCGGCCGCCGCATGTGTCGTGCCACGAACGGCCTAGTTCAGATCCGCGCGCGGCTTGAACGAGATGACGCCGACGAGGTTCGAGTAGTCGTCCGTCCAAAGCGGGGCGCTTGCGTCCGCCTTCAGCGGCCGCCAACGACCCGAGCGGGCGATGCCCGTGAGGTCGGCCGGATTGACCGCAAGTGCCACCCAATGCGAGGCGGAAGCCGGTTTCTGCGTCGTGCGGGGCTGGCCTTTGAAGAATTGGGCGATGCCGACCAAGCCCGCGGCATTCATGGAGTTCGCCATCACGGGCTCAAGCCGCAAATAGCGATTTGAGATGTTGGAGAGAATGACGCCGCCCGGTGCGAGCTTCTTGCGGGCGAGGGCCAGGGCTTCGCGCGTCATTAGATGCATCGGAACGGAGTCCGAGCTGAACGCGTCGAGGATCAGGACGTCGAAGAAGCCGTCCGGTTCGAGGGCGAGCGCGAGACGCCCGTCACCCGTCACGACGCGGCCGTTGGGGGCGCAGTCCTTCATGAAGCTGAACGCGCCGGAGTCGCGTGCGATGCTGACGACGAGCGGATCGATTTCGTAGAAGACCCAGGTGTCGCTGGGTCTCGCGTAGCAAGCCGACGCGCCGGCGCCGAGTCCGACGAGAGCGTAGCGAAGACGCGGGTGCGCGGCCTGCAGACTCCTGATCGCCTGTCCCAGAGGTCCCTCCGGCGAGTGATAGGCCAGCGGAACGTGACGGAGCGCGGGCTCGGTGGACTGGGCGCCGTGAAGCGTGGTGCCGTGGGTGAACAGTACGAGTTTGCCCTCGTTCGCGTTGATCACGCGGTAGGTGCCGAAGAAGCTGCGCGCCTCGGTCGTCACGCGCGAATCGTGGCGGGCGGCCAGTAGCAGCAGGAACATCGCAGCCACGCCGAGCGCGAAGCGCACGGGGCGCGGGTTCACGTGATAGACGGCCATGGCGAGCGCAATGACCGCGATCAGGATGACGTAGTTCGGAAGGTCCGTCACGCTCACGCCCGCGATCCACAGCGCCGCGGCGGTGAAGGCAGCGACTCCCGGCAGCACGAGATCGCCCCCGGTGAGGCGTGTGTTGAGCGCACCCGGCATCATCGCGCGCGTCGCTGCCGCGGCTACGAGTGCGATGGGATATTCAAGGACATTGGCGAAGATCATCGGGGCGATGATGGCGTTGAATGCGCCGCCCAGCGCGCCGCCCACCGATAGCCACAGGTAGAACTCCGTGAGGCGCGAGGCATCGGGGCGCATGTCGGCGAGGGCGCCGTGGCGGGCGACAGCGATAACGAAGAATGTGGTCAGGTGCACGAATAGGCCGATGATGCCCAAGTCGCTGAACCACATGAACGCCGTCAGCATGACCAACGCGACGCTCTCGGCCTTGAGCGCGATCGAACGCGGGATCAAAGGCTTCTGCGCGAAGGCGATCATGAAGGTGATCAAGTAGAGGGCGAGCGGCGCGGCCCAAAGAAGCGGGACCGAGGCGATGTCGGTCGTGATGTGGGTCGTGACGCCCAGAAGGAGGCTCGACGGCACGAAGGCGAGCGCGACCCAGCGCAGCCGATCGAAATTGCTCACCGGCGCTTTGGCGACGGTCTGGTTGCGCGGCGCTTCGCCGGCCGTGCTGGGTGCGAGACGCCAGACCGCGAAACCCGAGGCGGCGAGCAGAGCGATCAGCAGGAGATAGCCGGCGGTCCAGAAACCGCTTTGGGCGGAAACACCGACCAGCGGCTCGACCAGAAGCGGATAGCCGAGCAACCCGATCAGACTGCCGGCGTTGCTGGCAACGTAGAGGTAGTAGGGGTCAGCGGCGCTTTTGTGTCCCGACAAAGCGAACCAGCGCTGCAACAAGGGCGAGGTCGCGGCGACCACGGTGTAGGGCAGGCCGACCGCGACGGTGAATAGGCTGACGAGCCAAAGGACGGGCGCGCCCTCCGCCGGCGGCGCAAAGTCCACCGGTATCGCGACCGGCAGCGCGAAGGCGGCGGCGACGACGACAACGACATGCACGGCGATCTGACTGCGCAGGGGCAGCAGCGTGCCCAGCGCGTGGGCGTAGAGATATCCAAGCAGCAGCGCCGTCTGGAAGAAGAGCATGGCGGTCGTCCAAACCGCCGACGATCCGCCGAGAAGGGGCAGCACCATCTTGCCGAACATGGGCTGGACCCAAAACAGCAGGGCGGCCGCCGTGAAGATCGCGACCGTCACGATCGGCAGCGCGAGAGCGGCAAAATTCATCGTGGCGGAGGCCGTCGCGCCGACGGGTTTGGACGATGTGAATTCCGTCATTTGCTCAGTCCCTGGAAATCATTTCTTAGGTCGCATAAGAGCCCAGGGACTCTCTCTATGCGGTTAAGCGAACGCCGAAATTCGGCTGAAATGGCCGCGCGGAAGCCTCTCGGAAGTATGAAATCGCTGCACCCTTCAGGCGTTGCCAAAGCGGTTGCGGCAGAATTTGACTATGCAACTTTTGATTGGTGTTGCCACTCTTGTGCCCACGCGAGCGGTAGCGGCAACAGGTCTTGGCGGGCGAACTCTACGTGAACGACGCGGCGACGGTCCGGCCGTTTCGCCGACGACGAAGCGTGCACGAGAAGCGGGCGCATCAGAAGTGCGGAGCCCAGCGGGGCGGTGACCGCGTGTTCGGGCGTCGTCTCGCGCAGGGTCTTGATGCGTTCGCGGGTCAGGCGACCGTGGGCGTGGCTGCCGGGAATGACGCGCAGCGGGCCGTTGTCGGCATGGCAGTCGTCAAGGTGAAGGCGGATCGTCAGCATTGTGGCGAGAACGGTCGCGGGCGGTTCGACGTGCGTGACGCCCGCCTTGGTCGACCATGGCCCCCAGCCTTCCCGATTGTGGCGCTCAGCCACCGCGATCGTCAGGTCTTGGTGCCAGAGGACGGGCCAATTGGCGTCAGGCGTCTTGTCGAAGAAGAGGGCGCGCACGGGTATGGCGTCTGTGCCAACGATCGGTTCGACAAGGCCGCGGACCGCCGGATCAGCGGCCAAATTTCTCACTTCCGTGAGGTCGAGGAGGTTGCGGGCGCCGGCGCGGCGAGTCTGGATCGTGCCGGGTCCGAACTCCAAAACGCTTTGCAGATGGTCGATTTGCGAGCGTGTCAGCACGTTCGACACGACGGCGAAGCCGTCGCGTTCCACGGCGTCTTTTGCTTCAAATTCCGCGGTTATGACCTGAGTCCTATTTGCGGGCGTGAGCAAGAATTGTTCAGAAGTCTAGCAAATTAGCGTGGTTTGTCGTTGCTCGGCGGGACGATTCGCCCTAAAGATTCTCAATGACGGCGCGGGTTTAGGGTCCAGGTTTCACGAGGCCTTAACGACGCCGCCATATGGTGAACGCTGGCAAGCCACGCTGGCGCGTGAGGCATAGAACGAATGCGTACAGTGCGTACAGAAAACGTGATCGCGGGGGCTTATCGCTCCTCGTCGCGTCTGTGCGCGCCGACGCTGTCTCACCTGTCTCTTCGGGTTGATCTCGGACTACTCCTTCTTAGAAGCCCCTAGGCGCGTGAGCGTCCGCGATCGAACGCCCAACGGCGACGCGGACGGTGCTTAGGGGATGAAGAGAAGAAGCCGGGCCTGATACCGAAACCGCTGTCCAGCGGGCTTAGAGAGAGACAATGCCAAGTTCGAACCGCGTCTTGATTTTCGACACAACCTTACGCGACGGCGAGCAATCGCCGGGCGCGGCGATGAATCTCGACGAAAAACTGAAGATCGCCGACATGCTCGAGGAATTGGGCGTCGACATCATCGAAGCAGGCTTTCCGATTTCGTCGAACGGCGACTTTGAGGCCGTGCAGGAAATTTCCAAGCGCGCGAAGAAGGCCGTCATCTGCGGTCTCGCGCGCGCCGGGGTGAAGGACATCGACCGCGCGGCGGAGGCTTTGAAGCCGGCGAAACGCGCGCGCATCCACACCTTCATCTCCACGAGCCCCGTCCATATGCAGCACAAGCTTCAGATGGAGCCGCATCAAGTGCTCGAAGCGGTGATCGGCAGCGTGAGCCGGGCGCGCAACCACGTCGACGACGTCGAGTGGTCGGCGGAAGACGCGACGCGGACGGAGTTCGAGTTCCTCTGCCGCTGCGTCGAAGCCGCGATCAAGGCCGGCGCGACGACGATCAACATTCCCGACACCGTCGGTTATGCGATCCCGTCGGAGTACGGCGCTTTGATCCGTGCTCTGATCAACAAGGTTCCCGGCGCGGAACGGGCGACCTTCTCGACGCATTGCCATAACGATTTGGGTTTGGCGGTTGCCAACTCGCTCGCGGGCGTTGCGGCGGGTGCGCGTCAGGTCGAATGCACCGTCAACGGTATCGGCGAGCGGGCGGGTAATGCCGCGCTTGAAGAAGTCGTCATGGCGTTGAAGGTGCGGGCCGACATTCTGCCGTATTCGGCTGGCATCGATAGCGTGTCGATCGCGCGTGCTTCGAAGTTGGTGTCGAACGTTACAGGCTTCCCGATCCAGTACAACAAGGCCATCGTGGGCAAGAACGCGTTCGCGCATGAGTCCGGGATCCACCAGGACGGGATGCTGAAGAACACGCAGACCTACGAGATCATGACCCCCGAATCCGTCGGCGTGTCGAAGACGTCGTTGGTTCTGGGCAAGCTGTCGGGCCGCCACGCGTTCAAGGACAAGCTTGAAGCGATGGGCTATGAGTTGGGTTCGAACGCGCTCGAAGATGCGTTCAAGCGCTTCAAGGATTTGGCCGACAAGAAGAAGCACGTGTTCGACGAGGATATTGCGGCGCTCGTCGATGATGAGATCGCACGCGGTCAGGATCGCATCCAGTTCGTGAGCATGCGTGTCGTGGCCGGTACGTTCGGTCCGCAAAGCGCGGAGCTTGAATTGTCGGTCGACGGCGAGGCCCGGTTGGGCGTGGCGCGCGGCGACGGTCCGGTCGATGCGATCTTCAATGCGATCAAATCGCTGTTTCCGCATGAGGCGACATTGGTGCTCTTTGAAGTGCACGCTGTCACCGAAGGCACCGACGCGCAGGCGGGTGTCACCGTGCGACTTGCGGAGGACGGCAAGAGCGTTACGGGCCGCGGGTCGGATACGGACACGATGGTCGCTGCGGCGCGGGCTTATGTGCATGCACTGAACAAGCTTCTCGTAAAGCGGCAAAAGACGGCGCCTGAGGCGTTGGTCGCGATGCGAGGCGTGTGAAGAACAACAACCAGTTGGCGGATCGCTGAGGGGCGGTCCGTCATAGAAACGGGCGGAGAAGGAAGTCGATGTTTTCGAGTTTGCTTGGAATGCTGTCGTCGGACATGGCGATCGACCTGGGCACGGCAAATACCCTGGTCTATGTGAAGGGGCGCGGGATTGTTTTGAACGAGCCGTCCGTTGTCGCCATCATGAACAAGAACGGCAAGAAGCAGGTGCTGGAAGTCGGCAACGCGGCGAAGATGATGCTGGGCCGTACGCCCGGCAACATCGAAGCGATCCGCCCGATGCGCGACGGCGTCATCGCCGACTTCGAAGTTGCGGAAGAGATGATCAAACACTTCATCCGCAAGGTTCACAACCGCCGTTCGTTCGCCAACCCGATGATCATCATCTGCGTGCCTTCGGGCGCCACGGCGGTCGAGCGCCGGGCCATTCAGGAATCCGCCTTGTCGGCCGGTGCGCGGCGCGTCTACTTGATCGAAGAGCCGATGGCGGCGGCGATCGGCGCGGACTTGCCCGTTACCGAAGCGACGGGCTCGATGATCGTCGACATCGGCGGCGGCACGACGGAAGTGGCCGTGCTGTCCTTGGGCGGCATCGTCTATGCGCGGTCGGTGCGCGTGGGCGGCGACAAGATGGACGACGCGATTATCTCCTATATCCGCCGGCACCATAACCTTCTCGTCGGCGAGGCTTCGGCCGAGCGCATCAAGAAGGAAATCGGCTGTGCACGGGCGCCGGAGAAGGGTCACGAGATCCGGATCGAGATCAAAGGGCGCGATCTTCTGAACGGCGTGCCGAAGGAAATTACCATCAGCCAGGCGCAGATCGCCGACGCGCTGCAGGAGCCGGTCAGTCAGATCATCGAGGCGGTGAAAGTCGCGCTCGAAGCGACGCCGCCAGAGCTTGCGGCCGACATCGTCGACAAGGGCATCGTGCTGACGGGCGGCGGGGCGCTGCTCACCAATCTCGACCAGCTGTTGCGCGAGGAGACGGGTCTGCCCGTCTCGATTGCGGACGAGCCGCTGTCTTGTGTGGCTTTGGGGACCGGCAAAGTGCTTGAGCACATCAACACGCACAAGCAGGTGCTTTCGTCGGTTTACTACTGATTTATTCTGGGTGGGCGCGTGATTCGCGAGCGCGCCCCGAAGTGTCAGACGAAAGGTAACAGTCGTTGGCGATGGCGTGGGATCGCAGGCGCCGGAGAGGTTCGGATCGGGGCCCGTTGGGTCTCGTCGCGAACAATCTTGCGCTTGTGCTTTGCACGGTCGTCGCGCTCGGCGTTCTGGTCTGGGCGCGCGTGCAGGATTCGTCCTTCGATGAGGCGCGCGGTTGGCTGAACGACGCCACGGCGCCGTTCATGGAGATGTTGTCGGGCCCGTCGGCGGAAGTGCGCCGGTGGAGCGAGGGCGTCAGTTCGTTCTTCACGGTCTATTCGGAAAACCAGAAGCTGCGGGAAGAGGTCGAGGCCTTGCGCGCGGCGCAGCGCGATCTTGCGACGTTGCAGCGCAAGGTGCAGCGCTATGAGGAGCTTCTGAAGATCCCGGCCGATGCCGCCGTCACGTCGGTGGCGGCGCGCGTGATCGCGGACTCGTCGGGGCCGTTCGTGCGCACGGTGCTGATCAACGGCGGTGGCGGGCAGGGCATCGTCAAGGGGCAAGCCGTCGTCGACGAGCGCGGGTTGCTCGGACGCGTCATCACCACGGGTCATCGGTCGTCGCGTGTGTTGCTGTTGACCGATCTCAACAGCCGTATTCCGGTGATGATCGAGGGCGCGAATCTGAAAGCGATTTTGGTCGGCGACAATACGGGTCTGCCGGTACTCGAATATCTGCCGCCCGGGTCGCGCATCACCGTCGGCGCGCGCGTGATCACCACACCGGACGGCGGTGCGTTTCCGCCGGGTGTGCCGGTCGGGGTGATCGCGGCCGGGTCGCGTTCGCCGCGCGTCGAGCTCTTCACGAACGAGGGGCGGGCGGATTTCGTTCGCATTCTTCAGTACACGGCGCCGGTCGACGTTGATGAACCCGCGCCCGAAGCCGTTCCGACGACGCCGGGGGCGCCGGCTGCAAAGAAACCTGCCGCGGCGTCTTCGCCTGCGCCGACGCCGGTCAAGCCGTTGCCGCAGGCGGGTGCGCCCGTGGCCACGCCCGTTCGGCCGACGTGAGGCGCGCCGATGCTTGAGGTGGTTCAGGTTGCGCTTCTGACGGTGTTGCGGTGGCTGTGGCTGGCGTTGCCCGTGATCGTTACCGCGGTCGCCATGTTTGCGTTGATGGCGCCGATGGATTTGCTGCCGATACCGACGCCCGACATCGTGCTGATCGCCGTCTTCTTCTGGGCGATATCGGGGCCGGCGTTTCTGCCGCCTTGGGCGGTGCTTGCGCTTGGTCTGTTGCAGGATCTTGCCACCGGTGCGCCGCCGGGATTTTGGGCTTTGATCTATCTTCTCGCTTACGGCTTTACGCTGTCGCAGCGCGTGTTCTTCAAGGGGCGCACGGGGCTCGGTGCGTGGATCGGGTTTGCGCTTGTTGCTGCGCTGGCCGCCGTGGCGACGTGGGTGTTGGGGTCGATCGTCTATATGCGCTGGCTGCCGCCGTCGCAGATTTACATGCAGGCGATCGTCACGTTCGTCGCCTATTGGCCGGTGTCGAAGGTGTTCCTTCTAATGCGACGCACGTTGACCACTGCGCGGGAAGCGCTTTGAGGAGCGCCCGCTCATGATGGACGGCCGCGAAAGTGTTCGCTATCGCGCGTTCTCGCGCCGGACCGCGATCGTGTCGGCGGGGACGCTCGGGCTGTTCACGCTGCTGACGGGGCGGATGTTTCAGCTTTCGGTGTTGCAGAACGATCAGTTCGCGATGCTGGCCGAGGACAACCGCATCAATTTGCAGTTGGTCGCGCCGCGGCGGGGGCGGCTTTACGACCGCGTCGGCGTCGAGCTTGCGAACACGGCGCAGAATTTCCGCGTGCTACTGGTGCCGGAGCAGACGAAGAATCCGCGCGCGGTGTTGGAACAGTTGGCGCAGCTTGTGCCGAATTTGTCGCCGCAACGCATTCAGCGCGTGCTGCGCGATATCGGGCGCGGCAAGAAGTTCAATCCGGTGCTCGTGGTCGAAGGGCTTTCGTGGGAGGATTTCGCGAAGGTCAACATCAACACGCCGGATCTCACCGGCATCGTGCCGGATGTCGGCGAGTTGCGGTCGTATCCTTATGGCGCCTGGCTTAGCCACGTGTTGGGTTATGTCGCGGGCGTCACCGACAAGGATATCGAGAAACAGCCTGAGCTGTTGTCGCTGCCCGGTTTTCGCATGGGGCGCTCAGGTGTCGAGAAAGCCGCGGATGATGCGCTGCGCGGGACGCCTGGCGCTTCGAACGTCGAGGTCAATGCGCATGGGCGTGTGATCCGCGAGCTGTCGCGGCGCGAAGGGACGCCTGGGCAAGATGTCGTGCTGTCGCTCGACATGGAAGTTCAGAAGATCGCGCAGGAGAAACTTGCCGGGCAGAGCGGTTCGGTCGTCGTGATGGATGTGGAGACGGGCGAGATTATTTCCATCGTCTCGGCGCCGGGGTTCGATCCCAACGCCTTCACGGGGACGGTGTCGCCGACGATCTGGAAGCAGCTCAACGAAGACGAATTGAAACCGCTGCTCAACAAGGCGATCACCGGCATCTATCCGCCGGGGTCGACGTATAAGCCGATTGTGGCGCTTGCCGCCTTGGCGTCGGGCGCGATGACGCCGCAAGCGCGCGTGCATTGTTCGGGCGCGCGGCAGCTGGGCAGCCACGTGTTCCACTGCTGGAAGCGCGGCGGGCACGGATCGATGGATATGCACTCTGCCATCAAGCAGTCGTGCGACAGCTATTTCTACGAATGCGCGCGGCGGACGGGGATCGAGGCGATTGCGGCGATGTCGCGCAAGTTCGGTCTCGGCCAAGTCTATGGGCTTGAGATTCCGGGCGAGAAGAGCGGGTTGATGCCCGATCCGGAATGGAAGCTTCGCGCGCGCAAGGATAGCTGGCGGGACGGCGATACGTTCAACGTCGGCATCGGGCAGGGCGCCGTGCTGACGACGCCGCTGCAGCTGTGCGTGATGACGGCGCGGTTGGCGAACGGCGGCAAAGCGGTGATGCCGCATGTGATCCGTTCGTTCGGCGGCGTGGAGCGCGTGCTGCCGCCGCCGGAGGACATGGGCCTCGATCCCGCGCATGTCGCGATCGTCCACAGCGGCATGGACGCCGTGACGAACCAGGGTGGCACCGGCGCACGCTCGCGCATCGACATCGAAGGCTTCGATATGGCGGGCAAGACCGGCACCGCGCAGGTGCGCCGCCTGACAGCCGAGCTGCGCGGGCGCAGCGCGGATTCGATTCCGTGGAAGTTCCGCGATCACGCGCTCTTCATCGCTTTCGCGCCGGTGGACAAGCCGCGCTATGCGATTTCGGTGGTGGTCGAGCACGGCGGCGGCGGGTCGAAGACCGCGGCGCCGATCGCCAAGGACGTCATGACCCTCGTCGCGCAGCGTGATCCGGCGCGGCAAAAGCTGTTCGTGCCGCCGTCGCGCACCGTCGCGGTCGCGAACGAGAGGGTCTAGAGGCGTATGCCGCTCAACGAACATTTCGGACCGACCGGGCGCGAATTGCGCGTAATGGGCAAACTGCGCGCGATGAATTGGTTCCTGGTCGCGCTGATCACGGTGACGTCGTGCATCGGGTTCGTGCTGCTGTATTCGGTCGCCGGCGGCAGCTTCGATCCGTGGGCGGACCGGCAGATCGTGCGCTTCGGCATCGGCATGCTGCTGCTGTTGGCGGTGGCACTGATCGACATCCGCATTTGGTTCCAGTTGGCGTATCCGATTTACGGCGTTTCGCTGCTACTCCTGGTCGCGGTCGAATTTTTCGGACGCATGGGCAAGGGCGCGGAACGTTGGATCGATATCGGGCCGCTGCAGTTGCAGCCGTCGGAGTTGATGAAGATCGCGCTCATCCTCGCGCTCGCGCGGTTCTTGCACGGCATCTTGGTGGAAGACGTGTCGCGGCCGACGCGGTTGTTCGGCGCACTTGTGTTGATAGCGCTGCCGGCGGCGCTGGTTTTGATGCAGCCCAATCTCGGGACGGCGACCATTCTGATCGCCGTCGGGGCTGGGCTTTTGTTTGTCTCCGGATTGAGTTGGAAGATCATCGTGCCCGTCGTCGTGCTTGCGGTCGCCGCGGTGCCGGTCGGGTGGGAGTTCGTGCTGAAGGACTATCAGAAGCAGCGCGTCTATACGTTCCTTGACCCGGATACCGATCCGTTGGGCTCGGGCTACAACACGTTGCAGTCGAAGATCGCGCTGGGGTCCGGCGGCGTGTTCGGCAAAGGGTTCGGCGAGGGCACGCAGAGCCGGCTGAACTTCCTGCCGGAGAAGCAGACGGACTTTATTTTCACCGTGCTTGGCGAAGAGTTCGGGTTGTTTGGGCTCATGATCTTGATGGGGCTTTATCTCGCGATCCTGACGCAAGGGGTGATGATCGCCCTTGATACCCGAAGTCAGTTCGGACGGCTCGTCGCGATGGGGGTTTGTCTCAACTTCCTGCTCTACATCCTCATCAACACGTCGATGTCGATGGGGTTGATTCCGGTTGTGGGGATTCCGTTGCCGCTCGTTTCCTATGGCGGCACGGCGCTGATCACCGTGCTGCTGGGCTTCGGGCTTCTGCTCAGCGTGCAGATCCACCGCGGCGTCGACATCCCGCGGTCGGCGTCGAACCTGCTTTAGGCCTGCGCCTTCTTGCGGCGGCGCCAGAGCCAACGCACCAGGAAGTAAACGCCCAAGAACACCGGGATCCAGGGGATGATCGCGACGATCAGGCCTAAGGCCGTCGCGGCGCTTGAGCCCATGATGCGCAGGGATTCTTGCCAGACGTCGCGCACGGGTTGGAAGGCGTCGCTGGCCGTCGATTGCGCCTCGAAGGAGATCGACAGGTTTTCCTTGGCGATGCGTTCGGCGAGGTCGCGGCGTTGGCCTTCGATCTGTTCGATCTCGCTTTGCGTGCGCGAGATTTCGCCCTCGATCTTGATCAGGTCGTCGGTCTTGGCGCCGCCGCGCTTCGACAGCTCCATCATACGGTCGCGGTAGTTCGACAGCTGCGCCAGACGCGCCTCGATGTCGCGGACCTGGTTGGTGACGTTCTGCGCGTTGGTGTTGCGGGCACGGACGACGACGTCGTCTTTGCTTTCGCCGGGTAGCAGCGCGAGCAGGCCTTCCTCGAACGGGGCCATGGCGTCGTGGGGCAGCGCGACGCTGAGGTTGGCGATCGGCAGCGGCGCGTCCGGTTCGCCGACCAGGCGGAACGAGGCGGCGGTGATCTTGCACTTCAGCGCGGGGTCGTTCTGACAGCGGTCGCGCGCGCGTTCGAAGCGCGCCTTGATGTGTTCGCTCGCCATCGAGACGGTGAGGTTGTGGTCATAGACGTAGGATTCGCCGGACTGCGGTTGCAGCTCGGCCGCAGGCGCGCCACCGGCGGTGCCGGCCGAAAACCTGGGGCGCACGATGCCGTCGACCATCGGCGGCTCAGCCGGCGCTTCGGCGGTCGCCACGTCCCTTTCCGCGTACTGGTTCATCGACGGTTGGTCACAGCCGCAGAGCACAAGTAGGGCTGGAATGATCAGGCTTGGCGTTCGCGACATGAGGGCCTCGGGCGACGGTTCGGCTGCCACGGTGGCGGCCATTGTGGCCTGAAATGTGGCGGCGCTGGACTCCGTTCGAGCCTTAAGCAAACCTGCGACAACATGCACAACCGGAAGGGGCTCGCGGCCATGAAGAACCTGTTCTCTCTCGAAGGGCGTACGGCATTGGTTACCGGGGGCTCGCGCGGGATCGGGAAGATGATCGCGGCGGGTTTCATCGCGCATGGCGCGAAGGTCTACATCTCCTCGCGCAAGGCCGAGGCGTGTGAGACGGCGGCGAAGGAATTGTCCGCGGGCGGGGGCACGTGCATTCCGCTGCCCGTCGACGTGTCGTCGGTCGCCGGGGCGAAGGCGCTCGCCGCTGCGTACGGCAAGCATGAGGCGAAGCTCGACATTCTCGTGAACAACGCGGGCGCGGCGTGGCTTGAGAAGTTCGACGCCTTTCCGGAGAAGGGCTGGGACAAGGTGATGGACCTCAACGTCAAGGCGCCGTTCTTTCTGACGCAAGCGCTGCACGGACCGCTGCGCGAGGCGGCGCGTGCGGAGCGGCCGTCGAAGGTGATCAACATCGTTTCCATCGACGGCATCGCGGTCAATCCGCAGGAGACGTATTCCTACGCCGCGTCGAAGGCGGGGCTCATTCATCTGACCAAACGGATGTCGCTGACGTTGATCAACGACAACATCGTCGTCTCGGCGATCGCGCCGGGGGCGTTCGCGTCGGACATGAACGTCGACGCGCGCGACAAGGGCAGTGACGTCGCCAAGCGCATTCCGTCGAAGCGCATCGGCACGGATGAGGACATGGCGGGCGCCGCGATCTACCTCGCCTCGCGCGCGGGCGACTACGTGGTGGGTGCCACGGTCGTGGTCGACGGCGGGGTGAGTTTGTCGCGGGTTCAGTAGGGCTTGCGGCCGATTGGCCGGTCGCGCGCGGACTTCCTGGACAGGCGGGGATAGGGTTGCTATACGCACGCCCTCTCCGCACCGGGCATGACCTCCCACCGCGCGAGGCCGCGCCTATCGGGCCGGACGGGTGATTAGCTCAGTTGGTAGAGCAGCTGACTCTTAATCAGCGGGTCGCAGGTTCGATCCCTGCATCACCCACCATTTTCCACTCGCGGCGTTGGAGGGCGGTCCTGGACCGAAAGGGCGCCTGTCGTGACATTTCTTCTTATGCTGTTCGTGACCCGGCTCGTCGATCCGCTCGTTATCGCCGCGGGCATCGTGCCGTACTTCGGCATTCGCAACGCGCCTTGGCGATCCCTGGCGGGGGCCGCTGCGGCCGGCGTGTTCATGGGCGTCGTCTATGACTCTGCGGCCATGTTCACACCCCTCGCGTTTGCTTCATCTGTGTTGGCGACCGTTGTGGCTGCTTGTGTCTGGTGGTCGGGTTTGCACTTTGGACACATGATTGCGAAGGCCAGAGCCCGAAAGGCGCGCGAGGATTCGCGCCGGCCGCGTCTGGTGCGCGATGAGGATGACTGGCGGCGTTGAATGTGGGCGGGCCAAGTCTCTCGTCGTTGCTCGCAGGCCCCCGGACTCAAGGCAGACGTTCGCAGGCGGTGCCGTCGTTGTCGCCGTCCAGGCGGTGGGGGTCGCCTTCGCTTTGTTCCATGAAGTCTTGTGCTTGCGATTGCGTGGCGAAGTCTCGGCAGTCTTGGTCGGCCACGCCGAACGGTATGTCGACGTCGCGTTCGATGTCGGGTGCGTCTGATGACGTCCAGTGCTGGCGTTGTGCGGGCGGCGCTGGTTCGTCCATCATCGATGCGGCGATGATGTCGGGGCCGACGATGAGTGCGGCCGTCGCCACGATGAACGTTACGACGCCGAGGCGCAGGTTGGTGTGCGATTGCTGCGGTTTAGATTCGGATCTGTCGTCCATCGTCTGACCTCCGCCGGAGTCTCGATGGTGCGCGGATGGAGATGGTGCGCGGCTTAAGGCGAGTGCGTGGCGCGTTGCGTCATTGCGAGACATGACGAGAGGCGATCGCGGCAGGCTGCGGTGGTCGCGTGAAATTCGGGGCTTCTTGTTCAGGCAGCGTTAGGGATGGCGAGAAGTCGCGGTGCGTGATCGAGGCATAAGCAAGCGCGGCGCGCCCTAATGCGTCGTGGCGCTGTCGCCGAAGGTTTGTTGATAGGCGATCGCTTCGGCTTCGTTTCGGCAGAGGAGGCCGCCGAAGCGGAGGGCGCGCGATTCACGCTTGCGGGCGAGAACCAGCATCATGACGCGTGCGCCTTTGATGAGTTGGAAGCCCATCCCGTTAGGCTTGTCCGTGTCCGGATAGAGCCCCAAGACGATATCGGTCGTCGCCAGGATCTTGCTCAGCTCGCGATCGAAATCCACACCCGAAAGGCCGTCGAGCTGCGCGCTTGTCGCCTCTGCGATGGGCAGGAGCTTTGAGATCAGTTCGTCGAGTTCATAGCCGTTGCGCATCGCCCGTTTCGCACCAAAAGGGGACGCGCGAACGTCCCCATACGGGGCACTGCAAGCGTCATGCCCGCCCGCTGGCCGGCGCCTGTCATCGGTGCGGTCGGCGCCGCGGTGAGCCTCTAGTGCGCCTTCGTCACTCCGCGCGCGGCGTGGGGATCGTCAGGCTTAGGCGGCGGCGCGAACCGGCGGCGATCGGGCCGACTTGGAGCGTGTGCTCCTCGCTTGCGGGCGGGCCGAGTTCGGGACCGTTCGGTCCTTCGTAGCGATAGCGCAGCGTCAGGTCGCGCGCGGCATCCGCGACCGGCAGCGTGAAGCCGCCGCCGCGTATCTCGCCCCATTGTTTGCGTGCGATCGGCTGAGGTCCGGTGCGGTCGCCGAAACCGCTTTGTGGTTCGCCGTCCCACACTTCGAACGTGAGGTAATACCAAGGTTGTTCAGCGAACGCGCCCGAGAGATCGAACGTGAGATAGGCCGTGTCGGGATGCGCGGTCTCGTCGAGCGCGAAACTCAGCTTGTATTCGCCGCCGCCTGCGGGCGCGAGCACGACCTGCGTTTGCGCGGGGTAGCCGGCGTTGCCGTCGTTCGCGTCCTTCCACGCATTGCAGATGACGATCTTGAGCCTGGGGTCCTCGTCGAACTCCCATGTCTCGACCTTGCCGTCGCGCCCGCTCGTGCGCGCCATCGTGTCCGCCAGTGCAAGCGCGCCGTCCCATTGCATCACCGTGCCGCACAGCACGCGCGCACCCTCGAGCGGCGTGCCGTCCGCCTTGTCGGCGACCTCGACGTCGACCGTCCATTTCTCGACGGTGTCGAGCGCGCCGTCGCCGCCGGGCGGCCGGGGCACGACCATGGTCGCGGTCACAAGCGCCGCAGCCGTCAGCGCGGCGAGGAATTTCGCCCAGGCTTTGAGGTTCTTCCACGCGCCGGCGACAAGCGCGGCGACGAACAAGGCGTCGAACACCCACGCGGCCGGCGTGAACGCGAGCCAGTGCCACTCGAACACGATCAGGCCTGCGAGCAACGACCACACCGCCGCCGCCAGAAGCAGCGCCACGGGCGGCGTCACGCGTTCCGCGTTCGAACCCGCAAGCACGGCAAAGAAAACGGCGACGACGGCGGCGACGAGCAGCACCGCACCCGCCCACACCGACGCCTCGAACGCTATGCCCAAAGCGACAAGGCCCAAGACGCCGCCACCTAGGCCCAGCACGCCGCCCATCGTGATGTCGGGCCCCGGCTGCGGCACCTTCGGTGTGTGGATGTTTGCCATCAGGCCAGGATGGCGCGAGTCGCAACGCCGGTCCACCCAGCGCCCGACGAGGTGCGTTGAGCGGGCGGAGTCAATCCTGCAGCACTTTTGAAATACGGGGACATGTTGAATAGTCCCACTGTATGGTCTGCCGATGATCGCCGCTTTTGATTGCAGCGCGTTGCGTTGTCGGAGGGGGTCGCTTTCGAGTGACTCTGGAGCCGTTCCTGATATGTTCGGGGGCAATTTTTCGCGCTCCGGCCGGGCGCGCTGCGACTTGATAATTTGAACGTGTTCGAAACCGCCGGCAGGTGCGGAAGCGGGCTTCCTGCCGCCCGCGGTGCGCAACTTTAACGTGTTGCGCGCGTTGCTGGCCGGTCTGGATTTCGCAGATTTGCGCGACCGCATGTGATGGCATATTTTCTGCGCGCGTCTGGGTTGTGCCGACGGCGCCGTATTCTTTGATCCGGTCTTGGCAAGATTAGGGCGCCGGGGTGAGCCGGCGCCCTGGGTTTTCGCTGAAGCTTAGTTCGGCGTGGCGGGGACGGCCGGCATTTGTTCGACGTCGGCTTTGGTCACGGCGGCGACCAGGATGTTGCGGTCCTTGAGATACGTGAACTTCGCCGCGTCGATCGACACGCCGCGTTCGCCGACGTTGAGGAAGCCGCCGACTTCGACGATCACGGCCGTGGCCTTGCCGTCCGGACCGACGACGACGGAGCGGACTTCGCCCAGTGCTTCGCCGCCTGAGGTTTTGACCGCGGCGGTCGAGAGCGTGGTCGCGGGGCTGGGGACGTCTTTCGCGTTCAGGCCGGCGGCGATTTCTTCCTGCGTGATCGTGGCCGCGGGGGCTGCGGCTTGTTCGACCTCGTTGCCCGCTTCAGCCGCGGTCTGTTCGGCGGTGGTGGGCGCGGGTTTGGCCGCCAAGTCGTCGGCCTGCGTTTGTTGCGATTCCGATTGCTTCTGTTCGCTCGGTCCGCACGCCGTGCAGAGCAGCAGGGCGGCGATGGCCGACGACGCGAGGAATGTCGTTTTCAGCATGGGTTTTGTCTTTCGATGACGGTCACTGTCGGATCTCGGCCCAATGCCGGCGACGGTGCGCGGGTCTAAAACGCGATAGGTTCCGTTGGGTTGCATGGGTGCGGCAAAGCGGCAGATGCGGTGATCAGCCGGTATGTTGCCGCTTTTGGCCCGACAGCGTTTCGATTTCGGTCATGATGCCTTCGTACGCGCCGGTCGCGCTTTCGCTCGACGCGGGAAGGCGGGTGCCGTCGGTCATCATCGCGGTCAACGTGTGGCGCGCGCGCGAGACGCGGCTTTTCATCGTGCCGACCGCGCAGGCGCAAATTGCGGCCGCTTCCTGGTAGCTGAAGCCGCCGGCGCCGACCAAGATCAGCGCCTCGCGCTGTTCGTCGGGGAGCGTGCTCATCGCGCGTTTCAAATCGGTCAGTTCGACGCCCGATTGTTGTGATGCGCCGGTGACCAGGCGCCGGTCCATCGCCTCTTCGTCCCAGCCGACCTGACGCCAGGTGCGGCGGTGCGCCGAGTAATAGGTGTTGCGCTGAATGGTGAAGAGCCAGGCCTTCATGTTCGTGCCGGCCGCGAACATGGCGCGGTTCTGCCACGCCGTTCTGATCGCCTCCTGCGCCAGATCGTCGGCGCCGTCGCGATGACCGCACAACGTGCGGGCGAAGGCGCGCAAATAGGGCAGCAATTCAAGCAGCTTCGCGCGAAACTCTTCGTCCGCGCCGGGCGGCGCTTTTACAGTCTCTGACATGTTTGTGTGTCTTTCGCCGGCGAGCGCCGCGGTCTATCGCGGTCTTTAGCGACACACACATAACGGCGAACGCGCCTCTTGGTTCCGTGCCCGGAACCAAATATTCGCGCATTTGCTGCGTTTGGGAGAAATTGGCCGAGCGCTGAGCCCGGCCAACCAAGTTTGTCGCTACGTTTATACCCCTGACGTCGTGCGCAGGATTGGCCGTTCGGTCGTGACGCGCGTCGTGGTTGTTTTGATTGTGCCGTCGCCCGCCATGGCGACGAACGGGCGTTCGAGGCGCTTGTGCCTGACCATGATGGCTTCGATCGCTGCGACGCTCTTGTCGGGGACGCGCACCGAAACGAGCGTGCCGCCGCTGCGAACGCGTTCGACGTAGATCTGCGCGTCGTCTTTGTCGACACCGGCGCCGACCAGGGCGCCGATGATGCCGCCGCCCGATGCGCCGACCGCCGTGCCGATTGCCGTCGTGATCAGCCAGCCGACGCCCAGCACCGGTCCGATGCCTGGGATCGTCAGCAGGCCAAGGCCCGCGAGTAGTCCCGCGCCGCCGCCCAGGACGCCGCCGATCGCCGCGCCGTCGCCTACGCCGGTCTCCGCCATGTTGTTGTCGACCGTCTTGTCGCCGGCGCTGCGCTCTTCGCTTTGCCCTTCGACCTTGTTGGTGACGATGCTGATTTCTTCCTTCGATACGCCTGCAGCCTTGATCTCAGCCACGGCGTTTGCCGCGTCGGTACGCGCTTCGAACAGGCCGGTTACTGTGGTCGTCATATTGTTACTCCTGAATGGGTTGCGCAGGCAGAGGGGTGTTATCGGCCCGGGTTCATGCGCAACGCGCGCTGTCCGCAGAACGTTCCCGCGCTCTTGACGTTTGTCGTCTTGCCGTTGCTTTCATTGAACAAAACAACGACTGGCGATTTGCTTAGGTGCGGCGGAACTTACCTGGTACGCTACCGTACTAATCTCAACCTGGGACAAGTAGGCAGACGGATGTTGTTGCGTTTGACGCAGCATCCGAACGGCGGCTCACGCCGCCAAGGCACATGACAAGACGGTGTCGTCCGGCTCGCCTGTGCCGGGAAGATCGAACGTGTCGAAGATGCTCTTTGACGGAGCCGTACCGTTGGTCGTCGGAATCGGCGCCTCGGCCGGGGGGCTCTCTGCGTTCAAAAAATTCTTCGCCCATATGCCGGCCGACAACGGCATGGCGTTCGTCTTGGTCCAGCATCTCGATCCCAAGCACGACAGCCTGCTGGTGGGTCTGATCGGCGCGCAAACGAGCATGAAGGTGGTTGAGGCGCGTGACGGCGATCAATTGAGTGCGAACTGCGTCTACGTCATCCCGCCGAATTCGACGCTGACGATGAAGGGTGGGCGGCTTCGCATGACAAGGCCCGCGCCGCCGCGCGAGTCGCGCCGGCCGATCGACACATTCTTCACCTCGCTCGCCGAAGATCAGGGCGAGAACGCAGTGTGCATCGTTCTGTCGGGAACCGGAACCGACGGCACGCTGGGACTTAGGGCCGTCAAGGAGAACGGCGGGCTGACGCTGGCGCAGGCCGAGTTCGATCACTACGGGATGAGCGGCATGTCCGACAGCGCCGTTGCGACGGGCCTGGTCGATCAAGTGATGCCTGTCGAGGCGATGCCGGCGCGGTTGATCGAGTATCGCGCGCATATGCTCGATGTCGCCGGCGAAAAGGACGAAAACGGCACGCGTACCGACACGGCCGAACATCTGAAGGCGATCAGCGCCATTCTGCGACGCGGGATCAGTCACGATTTTGGGCAGTATAAGCAGAACACACTTGTGCGGCGGGTGCAGCGGCGCATGCAGGTGCTGCAGATTCGGACCGTCCCGGCGTTCATCACGCACCTGGAGCAGGAGCCGCGCGAGGTCGAGTTGCTGTTCCGCGAGATTCTGATCGGCGTGACGCAGTTCTTCCGCGATCCGTTTGCGTTCGATGCGCTGGCGGCCACCGTCATTCCCAAGCTGTTGGCGAACAAGCAGGGCGGCGATCAGGTCCGCGTCTGGGTGGCGGGATGTGCGACGGGCGAGGAAGTCTATTCGATCGCTATTCTGTTCGCAGAGGCACTGGCGGGGAATGCGAATGCGCCGCGAGTCCAAATTTTCGGCAGCGACATCGACGATCGCGCCATCGCGCGGGCGCGCACGGGGCGTTATCGCGGACCGCTGCAAGGCGTTTCGCCGGAGCGCCTAGCGCGCTGGTTCACGCCGCTCGAAGACGACTATTGCGTGGCGAAGGAGGTGCGCGAGATGTGCGTGTTCTCCGCGCACAGCCTGATCAAGGACCCGCCGTTCTCGAAGCTGCACCTCGTGTCGTGCCGGAACGTGATGATCTATTTCGATCGCGATTTGCAGGATCGGGCGATCCGCAATTTCCACTACGCGCTGGCGCCGGGCGGGTTTCTGTTCCTGGGCGCGTCGGAGGGCGTGACCCGCGGCGCTTCGATGTTCGCGACCGTGGACAAAAAACATCGCATTTTCGAGCGGCGGAATGCTGCGCGGCCCACGCTGCCCGACTTTCCGATCGCGCCGGAGACGCGAGGCGCACAAGACGGCGGCGGCTCCGTCCGCGCGACCGAGGACCGCATCGATAAGCTCGCGCGGCGGGTTATGGCCAAGCACTCGCCGGCCTATGTCGTGGTGGATCAAGACTCGCAGATCGTGCGCTTCTCGGGCGGCGAATGTGGGCCTTACCTCGAACCGTCGGCGGGCGTTGCCACCCTCGATCTCTTCGCCATCGTCCGCAAGTCGTTGCGCGCAGCGGTGCGGGCTGCGGTTCACATAGCGCGCACGAGGCACGAAGCCGTCGTAACCGAGAACTTGAGCGTGACGGTCGAGGGGCACCGGCGAATGGTCACGTTGATCGTCGAGCCGCTGGCCGACGAAGGCGCCGAGATCGGCTTGACCTTGGTCGCGTTCAGCGACGCCGGCGAGGTCAAGACCGCGAGCCACCACGCGAAGGGCGCCGCGCATGAGGGCACGGATGGCGACCTCGAACGCGAACTGACGGTGACGAAGGCGCTGTTGCGCGGATCGATTGAGGAATTGGAGACGACGACGGAGGAAATGAAATCCTCGAACGAGGAATTTCAGTCCGTCAACGAAGAGCTCCAAGCGTCGAACGAAGAGCTGGAAACCGCCAAGGAGGAGATGCAGTCGGTCAACGAAGAACTGCGGACCATCAACTCCGAAATGATCGACAAGAACGAGCAACTCGTGCGGCTGAACAGCGACTTGCGCAATCTGCTCGACAGCACACAGATCGCCACGATCTTCCTGGACAACGATCTGCGCATCAAGAGCTTCACGCCGGGCATGGTGGACTTGATCCACCTTCGCGAGAGCGATCAAGGGCGGCCGATCACGGAGTTGGTCAGCCGGCTGAACTATCCGGAGCTGGAACAGGACGCGCGGAACGTGTTGCACACGCTCGGCGTCGTCGAACGCGAAGTGTGCAGCAGCGACGATAACGTCTTGATCATGCGCATGAGGCCGTACCGCACCGTCGCAAACGTTGTCGACGGCGTCGTGATCACTTTCGTCGACGTGACGGCAAGCACCGTACTGCAAGCTGCATTGAAGGAGAGCGAGCGGCGGCTCACCGCGATTGTCCAGCAAGCGACGGCGGGTCTTGCGGAAACCGATCTCGACGGGCGCTTCACGCTGGTCAATCCGTTGTTCTGCGAGATTGTGGGACGCACCGAGGAAGAATTGCTCGGCCTGCGCATGCACAACATCACGCATCCCGACGATCTGGCGCACAACGCCGGGCTGTTCACGCGGCTGATCACAGACGGTACGGGGTTCGAACTCGAGAAACGTTATGTGCGGCCCGACGGGTCGGCGGTGTGGGTGCACAAGAGCATGTCGCCGATCGTCGACGCGGAAGGCAAGGTGCGCCGGGCGCTGGCCATCGTCGTGGAGATCACCGCGCAAAGGCTGGCGGAGGCGCATCGCGAGCTCTTGCTGCACGAACTTAGCCACCGGGTGAAGAACACGCTCGCTACCGTGCAGTCGATCGCAGCGCAGACCGCGCAGAGCGCGACCACCGTCAACGGTTATCGCGACGCGTTCATGGCGCGGCTTATTGCGCTGTCGGCGACACACAATCTGCTGCAAGTGAGCGCTTGGCGCGGGGTGGTGTTGCGCGACGTGGTCGCGACGGAGCTTGCGCCTTATGAGGCGGACGCCGTGCGCTGGACGCTGACGGGCGGGGACGTTCTTCTTGAGCCCGACACGGCGGTCGCCTTCGGTATGGTGGTTCACGAACTGTCGACGAACGCGGCGAAGTACGGCGCGCTGTCGAACGAGCAGGGGCGCGTGGCCGTGTCGTGGACGATGTCGACCAAGGATGGCGAGCGCCGGCTTCACTTCGTGTGGCGCGAGTCGGGCGGTCCGCCGGTGAAGGCTGCGGGGCGTAAGGGTTTTGGCACGCGTCTCATCACGGATGGATTGGCGTTGCAGCTCGACGCTACGATCGACCTTGAGTTCGCGAGCGAGGGCGTGCGCTGCACGATCGATGTTCCACTCAAGGAGGTCGAACCATGAGTGCGCTTAAAGGCAGGCACGTTTTGATCGTCGAAGACGAAATGATCGTGGCGCTCGATCTCAGCGATACGGTCGAGCGTCTTGGTTGCACTGCTGCGGTCGTCGGGCGCGTCGGCAAGGCATTGGAAGCAGCGGTGACCCAGCGCTTCGACGTCGCGATCTTGGACCTGAACTTGGCGGGCGAGGCGGTCTACCCGGTCGCGGACGCATTGCGCGAGCGCGAGACGCCCTTCGTGATCGCAAGCGGTTATGGCGCGGACGGAATCGAAGCCGCCTATCGTGACGGACCGCGGCTTGGCAAACCATATTCGCCGCGCGAGGTCGAGACGGCGCTGCTGCTGGCCTTGGGCTTGGCCAACGACGCCTGAGATCTGAGCAATGCCAGCATGGCCAAGCTTGCGGCTCCCATCGCGGTCATTCGTATTCGGATGACTTTTGCAGGCGCTGGGGCGTGACGCGTTTGGATTTCAGGTGCGGTCACTGACGCTCACCTTGCCGTAGCGGGAGCGGCGCCGACGGCCGCCTCCATTTTCTTGAAGTGAGATAACGAGCCTGGCGAATTTTGGTTGCGCGGTTTGCCACACGCTTTTCGAGCAACCAATGCGCGAACCGCGGGTTGTTTCTCATACTGAGACACATCAGGCCGGCGCCGCTCGCTCGCGAGCTTTGGCGGCGCGTGCAGGTCGCAGCATCTTTCTCAAAACGTGAAGGACTCCATCATGAAAATGACAACGGCGACTCGCGTCGCCGTCATCGCGGTCGGCCTCAGTTTGGCCGGCGCGACGGCATTCGCTGCGCCCGGTGACGGACGCCGCGGCGACGACAACAACACCAACACCAACGCCAGCGATCAGCAAAAGCCAGACCAACAGGGCGATCGCAAAAGGCGCGACGTCAAACCGGCGCCCCAGACGGCGCCGGCTGCTGCGCCTGTAGCGCCGCAAACTGTGCCCCGTATGCGCGGCAGGCAGGGGACGGACAACACCAACAATAGGCGCGGACGCGACAACAATGCCGTCAATGCCCGACGGAATACGCCGCCGGTTGCGCGCAACGACAATCGTCGCCGCGACGCCGGCGACAGGTATGATCGCCGCAACACCGGTGATCGCAACGACCGCCGCCGTGATTACGGCGACCGGAACGACCGTCGTGACGTTCGCGGCAACAACGACCGCCGCCGCGCTGCCGTACAGCAGTATCGTCGGAACTATGATGCGCCGCGGCGCTATCGTGTTGCGCAGTATCGCTGGCGCGACGGCTATTCCTACAATCGCTATGGCTATGGTCAGCGTCTGCCGCGGCATTTCTACGGCCGCAACTACTGGCTCACGAATTTCTTGATCTACGGCTTGTTCTCGCCGCCGGAAGGCTATGTTTGGGTTCGCTATGGACCTGACGCGCTTCTGATCGACGAGTACACCGGCGAAATCGTGCAGGTGCGCTACAATATGTTCTACTCGTAGGATCTGTTCGGGGGGGACGTTTCCCCGTCACCATTCCTCGATCAGCTTCAGGGTCGTGCGCACTTCGCCGTAAACGCGGAGAGTGCACGGCCCTGCCGACGTTGGGACGGTCCATTCCGCGGCGGCGTCAACGCGGCTTTGCGTTTGCTGTTTGACGCAACTTAGCTCGAACTCCTGAACTTGGCCGGAGAACGAGGCGAACTTGAATTTGCGGCGCGACAGCGGATGTTCCCAGACGCCGCCGGCGTCTTTGCCGGGCTTGGCGGTGAGCGTCGCGTCGACGGTTAGGGGCTCGGGGCTCGCGAGTTTCTTCAACGTCTCGCCCACCACCTTCATCGTCTCCGCGCGGTCGGCCCCCGTCGGGTCGAACGTGTCGGTCGCGGGCAGCGGCGCGGCGCAGGCTGCGTACTGATAATTTCCGTTGGCGACTTCGAGCCTGAGGCGCATGCGTTGTGCGGCGGGCACGACGGCCTTTTCGAGGAACGTGCCGCCTTCGATCATGGCGTGGCGGACGTGGCCAAGGGCGCGCGGCAAGTCCTTCGATTTTTCGTGAGCGAAGGCGAGCGCGAAGGACAGCTTCGCCTGTTCGTAGAGGGTGAGAGGCAGATCGAAGGCTTGCTCCAGCACCGCGACGCCTTCGCCGTATTTGCCGGCGGCGACCAGCGTACGGCCTTCGTCGTATTTCACAACGACGTTGTCGTGCACGAGCGTGTTGCCGACATGGCCGGCGCGGTAGAGGATCTCGGCGGCGTTGCCATACTGCTCGACCGCTAAGCCGTCTTGGGTCGCGGGCTTGTAAGTCCAGCGCGATATGGCTTGGCGCGCGGCCTTGATCATGCTGCGCGAGCCGACTTGATCGAGTATGGCGATGTCCTTGGTTTCGCCCGACGTGCTGATCGTAAAACCCAGGCGCACCCAACCTTCGCTCTCGTCGTCCGCGTCCGTCTCCGGAAATACGGGAGGGGCGCGTTCGGCGGCGACGGCGGGTTTGAAGCCGGGCGGCGTCATTTTGGCGACGCAGAGTTCGGCGGCGACGACCGGCATCGCGCCGAACGCCAGACTCAAAAACGCTGCTATCGCCAGATGGAGTTTCATGGCCTCCGACATTCGCCGACGTACCGCGGCGTTATGCTCAGCATCATAGCAGACGCTCGCTCTGTCATCGTGTACCGGTGCGCGCATCGGCGCACCGGTTCCCGTTTGAGTGCGTCAATGCTTGATCCGCAGCGTCGCGCCGATCATGCGCGGTTCGCCCAAGAACGCGTCGACCGTGCTGGTCGCCGCCGACGTCGGCGAGACGGCCGAGCCTTGGAACGGCGCGTCGATCGCGGTGTTGATATAGCGTTCGTCGAACAGATTGCGGGCGAAGAGTTCGAGGCCGATCCATTCGCCCTCGCCGTAGACGCCGATCTTCATGCCGACGACGGCGAAGGCTTCCTGCACCTTGCGCGGGTCGAGGTTCGAGCCGGTGTTCATCTCGCTTTGCCAACGCGCGTCGATGTGGACGCGCGCGGTGAAGGTGTCGATGAACGGCGTGCTGTAGTCGATGCCGCCGGTCAGGGTCCATTCCGGCGCGTGGGTCAGCCTTGCGTCGTCGTCGAGCAGGAAAAGGCCCGGGTTCTGCGCCAGGAACGAGCCCGGCGTGGTGAGCGAGCCCACGTCGCCGTAATGCGCGTCGGTGTATTGCGCGGCGAAGTTCGTCGTCAGACCTTTGACCGGCGTCGCCCAGAAGGTCTCGACTTCGACGCCCTGGCTGATGACTTCGGGCACCGAGGTCACGATGAAGGAGATGCCGGTGAAGGTGTTCAGCTGGAAGTTTTCGAACTCCTGATAGAAAACCGCGGTGTTGACGAAGAAGCTGTCGTCGAACGACGTCTTCAGGCCGACCTCGAACGCATCCACGAACTCCGCGGCAAAGCTGGTGTCGGGGGCGCGCACGACTTGGGCCGGCACAGCGCCGGGAACGGCGAACGTCGGCGTCGAGATGATCGATCCGGCGGCGTCGGAGAAGGCGCGGTCGAGGTTGAAGCCGCCAGCCTTATGCCCGCGCGAATACGTCGCGTAGGTATTCAGGTTCTGCTCAAGCTCCCACGCCAAGGTGGCGACGCCCGAAAACTCGTCTTCCGTGCGCTCCTGGTGATGCGCGAGACCGTCGAGTGCGCTGCGCGCCTGCGGTATGCAGGCAATGGTAGCGAGCCCTTGGCGCGTCGCGTCCACCGGGTGGTTGAATGCCACGTTGCGGACAGGATCGAGTCCGTAAAGGGCCTCAACGCTCTCGCAGCCGCCGTTGCCCGTGGTTTGGTAGGTCGCATCGAAGGTCTTTGTCTCCGTTGTCCAGCGCAAGCCGGCGATCAGATCCAGGGCCTCGTCGAGGTGGAAGACGTTGTGGGTGAAGAGCGCGAAACTCTCCGCGTTCTGTTCGTAGTGATCGTTGTCGCCGCCGGTGTCGCCCGTGAAGACGGGGATGGCCCCGTTGTGCCCAAAGAACCCGGCCAGCCCGCCGCGGAAGGTCAATGCGGAGTCGCCGAAGCGGTGGAGACTGAAGAAGCTTTCCTGTTCGGTTCCGAAGTTGATCTTCGAGTTGCGGGTGAGATCTTCGTCGGCGAAGTAGACGCCGAACAGCCAGTTGACCCATCCGGCCTCGCCGGTGATGCGGGTCTCGTGGGTGAGGGTTTCGAACTCGTTGAAGTTGCTGCCGTCACCGGGGATGTAGATGATGTCGGCGCCGGAAAAGTCGGCGTCCTGCCCATAGGCCGCCTGCCAGTTGCGCATGGCCGTGATCGACGTGAGCTTTGCGCCAGCCAGATCCCAGTTCAGTTCGCCCGAGACGCCCTTGTCCTCGACATCGTTGTTGGTCGGGCGATTGCCGAAAGCGATCTGGTTCTCAACCTGGTTGATCGTCGATTTGCCGACCAGCGGCGATTCGATGGCGTTGATGATTGCGGGGCCTGACGTATCGGGGAACGCGACCGTCGGCGCGCGGCCGAAGCTGCCGGGAAAGACTGTCGCCGCCGAACAGCAGCTGTCTTCCCGATCGGCGTAGTCGACGATGACGCGGATTTCGGCGTTCGGGGTTGCTTGCCAGAGCGCTTGACCCTTCAGGTTGTAATAGCGCTTTGAGTTGCCGTCGTACGCGTCGGGGCGGCCCGGGTTGACGTCGATGTAGCCTTCTTGCTCGTGCCGGGTGCCGAAGAAGCGCAGTGCGAATTCGTCCTCGGCCAGCACGAAGTTCGACATGCCTTTGCCGACGAGCTGATTGAACGAGCCGACGGTGGCTTCCGCTTCGAACTGATCTTCGATGAGCGACGGCTTTTTCGTGATGATGCTCAGGATGCCGGCGGACGTGTTGCGGCCGAACAACGTGCCTTGAGGTCCGCGCAACACTTCGACGCGTTCCAGCTCGCCGAGATCGCCCATCGCGACGCTGGCGCGGTTGCGGTAGACGCCGTCGATGAACGTACCGACTGCGGCTTCGAGGCCTGGATTGTCGCCCTGAGTGCCAATGCCGCGGATGCGCGCGGTGTAACCCGTCGGGTTGCCGTTGTTCGTGACCTGCAGCGACGGGACGACCGCGACAAGGTCTTCGATATTTTCTACGCGGGCGGCTTTGAGAGTCTTTTCCCCAACCACGGTGATTGCGAGCGGCGTTCTCTGCAGCACGGTTTCGCGGCGCGTCGCGGTGACGACGACTTTTTCGACTCTGTCGTTGCCGTTGTCTTGCACTGCAGCTTCTGCTTGCGGCTCTTCCGGCGGCGGCGCTGGCGCTTTGTCGGCTGGCGCTTCATCCGACGCGGCATCCTTGGCCGGCGTCGGATTTGCGGGCGTGCCCGGCGTCACTTGAGCCGGCGGGCCCTTCGCTGCCTCGTCCGCGCTGGCGGTTGCGACAGTGAGCATTGCCACCGGCGTCAGCGCGAGAAGCGCTGCCGATAAGCAAAGACGCCGTTTGAAATTTTCTGTCCGCTCTATGCGGTTCCCACTCGCCAATGCTCCCGCACTGGCGCCGTTGCCGATCGCCATACGCACCACCACCAACCCTTTTTTGTACGAAATATTTTTGTGAGCCGAAGCTCTTACGAATCAAATGTACGCGCGTGGGTGAGCATTGTCTGCCAAGTGGAACGTGTACTGCGCTTCATGAAGCGACGATCTCGTGCATCGCACTGCCAAGTTCGGCGGCGATCAATGCAATATTGTCCGTACACGTTGAAGCGGCGTCGCCGTGCGCGCTGCCGCCTATTGCGGACGAACGCACGCGTCGCGTTCGGCGGGATCGAGCGATGAGATCCAATCGGCGCCGTGCTTGGCCTTTGCGAGCGAGATGACATTGAGGCAATAGGTTTCGGCGCGGGCGCGCGTCGTCGCTTCCGCCGAGGGTGGGGGCGCGAGTGGCGCTGGTGTCGTCTCCGGCGCAGCCGATTGTGCTGCGAGGTCGGCTGCGGCCTTGCGCGAGATGCGCTGTTGTTCCCAAGCTTGCTGGATTTCAGCGGCGCATGTCGTGTCGCTGGGGTCGAGCCGCGATTTCCAGACTTCGCCGTAGTTCGCCTTGGCCAGTTCGATGAATTCGGCGCAGTGGGTTGGCGATACGCCGGCCTGAGATGCTTGCGGCCAACGCTCGATCATGCGCTCGACGCGACCGGCGACCAGGTAAAGCAGGAAAAGGCCGATAAGCCCCGCCAGCACCCACATCACGGCGGGTCTGTATGCCTGCAAGCGCTCGCCGACGCCGGCAATCTGGGTTGTCATCCCCGTTTGCTCCCTCAACGGTCCTAATATAGGCCCGGTCAGGTTCGAAATTAAGACAGCGATATTCACGAACGCCTGATTTGGCGCGCCCCCGGCAGTTGTTTTTGGTTCCGCCGTGTCGCCAGGCCGGTTGCATGATTTATAATACGGGGACACTTTGATATCAGAAACCTAGGTGGCTCTGTGTCGCGAGAGGCGCTTCGCCCTACGGGTGGTGCGGTGGTATGCAAGGGCATCCGACCGAGAGGCTTCCCGTGACGCGACCCGCGAACGCCATCATTATTCTGCTCGACAGCCTGAACCGGCACATGATCGGCGCTTATGGCGGGCGGGAGTTTGCGACGCCCAATCTCGACCGGCTGGCGAAGCGGGCGCTGCGTTTCAACAAGCACTACGCCGGGTCGCTGCCGTGCATGCCGGCGCGGCATGACATTCTTTGCGGCGCGTGGGACTTTCTGTGGCGGCCGTGGGGTTCGGTTGAGATCTGGGAGGATGCGATCACCTATCCGCTGCGCAAGGCTGGGGTGGTGACGCAGCTTGTCTCGGATCATCCGCATTTGTTCGAGACGGGCGGCGAGAACTATCACGTCGACTTCACGGCTTGGGACTATCAGCGCGGGCATGAGGGCGATCCGTGGAAGACGCGGCCCGATCCCAGTTGGGCGGGGGCGCCGCTGTTCGGGCGGCAGCACATGCCTTACGACGATTCACGCGGCTGGTTTCGCGGCGAGGACGATTTCCCCGGACCGCGGACGATGGCGGCGGCGGCGAAATGGCTCGACGATAATGCCGGACACCACAAACGCTTCATGCTGTTCGTCGACGAATTCGATCCGCATGAGCCGTTCGACACGCCCGAGCCTTATGCCTCGATGTACGATCCCGATTGGGACGGCGGCGCGCATCTGATTTGGCCGCCTTACATGAGAGACGCCGTCGCGAAAGGCGTGCTGAGCGAGCGCCAGGCCCGGCAGGTGCGCGCGCAGTACGGCGCAAAGCTCACGATGATCGACGCGTGGCTTGGGCGCGTGCTCGACGCCATCGACCGGCACGATTTGTGGCGCGACACCGCCGTTATTCTTTGCACCGATCACGGTCATTATTTGGGTGAGAAGGATATTTGGGGCAAACCGGCCGCACCGATCTACGACACGCTGGGCAAGATTCCGCTGATGGTGGCGTGGCCCGGTCAAGCGCCTTGCGAGGTCGACGCTTTGACGACCAGCGTGGATCTGTTTGCGACGCTCGCGGACTTGTTCGGCGTTTCGGTTCGTCAGCGTACCCACGGCAAATCGCTGATCCCCGTGATCGAAGGCGCGGCCGATAGTGTGCGGCCTTGGGCTCTCATGGGTGTTTGGGGGCGGGAGGTTCACATCACGGATGGGCGCTGGAAGTACGTGCGGGCGCCGCAGGCGAAGAATGAGCCGTTGGCGATGCTGTCGAACCGCTGGTCGACGATGCCGACGCATGTGTTGTCGCGCGAGCAGGCGCTGCCGCTGCCCGATGAGCGCGCCGTGCTTGGACGCATGCCGGGCAGCGGCGTTCCCGTCATCCATCAGACGTGGGATGCGAGCGATGCGCTGCCGTTCTGGGCGTGGGCGAAGTTCAGCGGCAACCATCTCTACGACACGCTGAATGATCCGGGCGAGGAGCAAAATCGTGCAGGGCAGGCGGAGGAGGCGCGCTTTGCAGCGTTGCTGCGCGATGCGTTGGTCGAGATCGAGGCGCCGCGCGAGCAATTTTCGCGCTTGGGCCTCGAATAGCGAGTACTGCCGTCAGCCCGTGTGTTTGATCGGCGCGCCGTGCATGTTCGCGTCCCAGGTGCGGAAGGCGCCGTGGGCCATGGGGGCGGCGCCGCCTTTGACGAGGCGGAAGCTTTCGCTGTGCGGATGGCGGGTGACGAAACCTTCGGGCGGCTTGGAGTCTGCGAGGACTGCCAGCGTCCGGGCGAACGTGGGCACGTCGAGCGCGTTTGCGACGGTGGCGAAATAGGCCGTCCATTCGGGTGACGTTGGCGGCTTCTTGCGAGAGATGTGCAACTCGCCGCTCGCCCATTCGTCGATCTCGTTGGCGATGGCGATGGCGACGATTTCCGCATCGTCGACGCTGAGAGCATCAACCGGGTGGGCGTCGCGCCAGGCCACGGGCGATTGCTGGAAGCGCGCATAGCGGCGGATCAGTTGTTCGACGCGCTCGCCAAAGGTGGCGCTGATGCGCGTCGAGAGCTCGCTCAACGCGACGTGCGGCTGCGGGCCCAGCGGTGCGTGCGAGTAGGCCGCGTGCAACAAGCCGGCGACGACGACGCGCGGGGCGAAGCCGAAAGCGACGAGCGCGCTTGCGGTGCCGATGCAGTGGGCGGTAAAGGGGCGCATGCACGACCTGAAGCCGCCGACAAACATCGTCATCGCGGCGTTGTGCGCCTTGGTGAAGAGGTCGAGGTCGGCTTGGCTGTAGCCTTGCGCGAAGGCTTGGGTCAGTAGGCCGTAGAGGGATTGCTTCACGTCGTTCGGGTCGAGTGGTTGCTGCGGGCGGGACCGTTCCAGCCACGGCACCAGGGGATCGATGGAAGACGTCAGGGCGTCGACGAAGCCGCGAATGCCCTTCATCGACTGATCGTCGTCGACCAGGTCCCATTTGCGGCAGAACGCGAGCAGGCTGCTTTCCGCCGCTTCGCGGCGCCAGCGCCAGCGATGGAAGGCCAGATCGGAAAGTGTGTAGGGCGCAAAGGCGTGTTGGGTGACGACCGCCGTGGGTTCGAACACGACAGGCAGGCCTGCCGCCTTCGCATCGAGCGCGACGTCGATGTGTTCATGGACGCAGACGATGTCCTCGCTCAAACCGCCGGCGCGACGAAGGAAGTCGGTGCGCGCAAGTGCGCAATGATATTCGACGAAGTCGCAGGCACTGCGCGTCAAGGCCGCGCCGTCCGCCAGCGGCGCGTTGAGAAGTTCGTGACGCTCGTGGAGCGCGACGCCGGCGTCCGTCTCGACACGCGTCAGCGTACCGCCCGCCATGTGGATACGCGGCTCACCGACGCCGTCGGACACCAGGTAGAGCGGGCCGACCAGGGCCGCTCCCGTTTCCTCGGCGGCGGCGACAAGCTTTCGCAGCCAGCCGCGCTCGACGACCACGTCGTTGTCGATGAAGACGACATAGGGTGTTTCAACGTGCGGCAGCGCAAGGTTGCGGCTTGCGTTCGGCCACAGCCATTCGGGGCGGCGGATCAGCATGCCGCCGACCTCGTTCACGCGGCGCTCCAGATACGCGCGAACCGGTTCGGGCGAACCGCCGTCGACGTAGATCAGGCGGAACGGCTCAGACTGGTCGGCGAGAATATTCTCAAGCGACATTTCGCTGAGCGCCATGCGCTCGCGCTGGGTGATGACGAGTGTAACGTTCGCGGACACGGCTGGCCGACCTCGATGGTGATTCGCGCCGGCTCAGTTTACGGTTTGCGAAGGCCACATGTCGTGGCGATGCAGGGTGCAGTTGTCCCCCTGCGTTGCGCGAATTCTAGCGGGCCGATGATTTGTTCAGGGTGGCTGCCGCCCGGATGAGCGTCTTGAGCGCGCCTTCGTTTATCTCTTCGCCCTCACGGATATCGATGGCGCGCCTGACGTTGCCGTCGAGGCTGGAGTTGAAGAGAGCCGAGGGATCCTTGAGGGCCGCGCCTTTGGCGAAGGTCAGCTTCACGACGCTCTTGTACGTCTCGCCGGTGCAGATCAGTCCGTCGTGATACCAACAGGGGACCCCTCTCCACTTCCACTCTTCGACGACCGCTGGCACGGCTTGTTTGATGAGTGCGCGGACACGCGCGAGCGTCTTGCCCCGCCAATCACCCAACTCCGCGATTTTCGCGTCGATTAGTTGAGAGGGAGAGCCTCCTCCTTTGGTCTCCTTCGCGCCGGTCTTCGGCTTCTTGGTTGGTGCTGGTGCTTTTTTCATGAGCGTTCTCACATGCGTTCGCCGGGCAACCGGCTGGCTTGCTTAACCCACGCGGCGAACTGACGTTCGTCGAGTTCGTCGTCCTCGCGGATGTCCAGATAGCGCACGTCCTTTTGCTTGGACGGGCCGGGCGGCGGAGGCCGCAGCGACGCGCCGCGGAAGAAGGCCACTTTGACGTACTTCGCGAAGACGTGAAAGCTGAGGAACCACACCCCGTCCTCGACGCCATAGAACGGCGAGTTCCACTTGACCGCTTTGCGCACGCCCGGAACGGCACGCACGATAAGGGCGTCGAGACGCTTTCCCACGTCGCGCTTCCAACCCGGCATCGCCGCGATGTAGGCCTGCACGGGTTCATCGCCGTAGGCCTTCGCGATCTGCGGGTTGCCGCCGGAGAGCAGTTTGGGCTTCGCGGTCGCCGGTTTCTTGCCTGCCATTGTCGTCTAGCGTCTGCTGCGCCACTTGGCGGCGTACGGCAGCGCGAAGAGATAAAGACCCGTGAGCATCAGCAAGCCGAGCGGAAGCAGCGTCGCAAGACCCACCCAGAGCGCGATCGGCTCCTGTCCCATGACGATGAAGTTTGCGATGACGGCCAGCGTGAAGATGGGCGCCATCCAGCGGTGAAACTGCCGAATCCAACTGCTCATGTGCGATCTCCCAAGAAGACAATCGTCCGGATTTCACTCCGGCTGCGCCAAGACCTGTTCCAGTTTGGCGAAGAACTGCTGCCAGCCGGCGTTGGCGCCGCCGAAGGCCTGCCGCTGATCCGGCCGGAAACCGGACTGCTCCATGCGTAGCCGTGTGCCCGTGCTCGTGGGCATCAGCGTGAAGGTCACCACGCTCATCAGGTTGTAGGCCGGATCGTCGTGCGCAAAATTCCACGTGTAGGACAGCATCTTGTTCGGCTCGATCGCCAGCACCTCGCAGTCCAACACGCCGCCCCAGTCGCCGCGCAGATTGAAGCGATGACCCACGGCAAGTTTGAAGTCGTTCTTCATGAGCCACTCGGCGATCAGGTGCGGTTGCGTGAGCGCGCGCCAGATCCTTTCCGGCGGATGCGGCATGTCCCGTTCGACGACGACGGAGCGCGTTTCGCTCGCGAGCTTGCTCATTGGTCCATCCTTTTGAGTAGATCTTCGAGGTGATCGAAACGGCCTTCCCAGAAGCCGGCCATCTGGCTCGTCCAATCGATCAGCGGCGCCAACGCGCCGAGCTGCGCGCTGTAATGCGTTTGGCGGCCTTCGTGGCGGTCGCGCACGAGCCCGGCCTGCTTCAGGAGGCCAAGGTGTTTTGAGACGGCGGGTTGCGAAACCTTGCCCCGGGTCGTGAGGGCGCCCACCGTCTGCTCGCCGTCGCGGCACAGCCGTTCAAAGATCGCCCGCCGGGTCGGATCGGCGAGCGTTCTGAACAGCACGTCGTGAGCTTGAGGCTTCGTCATCTAAATCCATAACCTACCGGCTATAGATAGATATATAACTGGTGAGCTATGGATCGGTCAACCGAGAATCTGCGGTGCTGGTTCTGCGACGCAGCCTACATAGTCACTACTGGTGAGCTTTCGCTGAAATCTGCCGTTTAGGCGCCTTTAAGCGTACCGGTTCCCCGGATTTTAAGGGGTCGGGTTCCACACTCGCACCGCATTTTCCGGCGCGAGACAGGGAGCCTTACATGACGCAACCATTACGGATCGAGCATCTGGATGAAACGCTGCGCGCGAGCGGGCACATCGAGAGCCAGCATTCGCTGCAGCTGCGCCGAATGATTTATGCGAAGGGTACGGTCACGCGGAAGGACGCGGACATTCTATTCAAGCTCTATCGCGCGTGTTCGCAAAAGGATCATTCGTTCGACGCGCTCTATGTCGAGGCGCTGACCGATTATTTCGTCTGGCAGACCGAGCCCAAGGGTTACGTGACGCCGGAGCTTGCGGCCTATCTCATCGAGAACGTGGCCGCCGACGGGCATTTAGAGCGCAAGACCGAACTCGAACTGGTGCTCAACATCGTGCATTGGGCGCGTTCGTGCCCGGATAACGTTGTTTCGTTGGTGCTTGAGCAGGTGCGGCAGAGCGTGTTGCTCTCGCGCGAGAGCGTGTTCGGCGCCAACAGGCCGCGGGCGGCGATCGGCGCGGGCGACGTGGCGATCCTACGCAAGGCGTTGCATGCGCCCGCGGGCGACGGCAGCTTGCTCGTGACGCGGTGCGAGGCGGAGTTGCTGTTCGGCTTGAATGAGGCGACGGGCGCGGGCGAGAACGATCCCGCGTGGCGCGACTTCTTCGTGCGCGCGATCGCCAATCATCTTCTCAATCCGATGGATGCGCCCGTCACGCCGACGCTGGACGAGGCGGTGCAGCGCGAGAAGTGGCTGTCGGATCGTGGGTCGGTCGGGCAGTTGCTCTCGGGCGTCGGCAGTGCGATTGCGCACGGCGATATTCCGATGGCGAAGGTGTGGGAAGAACTCGATCCGTTCGGTGTGGCGCAGGCGCGCAAGGACGCGGCGGCCGAAGATCAGGCGACGCGTGTGCGCCTGTCGCGCGAGCAGGTCGATGCCGATGAGGCCAAGTGGGTGGCCGAGCGCATCTTGCGCGACGGCGCGATCGACGAGAACGAGCGGGCGTTGCTTGCGTACCTGAAGAAGGAATCGCCGTCGGTCGATGCTTCGCTTCTGCCGTTGTTCAAGAAGGCGGGACTCTAAGGGTCTCGCTACCCGGCCGGGAAAATACCGGCCGGGGCTTCTGGATTGGCCTGACGGATTTTCGCCAGCTCTTGGGCAGGGTCGCAGCCTTCCTCGACGCAGGGGCGGGCGACGACCTGCCAGCCTTGCGGGGTCTTGCGCAGCAGCCACGATTCGCTCTCGTAACGCTGCGTGCCGTCCTTCGATTGCGGGGCGGCGGTGACCCAGGCCCAGTCGCCTTGCACCAGGAAGTGGCTGGTGACGTAGGTGAGTTCGCTTTGGTCGCGGCCGACACTCAAGGCCGCGAAGATCGCCTCACGCTCGGCGCTGCCTTCGGGCGGGGTCGCGGGACCGGCCTGCGAGCAGGCGAACAACAACAGTGCGAGGAGCGGCGCGGCGAGCCTGTGCATGGGTTTCGGCCTCGTGTTATGTCGAGCGCCACGCTAGCAACGAAAGACCGCCATGGCCACGTACGACTTCGATCTGATCACCATCGGCGCGGGTTCCGGCGGCGTGCGGGCGACGAGGATGGCGGCGAACTACGGCGCGAAGGCTGCCGTGGTTGAGGAGTATCGCGTCGGCGGCACGTGCGTCATCCGCGGCTGCGTGCCGAAGAAGTTGATGGTCTATGCGAGCCGCTACGCTGAGGATTTTGAGGACGCGGCGGGGTTCGGCTGGCATGTGCCGCACGCGAAGTTCGACTGGGCGACGCTGATCGCGAACAAGGATCGCGAGATTGCGCGGCTTGAGGGGCTTTACAAGAAGAACCTGAACGGCGCGGGCGCGACGATATTCGAAGACCGCGCCGTGATGCGCGATCCGCATACGGTGCATTTGCTGAAGGCCGACAAGACGTTGACGGCCAAGCATGTGTTGATCGCGACGGGTGGGCGGCCCTGGATCCCGGAGGAGGTCGAGGGCGCGGATCTTGGGATTACGTCGAACGAGGCGTTTCATCTCACGGAATTGCCGAAGTGCGTGATGATCGTGGGCGGCGGGTATATTGCCGTTGAGTTCGCCGGGATCTTCAAGGGGCTGGGTAGCCGGACAGTGCTGGTGCATCGGGGTGATGAGATCTTGCGCGGGTTCGATCGCGAGGTGCGCGAGCGCATGCGCCACGAACTGCAGAAGCGCGGGATCGACGTACATCTGAAGACGCACGTCGTGTCGATCCGGCCGCAGAACGGGCGCAAGTTGGTGCGGCTCAGCGACGGCACGGAACAAGAGGTCGACGAGGTGATGTTCGCGGTCGGGCGCCGGCCCAACACCAGCGGACTTGGGCTTGAGCATTGCGGCGTGGAGTTGACGGGGACGCGGGCGGTTCAAGTCG
Organism: Alphaproteobacteria bacterium; assembly: GCA_034440355.1. Classification (GTDB taxonomy): domain Bacteria; phylum Pseudomonadota; class Alphaproteobacteria; order Micropepsales; family Micropepsaceae; genus SZUA-430. Next base: position 84,594 of record JAWXBY010000084.1, read on the forward strand.
ATGCTTATTCGCGTTCGACGCAGTCGAACATTTACGCCGTTGGGGACGTGACGGATCGGGTGCACCTGACGCCGGTTGCGATCCGCGAAGGCGCGGCATTTGCGGAGACGGTATTCAACAACTCGCCGACTGCGATCGATCACGCCGACATCCCGACGGCGGTGTTCGGGACGCCGGAGGTCGGCGTCGTGGGGTTGACCGAAGAGGCGGCGCGGGCGCAGTACGACAAGGTCGATATCTACAAGACCGGCTTCCGGCCGATGCGGGCGACGATGTCCGGCCGCGATACGCTGATTTTCATGAAGCTTGTCGTCGATGGCGTGAGCGATCGGGTGCTCGGTTGTCACGTGATGGGCGAGGCGGCCGCCGAGATGATCCAGTGCGTCGCGATCGCGGTGAAAATGAAGGCGACGAAGCGCGACTTCGATGCGACGGTCGCGCTGCATCCTTCGGCGTCGGAGGAGTTGGTGCTGCTGAAGACGAAGGCTTGAACTTATTTCGCCGGACGCCAGCCCATGATGGCGAGGGCGTTGCCGTCGGGGTCTTTGAAGAAGCGGATGGCGTGTTCTTTGCCTTCGGCGCGCTGCACGATCTCGGCGTCGCGTTCGAATTTTAGGCCGCGCGCGGTGAGGGCGGTTTCGGTGGCGTGCCAGTCGCCGGCGTCGAAGTAGATGTACGTGTTGTTCTGCAGGGCGCCTTGGTGGTGTGCCGGGCCGATCATCAGGCTTGTGCCGCCCGCGTCGAAGAAGGCCATGCCGGAGACTTCGAACTTCAGCGGCAGGCCCAGTGTGTCGCGATAGAAGGCGACGGCCTTGGGCAGGTCGCGGGTCGACAGGGCGATTTGTGCGAGTTTGGACAGCGTCATCTTGATCCTCCCGTACGATGTGTTATTGTTAGATTTGCTAACTAACTATGTAAAGAGGGCTCGTTGAAAAAAAGAAGCGGGCAGGCCGGGGACGCGCATGGGATCGCCGAACGCGTTCATTCGGCGGCGATCCGGTTGCTGCGGCGGTTGCGCAAGAGTGATGCGGCGCAGGGGCTTTCCGGGCCGAAGTCTTCGGCGTTGTCAGTGCTTGTGTTCGGCGGGCCGCAGACGTTGAAGGATCTGGCAGCGGCGGAGCAGGTGCGCGCGCCGACGATGTCGCGGTTGGTGGCCGAGATGGAAGCCGAAGGATTGGCCACGAAGGCGGGCGACAAGAGTGACGGACGCGTGGTGCGGATCGCGGCGACGGCGAAGGGCAAGGCTTTGCTGGAGGCGGGGCGCGAGCGGCGTCTTGAAGTGCTGACGGCGCAGGTCGAGGCTCTGAGCCGGGCTGAGCGCGAGACGCTTCAGAAGGCGGCCGAGATTTTGGTTCGGCTCAACGCGCTGGGCTGAAGCGAAAACGGCCCGCCGTTTGGCGGGCCGTTGGATTTTGAAGGAAGGGCTGGCAGGATGCCGGCGGTCCCAGGGAGGCTTTAGGGGTTGCTGCCGCGTGGGATCGTCACGAAGGGCACTGTCGAGCCGGGGACGAATGTGGTTGGCAGTTTGCCGTCCCATTTTTCAGCTGCCGTCAGCGCGACGTAGCTGGGGTTATCGCGTAGCGCCGCCGATTTGGCCTGCAGAGCCGCGGCTTCGGCTTCACCCTTGAGGCGAATGGCATCGGCTTCGGCTTTTGCCGCCGTCACGCGTGCCGTCGCATCGGCGGTCGCTTGCACGACGACTTTCTCTGCGTCGACTTTCTTCTGTTCGAGTTCTTGGCGGGCTTTGCGGACCGCCGCTTCGGCTCCCGCGGCGCCTTCGATCGCCTTCTCGTAGTCGTCGGAGAAGTCGATGTTTTCGATTTGCACGCCTTCGATCAGAATGCCGACGGGCATGTTGGCGCGAATGTTGTTCTCGATCTCGACACCAAGCTTGTCGCGCAGGTTGACGATCTCACGCGAGTCGTACTTGCCGAAAACTTCCTTGAAACGCTTGAAGATCACCGGATCGATGATGCTGTCGGCGTAGGAAATGCCGTAACGCGAGTAGATCTCGATCGCTTTGGCCGGGTCGGCCCTGTAGTTCACCGAGATCAGGTTGGTCGCTTCCTGTATGTCCTTGGAGTAGGCAGCGACGTTTTGGTACGTCCGCTTTTGTGTGCGGGTCGAGAAGACGGTCACGGTTTCGACGAACGGCACCAGAAACTGCAGGCCAGGGTGGAGGGTGTCGACGGCTTGGCCGAAGCGGAGCTTCACGCCGATGTCACCTTCGTCGATGCGGATGAAGCTCGACCAGACCACGACGAGCGCTACGACGCCGACGATAATGAACGGGATGCTGATCAGGCCGCGCATGCCGCCGCCCGTGGGGAAGGACGGGCCGCCTTTGCCCGTGTTGCCTGTGCGTGGCGTGAAAATGTTCGACATTTGGATCGTCTCTCCTCGATCAAAACGCGTTGTCCACAACGGCTGACAACGCGGGGCATGTGGGGACCCGGTAACTTCGTTTCAATCATACGGGGCAACCGCTAAATGGTTGATAATGGTTTCATTTGAAACTATGTTGAGGCCTGAGATCAGCCGAAACCAACGCCTGGAGGGCCGCCGCGTGACCGATCTGTTCCACAATCCCATGGGTACCGACGGGTTCGAATTTGTCGAATACACGGCGCCGGACACGGCCGCGTTGGGCCGCTATTTCGAGACGCTGGGGTTCCGCGCGGTGGCGCGGCACCGGTCGAAGAACGTCACGCTCTATCGCCAGAACGACGTCAACTTCATCGTCAACGCGGAGCCGGACAGTCACGGCGCGCGGTTCGCGCGGGCGCACGGTCCTTCGGCTTGCGCGATGGCGTTTCGGGTGAAGGACGCCGGCAAGGCGCATGCGATGGCGCTGAAAAACGGCGCGAAGGCGTATGAGGGCAAGGTCGGTCCGATGGAGTTGAACATTCCGGCGATCGAAGGGATCGGCGGCAGTTTGATCTATTTCGTCGATCGGTACGGGCCGGGCGAGCTTTCGATTTATGAGGTCGACTTCGTGCCGACGGACGTGACGAAGGGTTTCGCGCATGACGGCGTCGGGCTGACCGAAATCGACCACGTCACGCACAACGTCTATCGCGGCAACATGGACAAGTGGGCCGGCTTTTACGAGAAGCTCTTCAACTTCCGCGAAATCAAATATTTCGACATCGAAGGGAAGCTGACGGGATTGAAGAGCCGGGCGATGACGAGTCCGTGCGGCAAGATCCACATTCCGATCAACGAGAGTTCAGACGACAAGTCGCAGATCGCGGAGTATCTCGCCGAGTACAAGGGCGAGGGGATTCAGCACATCGCGCTGGGGACCGACAATATCTATGAGACGGTGGAGAAGGCGCGGAAGTTGGACGTCGCCTTCCAATCGACCATCGACACCTATTACGAAGGCATCGACAAACGCGTGCCGAACCACGGCGAGGATCTGGCGCGGTTGAAGCGCAATCACATTTTGATCGACGGCGGGCCGGAGGACGGTCTGTTGCTGCAAATCTTCACGCAGAACGCGATCGGGCCGATTTTCTTCGAGATCATTCAGCGCAAGGGCAATAACGGATTCGGCGAAGGCAACTTCAAGGCGCTGTTCGAATCCATCGAGCTCGACCAGATCCGCCGCGGGGTGCTGAAGGCATGAGCAAGAACTGGATCAGCTTTCCGCGCATCGAGGGACAGACGTCGCGGCAGGCGCATGCGGATTTGCCCGACGGCACGTATGAGCGGGAGATCGGGCGCGAAGGTTTCTTTGGGCCGGCGACGCATATGTATCACAAGCATATGCCGACGGCATGGTCTTCGTTCACCGGACCGCTTCGGCCGCGCGCTTACGACACGACGAAGTTTTCGTCGTTCGGGTCTTCGCCGTGGGCGGCGAAGCCGCTGCTGGGCAATGCGAAGGTCAAGGTTCGCGTGTGGCGGCTGACCCAGAATATGCATGAGTTGGCCCGCAACAGCGACGGCGACGAGTTGTTGTTCGTGCATTCAGGCTCGGGCGATTTGTTCTGCGACTTCGGACATATGACGTTCAGCGAGGGCGACTACATCGTCCTGCCGCGCGGTACGATGTGGCGCATCGAGCGGCGTGAGGATTGCACGTTGCTGATGATCGAGGCGGTCGACAGCGCGTACCAGCTGCCGGATCGCGGGATGTTGGGCGAGCATGCGCAATTCGATCCGGCGGTGCTGGAGACGCCGAAGATCAATCATCGGTTTCTGATGCAGCAGGGCGAGACCGAGTGGAAGGTGGCGCTGAAGCGGCGCAATCAGATTTCGACGATCACCTATCCGTTCAATCCGCTCGATGCGCAAGGATGGAAGGGTACGGTCGTGCCGGTGAAGTTGAATTGGCGCGATATCCGGCCGATCACGAGCCATCGCTATCATCTGCCGCCGTCGGTGCACACGACGTTTCTGGCGGACCGGTTTGTCGTCTGCACGTTTGTGCCGCGGCCGATCGAGAGCGATCCCGGCGCGCTGAAGGTGCCGTTCTTTCATAACAACGACGACTACGACGAGGTGATCTTCTATCACGCGGGTAACTTCTTCAGCCGCGACAACATCAAAGCGGGGATGATCACGTTCCATCCGGCGGGCTTTACGCACGGGCCGCATCCGAAGGCGTTTGCCGCCGGCGCGAAGTCGGAGCGCAAGGAGACCGATGAGGTCGCGGTGATGATCGATACGCGCGATGCGCTGGATGCGACGCCGGAGGCGGAGTCGATCGAGGACCGGTCGTATGTCGAAAGCTGGCGGGGTGCGCGGTGAAACTCGCCTCATTGAAGCAAGGACGCGACGGGAAGCTGATCGTCGTGTCGCGGGACTTGTCGCGCGCGATTGCCGCCGATGGGATCGCGCCGACGCTGCAAATGGCGCTCGATACGTGGGAGCGTTCGGCGCCGCGTCTTGAGCGGCTCTATCGCGAGGTCACCGACGGTGCCCCGATCGGAAGCTTCTCGTTCCGGGCCGGCGATTGCGCTTCGCCGTTGCCGCGCGCTTATCAGTGGGCGGACGGGTCGGCTTATGTCACGCATGTCGAACTCGTGCGCAAGGCGCGCGGGGCGAAGATGCCGGAGACGTTTTGGACCGATCCCTTGTTGTATCAGGGCGGGTCCGACAGTTTCATCGGGCCCGAAGACGATATCCTGGCCGCCGACGAGGCCTGGGGTATTGACATGGAAGGCGAGGTTGCCGCGATCACTGGCGACGTGCCGATGGGGTCGTCGCCGACGCAGGCGCGCGTACATGTGCGGCTGCTGATGCTCGTGAACGACGTCAGTCTGCGCAATCTCATTCCGGGCGAGTTGGAGAAGGGGTTCGGGTTCTTTCAGTCGAAGCCCGCGACGGCGTTTTCACCTGTCGCGGTGACGCCCGACGAACTTGGGGCTCATTGGAAGGATGGCAAGGTTCACCTGCCGTTGCTCATCGATCTGAACGGGCAACGCTTCGGGTCGCCGAACGCCGGCGTCGACATGACGTTTTCGTTTTACGATCTGATCGCGCATGTCGCGAAGACGCGCGAGCTGGAAGCGGGGTCGATCATCGGCTCGGGCACCGTGTCCAATTCGGATCGATCGAGCGGGTCGGCGTGCCTTGCCGAGCGGCGCATGCTGGAGACGATCGAGAAGGGTAAGCCCGAGACGCCGTTTCTGCGTTTCGGCGACCGCGTGCGCATCGAGATGAAGCTGCCGGACGGGCAATCCATTTTCGGCGCGATCGATCAGAAGGTCGTGCGCTATGAGGGGCCGAAATGAAGCTTTACGACTATGCGTATTCTTCGGCGGGATATCGCGCGCGTATCGCGCTGAATCTCAAGGGCCTTGCGTACGACCGTTCCGTTATCAACCTGATCAAGGACGGCGGTCAGCAGCACTCGGCTGCTTACAAGGCGATCAACCCGCATGAGTTGATTCCCGCGCTTGAGGTGGACGGTACGACGTTGGGGCAGTCGCTCGCGATCATCGAGTATTTGGACGAGACGTATCCCGTGCCGCCGCTGCTGCCGAGCTATCCGGTCGAAAAGGCACGCGTGCGCCAGATCGCCTACGCCATCGCGTGCGACATGCATCCGATCAACAATCAACGCGTGCGCCAGCACCTCAAGGCTCTCGGTCATTCCGACGAAGAGATCCTGAGTAAGTGGTATTCGCACTGGATCGCGGTCGGCTTTGCGGCCCTTGAGACGCAGTTGAGCACGTCGAAGATGACCGGCGCGTTCTGTCACGGCGATACGCCGACGCTTGCCGATATTTGCCTCGTCCCGCAGATGGCGAACGCCTATCGCTTCAAGGTGCCGGTCGATGCGTTTCCGACGCTTGTGCGCATCGATAAGACGTGCCGCGCTTTGCCCGCCTTTGCCGCGGCCGCACCGGAGAAGCAGCCCGATGCGGTCTGAGGCAGTCAAAGCGCGGCGGGACGGGCTGCTCTTCTTGGAGCATTTCCTGCCGTACCGGCTGTCCGTTCTGTCGAATACCGTCAGCGGGCGGATCGCAAAATCGTACGAGGAGCGATTTCAGCTGACCATCGCGGAGTGGCGCGTGATGGCAGTGCTGGGACGGTTTCCCGGTTTGACCGCGGCGGAAGTCACGGAACGTACGGCGATGGACAAGGTGCAGGTCAGCCGCGCCGTCTCGCGCTTGAAGGAAACGCAGCGCATCGAACAGCGCGCGGTTGAAGGCGACCGGCGTGCGCGGCACCTGTTTCTGACCGACATCGGCCACGAGGTTTATGCGGAGATCGTGCCGCTGGCGCTCGACTATGAGCGGCGCTTCACGTCGGGATTGAACGCGGCGGAGCGGGCGCAGCTCGACCGGCTACTCGACAAGCTCACGGCGGCGGCGGCGACGCTTTAGTCTGGGAGCGCCGGCTTCCAGCCGGCTCTTTTTTTCCCTTCGCGAAAATGCCGGCAGGATGCCGGCGGTCCCGGGAGATGTGCAATGTCGGACGAGCGTTGGCGTTCGCGTGGGTACTTGCCGCATTGGGAGGCTGGGGAAGTCGCGCAGTCGATTACTTTTCGCGTCGCCGATAGCTTGCCCTCCGCGATGCTTCAGCATCTGGAGCAGGAACTTCGGCTTCTGCCTGAGGACGCTGCGGCCGTTCAGCGGCGTATTCGTATCGAGGCCGCGCTCGACCGCGGGCACGGCACTGCTTGGCTTGCGGACGCCAGAGTTGCGGACATTGTAGAGCGTGCGTTGCTGCACTTCGACGGCGAACGTTACAGGCTTCATGCATGGGTGATCATGCCCAATCACGTGCACGTTGTTGCCACGCCGTTAGGCGATTGGACGTTGGCGGACATTGTGCATAGCTGGAAGTCGTTCACAGCGACGCAAGCGAATCGAATCTTAGAGCGTGAAGGGGCATTCTGGGCGCGGGAGTACTTCGATCGTTACATTCGCGACGAGGCGCATTTTACGAATGCGGTTTCGTATGTCGCGATGAATCCCGTGAAGGCGGGCTTGTGTAAACGGCCGGAGGATTGGCGATTTTCTAGCGCGTGGTCTGGGAGCGCCGGTTTCTAGCTGGCGTTTCGCGAAGTAGAACGAGCCGGCTAGAAGCCGGCGTTCCCAGGCTCGACAAGCTCACGGCGGCGGCGGCGACGCTTTAGTTTCTTCGGCACCTGGTCGGCGAGAGCGTAGGTGCTGTCGCGCAGGAATTCCATCAGCTGTTTCCGGTCGCCGATGCCTTTGAGCGTCTCGTAAGGGATGCGCTTGCCGACGCGTACGACCATGTCGGTCCCGATGCGGTCGTGCACCTCTTTGAACAGGAGCGCCAGGCGCAGCGTCATGCTGACGTGGCTTGCCATTTGGAACATGCGCGAGTTTTGGCCGGCGAAGAAGACGGGCACGACGGGCGCTTTGCCTTGCACGATCATGCGGGCGGTGAACGTTTTCCACTCCGGGTCTTTGGCGGTGCGGGCGAGCATGGTTGGCGTGGTCGACACGGTGCCGCCCGGGAAGATGACGAGGCAGCCGCCCTTTTCGAGCACGGCCTTCGCTTCGGCGCGCGTCTTGATGTTGGTTTCGAGCGCGGCTTTCGTTTCTTCGAAGTCGATCGGCAGCAGGAAGGGTTTGATCTCTTCGGCGCGGTTGAGAAGCGCGTTGGTCAGGACCTTGAAGTCCTTGCGCACACGCGCGATCAGCCAGCAGATCACGAGACCGTCGAGCACGCCGAAGGGATGGTTGGCGACGACGATGACGGCGCCCGTCGACGGAATTTCGCCGAGCGCCTCTTCATTCAGTTGGACATTGAGCTGCAGTTGGCGAACCGCGGCTTCCCAGAAGCTTTCGCCGGGCACCGGGTGGTTCTGGTGCTTGAGATACATGCGTTTCAGTTCGGGTTGGCCCGAAATGCGCTCGATCAATTGAATGACGAGCCGCTTGAAGCGCGGGTCGTCGGGCGAGGCGTAAGAGAATTCGTCGACTTCGGCCATGTGGGTCTTGGCGTCCCAAATCATTCCGTCAGCGGGTATTGTGCCCAAAGCTGCGTTTCATGGCGATAGGCGCGTAGGAAATCCTTGAGGCGCGCGGGCTTGAAGCCGCGCTTGGCGTTCTCGGCGCCCGTTTCCCACAGGGTCTTGTATTGGTGCATGAGCGCGGCATAGGCCTCTCTCAGCGTCGTGCGGCGGTCCCAGATGTGGGTCGCCTCGGCGCCGGCGCCGTTGACCTCGACGATGGTGAAGTTTCGGCCGGCTTGGAGGTCTTCGATGCTCGGGAAACGGACGTCGAAGCGGCCGAAGTAGAATTCGTTGATGTCCTTGCCGATAAGGTCGAAGGCGTCGGTCATCGCCTCGGTGATTAGATGGTTGCCGTTGCGGAAGATCGTCCCGCGGCTGTGGCTGCCGGCGAAGGCGATGCGGAAGGGTTGGCCCTTCGGCACGATCCAATCCCAGCGCGTGCAGTGGCGGGGGCGGTAGATGTGTTGCAGAAGACCCGCGCGTACGTCGCGGGCGATGAGTTCGCCCAGTGTCGACGTGCCGTCGCCGTAGACATAGGGGAAGTACTTTAGCGTAAGCGAGACGATGCGGCCGCGCTGTTCGCTAGGTTTGCGGATGTAGAAGACGCCAGCTTCGGCTTCGTGATCGACGAGCGCCTGGAAGACGATGCGTTCGTTCAGCGGGAAGGCTTGGATGTAGTCGGCGAGTTCGGCTTCGCTGCGTATGCGCCGGACGCCCGCGCCGCGGCAGCCCATGTCGGGTTTGGCGACGAAGGGCAGGGTGAGACCTGCTTGCTGCGCGACTTCGAGAGCGTGAGTGGCCGTGAGGGTCGGGGTGCGGTCGAGTGTGGCCCATGGTGCGATGAAGCGGCGCGCGTAGGCGCCGGCTTGATCGAAGACCGAGGCTTTGGATTCGCCGATCCAGCCGCCCATCGGGAACAGCGGGTTCGATATCGTCGGCAGCGTGAAGCCGCCGTGACGGACGGTCAGCCACATCCAATAGAAGAAGATCGGCGCGTAGAAATAGCGTTGCGGCCAGAATTCGAAATACGAGAGCGGCGGTCCCGACATGTCGAGCGGCGGCATGCCTTGGTGCGGCACGCGGATTTCGCTGGTGATGGCGTCAGACATCGCCCGGCTCGGCGGTGCGGTGCGCAAAGCGCTCGGCCAATGTCGGGCCGGCCAAGATGAACGTCAGAAGTATGGCGGCGAGCGCCCAGCGCCAGACGCCGAGGTTTTCGACGATCATCACGCCGAAAAAGAAGACGAGGCTGAAGATCAGCGTCGTCCATATGAAGCCCGCGCCGGCGGCGACGCCGGCAAAGGGCCAGAACGGAAGTTTCAGGAAGCCGCTTGCTGCATAGGTCGGTAGGCGGAAGCCGGGCATGAAGCGCGCACCGATCAACGCGGGGATATAGCGACGCTTCAACCATCCGCGGCCTTTGACCATCCGGCGTTCGCCGATCACGTTGCGCGCCCATTCGCGGGTGCGCGCGGCGGCGCCGAGGCCGTAGAGCCCAAGGTCGCCGGCGAAGATGCCGACGAAGAGCGCGGCGAGCGCGATCGGCGCTGCGATTTCGCCTGTCGCGGCGAGGAAGGCTGCGGTGATGGTGGCGACGTCTTCGAGCACGAACGTGGCGAGCACGATCGCGAGTGCGATTGCCCACGGGCTTGAACCGAGCGCGAGAAGCGTGGTCGCGGGGTCGCCGGTCATGGCGTGGGGGCTTCCATCATCGCGAAGGCTTTGGCGATGGCCGCGTCGACCTGCTGCTTCGAATTCCAGGGCAGGAAGTGGTTTTGACCGTCGATGACGGTGACGTCCATGGCGTGCGTACCCGTCAGGTGCGTCTTCATGAAGGCCACGTTTTCGAAGGGCACGAGGTCGTCCTTGGTGCCATGTACGATCGTAACGGGGATGTGGATCGTCGCCAGGCGCGGCGCAAGGGCTTCGAGCTGCGGCTCAAGGGCGATGATCTCGCGGTTGGTGTTGCGCAGCCAGCGCGGCAGCAGTGCGCTGACCGGCCAGGTGTCGCCGACATATTGGATGAAGGGCACGTTCTCTTGCGCCGGATCGAGAGATCCGGCGAGGACGACGAGGGCGGCGACGAGATCCGGGCTGTCGACAGCGGCTTGCGCGATAATCGGGCCGCCGAGCGAGTGACCGATGAGGACGGCGGGCTTGCCGCCGTTGGCGCGGATCAGTGCGGCGATGGCTTGTGCCTGTTCGGCGAGGGAGACGACTGCGCCGTCGGGGCCGCTGTGGCCGAAGCCCGGGCGGTCGATGGCAACGTAGCGGAAGCCCTTCGGCACGCCGATCAGGTAGTCGGCCCACGCGTGCGCGTCGCCGGGCGTGCCGTGGACGAAGATGGCGAGGCGGCCCGAAGGGGCGCCCGCTTCGAGGTAGCTCAAGCTGTAGCCGGCTGAGAGCGGCAGGTCGTGGCGCGGGACCCTTGCGGCCATGTCGGCTTCGCTGGCGTCGGGGCCTGGAATCGAGCACCCAGCAAGGGCGAGCGCGCTGCCGGCAAACGCGACGCGCCGGACCCAGGGGCCGAGGAATGGCGACGCTTGGAATGCCATGCTGGCTCACCGACCTTTGACGGCGGCGAGTTTTCGTCTCACCCGCCCGCTTTGGCAAGCGTGGAGGCGGTCACTCAACGATCACGGCCGGGTGAGCGGGCGATTTGCTTGCCGTGGGCTGCGCTTGGCAGGTCCAGAACCGCTTAAGAGGCCAGCGGGGCCGGCATCATGACCGCGTTGATCTTCTGCTGCAGGGTTACGGCGTTGAACGGCTTGACGATGTAGTTGTCGACGCCCGCGTGCTTTGCGGCGACGAGGTTCTCGGCTTTAGACTCTGCCGTGACGATGATGAAGGGCGTCTTTTTCAATTTGTCGTCCGCGCGCACTTGTTTCAGCAGGTCGTAGCCCGTCATCGGCTCCATGTTCCAGTCGGAGATCACCAGGCCGTAATGCGCCGCGCGGAGCTTTGCGAGCGCGTCGTTGCCGTCGGCAGCTTCGTCGATTTCGCTGTAGCCGATCTGGTTCAGCAGATTGCGGATGATGCGGCGCATCGTGCTGTAGTCGTCGACGACAAGGACTTTCATGCTCTGACACCCCGGGGACGCGGTTTCGGCTGTTATTGTTTTGCTTTCGGTGGAACAGTAACGGATCGCTGTTTCGGATTGGTTGATGTGCGGCGTAAATCTACGCGATTGCTGGTGCGGCATCGTTAGCGAGAGGTAAATCCGCGTTGAAGAATGGCGGCGCGCTTAAGTTTCGCGAGGTTGCGGCGGCGATGCCGCTCGTCGCCATTTTGCGCGGGCTGCAGCCGGCGCGAGCCGAAGGCGTCGCGCGCGCTCTTGTGGACGCCGGGTTTCGCATCATTGAAATTCCGCTCAATCGCGATGTCGCGCTGGAGGCGATGCGGATCGTGGTTGGTGTTGTACCGCCTTCGGTCGTGGTCGGCGCGGGAACGGTGCTGACACGCGCGCAGGCGCGTGAGGCGCATGGCGCGGGAGCGCAGATATTGGTGATGCCGCATCTCGATCGTGGTGTGGTCGAGGAAGGACGTCGGTTGGGTCTTGCGGTAATGCCGGGGGTGATGACGCCGACGGAAGCTTTTGCGGCGTTGGACTTGGGCGCCGACGCGCTAAAATTGTTTCCGGCGGAGGTTGTCGGGGCCGACGGCTTGAAGGCACTTCGAGCCGTGTTGCCTTCGTCGCAGGCTCCGATCTATGCGGTGGGCGGCGTGACGCCGGACACGATGGCCCCTTGGCATGAGGCGGGCGCCGACGGCGTCGGCATCGGCGGCGCTTTGTTCACGCCCGCGTTCAGCGACGACGAGATTGGATTGCGGGCACGCGCGTTTGTGGCGGCGTGGCGCTCAGTGAGAGGAACCGGCGAATGAATCTCCAGGGCCAAACGATCGTCGTGACGGGCGCGACGGACGGCATCGGCAAGGTGACTGCGCGCGAGCTCGCCAAGGCCGGTGCCGCGGTCACGATCGTCGGGCGCGATGCGGCAAAGGGCGAGCGCGTGGTCAAAGAGCTGCGCACGGCGGCGGGGCATGACCGCGTCGACTTCGTGCAGGGCGATCTTCTGACGCTGAAGGGTGTGCGCGCCGCGGCGGAGACGTTGAAGGGGCGGCTGAAGTCAATTGACGTGCTTGTCAACAATGCCGGGGCGGCGTTCGTCAAGCGCGGCGTAACCGAGGATGGGTTCGAGCAGACGTTTGCGCTCAATCATCTTGCGTATTTCCTGATGACGTCCTTGCTGCTCGATCTCCTGAAGGCATCGAGCGCAGGACGGATCGTCAACGTGGCGTCGGAGGCGCATCGCGGTACGCAGCTTAAGCTCGACGATTTGCAGAACACGAAGTCCTATTCGGGATGGCGGGCCTACCAGCAGTCGAAGCTCGCTAACATCTATTTCACGTATGAGTTGGCGCGGCGGCTGCAGGAGACGAAAGTCACGGCGAATTGCCTGCATCCGGGGTTCGTGGCCTCGCGCTTTGGCGACAACAACAAGGGCATCTTCGGTGCGCTGTTCGGCTTGGTGAAATCGATCGCCGCGATCTCAGAGGAAGAAGGGGCGAAGACAAGCATCTATCTTGCCGGATCGCCCGAGCTTGAGGATGTGAGCGGCAGGTATTTCGATCGCAGCAAGCCGGCGCGCTCGTCGGCGGTCTCGTACGATGAAGCTGTCGCGCGGGACTTGTGGCGGGCGAGCGAGGCGATGGTCGGCATAGCCTAGCCTTCGAAGAGGCTCCAACCGGCGCGACCCGTGAGGCCGCGGATCAAGAGGTAGGCGAGCAGGCCGATGGGACCAACCAGCAGGGTCAGCGCCAAGCAGGGGATTAGGATGAAGTGGTTGAGGCCGATGCGTTGGGCGTCGCGCGCCTGCCAGGCGCCGATGAAGAGATCGAAGACGAGGTAGTGCGCCCAGCCGGCGACCAGCGCCTCTTTGACAGAGAATAACTTCATGACACCGTCGAGCGAACCGAAGCCCGCGCCTTCCGGCACGGGTGTCCCGCCGAACAAGGCGGTCGCGAGGAGCCAGGCGTAGGTCACGCCGAGAATCATCGGCACGGCAACGGAGTGGACTAAGATGTCGGTGAGTTTGAAGACCGGCGCCACGATCAGCAGCGTCCAGAACGGCAACACGCCGTAGTTCAGCACCATGAACAACGTATCAGGCGTAATCTGTGCGAGTTCTGACATTTGTGCGACCCCAGTCCCGAACGCATCCTAGCGCCGGAATGGGAACTGGCAAATCTTCTGTCCGTCGTGCTTAACCGAAGCGGCGTTTCAGCCAACCGGTGATGACGCGGTTCAGTTCTTCGGGCTTTTCGGCTTGCGTCCAGTGGCCGCAATCCTTGATCAGATGTTTTTCGAGATCGGGCACGAAGGTCTCCATGCCGTCGGCCATCGACGGGCGCAGCACGATGTCGTTCTCGGCCATCACCTGCAGGCAGGGGACTTCGACCTTTTGCACGACGCCTTCGGTCGTCTGCCAATTGCGTGTGAAGTTGCGGTACCAGTTGATGCCGCCGGTGAAGCCGGTGCGCGCAAAGGACGAGCGGTAGAACTCGAGTTCTTCAGCGTTGAGCAGCACCTTGCCGGGCCACATCTTTTCGTCGGATTGCAGGGCGTGGACGAGGGCGAGGTTCTTTTCCTCGGCGGGGCGCTTGTCGAATTCCTCGAGCGTCATGCCTTTGTGGCGGTAGAAGAAGCGCAGCGTCTTGGCCGCGTCTTTCGCCAGCAGCGCGTCGGCGACGCCGGGTTCCTGGAAATAGACGATGTACATGTTCTCGCCGTAGGCGGCGCGCATGAGAGCGATCGGGTCCATCGGCGCGCGCGGCATGAACGGCGTGTTGACCCCGACGACGCCGAGCACGCGCTGCGGATGGAGCAGCGGCATGGCCCAGGTGACGATGCCGCCCCAGTCGTGGCCGATGAACACCGCCTTCTCGATCTTCAACGCGTCGAGCATGCCGACGAGATCACCGGTCAGGTGATGGATGTCGTAGGAGTCGATCGCTTGCGGGCGGTCGGTGAGGCCGTAGCCACGCTGATCCGGCGCGATGGCGCGGAAGCCTGCGCCTGCCACCGCTGGCATTTGATGGCGCCAGGAATAGGCGAGTTCGGGGAAGCCGTGGCTCATTACCACGGGCACGCCGTCGCCTTGTTCGTAGACGGCCATGCGGATGCCGTTCGTTTCGACGTAACGCGGCGAGTGCCAGTTGATGGACATGAGCGTGGAGGCCTTCAATGTTTCGAATAGCGTGTTAGCGGAAGCGGAGCAGGCGATGCGCCGTTGGTCAAGCGCCCTCAAGTCCAAGTTGCGAGAGCATCTCACTGCGCTCAGGCCCGAGCTTGGGCGGGTAGAGCGCGGTCTTGAAGCGCTTCGGCATTGCCCACGTGATCAGCACGCGCAGCACGATCGAAGGCCGGCGCAGCCAAGCGGCCGGCGTCGAGAACATATGGAAGCCCTTCATGATCGCGCGATGGACCGCAAGGCTGCCGCGGCTTGCCGGGCCGACGGCGTCTTCGGCGAAGCTCTTGATCAGGCGGGCTTTGAAGCGCGGTTTATAACCGGGGGTCTGCTCGTTCTTCGCGCGGCGAATCGCGCCCAGATCCTGTTTGACGATCACGTCCCAGAACGGGCGCAGGCTGGTGCGTGTGCGCTGGCTGAAGGCGACAGCACGGGCCGCCGGATCGGCCGTCTCTGCCAGGACGTCGGCGAGCGCGTGCGCTTGGATGACGGCGGACGAGCAGCCGCGGCCGTAGAGAGGGTTTGTGCGCAAGGCTGAGTCGCCGACCGCGAAGTAGTTGAGAACGACCGGCGCGCCGTCTTTCACGAAGTGACGCCAAACGTTGTGCAGATTGCCCATGCCGAAGACCTTGGTCACGCCTTCAGCGCGCGTCGGTTCGATCCAGCGCGCGGCGCCCGGCATCTGGCGGCAGATGCGATCGAAGGTGTCGGGATCCATCGCGGCGACGCGCAACTTGGTCTCGATTTCGGGGACGCAGATGGTGATCGAGAAGTGGCGGTTGTCGCCGATGAAGACGCCGTACTTGA
Organism: Alphaproteobacteria bacterium; assembly: GCA_034440355.1. Taxonomy (GTDB): domain Bacteria; phylum Pseudomonadota; class Alphaproteobacteria; order Micropepsales; family Micropepsaceae; genus SZUA-430. The sequence goes on from JAWXBY010000084.1 coordinate 100,095, forward strand.
TGTAGCCGAGGTCGCCCGCGCCCGGTATCAAATCGCGTGGCGGTTCTTCTTGGCCGGGCAGCAGTTTGTAATGACGCGTGAAATAGAGGATGCCCGCCGGCTTGCTTTCTTCGTCGATCGTGATGCCGTGTTCGCGCAACCAATCGACGAGCACCGTCGTGCGCCCGGACGCGTCGACGATCAGGTCGGCCTTGAACTCTTCCGGTTCGACGCCTTCGCGCTCGATGGTGAGGCCAGTGACCTTCGGGGTCGCGCCGGTCTTGTCGAGGGTCAGCGTGCGCACGCCCGCGTCGGTGATGAAGCGCACGCCGGGGAGCGAAAGGACATAGGCGCGCATCGTGTGTTCGAGCGTCGTGCGGCGCGAGAAGAGGAACGACAGATCGCGGTCGGCCGGGTCGGCGGTGTATTCGTCGCGCAAGGCGAGCGGCAGTCCCGCTTCGAAATCGAATTCGCGAGCTCCGGTTTCGCGCAACATATTATGCAGGCGTGGGTGGCGGTCGCGGATCAGGCTGACGAGTTTGCCGAGGAAGACATGGCTGTGGCGCAGCTGCGTCACGCCTTTGCGTTCCCATGTGTCGAATGCGACTTCGACGTTTTCAGGCGCGGGTGGATCGCGGTCGATCACCACGATCTCGCGGCCCGCGCGTGCGAGCGCCATCGCGGCGCCTAAGCCCGCAATGCCTGCGCCCACCACAGCCACGCGTTCGGCCATGTCGTTAATCCTCGAATAGCGAATGCCCCTAGATGTAGCGGAAATGCGCGGCCTGTCGAGCGTTGCGGAGGTGACGTAGCGTTAGCGCCGTGAATTCGTCATTCTCTCGCACGGGGAGGGTGGCATGCGGACAATTGTAGCGATCATGGCGATGGTCTGGGCGGCGGCTTCCGCTACGGCGGAGGATATCCGCTATACGCTCACGCCGCAGGTGGAGAACGGTGCGCTCAACGGCATCGCGGTCGAGATGGTGCTCACCGGCGAAGCCGACGGCGAGACCGTGATCGAGTTGCCCGACGCGTGGGGCGGCAAGACCGAGCTGTGGCGCGGCATCAGCGACTTTCGCGTTTCGGGTCAGGGATTGAAACTGGATGCTGGCGCATCGCCGGCGCTGAAAGTGCTGCGTCATGCGCCGCGTGCGGCGCTGACCGTTCGCTATCGTGTCACGCAGATGTGGCAGGGCGAACCGGCGGTGACCGGGTCGAATGAGTATCGGCCGGTGATCAGGCCGAACTACTTCCATCTTATCGGCTGGGCGATGATGGCGCGGCCGAAATGGAGTCTCGCGACGACCGCGACGGTGTCGTTCCGCGGCATGCCTGAAGGGTGGCAGTTGGCGTCGGATCTCGAGCATGGGTCGCTGTCGCTGGCCGATGTGCTCGAGAGCATCAGCGTGGGCGGCGATTTTCGCGTGCTTAAAGCCGGGACGCTGCGTGTGGCGATCCGCGGGACGTGGGCGTTCACCGACGACGACTTCATCAAGCGGCTGCAACCGATCATTGCCTCGCATCACAAATTTTGGGGCGATCAGCCTGCGCCGTTTCTGGTTACCGTCATGCCGTTGCAGGCGGAGGTTGGGAGCATGTCGCTGGGCGGGACCGGACTCAACGATGCGTTCGCGTTCTTTGCGACGTCCAATGTCGCGGATCGTCAGCTGACGCGCATTCTTGCACATGAGCATTTGCATTCCTGGATTCCGCGGCGCGTCGGCATGATGCCGCAAGGCGATGCGGATCCGTTGGAGTATTGGCTCTCGGAGGGGTTTACGGATTTTTACACCTACCGGCTGCTGGTGCGCGAAGGTATGTGGAGCGTCGAGGAGGCTTCGCGCGCCTACAACGACGTGATGTGGGACTACGCATTTTCGCCGGTGCGTAATGCGCCGAACGCGAAAGTCGCCGCGGAATTTTGGCAAGAGCGGGCGATGAACGATCTGCCTTATCAGCGCGGTCTGTTGTTCGCGACGCTGGCCGATGATCGTGTACGACGGGCGTCGAAGGGCGCGCGCGATCTCGACGACATCGTGTTGGCCATGAAGCGGGTGGTGGATGGCCTGGGCAAGGGCGCGATCCCACCGGCGATCCGCGGCAACTTCGTTGCTTGGGCGAAAGAGTCGGGCGTCGATATTCAAGACGATTTGGCGCGCTATATCGAGAAGGGCGAGACGATTGCGCTGCCAGCCGATGCGTTGGCGCCGTGCGGCGTGATCGAGACGAGTTCGGTGGCGGAATTCGATCGTGGTTTCGACGGGCGCAAGACGATCCTCAACAACAACATCGTGGTGGGCGTTGATCCGAACGGACCGGCGTTCGCCGCCGGGTTGCGCGATGGGATGCAGATTTTGAGCTTGGACCTGTCGGTGGGGCGGGATTCGCGTGTGCCGCTGACCTACAAAGTGCGCGCTAATGGCGTGACCCGGGAAATCAGCTATCTTCCGGCCGGCAAGCGGAAGGTCACGCTGCAGGAATTGAAACTGAAGCCGATGTCCGACGAAGCGGTGCGAAAGGCTTGCGCCGCGCGGTTCGCAGGCAGCGGCTGACGGAGGGGCTCATGCGCATTTTGTTGTGGATCGTCGGCATCATCGCGGTTTTGATCGGGGCGGCGTTTCTGTTCCTGGGCGATCCGGAAGTGCCGCGCGACGTCTTGATGCAGAAATATGGACAGGCGCCGTCGCAGTTCGTCGATCTGCCATCCGGCGCGAAGGCGCATTACCGCGATCAGGGGAATGCCGCGGGTCCGGCGCTGGTGTTGCTGCATGGATCGAACGCGTCGCTGCATACGTGGGAGCCTTGGGTCAAGAATCTTGGCGACGGGTTTCGCGTGGTGACGGTCGATTTGCCTGGGCACGGCCTGACGATCGCGAAGGCGGATGAGACGTACACGGCGGAGAGCATGTCGGCGTTCGTGGGCGAGTTCACGGCGACCATCGGCGTCGAACGATTTGCGGTTGCGGGCAACTCCATGGGCGGCGGTGTGGCGGGGCATGTGGCGATCGCGTTTCCGACGCGCGTGACGCATTTCATCCCGATCGATTCAGCGGGTCTCATTCCGCCGAACATGCCGGAGCCGCCCGCGTTCTTTTATATCGTGCGCACGCCGGTGTTGCGCGATTTCCTGCGTCTCCTTCCGGGGCGGCCGATCACGGAGGCGACGTTGAAAGCGTCGTTCGTGAATCAAGAGCTTGTGACGCCGGAGATGATCGACCGGTACTGGGAGCTCAACCGCGGGCCCGGCATCCGCAAGGCGACGCGCGCGCGGTTCTCGATGCCGATTGAATACTGGCAGGGCGAGGACAAGTTCTTTCGCGAGAACCTTCCGAAACTCGCGATCCCGACGCTGATCCTTTGGGGGAAGCAGGACAAGCTCATCCCGGCCGAAACGGCGGAGCTCTTCAAGCAGATGACCCCGGGCGCACAGGCGATCATCTACGACGACGGTGGGCATATTCTGCAGGAAGACCTGGCTGAGCGCAGCGCCGCCGATGTGCGCGCGTTTTTAACGGCGCCTGCCGCTGCGGCGCCGGCTGCGCCCTAAGGGGATGGAGCGATGAAGATACGCTTGGGGTTGGCGGTGGTGGCTGTCGCGGCGTTTGCGGCGCAGGCTTCGGCGATGACGGACAGCGAGCTGCGCGCGTTGCTTGAGCAGCGGTTCGCGGGCGACAGGACGGGTGCTTGTGTTGCGGCGGCTGTGGTCGAGCAGGGGCGAACGTCGACGGCTTATGTGTGTGCCGATCCCAAGACTGCGCGTCCGTTCGACGGGCGCACGGCGTATGAAATCGGATCGGTGACGAAGACGATGACGGCGGCGCTGCTGGCCGATCTGATCTTGAAAGGTGAGGTATCGCTCGACGATCCACTGGCGAAGCTGCTGCCCGCGGGGACGAAGGTCGCGACGTTCAACGGTGAGCCGATTCTGTTGAAGCATGTTGTGACGCACACGTCGGGGCTGCCGGCGCTTCCGCCGCGCATGACGATAACGGATATGCGCAATCCTTACGCGCGCATTACCGAGCAGGAGTTGCTGCAGTCGCTGGCCGAAGCGAAATTGGCCTCGAAGCCTGGCACCAAGTTCGCGTATTCGAATTTCGCGATGATGGTGTTGAGCTATGCGCTGGCCAAACGGTCGGGCAAAGATTTCGAGACGTTGATGCGCGAGAAGCTGTTCACGCCGCTGGGGATGAAGGACGCTTATATCGCGAAACCGCCGGTCGGTGTGCGTGCGGCGCAGGGGCATATGTCGACGGGAGCGCCGACGTCGGCGTGGGATATGCCCGTCGATATGGCCGGCGTCGGCGGCGTGCGGGCGACGTTGCCCGATATGATTGCGTATGTGCGCGCACAACTGCAGCCTGGCAACGATGCGACGGGGCGCGCGATTGCGCTAACGCAGAACCAGGTGATCGAAGTGCCGGGCGCGCACATACGCAATCATAT
>JAWXBY010000085.1:0-29199 GCA_034440355.1 Alphaproteobacteria bacterium
AGCCGCTCTTCGAAGCCTCGCACATTCTCTATCTGGCCCCGCGCGACGACGCCGACGCACGCGCGACCGCCAAAGCAAGGGCACAAGCCGCGTTGGCGATCCTCAACGAAGACCCTTCGCGCTTCCCCGCCATCGCGCGCGCGGAGTCGAAATGCTCATCGGCGGGCGAGGGCGGTCGTCTGGGCCAAGTAGCCCTGGGCGAGACCGTCCCGGAAATCGAGTCGTTCCTCTTGGCTTTGGAAGAGGGACAAATCTGTCCGGTGCCGGTCGAAACGGACTTCGGCTGTCACGTCGTCCAACTGCATCACCGCATCGAGGGCAAGGACATCCCCTTCGACGAAGCCGAACCGCTCATCGCGCGCGAACTCCGCGCCCACACCTGGCGCCGCGCAGTCAGCCAGTACATCAGCCTTCTTGCGGGCGGCGCCGACGTCCAGGGCTTCGACATCAAGAAAGCGACCTCGCCGCTGGTCCAGTGAGGTTCACCTTGCTATCGGCCGACGGCCGAAGGACAAAGCCTGCAAACCACGCGACGGGGAGGCGGCAATGGCGGCATCGGGAACAAGGAAGAAGAAGGCGCCGCTGCCCGCGTTCGCGGGCTCCATTGCGAAGCGCTTCCCCAAGGTGTGGGACGCCTACACGAAGCTGGGCGAAGAAACAGCGGCAGCCGGCCCGTTGACGGAGCGCGAGCGTCGCTTGGTGAAATTGGCGCTCGCAATAGGATCGGGCTCCGAAGGCGCGACGCACTCGCACGCGCGCCAGGCATTGGCGGAAGGCGTCGCGCCGGCGGAGATTCGCCACGTCGCCCTGCTGGCCGTCACCACGACAGGATGGCCCGCCAGCGCGGCCGCCTTAAGCTGGATCGACGACATCCTTCCGAAATAGTCGACTGGACTGGCCTTAGCCGCTGGCACGTTGTTGCCATCCGTAGGCGGACGTATACATATATACGAGCGTACGCATGTGTCGCATTCTGTTGCGGCGCTTGCCGCAAGGATCACTGACGATGCGCCGGCGTGTTGGCGGAGTCGCGTGAATACGCGTGAAAGTTTGCAAAGGCCTCATAGCTAAGGACTTATGGGTCGTCGTCTTACTATCGGAGAAACATGACGCTTTCGCGCACGCACGCGGCCCTCACTGTGAGGCAGAGGCGCCGGTCGCGCTCGATCGTTTGCGGAGACTTGCCCTCTAATGCGGCCGGAGAGGGCGCCGACCAGACGTCATTCTCGCAGTCGCGACTGAACACACGTTGCGCCAGAGTCTCCGCGCGTCCCCGTGGGCGACCAACTCCGGGAGACGATAGTGCGAGCCACGCGGTGGGCGGCGCGGATCAAAGTGTTTTCAAGCCGAGACTCCGTTAGGTAGACGCATAAGGCGGTAACGCTCAGCCCCCATAGGGGCTGCCATTCGCAAGCGAAAACGGACGCTAAAAACCCGGCGTCGAGTACTGGACCAATCTCCGAGGACCACCCAGAAGCGTGACCCTGCACTCAAGCATGGGTGGCTTTCGAAACTGCTCGTATCTCAGGAACTGCGATAGCGCGTCCACCACGTCGTCGTACTTGCTTCCCGGAAAGCTGATGAGTTCGTTCTCAAAGTCGACGAGCCATGGCGCGCTGACGGGCAAGAACAACTGGCCTTGTTCGATCTTAGCCGATTGATGCTGAAGACGGGTGATCTTGTCGTAACCAGCTTTGACAGGCACGCCAATGGCGCGCAATTCTCTCGTTCGTCGAAAATCTTGCAGAAGGCTTGAGCCGAGCATCGTGTCTTCGATCAAGACAGTGGTCGGTCGATGCATTCGCGCATAGTCGAGCACCTTCTTGCGCAGATCAGGATAGTCCCAACGGCCCTTAAGAACGTCGAGTAGGTGGTACTCGTCGCCCTTGACGCCGAAGGTTAGCCCGGCACTGAAATCGGATGTCATTTGGGCCTTGCCCGCGCAGTCCCAGGACTGAACGATGGCATCGAATGCGTTGCGGCTTGGCACCTTGTCGTATCGCTTGAACCAGGCCCGCTTTACCATGGCGCCCTCAACAGGGATGGGGGATTGCTGGAACTGTGCCGAGAACATGAAGGAGTCTGCTTGCTTCTTGCGCAACAGAAACGCCAGCGACTCACGAGCAGGGCAGAGAACCTCTCCAATCTTCCGGGAGTGAAACTGTCCAGCGCTAATCGGTATCTCTTCGTCCACCTCCGCGATCGCGGGTAATGCGAGGTAGCGCCACTTTTCATCGCGCAGAAGGACATGACCGATGAGGTCGTCGAGATGTAGACGCTGCATGACAATGGCGATCGGGCCATTCTCCTTGTCATCGAGCCGGTTTTCGATCGAGCGGTCGAACCACTGGTTCGAGTGGTTTCGATAGGCATCGGACAACGCGTGCTCGGCGGGCAAGGGATCATCGACGACGATCAAATCGGTGCGAATACCGGTAACGCTCGTATTGACCGACGCAGACATCCGGTTGCCACCCTTGGTGGTCACGACGAGCGCCGCCTTGTCGCATTTGGGGCTGATCTTGAACTCAGGGAACGTGGCACGATACCAATCAGACTCTATGACTTCGCGGAACATCCGTGCGTTCCGCTCAGCCAGGTCCATGGAATGCGACGCGCAGAGGATTCGCGTCGCGGGATTCCGTCCCAATGCCCAGGCCGGCAATGCAACCGAGAAAATCATGGACTTCATGTGGCCAGGCGGAAGCGCAACGCAAAGTCTCGGCGTCTTTCCCAACAGCTGCTCGGCCGCGTAGATCATCGCATCGAGGTGCCAACCTGGATCGAGTGCTTTGTTCCCATGTGTGAACGCGAACGCCTTCTCAAAGAAGGCACCGAAATCTTCACGCCAAAGCGCATAAATGACTTCCGGGTTGATGGTTCCGTTCATGGCTGATCGGCCCTCGCACGCCGCGATGGCACTCCCGCAACGCCCTGTTTCTTCATCTGTCGGGCCAGGTAATTCTCCAAAATCGCGGTGTCGCTCGGCCCCAGCGTCGGCGTGGCATCAGGCGGCAGGTCCGCCAAGAGTTTCAGCGACAACGTGATAATTTGTGCTGCAGCGCGCGTGTCTCCTGTTAACGCCTGAGCCATGAGTTTCTTCAGGAAGGCTCGTTGTTTGGAAACCTCGATCGGCTTTCCGCCCGTTTGCACGGTGATCTTCTCCTGAAGCTCTTCAAGCAGATCGGTCTTCAGGTTCTTCGTGCCCTTCGGTCGGCCGAACGGGTTGGCGCGGTCGCCCTTCTTGAACTGCGTGCTCTTGGGCGGCTTCTTATAGCCCACCTCATAGGTGCTCTGATCGCTCATGGGCGCGTGCCCTCCGCGCCCGCGTGTTTCGCAAGGCGCTCCTTGGCCACCTCATCAAAGGTCTGGCGGGTCTGAACGAGGGTGGGGGATGCCCCCGTCGCCTGCGCGAGGCGCCGAAGGGCGACATCAACATACCTTGGGTCGATCTCCAGACCTCGGCCGATCCTGCCTGTCCTTTCGCAGGCAAGCAGCGTAGAGCCCGACCCCAAGAAGTGGTCCAGCACGACGTCATTCGGCTTCGAGCTGTCGAGGAGGATGTCCGCGATCAGGGTCGTAGGCTTGACCGTGGGGTGATCCGCAAGATCACGATCTCGGCCGCGACGAAATGTGTTCGCGCCCGGCTTGATCCACACGTTCGAACGATAGCGCCCCATGGCGCCGAGCTGCACGTTGTTCGTGTGCACGGCGTTGCCATACTTGAATATGCAGCAGAGCTCGTGTTGGCTGCGATAGTGGGAGCCCATCCCGGCGTTGGTTTTGACCCAGACGCCAAGGTTGTGCAGCGGGCCGAAGGTCGTGCGCCCAGCGGCGAGCATCTCGGGGAGATGCCGCCAATCGATCCACAAGTAGGCAAGGGCGCCCGGCGCCATCACCTGCGATCCGGTCTCGAAAACGGTCTTTAGAAAAGTCTCGAACTCGACGGACGACATTTCGCCGGAGGCCATGGCGAACTCTGGATGGCAGCTCCGGCCCTTGCCGCTGACGTGACCCGAGACTTTGACGTTGTAGGGCACGTCGGCGACCAACAAGGCGATGGGTTGGCCATCTGCAAGAGCCTTTAGGTCGGTGGGGTTACGCGCGTCACCGCACAAAATTAGATGTCGCCCAACCGACCAGAGATCGCCAGATCGCGAGATCGGATGAGTGGGTGGCTCGGGCGTGTCGGGCTCGTCGGTGATCGACTCGTCAGCGTTGCCGACCAAGATGTCGATCTCGGGGGTGTCGAACCCCGTCAGCGACACATCAACATCGACGTCAATCTTGACGAGATGTTGGAGCTCGATCGCCAGGATACCCCGATCCCACTCGGCGAGTTCCGCGAGTCGATTGTCGGCGATGACGTACGCGCGTAGTTCATCTTCGCTCAGGTGCTCGACGGACAGTGTCGGCACCTTGTCTCGCCCAAGAAACTTTGCAGCCTCGACCCGCCCGTGCCCGGCGACGATCCTGTTCCGCCCGTCGACGAGCACGGGGTTGATGAAGCCGAATTTCTCGATCGAGGCAGCGATCTTCTTGACCTGGGCACGTGAGTGTTTGCGCGCGTTGCGGTCGAACGCCTTCAGGTGGTCGATGGTGCGATCGACGATTGTACGTTCTCGTTCAGCGGCACCGCTTACCTTGCATCGAAGGGGGCGTCGTCGCCCACGAACCTGCTCTGTTGCCACCGCAGCCGTGATCTTCCTGTCATTGCTCATCACTCGTCTCCACACGCCGGCGAACACGCGCCCACCACGGGCAGATGTTCGGCGGGCCAAGTTGCCGTTTGTCTGGAATGTGCGAGGCGTACTCCCGATGCTCGGGCGTCTCGCGGCTCTTGTGTGAAACTATGGCCAGGCTCGAGGCCTGGCACTGTCACCGAGTGTGATTACTGCGCCCGGCCATAATCCGGCACTGATCACGTTGTTTGACATATCGGTCGGGCTCAAAGGCTCGACACTGTCAGGGAGATATTTAAGACAACCGGAGATGATGTTCAAGATCGAGTTTCAACGAGCGCGTGTTTACCAAAAACGACCGTCGGTTCGACATTCGAATTCAGACCCGCAGCTCGCTGGCAACTCCCAGTTAGTTCGCTGTTATGAACCTCGCGGACCGCACGGCGTTAGGAAAGCGCGGCGCAGATCGGCCCGAACATCGACCTCAACCCTCCGCTTCGCCCAACGCGTTCCCTGTATTTCTGGCGAATAACCGCGAATTTCCCAAGAGCAGACCTACGACGTGACTGCGGCCCGTACCATCCATTCTGTCCGCGCCCGCGCGGCGCGCTGGGGCAGCATCCCGCACAAAGAGATCACGACGCTCGAAGAGTCGCTTCCGTCTGAAGCAACTTGGTTTGGCTAGTATCGGATTTGACTTGTATCAGGTTTGTATTCGCCAAAAGCAGACCTGAGATATTCTCTCACCGGACCCGAGTTCCATTTCAAGTATCACTAACAGGCTGTTTACCAAGCGCACCTAAGCTAGCGGCGGCAAAGGACCTGAAAGGTACCGCGGATGCTACGGTTGCGAGCGCGCTCTCCGGCGCGAGGTCAGTTTGTTGCGGCGGCCGCCGCACTCGCACTCGCAGTCGCATACGCCGCCCACAATGCGGCGGCGGCCGACGACGTCGATCCCTTCGCGCTCTCGCCGGAACAGTTGCTCAACGCCACGGTAACCTCGGTTTCGAAGACGCAAGAACGGTTGCGCGATGCCCCGGCGGCGATCTACGTCCTGAACAGTGACGACATCGCACGTTCCGGTGCGACCTCGATCCCCGAAGTGCTGCGCCTTGTGCCCGGCGTCCAGGTTGCACGCGGCAGCACGTGGGGCTGGGCGATCAGCGTCCGCGGTTTGAACAGCGCACTGACCAACAAGCTGCTGGTGTTGATCGACGGCCGCGAGGTCTACGACGCGCTCTTCTCGGGCGTGTATTGGGAAATCCAGGACACGGCGCTCGAAGACATCGAGCGCATCGAGGTCATCCGCGGTCCCGGCGCAACGCTCTGGGGCGCGAACGCTGTCAACGGCGTGATCAACATCATCACGAAGAAGGCGTCGGCGACGCAAGACGTGCTGGCCAGCGCCGTCGCCGGTAATCAGGAGCGCGCGCTCGTCACTGGCCGCTTCGGCGCCGGCGAAGGCGATGCCCATTGGCGAGTCTTTGCAAAATACATCGACCGCGAGTCGCAAGAGACCGTGCCCGGCGCCGACGCGCGCGACGGACTGCGCGCCTGGCGTGGCGGCTTCCGCGCCGATTGGGCGGCCAACCCGCAAGGCGACGGCTTCACGCTCCAAGGCGACATCTATACGAGCGACGCAGGCCGATATCGCGGTATCCCGCATCTGACCGATCCCTACACCACGACCGTGTTCGAGCCCGTATCGGCGAGCGGGGCCAACATCTTGGGTCGTTGGGAACGCGACCTCGGTGAGAGCTCGTCGCTCTCCGTGCAAACCTACGTCGACCGCACGACGCGCGATCAGCTGCCGCTGAGGAACGAACGCACCGCTTTCGACGTCGACGTCCAATACGATCTACCGCAGATCGACGCGCACGAGATCATCATCGGCGCCCGCTATCGCTATGTGGCCGAAGATCTCGTCGGCAGCCAGATCATCACGGTGACCGAACCGACGCGCTACACGAGTTTGTTCAGCGGCTTCTTGCAGAACAAGATCGCGATCGAACCGGAAGAACTTTATCTCACGCTCGGCTCGAAGTTCGAACACAACGACTATTCCGGTTTCGAGGCCCAGCCCTCGGCCCGCCTCCAATGGATGCCCGACGACGCCTACACGCTGTGGGCTTCGATCTCCCGCGCCGTACGCACGCCCAACTTGCTCGAACACGATTTGACTATTTCGGCCGGCGTTATCCCGCCCGACGTTCTGCCGCTGCCCGTCCTAGTCGAGGTGCGTCCCAGCCCTGATTTCGAAAGCGAAGTGCTGGTGGCATACGAGGCCGGATACCGCCATCAATGGACGCCGACCTTGTTGACGGACGTAAGCGTCTTCTACAACGACTACGACAAGCTCTCGACGTTAAGCCTTCAGGCGCCCACCTTCGGCTTCCCGCCGCTGCATGTCATTTTGCCGATCGCGACGACGAACTTGACCAGCGGCGTGGCCTACGGCTTCGAAGCGTGGGCCACATGGCGCGTCGACGAAACGCTGAACCTGACGGCCTCGTACAGCTATTTGGATCTCACTCTCGACGGTCCGCCGCCGGAAGTCGCGATCGGCGCTGAAGCCGGCGAAGGCCAATCGCCGCGGAACCAATTCAATCTGCGCGCGCAGTGGGACGTCACACAGCGCGTTTCGATCGACTCGACGCTCTACTATGTCGATGACCTACCAACTTTTGCCGTGGACTCGTATTGGCGCGTCGACGCGCGTGTGGGTTGGCGCGTTTGCGATGAGGTCCTGTTAGAGATCGTCGGGCAGAATATCTTCGATGAATCCCATCGGGAGTTCGGCAATGCGACCGACATCGGCGCGACGGAAATTCAACGCAGCGTCTTCGGGCGGCTGACATGGCGTTCCTGAGGCGCGTTGCGCCGACCGCCCTCATGTTGCTCGTAGCGGCCGCCGCCTCGCTGGCTCACGCGGCGGACGGCGTCCAGCTTGTCGAGCAAAAGATCAAAGCCGGCCTCATCTACAATTTCCTGAAATATACGGCCTGGCCCGGTGTCCCCGACCAGGCGCCGATGGTGGTGTGCCTTCTCGGCGGCGATCCCTTCGACGGCCATCTAAGTCCCCTCGGCGGGCGCACTGTGAACCAGCATGCGATCGAAGTGCGTTCTCTCCGCGCCGCCGCCGAAGCGGGCGCCTGCTCGGCTCTCATCATCCACCAAAGCGAAAGCGCATCCTGGCCCCAACTGCGCAAGCTTCTTGCCGGTAAGGACATCCTAACCGTCGCGGACTTCGATGGTTTCGCGACCGCCGGCGGCATGATCGAGTTCGCGCGCACGGATGAGCGCATCGGCGTAAAAGTCAACGTCGACGCGATCGGCGCAACGCGCCTGAAAGTCGAACAACGGCTGCTCAACCTAGCGACCATCGTTCGCCTGTCGCCGGAGCCATGACGATGCCGCGCTTTCAGATATCACTGCGCAGCCTTCTGCTATTCGCGGTCAGCGCGCTGACGCTGATCATTGCTCTTTTTGCCGCCGAGGTCTCGTACGAAAACTGGAGCCGGCTCAACAAGTTGAGCAGTCTGAAGGACGCGATCGTCATCAGCGACCGCATGTTCGACGCGACCGAGAAGTTCTCGCTCGAACGCGACATCGCGATGTCGATGCTGGGCGCGCCGGATCGCCAAATGATCGATGAACTGCGCCCCCGCCTGACGCAAACCCGGCGAGACGCGGATGACGCTGTCCGCCTTACGACCCAAGCGCTCGCAGCCTACGATTTCCAGGCCCTGAAGGAACTGCGCGAGACGTCGCGAGCGCACCTGCGGCGGATGCTCGAGATGCGCGTCCAGATCGATCGCGAGATCGCCCTGCCGAAGGAACTGCGCGACGCCAAACTGCCCGAGCGCTGGTCGACGGAGGTTTCTTCGTTCGTGCTCAGGATAAACGAACTGTGGAACGGCTTCATCAAGCACTTCACCGACATCGATCCCGTGGTGACGCAGCACATCCGCCTGAAGCACTTCATGCGCAAGCTCATCGACTATACGAGCCGCGAGCGCTCGCTTATCGGCCAACTCATCGCCGAGGACAAGGTGCCGACGGCCGATGAAGTATCGCAGTTGCTCCGTGGCCGTGGCGCGACCGAACTCAGCTGGCAGTTCAGCCGCTTGCTGGCCGATCAAAGCGGTCTCTACCCGTTGGTTTCGGCGGAGTTCGGCGACGCCGTGAGCCATCAGGCCACGTTGCAGGAGATGATCCAGGACACGTTCTATCAGCCGAACAACGGCGCAACGGCGCCGTACCCGATTACCGCCGACCTCTGGTTCGAATTGTCGGCGCAAGCGTCCGACTCCCTCGTCGCGCTGCGTGACGCCGTAACGCGCGAGAGCCTGAAATATGCGCAAAGCCTTGTCGGCGGTTCCGAAGCCCGGATCCTGGCCCAAAGCGCCGTCCTCGTTCTCGCGTTTGCGCTATGCATTCTCGCCTACTGGATCGTGGTCACGCGCGTGATCCGGCCGATTAACGCCATCGTCGGCGACTTGGTCCGTGCGACGCGCGGCGAGCCGGTTGAAATAACGCCGACCAATCGCAACGACGAAATCGGCAAGCTCAGCGAAGTGCTACGCGCCTTCCACGAGCAGACCCTGCAAGTCGCGCACGCGACCGGGGCCTTGAACCGCAGCCAAACCGAATTCCGCGCCGTGGTCGATCACGCGATCGACGGGCTGATCATGACCGACGCACGCGGCGTCGTTCGCTCGTTCAATCCGGCGTGTGAACGCATCTTTGGCTACAAAGCCGAAGAGATCATCGGCAAGGGCGTGGAAACCCTTCTCCCCGATCCGCAAAAGGCGATCGAAGGGCTGGTGCAATACTTCAATCAGGAAGAGACGGCCTCGATCGCGTCGGCGCACGAAGTCACGGCCAAGCGCAAGGACGGTTCGACGTTCCCGCTCGAACTTTCGGTCAGCGGTTTCATGCTGGACGGCGTACAATTCTTCTCCGCCATCGCCCGCGACATCACGCAGCGCAAGGCGGCCGACCATGTCCTGGCGCAACACACGCAAGCCTTGGAGCGCAGCAACAAGGAGCTCGACGACTTCGCCTACATCGCGTCGCACGACCTCAAGGAGCCGCTGCGGGGCATCCACAATCACGCCCGCTTCCTGCTTGAGGACAACAGCGAGAAGCTCGACCAGGACAGCGCCGGACGCCTGTTGCGCCTTGTCTATTTGAGCCAGCGCATGGAGCGCCTCGTCAACGACCTTCTCTATTTCTCGCGCCTGGGCCGGCAAGAACTCGCCGTGCAACCGACCGATCTGGACGCGGTCATCAAGGACGTCGAAAGCACGATTGAGGTGTTCCTGGAGGAACGCGGCGCGCGCATCCAAGTGCCGTCCGCGTTGCCGACCATCGTCTGCGACAAGCCGCGGGTCACGGAACTCTTCCGCAACCTCATTACAAACGCGGTCAAATACAACGACAAACCAAATAAAATCATCGAGATCGGTTGGCTCACCGCGCACAAGACAGACGCCGGCGCGGTTGCGCACAATGTCCTCTACGTGAAGGATAATGGACGCGGCATCGACAAGGAATTCCACCAGGAAATTTTCCGCATATTCAAACGATTGCAGGGCGGCAAGGACGCCGAGGAAGGAACAGGCGTCGGCCTGACCTTTGTTAAGAAGATCGTTGAACGTCACGGGGGTAAGATCTGGCTAGAATCCGAACCGGGAGCCGGCACCACCTTTTTCTTCACGCTAGAGGCACAGCACTATGAGCACGATGCCGGCAACCAAGCCGCTGCTTGAGTCCCAACCGATCCTGATCGTCGAAGACAGCCCCGACGATTTTGAGGCGACCAAGCGCGCTTTCACGAAGGCCAACCTGCGCAACCGCATCCACCGCGCCGAATCCGGCGAGGAGGCGCTGTCGTTCTTGCGAGATGAGGCCAACCCGCGGCCGGGCATCATCCTGCTCGACCTGAACATGCCGGGCCTGGATGGCCGCAAGACGCTCGAGATCATCAAGCAGACGCGCGCGCTCCAATCCATTCCCGTGGTCATTCTGACCACGTCGAACGACGAGCGCGATGTCGAGGCCTGCTACAAGCTTGGCGCCAACACCTATATCCAAAAGCCGGTCGATTTCGACGGCCTCATCGCCGCCATCCGGCGCTTGAAGGAATACTGGTTCGAAATCGCCATCCTCCCCAAGGATGGTGAGAATGGCTAGCTCGATCCGCGTCCTCATCATCGACGACAGCCCCGACGATCAGTTGCTCTATCGCCGGGCGCTGACCAAAGGTGCGGAAATCATCTACGATATCGTCGGCGCGGAGAACGGCGATGATGGCCTCGCGCGTATGGCCGACATAAGTCCCGACTGCGTACTGCTTGACTACTCGCTGCCCGGCCGCAACGGCATCGAAGTGTTGAAGCGCCTGCGTCAGCACCATCCGTTCCTCCCCGTCGCCATGCTGACCGGCCAAGGCAATGAAGCCGTCGCCGTCGCCGCCATTCAGGAAGGCGCGCAAAACTACATCTCGAAGTCGTCCATCACGCCCGAAACGCTGCAACGCGCCGTGTGCGTGTCCATCGAACATTGCGCCATGCAAAAGCGCATCTTCGAGCAGCGCTCGGCGCTCGAATCCGAAATCAGCGTTCGCCGTCAGGCCGAGAAGGACACGCAAGCCCAGCTTGAACGGTTGAGCCTGCTGCAACAAATCACACGCACCGTCAGCGAACGCCAGGACCTTGACGGCATATTCCAAGTCGTGGTGCGCAGCCTGGAAGATCGCCTGCCCGTAGACTTCGCCTGCCTCCTGCAACACGACCACACAGAGCAAGCTCTGACGGTCGCCCGCATCGGCGCGAAGAACCAAACGCTGGCGCGCAGGTTTGAGGGCGACGCCGCTCGTCTATCACTTGCCGACGCAGACCTGCAGCGCAGCGCAAACGGCGAATTCGTCTCCATTCCGTTGGTCGCGGCGAATGCCGGCCCCTTCACCCGTGAACTCGCCGAAGCCGGACTGAGGTCGCTCATCTTGGCCCCACTTCAAGTCGAAGGCGAAGTCTTCGCCGTGCTGGCCGTTGCCCGCAAAGAGGCGGACGCGTTCGATGGCGTGGAACGCGAGTTCTTGCGCCAACTCAGTGAGCACGTGGCGCTCGCCGGTCACCAAGCGCGGCTCTATACGGCGCTCCAGCAAGCCTACGAAAAACTGCAGCAGACGCAGCAGGCGATCATGCAGCAAGAACGCCTGCGCGCCGTCGGCCAGATGGCAAGCGGCATCGCCCACGACATCAACAATGCCCTCTCGCCGGTGATGCTTTACACGCACTCGCTGCTCGAAACCGAAACGCTCTCGACCCGTGCACGCGACTTCCTCGAGACGATGCAGCGCGCCGTCGAAGACGTGACGCACACGATCGCCCGCTTGCGCGATTTCTATCGCCAGCGGGAACCGCAACTCACGCTGCTGCCGATGGATCTGAACACGCTCGCCCGTCAAGTCATCGACTTGACCCGCGCGCGCTGGAGCGACATGTCCCTGCAGCGCGGCGTGGTCATCAAGGTGACGACCGACCTCGCGCAGAACCTGCCGGCCGTCCAAGGCATAGAGTCGGAAACGCGCGAAGCGCTGGTCAACCTGATCTTGAATGCCGTCGATGCCATGCCCGAAGGCGGCACCGTGACCTTGAAGACGGACGTGCGCCGTTCGGCCGACGGAAAAATCAAACAGGTCCGCGTCGACGTTGGCGACACCGGCCTCGGCATGTCGGAAGAGACCCGCCGCCGCTGTCTCGAACCGTTCTACACGACAAAGGGCGAACGCGGCACCGGCTTGGGTCTCGCCATGGTCTATGGCGTCGCGCAGCGCCAAGGCGCCGAGATCGACATCATGAGCAAGCTCGGCGCCGGCACGATTGTATCCCTTGTCTTCCCGGCGACGTCGGTGGCCGACGGCGGATCGGTCCGCCAAGAAGCGACGTCCGTTCAGCTGGCGAAGCTCAACCTGTTGTTGGTCGACGACGATGCGATGGTCTTGACCGCGCTGAAAACGGCTCTCGCCATCGACGGCCATGATGTTGAAGTTGCCGACGGCGGTCAGGCCGGCATCGATGCCTTCGCCGCAGCCACTAAACGCGGCCACGTATTCTCGGCCGTCATCACCGACCTCGGCATGCCGCACGTCGACGGCCGCAAGGTGGCGACAGCGGTGAAAGCCCTGTCACCTTCGACGCCCGTCATCTTGCTGACCGGCTGGGGGCAGGGCGCAGTGGCGACGGATGATGAGGCCAATCCCTCGGTCGATGCTGTCTTGGGCAAGCCGGCGCGCGTCAAAGACCTACGCGCGACGCTTGCGCGCCTCGTCGCCGAGCCCGTGGCCAAAGCTTCCTAGAGTTGCTGAGCGCGCGCTGCGACCCTACGCGGCGCGCGAAACCAAACGTCCGATCTTCTGCAGAAGCTCCGCCGGCCCGAACGGTTTCGCGACGCAATCGTCTGCGCCGATGGCTTCCGCCCATTCCAGATAATTCTTGCCCGGGCTGTGGCTGCCGGACATCGCGAGCACAGGGATGTGCGGGAATTTATCCTTGAGCATCTGAATCGTCTCGATGCCTTCGCGATTGGGCATGACGATATCGGTCAGCACCACGGCGGGCTTCTCGCGCGCCACGACTTCAAGGCCGACCGCGCCGTCGTCTGCTTGCACCGTCGTGTAGCCGGCGTGCTTGAGGATCGAACAAATCGCCTCGCGCAGCCGCGCATCGTCGTCAATAACGCAAACGACGGGACCGGCGCCGCTGGCGCCGCCTGCAGTGTTGTCGTGTTTCAAAGCTGTGCGCTCGCTCATGTGGACCTGGTGGGCGATGTGCTCAGGGGATTTGAACCGCAATCCACTTAACACTTCATTGTCGAATCAACAGATGGAACCGGCGGCGCCTCACGCCGCGCGGAAAATGGCGTAACCCTGTTCGACCTGAGCAAGGCGAATATGCGCAATTTTATCGAGTGTCGGCCGCAATCGTGCCAAATCAGCCGGCTTTTGAAGATACCCGGTGGCGCCCAGCGCCTTCGCTTGCTCCATATCCTTGTCATAGCCGGACGTCGTGCACATGACGACCGGCAGATCGCGCAGCGCGGCCACGTCGCGAATCTTCTTCAAGAGCTCCAACCCGTCGATACCCGGCATATTGATATCCAGCAGCACCAAGTCGACGGGCGGACGGTCGGCGCCGGACAGAGCAGCCATGGCTTCGCCCGCGTCGCGCGCCGTCAGCAAATTACAGTGCACGCCGCCCTGTTCGATCAGCAAGATGCGCGTGAGCTCTAGGTCCGCCTCGCTGTCATCGACCACCAATATGTTGGCGAGCGCCCCTTGATTGCTTCCCGACGCCGTCGCTGGGCCGACCGCCGCAACCGGGACCGCAGCGGCCATCGTGGCAACGTCGCCGGCGGCCTTGGGCAGCGTGAAGCAAAAGATGGAGCCGCCGCCCTGCGCCGGCTCGTGCCAAATCTTGCCGCCGTGCAGTTCGACGATGCGCTTGCAGATCGCAAGACCTAAACCCAACCCGCCGCCTTGCTTTGTCAGCCGCTTGAACGGTTCGAATATCTTCTGCCGCTGGGCCTCTTCAATGCCGGGTCCGTTGTCGGCGACGCGGATCATCCAACGATCGCCTTGTTCGACCGCGTCGATATGGATCGCAGGCTGTCCGGGCGCGTAGCGAATGGCGTTGCACACGAGGTTTTGCAGAATCTGAAGCATCTGCACGCGGTTCGCCTGCACAAGTGGCAGGGCGTCGTGCGTTATTCGCGCCTGCCGTTCGCGGATCAACTCGCCCACGCTCTCCGTCACGTCGGCAAGAACGGCGGCGACGTCACATACTTCCTTGGCGGTCGCCTCCGAAGAACTGTCCAATTTCGTGTAGGAAAAAACGGCGTCGATCAAGTCCGCCATCCGATCTGCGGCCTTCGCAATATGATTGAAGTACCCCGAACCTTTCGGACTCAACGTCTCCTGCTTCGTCAATAGATCGAGGAACGAACTTATGGTGCGCACCGGCTCTTTCAGATCGTGCGCCAAGGCCCGCGTAAAAATCTCAAGCGACGTCTGCTGATCGTGGATGCGCCGCTGCAACGCGCAATGATCGATGGCGACGCGAATGGCGCGCTCGATCGTCTCCGTCGAGATCGTGCCTTTGGAGAGGTAGTTCTGCGCGCCGGCCTGGATGGCGGCCACGGCGATCGTTTCGTTCCCTTGACCGGTCAGCATCACGACCGGCACGAAGGGATGTGCGGCGCGCAGGCGTTTCAGAACCTCGACGCCGTTTCGCCCGGGCAGCGAGTAATCCAAGAGCACGCAGTCCGGCGCTTCCTTCGCGATGCGGCCGAGTCCCGCTTCGCCTTCTTCGGCGTCGAAAATGTCGTAGGTGGCGTCCACGCCCTTAGCCAACGCGCGGCGATAGAGCAGCCGATCATCCTCGCTGTCGTCGATGATCAGGATCTTCGTCGCGTCACTCATCGGGGTCTCCGCACGCCATGCGTCGGTATCGCAAACGCGAACCGCCGCATCGCCTGCAAGGCTAGCCCCTCGCGCGTAAAGGCGGGGTTAGGCGGCGTTCCGCTGCGATGAGCCACGAACTGCGTGCCTCGCAAACCAACGAGACACGCAACGCTGCGATTGGACGTTAGATCTTCGAAATCGCGTTTGTCAGCGCGACTTCGAGTTCCTTCAGCGTGTCCGGTTTTGTCAACACGCGATCGGCGCCGCGCAAGCGGCTGCGAACGAGGTCCGTGCGCGCCATCGACGACGTCAGCACGATCTTGGGAAACGAGAACTGCTTGCGGCAGGCCAGCTCCACCAGCAGGCGGAAGCCGTCCATACGCGGCATTTGAAGGTCGATGATGGCAAGGTCCGGCGTCAGGTCGCCTTCCTCGATCATGCGTAGAGCCTGTACCCCGTCCGTCACGCGCCTGATCGACCCGATCCGCGGATTGTTCGCGAGCGCGCACTTGATCAGATAGGCGTCTGCGGCGTCATCCTCGACGACCAGGACTTGCAGGCCGTCCGGATTGTCGGGCACGCCGACGCGCGGATCTTGTGACGAATACGCAAGAGTACCAGCGATAGCCATAGTTACCTCCCGTTCAAGCCATAGACGGCCTTCTTGATGATCGCGCCAACGCGCGCTTCAAGCTCTTCATATGAATCTGGTTTGACGATGTAGCCGAACGCCCCGGTGTCGTTGGCTCTTTTGACGTCGCGCGTGGCCGTCGATGTCGTCAGAAAGACGACCGGCACCGTCGCCATGGACGGAACGCGGCGCATCACCTCGAGGAATTGGAAGCCGTCGAGCCGCGGCATCAGGATGTCGAGCAAAACAAGCCCCGGCGACAGTCGCCCCGCTGAAAGTTCCAACAGGGCGCGCCCGGGCAGATTGCGCGTGGTGATGTGTCCGATGTCGCGATGACGCCGCAGCGCTGTCTGTATCAGTCTTGTATCTGCCGCATCGTCTTCGACGACGAGAACATCAAGTCGCGGCGCTTCGAGGGGAAGCTCCGGATCGAACATCGCACCAAGCGAGCCCGCATACTTGCGTTCGACAAGCGAGTGAGAAAGTCCTGGCATCGATCCCACCTCCTGACGCCGTTCGCGCAATGATGTTCGGCACGTATTAAAATTCTTATAAGTGCAGTTGCGCGGTAACGTGAGCGACTGATGGGGAACCCAAACAGAATTGCGTATTTGAAGAACCTGCCGCGTCGACTTTGCCGGTAGTCGAATGGTGAACCAATGACCGGTGCACGACAGGCTTTCGTTCTGGATTTTTTATCTTCGCGAGTGTAAACCATAGCGTGTGCCTGAGTTCGTTGGGCAACCGAGGTTTCATGAGTGACGGAAATCCAGAAGGTAGTCGAAGCGCTGTACGAAAGTGACGGCCGCGAACAACGCTGGACACGCGTCGCCCAAGCGATGTCGAACCTGATGCAGGCGCACGTCGTTCGCATAACGGCCACGGATGCACAAACCAACGAAACACTGGTCGACGCGCTCACGGAAGGTTGGCCCGAAGACCTCGTCAAGGAATACGACACCCACTACATGTCCGGAGATCCGCGCATCAAAGGTGCGATGCGCAATCTGGGCGCGTCCGTTTCATGCACTGATATTGTCGACCATGAAGCGTTTGATAAGTCGCCGCTCGTCCGCGATCTGCTCGACCGGCCCAATATCGATGCGCGATGGAGTTTGATGCGCATTTCGCGCTCGTTCGATGGCGCCTACCTGCGTGTCGGCGCGTGTCGCCGGCGTGCAGACGGCGCCTTCAGCGCGAACGACAAGCAGCAGTTCGATGAGGCGCTGCGCCATATTCTGCATGTTCTTGAGCTCGATGCGCGCATCGTGTCCTTGGGCCGCGAAAAACGGACGCTCGAAGAATCTCTGGACGCGGTCGCGACGGCCACAGTGATCGTGACGCGCGATCTGCATGTCCTCCACGTCAATGCGGCCGCCGCCCAGTTGATGGGCGAGGGCAGGGGATTGCGGCTGCGCAACGGCAAACTGATTGCCACGCGTCCGGCCGATCACGCCGCGCTCGAAAAGGCGCTGTACCAAGCGGACGGCGCGCGCAACGGCGTCGAAAGTCCCCCGCCGGCAATCGTGATCCACGAAGCCGAAAGTCCGCCCGTACTTGTGCAAGCCTATGCGCTCGCGCAGCCGTCGTTTTTGGCGTCGGCTCACAACGCGGGTCAGTGCGTGCTTATTCTCACGGTCGGCACGCGCCGGTTCGACAGCGGAGTCGATGCGGTGCTTGAGTCTTTCGGGCTCACGATCGCCGAGCAGCGTTTGGTGCGCTGTCTGCTGCAAGGCGCGCGTCTGTCCAGCGTGGCGAAAAGCCTGAACGTTTCGATTGAAACTGTACGCAGCCAACTGAAGAGCGCGCACGGAAAAATTGGTGTGACTCGTCAATCGGAGTTGGTGCGCGTGCTGTCTCAGTACATGCGCTGACGGTTCCGCAGAGTTCCTGTTCGCTTAAGGCGAAGGTAACGATCGCCGCAAGAATTCGCGATTTGAAAAACCATTGTGTCACCCGAACGGGTGATGCGGATTCGACTGCGTTCCTATATCAAAGCACGATACGGAATTGCATTCCCCGCGAACTTGGGCATGCGTCAGCCGCGTGTGTCGATGAAGAGCGGGATCAAAAAAAGCAGGGGCCGGGAACGAAAGTCGAGTTGACACGTTAGTCAAGGCGTTGCGCCGGGGTCTGTCGGCGATGCGCGGGAGGGAGTTTTTGTGACGCCTGTAACAAGGGCGGTGTCGATAGCAGCGAAGGCTGACGCTGCGATTGACGCTTCTGCCCAAAAGAACGACGTCGCGCAGAACGCGCCGCACCATATCCTATTGCGCCCGATCTGGGACCTTCGCGCAAGAACCGCGTCGACGTTCTTCTGCGAACCGTCGATCGAACCGCGCGACAGCGTCGCCGGCGCGAAGATCCAGGAATTCGACCCCATCGGTCGCACCGCACGTGCGGAAATCATCCAGCTGCAACAAGCGGCGAAATGCGCAACCCACATTCGCGCCGGTGGCCAAATCGGCGCAGTCGGCGCGGCCGTCTCCTTCGACACGCTCTCCCGCGCGTCGAGCCGCGCCGCCTATCTCGCTACACTGCGTGGCCTCGATTTCCGCACCAAGGCGCCGCTGATTCTCAAACTCACGGCCATTCCGGCCGGCGCGGCAAGCCTCAAGGTGGCGGAGCTGGTGAATCTGATCAGCGCACCCTACGTGGTCACCGTCGTTCAAGCCGTCGATCTCGCCGTGCTGATCGAGGCCAGCGCGTTCAGGGTGGCGGCCGGTTACGGCCTAACGTTCGAAGGGATCGACGACGTCGACGTCGCCGAGCGCACGGCCGACCACCTGGTGCGTTTTGCCGACAGCAAAGGCGGTTTCGCTTTCATCGAGGACTTGAACACGTCATCGATCCTAAACGCCGCCGCGCGCAAAGGTGTGCGGTTCGGCAGCGGGATGGCCTTTCCGCTCACCCGTCTTTCGCTCGACGGCGACCTTCCAAAGCTTCCGTTGCGCGCATGAAGCACGAGGAACAAGAACCCGCAGGGCCAGTCGCCAACGGTCACGCTGCCGCGCCGGAGCCCATGTCGGTCGAAAAGGAGCTGAGCGAGTTCAGTTACATCGTCTCGCATGACTTGGCTGCGTCCTGCCGCCATCTCGCGCAATTCTCGCAGCTCCTGTTGAGGGACTTGGGCCCGTTGCTGACCGAGCCCCAGCGTAACTACGCAAAGCACATCCAAGCGGCCGGCGAGAAAAGTCAGGCCATGCTGGAGCAGCTATTGGTCTTTTCGCGCATCCAATCGCGAGAGATCAACATAGCGCCGCACGAATTCACCGCGCTCGTGGGTGCGGCCCAACTTCAGCTCAGCGACAGAATACGCTCGTCCGGCGCCGAGATCTTGATTGACGGCGCTGGTATGGTGACCGGCGACGCAGACCTGCTCAACGTGATGTTTCGCGAACTCATCGATAATGCGATCAAGTTCGCCAAGCCGGACGAGAAATGTCACGTCCGCGTAACCGCAACGCACGAGCACGGACGGTTCGTGGCCCGCGTCTCCGACAATGGCATCGGTCTCGCCGATGATCTGCGCGAGAAGGCCTTTCGCATGTTCTGGCAACGCAAGCCCGGCGGGCTTGCGGGCGGCATCGGCGCCGGCCTCGCGATCTGTCGCCGCGTCGCCCGCCGCCACGGCGGCGATGTTCGTTTTGTCGACCAGGACAACGGCTGCTGCTTGGAGGTCAATCTCCCGGCTCCACCCATTCACTGAGGCGTTCAATGCTCGACTCGACTCCCAATCCGCGGCAACAGCGGTCCTCGCCTGTGCAACGCAGCTTCTTGATCATCGACGATGACCCCGCCGAGCGCGAGATCATGGCGCGTACGATCCGCGATGCCTATCCGGGGACGAAGGTCCGGCAACTCGACAACCCGGACGACGCGGAGAGTGCCTGCGCCGACGGCAATTTCGATTGCGTCATCCTCGATTACAACATGCCGCAGATCGACGGCCTAAGCGTCGCCCAGAAATTGCGTCCGCGCTTTCCGTACCTGCCGCTTGTGCTCGTGACCAGCGTCGGCGACGAAATGCTGGCCGCTCATGCGCTGCGCAGCGGTGTTTCCGATTACATCCCGAAGTCGCGCATCAACTCCGACTCGATCCACCGCACCATCGCCCGCGCCATGCACGTGTCGGAGCAATCCCGCGTGATCGAAGAACAGCGCAACGAACTCGAAAACTTCGCCTATGCCCTCGCGCACGACTTCAAACAGCCCATCCGCCAGATCCGCACCTTCGCGAAGTTGATTTCCGGCGAGTTGACCGGCAACGACGCCGGCGAGGTCCAACAGCACCTGAGCTATATGAGCGACGCCGCGCGCCGCCTCGGCAATCTCGTCGATGTGATGTCGCAGTACACTCTGCTCAGCAAGCCGCCGGAAATCGGCACGGTGAATCTGGGTCTCGTGCTTGCCGACGTCCGCGCGTCGCTGGCGACCTATCTGGACGAGCGGCACGGCCAACTTGTCGTCGGCGACTTGCCCAACGTTCGCGGCAACGAGACTTTGATGATCCAGGCGCTGCAAAACCTGATCGTCAACGGCCTCAAATACAACAAATCGGCGACGCCGCGCGTCGAAGTCGGCGCCCGGATGCAATACAGCCGCTGCATCGTCTCGGTCCGCGACAATGGCATCGGCATGGAAGAAAAATACCTGACCGAGATCTTCAAGCCGCTGATGCGTCTGCACCCCGGCTCCGAATACACGGGCAGCGGCCTCGGCCTCACGCTCGCGCGTAAGGCGATCACCGTGCAGCAGGGCAAGGTTTGGTGCGAGTCGAAACCGGATGAAGGTTCGACGTTCTACATAGACTTGCCGATACCGGTTGAAGTGACGGCATCCACCGCCCCCGAGGGCTGAGGCAACGGCGGAGCGATGCCCATGCACGGCGAACAGAACGGCTTGGGAACCAACGGCGCCGCCGTGATCCCGCTTCCGGTGCGCGCCGCAATCGGCGTCGACGGCGAACGCAAACTCGCCGCCATCGTCGCGCTCGACGTCGCGGGCTATGCCGCCCGAACGGAGGCCAACGACACCGAGGCCGCCTTCGAGATCGCGCACCTGCGCTCGGCCGTCCAAAGTGTCGCCGACGCGCACGGCGGCCGTGTCTTCAACGCCGCCGGCGACAGCTTCATGCTCGAGTTTGCGTCCGGCATGGGCGCTGTAGCCGCCGCCGTCGATCTTGCGGAGTCGTGCGAGCCGAAGGTTCGTGTCGGCGTGCATCTCGGCGATGTGATCGTTCAGGCCAACGGCGATCTGCTCGGCCACGGCATCAACGTCGCCGCCCGCTTGATGGCGCAGTCCGCGCCGGGTTCGGTGCTGGTCTCCGGCGACATCCGCCGCGCGGTGCGTGGACCGCTCGCCGACCGCTTCGTGCCTTTCGGCATTCTACGTCTGGACAAGATGGCCGAGACGGTCGAGGCCCATGCGCTTCAAGCCGCCCCGCGTGCGGCCAAGCCGTCGCAGCCTTTGCTCGCCGTGCTTCCGTTCGACAATCTGTCCGGCGGTGAGGAGATGCAGTTCTTCTCCGACGGCATCGCCGGCGAAATCCTGCGCGCGGTCGATCGCGCCGAAGGACTGAGGACCATCGGCCGGTCGTTTAGCTTCCAATACCGCGGCGTCGCCAAGGCGACGCGCAAGGTGGCGCGCGAATTGAACGCGACGCATGTCCTCGACGGCGTCGTCCAGCGCGCCGGAAACCGCGTCCGTGTGACCGCGCAGTTGGTCGACACGTCGTCGCTGACCACCATCTGGACCGACCGCTTCGATCGCGAACTGACCGACGCCCTCAAGCTGCAAGACGAAATCGCAGCCGCGATCGTCGATGCGTTGAAGGGCAAACTGACCCGCATCGCCGCAAAGTCGGTCGACCCCGCCGCGTATGATCTGTATCTGCAAGCCCGCGCGGAACTCGCCGAGGACTATGCGACCGTCCACGTTCAGCGCGCGTCTGAACTCCTCGCGCGCGCGGTGGCGCTGACGCCCGACTTCGCCAAGGCGTGGGCCTTGTATGGACACATGCGCGCAAGCGTGCTCACCGCGCCGCACACCGATGCCGAAGTGGCGGACGTCCGCGCCATCGCCGAACGCGCGCTGAAGCTCGATGCGGCGTGTCCCGAAGCCTACGCCACGCTGGCCATGCTGAAGGCGCCCTTCGCCGATCACGACGAGAAGCTGCGCCTCGCGGCAAAAGCCGCGGCTCTCGCCCCCTCGGACCCCTGGATCGTCTGCGCACACGCGTGCGCGCTGTGGTCGGCCGGCAACGTCGAAGAGGCGTTGGCGCAATGGGAATGCGCCGCGCCG
Organism: Alphaproteobacteria bacterium; assembly: GCA_034440355.1. Taxonomy (GTDB): domain Bacteria; phylum Pseudomonadota; class Alphaproteobacteria; order Micropepsales; family Micropepsaceae; genus SZUA-430. The sequence continues at coordinate 22,085 of JAWXBY010000085.1, forward strand.
ACGCAAGCGCTTTCCCCTCAGTACATTGCCGTCTACGCCGAGCTGTTGCTCGCCGCCGGCCGCGCCGATCAGGCGCTTGCGGTGATCGACGATGCCTGGCCGCTATTCCGCCGCTCGCGCGCGGTCTGGCAGGCGCGCTTCGACATCCTATCTCACTTCGGTCCCTGGGAAGAAGCGGAGCAAATGCTCACGCCCGGTGCGCCGCTCCCACGCGGCCTGTCGTCGATCGAAGCCGGCCGCATGCGTGACGTCCGCGCGGCGGCCCGCCTGCCGCGCGGCGAGCGGGAAGCCGCCCTGCGCGCGGCGCTTGCGGATCAGCCGACGATGATTGAGGACTGCCTCATGGCCGCGAACGTCGGCGAACCCGAGGTCGCGTTCGAGGCGCTGTCCCGGGCGCTCGACAGCGGCACGCTGTCGACGCGCTTACAATTCGAATGCCCCGGCCCCGGCCCCGCGTTCCAAAGCGTCGCCTTCTTTACCAAGGCCGGTGACACGCTCAGAGCTGAACCACGCTTTGCGCCGCTTGCAAAGCGGATGAGCCTGCCACCGGTGTAAGGTAACTTCAAACGCGAAGCCCTAGCGGCGCGCGAGCAATTCGGCGCGCGCCAGCTGGTTCTGCCCGGCGCGCACGTCCTTCAGCGTGAATGCGCGCTGGGCGAACGGCGCTTCGGCAAAGGGCATGACCGCGCTGCCCGACACAAGTTCGATGTCCGCCACCAACGCGGCGTTGAGTGCCTCCGGCGTGTCGATGCCGCCGATCAAGCTGTTCAGCCGCAGGGTCTTCGCCGAATTCTGAAACAGCCTCAAGACATCGACGGCGCTGCACTTGCCCGCGCGGTCGCTGATGACCGTTTGCACGTCCTTCCATGACGTCGAGAGTATGGAGCACGACACGAATTCAAGCGTCTGAAGCGCCACCAGTGCGCGGGAGTGAACGACGACATGCCGGAAGATCGAAGCCAGCAACTGAACCTTCGCCGCCAACAGCGGTTGAACTGTTCCCGGCGGGATCCGCACGAAACGCGGCGTCAGATACTGCAACAGCGGCGCAGGCGTCTGGCGCAGCGCCAGCATGTAGTCCTTGTTGAACTCGACCGAACAGAACGTCGAGAAATTGATCGAGAACACGATCGTCGTGCTTTGCCCCGCCTTCTGCAGCTTATACGCGTCGGCCAGCATCGTCGTGAAGCCGCGGATGTCGCGCACCGCATGCGCCTCATTGGATGAATAGTACTCGCGGTCCGTCACGCGACGGGTCACAGCCGGCGGCTGCGGCACGAACATCGACCCAAGAACGCGCTGCACCTTGGTGTGCCATAGCGGCGCATAGACCGACGGTTCGGCGGCGATCATCTGCGCGGCCTGCGGTGCCGGCTGGGCGGCCGCTCGTGCGCTGCGCTCGTCGGCCTCCAGCTGACGCAGGAAGTCGTCGCAATTGGCCGACTTCGCAATGCACGTCAGCGGCGGATCGCCGAACACCGACTCCCGCGACAACTCGCGTTGCAGCTTGTCGGCGATGCGGTCGGAAATGACTTGGATTTCGTCGAGATCCTTCTTGAAGAAGAAGATCCCGTACCCGTTCTTCGTCTCGACGTAAAAGTCTTCGCGCGCAAGCTCGGCCTTGATCGCAGCCGCCGCGAGCGCATTGATGATGCCCTTATACTTGAACCAATCGGCGCCCAGTCTCTCGCGATAGACGTCCATATTCAGCAGGCGAAGGTCGGACGCGCCCAGGCGCGACCCCGACGCCAAGGTCTGCTTCAGCCGTTCGGTCTGCTCTGGCGTTAAAAGGTTACGTGCCATGGATCACGCCGCATTCCGCGCCCGCGCGGGGCCGACGATGGCTTGGATTGTCTGGCTCAACTGCTCGACGTCGATAGGCTTGGCCACATAGGCGTCGGCGCCAAGCTTCAGGTATTGCTCTTCCATGCCCTTCATAGCATCGGCTGTGACGACCACGATCGGGATGGAAGCATAGTGCTTGCCCGACGCACGAATGGTCTGGATGGCGACGTCGCCGTTCATCTCCGGCATCTGAATGTCCATGAGGGCGACGTCGAACGTCTCGCGTTCGAGGGCCTCTAGCGCTTCCCGGCCGTTGACGACCACATGCGCGCGCATGCCAAATGACTCCAGCATTTCTGTGACCAGTGCGCGATTCATCGCGTTGTCCTCGGCGACCAGCGCCCGAAGTCCCGCTAATGTGTTCTCGCCGCTCTCGGTGACGTCGCCGTCGGCCGCGTGTGTCGATCGCGCGAGGCGCAGCGGCAATTCAAACCAAAACGTTGAACCGTCCCCGACGGTGCTGTCGACGCCCATGTTGCCTTTCATCAAGCTCACCAGTTCGCTTGATATGGCCAGCCCCAGCCCCGTACCGCCATGCTTGCGCGTTGACGACCCGTCAACCTGCCGAAAGCGTTCGAATACAGCCTTCAGCTGGTCGGGCGGAATGCCCGGGCCCGTATCGCGCACCGAGAAGCGGATCATACGGTCGGTGCTTGGAGCGACTTCAAGCACGACCGAGCCTTCCTCGGTGAACTTGATCGCATTGCCCAGCAGATTGACGAGAACCTGGCCGATCCTGTTCGGATCGCCGTGAAATGTGCCAAGGCAAGACGGCGCGATTGTGGTGCTGACCTTGAGATTACGCTGCGCGACCAGCCCCTCGATCCGCCCCATCGCGGCGTCGATCGTCTCCTTCATGTCGATCGTATCTTCGTTCAGCGTCATCAGACCCGACTCGATCTTCGACAGGTCCAGGATGTCGTTGATCAGCGACAGCAGCGAACGCGACGACGACAGCAGCATGTTGACGAAACGCGTCTGCTTCTCGTCCAGCGGTGTGCGCAGCAACAACTGCGCCATGCCCATCACGCCGTTCATCGGCGTACGAATCTCGTGGCTCATATTGGCGAGGAACTGCGACTTCAGCATATTGGCGGTTTCGGCGTCCTTTGTGGCGCGCACCAGGTCGTCGATATCGCTGACGCTGCCGGCCATGCGCGTTGGAAGTCCGTTCTCGTCCCAGATCGCCTGCGCACGCGCACGAAACCAGCGATAGGTGCCGTCCTTCATCTTGAAACGGTGATTGATGCGATAGGGCGCGCGGTGCGTCAGGTGCGCGTTCATCGCCTCGATCGTGGGCTGCGTGTCGTCCGGGTGAAGCAGGTCAATGAGATCCGACATGCGCGAAGGCGGCGGATCGTCGGGCGAGTAGCCCAGCAGTTCGTGCGCGCGCGGCGACACGAACAACTCGTCCGGGCCGGGCTTCCAGTCCCAAATGCCGTCGTCCGACCCGTTGATGGCGAGTTGAAAACGCAACTCGCTCTCGCGCACGCGGGCCGAGGCTTCGACGCTTTGGGTGATGTCGCGGAAGGTCGATATCCGACGCAGGACGCCCGACCCTTCGTCGAACAGCGGGCGAACGGTGCCGTCGAAGTGCTTGCGGCCAAGCGCCGTGTCGACTTCCATCTGGACGTGGATGGTCTCGCCGCGCTTCAGCATCGCGGACCACTCGCTCATCGCCGGCGCGACATTTACGGGGCGCATGCCCAGTTCCGACGGGCTCACGCCGATTGTTTTCTCGGCCGCCCGCCCCGCATAACGCGCGAACGCGGCGTTCGCCCAAACGACCGTACCTGTCCCGTCGTCGATCACGGCAATCGAGTCCGTCGCCGTCTCCACCAGCACGGCCAAGCGCCGCGCCTCGGCCTCGCTGGCTTTCGTCGCGGCAATTTGTATCTGAAGGCGCATGTTCTCGCGGTGCGCGCGTCCCTCTAAATGCTCGTCGAGCAAAGCGGCAAACAACGCTGCACCCAACAGGATCATGGTTGTACCCACGACGAGTTCCACGATCCAAAACAACGGCACTGCCCCCGTGATTTCTATCGCTGCGCTCGGGGTAAGCGTCAGAGCGCTCATCGCGGTGAAATGCATGGCGACAATCGCGAGCGCGAGTATGCCGGCGCCTGCGAGACGACCCATCCGTGTGGTCGAGCGAAAGCCGACATGGAACGCTAACGCCGCCAACCCCGCCCCCAGGATCACCGACGCTGCGACGAAGCCCTCGTTCCACGAGCGCTCCGCCGCGACGCGCCAGGCGTCCATCCCGATGTAGTGCATCGCACTGATGCCGAGGCCGGCGATCGCGCCGGCGACCGCATGGCGCCACGCCGGAAGGCGCACGGCCAAGACGATCAAGAACGCCGCGGCGTTGAAAACGACGGCGACCAACGCTGAAGTGATGGTCAACGGAATGTCGTAGCCGTTCGGAACATGAACGGTGTAGGCAAGCATCCCGACGAAGTGCGTCGCCCACACGCCGTATCCAGCAGCTGCGGCCGCGACCGCGAACCAGATCGCGCGCGCATTCGCAGACTTTTGTCGTGCACGCTCCACAAGGCTGAATGCGGTGACGCACGACAAAACGCAAAGCAGCGCCGCAACCGCCACAAGGGCGGTGTCGTGCTCGTAGGCAATGCACGAAAGAACTTCAAGCATGGACTGGGCCTCGGCGAATGGCTTGGGGCCACTCGACTGCCCATTATTCCGCAAATCGACCAACGTTCTCTAAACCACACGCCAGAAAACGGTGTCTTGCAGGCCTGCTTTTGCGCTGTGCCGGCGATGCTAACCAGTTGTTAAGCACGCATCAGCCGGTTTTACGTGGCGTCAATCCGGGCCGGGTAAGAATGGCGAACCGGAGGAGTAAGTCTCATGACAACCGCTAGCGGACGCACGCCTGCGAGCACCGATCTTTTTGGCGGCCCGCTCCCGTCGTCTGCCAAGGTCACCGCCAGCGCCGCACTGGTCGGTAAACGGATTTTGGTCGTCGACGACAACCTGATCAATCTCGATATCGCGACTGAAACGCTGCAGTTCGCAGGCGCCGACGTCGACAGCGCCTCATCCGGCCGCGAAGCGCTCACGCTGCTGGCGAGTAAAGCCTACGACCTCGTGGTGCTCGATCTCGCGATGCCTGAGATGGACGGACTTGCTGTCGGCCGCGCGCTACGCGGATCGGACAAGAACGCCGACGTCGCCATTCTGGTGTTCACGGCCTCCGACGCCGCCGAAGCCAAGCAGGCTGTGCAACAACTCGGCGCCAAGGGCTTGGTCGCCAAACCCCTCGACGTCGACGATCTCTTGAGCGCGGCGATCAAGCACGCGTGAGGCGCGTGCTTAGACGACCGCGCCCTTCGTCCCCTCGGCTTTCGTCGTCTGTCCCATTTTGATGGGCGGCATGTAGAGCAACAGCGACGACGCCACGAAAATCGACGAATACGTGCCGCTGATGATGCCCCACAGCATCGTAATGGCGAAGCCGAACAGGGCCTCGCCGCCGAAGATGGCGAGCGGGATCAGCGACAAAGCGACCGTCGTGCTGGTTTTCACCGTGCGCGCGAGCGTCTGGTTCGTCGACATGTTGATGAGTTCGCCCAACTCCATGCGCTTGAACTTGCGCCGGTTCTCGCGGATACGGTCGAACACGATAACGGTTTCGTTGATTGAATAGCCGGCGAGCATGAGAAGCGCGGCGATGGACGTCAGGTTGAAGTCCAGCTGCAGAATCGAATAAAGCCCGACGGCCATCAGCACGTCGTGACCGTTCGACAGCAACGCTGACACACCGAACTGCCACTCAAACCGGAAGCCGACATAGACCGCGATCATGAGCACCGCGAGAATCGCGGCCAGAACGCCGCTCTGAAACAACTCGCTTGAAACCTTCGGTCCCACCGCCTCGATGCGCGCCAGCTTATAGTCCGGCCCGAGTTCCGCTTTGATCTTGTTGGCGACGTCCTGTTCTTGGCCCAGCGTCTTGCTGGACGGCTGCACGCGGATCAGAACGTCCTTGTCGGTGCCGAAATTCTGTACCGCGACCTCGCCGAAATCGAGCTTGTGCAACTGCTCGCGCAAATGGGTCAGGTCGATCACCTTGCTGCTCGACGCCTCGATGACGACGCCGCCGGTGAAATCGATGCCCAGGTTCAGGCCCTGAAACCACAGCGACAGCAGAGCCACGATCAGCAGCAAGCCGTCGATCGTAAACGCGATCCAGCGCTGTCCGACGAAGTCGATATGCGGGTTCTTGAGGGCCCAATTGAAGCGCGACATGAGTTTCTTGTGTCCGGTTTGAAGGCCGCGGATTAGACCGACATAGCCCCCGCCGCACAACAGCAATTTCCGTCATTTCCGCCTCTCTTGGGCCGGAACAAAAGAGGAATATGGCGGCGAAACACTTCTTTACACACCTGACATGCGGCCGCAACGCGGGCACCCGATGTCAACGGTCCACGGGCAAGAGGCCCGTTAAGGAGATAGAACATGTCCGATGAAACGAATGCACCGCGCCGCCGCCGCTTTGGTTTTGCCGCGATCGTAACCGCCGCTCTGCTCGGCCTGGTCGGCGGCGGCTTTGCCACGACGGCCTTCGGCAACAACATCGCCGCCGCCGGCTTCCGCCATTGGGCGGGCGGCCATCATCAGAAGGGTCCGATGGATCCGGCCCGCGCCAAAGAACGTGCCGAACACATGGTCGGCCATCTCGCCTGGGCCATCGACGCGACGCCCGAGCAGAAGAAGCAGCTCACGGTCATCGCGACCGGCATGGTGAACGACCTCTTGCCCGTGCATGACAGAATGCACGCCGCGAAGGGCCGCATCGTCGCTTTGCTGCGTCAGCCAAAGACCGACCGCGCCGCTCTCGAGTCACTTCGTACCGAACACCTCGCCATGGCCGACGACGTCTCTAAGCGCATCACCCAGGGCCTGGCCGACGCCGCAGACGTTCTGACACCGCAGCAACGCACAAAACTTGCGGAACACTGGACGTTCTGATTGCGTCTAAGCAACGGAGGTTCGGTGGCCGAACGCATCTTGCTGATCGAAGACGATGCCCGCCTCGCACGGATGGTCGACGACTATCTCAGCGGGGCGGGTTTTCGCGTGACACAGGCGGCGACCGGCAAGGCGGGTCTCGCCCTTGCCGAACGCGACAGCTTCGACGCGTTGGTTCTCGACCTTATGCTGCCCGACATGGACGGCCTCGACGTCTGCAAGGCCCTTCGCGTGCGGAATCAAACGCCGATCCTGATGCTCACCGCGCGCGGTGA
>JAWXBY010000086.1:0-2782 GCA_034440355.1 Alphaproteobacteria bacterium
ATCGTAGGACCGTTGGACGACGGCGAGCAGGCGCGGGACTTTGCGCAGGCGTTGAAGCTTGAGCTGTGGGACGTGACGCGCATCGTCGCGGCCGCGACGGCGTTGCGGCGCGGGATCTGATGCGGCTTAAGCTGGGGCGGCCTGCGCCTCACCCGCGATGGCTTGTGCGGGTGACAGCCCGAACGACATCCGGAATGTCCGAGAGAGATGCGCGGTGTCGGCGAATCCGGCGTCCATGGCCGCGGTCCGAACCAGTTCTCCGGCGGCGATCTGGTGGGCGGCATGCTGAAGCGCCGACCATTGTTTGAACCGCCTGAAGGTCAGCCCGGTTGCCGCCTTGAACATCCGAAGTGCGCTTGTTCGTTCCATCTTCAGACGATCGGCAAGCTCGAATTGCGTCATCCGCGACATCGGTTCCGAAACCAGATCGGCGATGATGCCGCCGAGCCGTTGCGGGTACCGATGGGCGCCCGCCGTCAGGCGAGATCGAAGCTCTTGCGCGGCGCCCGATTTCTGGCGCAACGCGTCAACGGCCATGCGCTCATCCTCCGCCGATAGCCGGCGCGCGAAGGACGCGACATCCGAACATGGGAGGCCGTCCATATACATGACGTTGATGCCGTGGGCGCAGATCACGCGATGTTCGACGCCGGGGCGTATGAACAGTATGTCGCCCGAAACACACTCGTTCGCACGCACGACGGTCACGGGGCCTCGCAAGCCCATGAGCACACAGGGCACTGGGTTGCAGTGCGGCGCCAAGCGGTCGACTTTGACCGAGAATACGGCCGTCGAAAACTCAAATGCGTCGTGAGCCATGGTTCCCGTATTGTCGGCACGTTTGTTCAACGCCAGGACAATCCGCAGGCGGCAAACTCGGTCCAAGCCTTGGAGATCGCACGATGACAGAAACAGACAGGCAGGCGAAGGCGCAACGAAACAAAGAGAATTACCTGAAAGCGAAAGCCGCGTTTAATGCGAAAGATATGGCCGTGTGCATGAGCTATTACGCGCTGGATCACCAGATCCGGTCGCGGCCCGTGGGGCCGGGCCGGGAGCATATCGAGCAGTTTCTTTCAGGCCTGCATCAGACATGGTCGGATTTGAAGATTGTGGTCGATCATGCGGTCGCCGAAGACGATTGGGTCGCGGGGCGCTGCACATCGACAGCCATTCATTCCAAACCCGTCATGGGCGTCGCGCCGACAAACCGCGAGGTTCGAGCGACGTTCTGGGACATGCATCGGTTCAACGCCGAGGGGAAGATCGCCGAGACGTGGAACGTGATGGATAGCCTTGCGATCATGCAGCAATTGGGGCTCGTTCCCGCGGCGGCAGGAGGGTGAGCTAGCTTCGGTTGCCTAGTAGCGCATACTTTGATCGAACAGATTCATCGTCCAGGCGAACCAGATGAGAGCGAGGCAGCTGAGCGCCACCGCGGTTTCCTTCAGGCGGCCGAGGAAGCCGCGCAGGGGGTTCGTCCAGGATTGGGCGGCGTTGACGATGGGGATGATCGTTGCGATGGCGCCGGCGATGCCGATGTACTGATACATCCGCAGTGTCTCGTCGAGCGTCGCGTCGATCGTCCAAGGATTGTCGAGGCGCGGCAGGAAGACGGCGCCCATGCCGACGATCATGGTGAGCAGGGCGGCTGAGGCGGCCATCGTGCCGGCGCGCAAGAGGTGCGCGGGCGTGCGCCATTCGAGGCCCGTGTAATAGCGCCAGCGGATGAGCGATGCGACGGGCCACAGAACCAGGTTCGCGATCAGGATCAGGCTCGCGATGCCGAAGACGCTGAGGTAGAGCAGCGAGCTTTGCGAGGGCTCGACGCGCTGGAAGACGATGACGCCCGCCGACCACGGCGCCATGGTGATGCGGCCGGCGGTGTCGCGCAGGAAGATGACGCGGTCTTGGCCGTGCACTTCACGGAAAACGCCGTCGCCGATGGGCTCGAAGCGGCGCGGCTGGCCGTTGGGGCCGATCAGGATGCTCACTTCGATTGCGCCGTCTTCGCGCGCGCTGACGGTCGCTTGGGTGAGTTCGGTGAAGGCTTTCAGCAGCGACGTGTCGGCGCGGCGGCTGATTTGGTAGGAGCCTTCGACTTCGGCGGCGCCGAGGCCGGTGCCTGCCGTGGTCGCGGTCGTCGGCGGCGTGTAGGGGTAATAGCGGTCGAGGAATTTGCGCCAGAGGTTGCCGCGCGGGGTGGTGTCGCCGCGGCCGGTCGAGTTGTAGGAAACGAAGAAGCCCAAGTTCTCCGTCGGGATCAGGTGCATGTCGCTGTGGAAGGCGATGGTGTCGCCGCCGTGGCTGATGATGCGCATGCCGTTGCGGCTGAGTTCGTAGAAGCCGAGCGCGATGCCGTTTTGGCGCGGATCTACTTTCGTCACCGTGTCCTGCATCATCACGGCCGTTTCGCGCTTGAGGATTTGCACCTCGTCGAGTTTGCCGCCGTTCAGGTGCATGCGCATGAACTTCGCCATGTCGGTGGCGCTGGACGATTGGCTGCCCGCCGGATAGCCGTTGACGATCTCAAAGGGCACGGCCTCGCCGGAGCCGAGGCGGTAGCCGGTCGACATGTAGGCGTCGAGTTCCTTCTCCAGCGGCTGGCGTATCGAGGTGCGCAGCATGCCGAGGGGCGCATAGATGTGTTCTTCGACGTAGGTGTCGAAGAGCGTGCCCGACACGCGCTCGACGATGTAGCCGGCGAGCGCGGTGCCGTAGTTGGAATAGGCGGGCACGGTGCCGGGCTCGAAGATCTGGTCGGGGACTTCGCGGACGTAGG
>JAWXBY010000087.1:0-68742 GCA_034440355.1 Alphaproteobacteria bacterium
CATTGGCAACGATCAGACGTCCGGGTTCCACAACCAGCTGCGCGTCCAGACCACCCAGCGCCTCCCGCACGACCGCGCCATAGCTCGCCGGATCCGGCGGCGCCGGCCCGTCCTGCCGGTAAGGCACGCCAAGCCCGCCGCCGAAATCGATCCGCGAAATCTTGTGCCCGTCCGCGCGCAGTGTTTTCACGAGCCCGACAAGTTTCACGAACGTCTGCCGGAAAGGCTCAAGCTCGGTGATCTGGCTGCCGATATGCGCAGCGACGCCGATGGCCTCAAGGCCGGGCAGGGTGGCTGCATGTGCATAGGCGCCACGCACGCGCGACCAGCCGACGCCGAATTTGTTCTCGGCCTTGCCCGTCGAAATCTTCGCGTGCGTCTTGGCGTCGACATCCGGGTTGACGCGCAGCGCAAACTTCGCCCGAACGCCCTTGGACAGCGCGACCTCGTTCAGGACATCGAGTTCGTATTCGCCCTCGACGTTGAACTGAAAGATGCCGGCATCCAGCGCCGCCGCGATCTCCACCCGCTTCTTGCCGACGCCCGAAAACACGATCTTCGACGCCGGCACACCACCAGCCAGGGCCCGCTTCAACTCGCCGACCGAGACAATGTCCGCCCCGGCGCCCAGCGCCGCCAGCGTCTTGATAACCGAAAGGTTCCCGTTCGCCTTCACCGCATAGGCGATCAATGTGCCTTTCGGCACCGCACTTTCAAACACCCGATAGTGGCGTTCGAGTGTCGCTGACGAATAACAATAGAACGGGGTTCCCACCGCAGCCGCGATTTCCGCCACCGGCACATCTTCGGCGTACAAAACGCCATTGCGATAATCGAAGTGGTTCATCGTATCCTAGGGGTGCTTCGGCCGCTCCACGGGTGTACGGAATTTCCCATGCGTTCGCCACAGCTCCAGTCTGCCATCGAACAGGTTTACGCCGAATTCCACGGCCCAAAGCCGCGCACGATCGAAGGCTGCCCCTGCTGTACGGACCCGGCGTCGGCCTGCCGCCTCCTCGCCAAAGATCTGCGCCAACTCGCGCCCAAGGACCTAAGCCAATACGCGGCCTCCGTACTCCTGACGATGGGCGACGAGCGCGACTTCAACCACTTCCTCCCGCGGCTGCTCGAGATCGCGAGCGGCGAAGATTGGTGGCCGCCGCCGCCCGTCCTGCTGGAGAAACTGAAGCTCGCGCATTGGCACAACTGGCCGCAGCATCGTCGTGCCGCCGTCAAGCAGGTCATCGACCTCTGGTTTGCGGACTGTCTCGACGCCGATCACGAAGGCGCCGATATCGACGATCTCTTATGCGGGATTGCGCGCGCCGACCTGCCGCTCGACGAATATCTCGACATACTGGGAAAGCGCCCCGAAGACCTGCACGCATTCTTCGACATTCACGCGCCGACCTACATCAGGCGCGGCCGACTGGGCACGGCCTTCTGGAAGACCAACACAGTCGGCGAACTGGCGGTGCTGGACTTCTTCAGTGCCCCCGCCGTCCAAGACCAAATCGATCGCTGGTTATAGGAAGAGTGAAACGCTCGGCTTCGGCGGCTCAAGCGGGCCCTTCTTGCCGCAGGCCGAAACGCCCAAGCCCGCGATCAACGCCGCGACCACCATCAAACGCATGATCATTTGAGCTTCTCCTGCCAATAGCGAACCTGTTCGCGGACCTGCGCCGGCGCCGTACCGCCGAAACTTGTACGGCTGGCGACCGAGGCGTCCAATCCCAACACCGACTGTATATCGGCGGTGATGCCGGGCTCAACCGATTGCAACTCTTTGAGGCTGAGATCGGCAAGACCGCATTTGCGCCCTTCCGCCAGCGCCACGATCCGCCCCGTGATGTGGTGCGCCTCACGGAACGGCTTTTTCAGCACGCGCACCAGCCAATCGGCCATATCGGTCGCCGTCGAAAACGCCTCGCCCGCGGCAGCCCGCATCGCCTCTTCGTTGGCCGTCATGTCCTCGACCATGCCCGTCATCGCGGCGAGCGCCAGCGCAGCCGAGTCGGTCGCATCGAACACCGCCTCTTTGTCTTCCTGCATGTCCTTGGCATAGGCGAGCGGCAGCCCCTTCATCACGCCAAGCAGCGTCATCAGCGAACCGGTGACACGTGCGCACTTCGCCCGCACGAGTTCCGCCGCATCCGGATTGCGCTTCTGCGGCATGATCGACGACCCGGTCGAAAACGCATCCGACAACCGGATGAAGCGAAACGCTGGCGAACTCCACAGCACGACTTCTTCGGCCAGCCGCGACAGATGCGTCGCCATGATGGCGCAAGCGCTCAGATACTCGAGCGCGAAGTCGCGCGACGACACCCCGTCCAACGAATTGCGCATCGGCCCCGCAAAGCCCAACTCGCGCGACGTCGCCTCGCGGTCGAGCGGAAACGATGTCCCCGCCAGCGCCGCCGACCCCAGCGGGTTCTCGTTCACCGTGGCCCGCGCCGATGCAAACCGCGCCCGGTCCCGCGCCGCCATCTCGACATAAGCCAGCAGATGATGCCCGAACGTAATCGGCTGCGCTGTTTGCAGGTGCGTAAAGCCCGGCATCACCGTCGCCGCATGAGCTGCCGCTTTCGCCACCAGCGCGCGTTGAAACGCCAACAAGCCAGCGTCCATGGAATCGATCGAGTCGCGCACCCAAAGCCGGAAATCCGTCGCCACCTGATCGTTGCGCGAGCGGGCCGTGTGCAGCCGCCCCGCCGCGTCGCCGATGAGGTCCTTCAGCCGGCTCTCCACGTTCATGTGGATGTCTTCCAGGCCCCGCGAAAACGTGAACTTGCCCTGATCGATCTCCGCCTTGATCGCGTCCAACCCGCCTATAATCGACTGCGCGTCCGCCTGCGAGATTATGCCGCGCCCGGCCAGCATCCGGGCATGCACTTTCGAGGCGGCGATATCTTGGGCATAAAGGCGCTTGTCGAAATCGATGGAGGCATTGATCGCCTCCATGATAGCGGCAGGTCCCCGGGCAAACCGTCCGCCCCACATCTCGTTGGTCGTCATCAGGTCACTGGTCCGAATGGCAAGAAAGTCGATCGTTGAATGACCACCAGTTGGCGTTGGATTGCGGTCATCCTCGTCGGCGCCATTGTGGCGGCAGCGACCTTTGCCGTCTACATGCTGTCCGGTCTTAACGATGAAGAGGTCCCGGACAAACTGGGCAGCATCGACAACTTCATCGCCGCGCGCGAAATAAAGCCCGCACCCCTCCTGACCTTCCTTGATGAAGAGGGCACGAAAGTCACCCTCGAAAAATTCCGCGGCAAGATCGTGGTGCTGAACCTCTGGGCGACCTGGTGCACGCCCTGTGTCGCCGAAATGCCGATGCTCGATCGTTTGCAGCAGCAGCTCGAAGGCGTGGGCGTCGTGGTCGTCGCGCTCTCGATCGACCGCGGCGGACCCGACGTCGTGCGCGAATTTTTCGATGAGCATGAGATCACGCATCTAGGCGTCTACGTCGACCCGACGATGCGCGCCCAAAGCGACGTGAGCGCCATCGGTCTGCCCACGACCATCATCATCGACCGCGAAGGCAACGACCGCGGCCGCATCGTCGGCCCCGCCGAATGGGACGACGCCGAAGCCGCCGACCTCGTCCTCAAAGCCAGCGCACCGTTGAAATAGACGCCATGGCAGCCTCCGCCGAACTCACCCAATCGATCTTCGACCTGACCAGCGCCGCCGGTGCGCAATTCTTCGCCATGCTGCTCGGCGCCTTCCTCGCCAGCCTCGGCGGTTTCTCGGTCGCTTGGGTGCTGGATCGCATGGAGCGCAAGCGTCAGGAGCGCTCGATCGCGCTCGTCTGTCTCGACCTGCTGACATCGCTCGGCGTGCTGACCAAGCTGGCCGAGGGCGCACGCGGCCGCGGCGACCCGTACGGCCCGCTCACCGTCCGCCTGGTGCGCAGTTGTCTACGCGATCTCGAAGTTTACGAGCGCAACCGCGAACGCGTCGCCGATATCTCCGATCCCGTGCTCCGCGCGGAAATCTACGAATGCATGGCGCGCTTGCTGATGTCCATCGAAGGTATCCTGAACGAGACCGACATCATCACCGCCACGACCGAAACCATCGAAGCGGCGCGCGAACGCGGTGACGCGGCAAAGGCCGAGGCGCTGGAGAACCAGTGCCAACAGCGCGCGATCCGCCGCGACGCGTCGTTCGACTTCATGGTTGAGACCGCGCACGAATTCGGCGGCCCGCTGTCGGCGAAGCTGCGTATCGTCGCAAAATCCGAGGCGCAGAACCTGTCGCGAATAGTCGACACCGGCGCGCCGTCGCCCGCGCCCATCCCGCCCGCGACTTAGGCCGCGCCCATCGCCGAGTCGAGCGTCGTCCACATGGCGGTGCAATCGACGACTTGGTTCAGCGCCTGCGCCTTGTCGATCGCCATCACGGTCAGCCCCGCTTCGATGGCCTGAAACGGCGACACCGGAAACTCCGCCTCATTGGCAAGCGCCGCCATCAAATCGCGCGCCATGGCGACGTCAGCGCCGTTGTGATCGCTCTCCGACACGCTGAACTGCTTGCGATAAGGCGCGCCCGTCTCCATCGTCCGCCGCCACATCAGCGTGTTGCGCACGAGATCGGCGATCAACGTCCCCTCGGTCCCCGCGACGTACCAACGCCGCTCGCGGAGCGACGTCATGCTGTTTGAGTGGAACGACAAATGCACGCCGTTCGCGTAACCGACAATCGCGGTCTGATGATCCGTGACGTTCGCGTCGGTCAGGAAAGCGTCGGGCACGGCGCCCCATCCGCCCGGCCACATCTCGAACGCCTCGTTGCCGTCCGTATAGACGCGCACCGCAGGCTCTCGATCGGCGCGAAAAATCCCACGCCCGCCAAAGCTCGCCACACGCTGCGGCCGCGCCCCCGCGATCTCGCTCAAAATGTCGAAGTCGTGGCACACCTTGTCGAGCATAAACGATCCGCCCCACTCGCGCTTGCGCCGCCAATTGCGCGCGAGATAGGCGCCATGCTCCGGCGGCAAATGTTCCGTCGCATCGATCGAAACGATCTGCCCCAGATGCCCTTCGTGCACGACATCCAAAATCTCGCGAACGATCGGCGCCGACCGCATGACAAGCCCGACGAACAACGGCGGCGTCTCCTCCGTCGAAAGCCGCTGCGCCAGCGCATAGGACTCGTTCTCGGTCTTGACGATCGGCTTCTCCGTAAACACCGGCGCCCGCCCGTAAAGCGCCAGCATGAGATGTTCCGCATGCAGATGATTGGGCGATCCGATCAGCACGAGATCGTGCGGCCCCGACGTCAGTAGCTGTTCGGCGCTGCGATAGGCTTCGCCGGTCGAAATTCCCTCGGCTTGCAGGCGCTCAAGCCCGACGGGCTCAGGATCGAAATAGCCGTCGAGTTCGAATTCCGCGCTGGCCGTCTTCAGCGCCGACAGAACCGCCGCAATCCGCTGCCCGAGGCCTATGACCGCAAACCGCATCGGCCGCGTCACATTTCAAGCCGCGGGCAGCCGACGCGCAGCATGTTGCCGTTGACGTCGACAAGCACGAACTCAGGCACGCCCCAAGGCTTCTGCTCGATTGGCATCAGCTTTCCCACGCCCGCAGCCGCGAACGCGCGATACGTGCCTTCAAGATCGTCGACGTAGATGTAGCAGGTGTGATCCCGGATCGTGCCGTCGATGCCGGGCGCCTCGAAGAACTGCAGCTGCACGCCGTCGCGGATCATGAACAGGAACGAATCCGGCGGCGGCTGATCGTGCGCGCAGACAAAGCCCAGCTTCTCGTAGAACGCACGCGTCTCGGCGGGGTCGCGCATAGGCATCGTCGGAACGGCAAAGTCAGGCATAAATCACCACCAAGACCGATAAAGAATTAGCCCTTCCCGCGTCGCCGAGGGAAGGGCCAAAAATCACAGCCGATGCTTGGAAAGGATTACCGCGTCGGAACGGGCTTTTCGCCGCGATAGTCGTAGAATCCGCGCTTGGTCTTCTGACCCAGCCACCCGGCCTCGACGTACTTCACGAGGAGCGGGCAGGGGCGGTACTTCGAGTCCGCGAGGCCTTCGTACAGCACCTGCATCACCGACAAACACGTGTCGAGACCGATGAAGTCGGCGAGCTGCAGCGGCCCCATCGGATGGTTCGCGCCAAGACGCATGGCCGTGTCGATCGCCTCCACCGTTCCCACGCCTTCATACAGCGTGTAGACGGCCTCGTTGATCATCGGCAGCAAGATGCGGTTGACGATGAAGGCCGGGAAATCTTCCGAGTTCGCCGATGTCTTGCCCAGCTTCTTGACCAAGGCCTGCACCGACAGGAACGTCTCTTCCTCCGTCGCAATGCCGCGGATCAGTTCGACCAACTGCATCAGCGGCACCGGATTCATAAAGTGCAAGCCGATGAACCGCTCCGGCCGGTCCGTGACCGAGGCCAAACGGGTGATCGAAATCGACGACGTGTTCGACGCGATCATCGCCTGCTTCGACAGCCTGGGACAAAGATCGACGAAGATCTGTTTCTTCAGCTTCTCGTCCTCGGTCGCCGCCTCGATGGCAAGATCGACGTCGCGGAACGCGTCCAAAGACTTCGCGGGCTGAATGTTGTGCATCGCGCGGTCTTTGTCGGCATCCGTGATCTTGCCGCGCGCCACCTGGCGCGAGAGATTCCCGGCGATGATGTCGAAGGCCGCTTCGATCCGCTCAGCCTTCACGTCGTTGAGCAACACGGTGTAGCCCGCAAGCGCACACACATGGGCGATACCGTTGCCCATCTGCCCTGCGCCGATCACGCCGATACGTTCGATATTCATGGCACCTATCTCGCGCTCGCACGGGCTGAAATGCCCTATGCGGCTAGAAGTTGATGTGACCCCGGCCCGTTCTGCCCTTGCCCCTAATACCCTTGCTTCTTCAGCTCTTCATCCAACTCCGGCACCGCCTTGAACAGGTCGGCGACGAGGCCGTAGTCGGCCACTTGGAAGATGGGGGCTTCTTCGTCTTTATTGATCGCAACGATGACCTTCGAATCTTTCATACCCGCCAAATGCTGAATGGCGCCTGAAATACCGACGGCGATGTAAAGTTCCGGCGCGACCACCTTGCCGGTCTGCCCGACCTGATAATCGTTCGGCACAAACCCCGCATCGACCGCCGCACGGCTCGCGCCGACAGCAGCCTTCAGGCGATCGGCGATCTTCTCCAGCAGATGGAAGTTCTCACCCGACTGCATACCGCGCCCGCCCGACACGACGACGCGCGCCGACGCAAGTTCCGGACGCTCCGATTTCGACAACTCGTCTTTCACGAACTCCGAAACGCCTGGCCCCTTCGCCGCGCCGATCGTCTCGACAGCAGCCGAGCCATTCAGCTCAGCCGCCTTGAACGCCGTCGAGCGCACGGTGATGACCTTCTTGCCCGCACCCGCCTGCACCTGCTGCAGCGCGTTGCCGGCATAGATCGGCCGCGTAAACGTGTCCGGCCCGTCGACCGAAATGATCTCCGAGATTTGCGGCACGTTGAGAGCGGCGGCCACCCGCGGCATGAAATTCTTACCGCTGGTCGACGCTGGCGACAGCACCGCGTCGTACTTACCGGCAAGTTCGACGACGAGTGCCGCCATGTTCTCGGCCAACTGCTGCGCATACTGCGCATCGTCGGCGAGCAGAACCTTGCCCGCACCGGCGATCTTCGCCGCCGCGTCGGCGACAGCCTTCGCGTTATGACCCGCAACCAGAATGTCGACAGGCGAGCCTAACGCCTTCGCGGCCGTCATGGACTTCACCGTCGAATCTTTGAGCGACGTATTGTCGTGCTCGGCGATCAGAAGAACGGCCATCAGATAACCCCCGCTTCGTTCTTCAGCTTGTCGACCAGTTCCTGAACCGTCTTCACCTTTGTCCCGCCTTTGCGCTTCGGCGGCTCGGTCACCTTCAGGACCTTCAGAAGCGGCGCGGGATCGACGCCGTAATCCGCCGGCGACTTCTCGTCGATCGGCTTCTTCTTCGCCTTCATGATGTTGGGCAGCGACGCATAGCGCGGCTCGTTCAAACGAAGGTCGGTCGTGATGATCGCGGGCAAGTTCAACCGCAACGTCTGCAAGCCGCCGTCGACTTCGCGCGTCACTTCCGCCTTGCCGCCTTCGACGACGACCTTCGACGCGAACGTGCCTTGGCCCCAGCCCAAAAGCTGGGCCAGCATCTGCCCCGTTTGATTGCTGTCGTCGTCGATCGCCTGCTTGCCCAGGATGATGAGCTGGGGCGACTCCGCCTTCGCGATGCCCGCCAAAATCTTGGCGACCGTCAGCGGCTCGACCTCATGGTCGACCTTCACCAGGATGCCGCGATCGGCGCCCATGGCGAGAGCGGTGCGAATGGTTTCCTGTGTGGCCTGAGGCCCCACCGACACGGCGATGATCTCCGTGACGACGCCCTTTTCCTTAAGCCGGATAGCTTCCTCGACGCCGATTTCGTCGAACGGATTCATCGACATTTTGACGTTGGCAAGATCGACGCCGGTTTGATCGGCTTTCACGCGAATTTTGACGTTGTAATCAACGACGCGCTTGATCGGTACAAGCACCTTCATCAGGCAGTTCTCTCCGCTGGAATGGGGCCGCGCTTTGTGGTGGGTCGCGCAATGCCCTCAATGATATTCGTGTAATTGTGCGGTGCACAAATTACGTGCAACCGTGAAACGTGTCAACGAAACTGGGACCGTTAAGCTTGCCAGGTGCCAAACGCCTGTGGGCGAGCGGCCCCGCTCGCGGGACCGCCCCCTGCACAGAGTTTAGACGCGCTTAACGTTCGGGCGCTCCCCCGAACAGTGGCTGATCGCTGCGCTTGAACAGTCCGACCAGGATGACCCCCGCGGCAAAGCCGCCCAGATGGGCCCACCACGCGGTTCCATCCTGGATGTCGTAGACGACGAAGAAGATCTGCGTCGCGACGAACGCCCCGATCACCACCCACGCCGGCAGCTTCAGCGGCAGCCGCATGAAGGCCAGCGACCACATCTTCACGCGCGGATAGAGCATGATGTAGGCGCCGATAATGCCCGACGTCGCGCCGGACGCCCCGATCAGCGGCGCGTCCGATCCGACATTCATGGCCACATGCGCGAGCCCCGCCGCGATGCCCGTCAGCAGGTAGAAGATCAGGAACTTGATCGACCCCATGGCGTCTTCGACATTGTCGCCGAAAACCCACAGAAACAACATGTTTCCGATCAGGTGCCACCAGTCGCCGTGCAGGAACATGTAGGTGATGAGTGTCGCTTCGGGCGGCAGCCCCGCGAAGTCGACGGGAATCCGCGCACCGTCCACGAGGGCCGCGGGCACGACCCCCGCCATCTGCGCGACGCCCATCAGGCCCGCTTCGCCCAGCGAATCCTGCCAGATGAAGACGATCGTGTTGATGACGATCAACCCGACGGTCACGAACTGAAACCAGATGAACTTGAGCGGGTTGTCGTCTTTAAGCGGCAGAAAAACCATGGATGCCTCGGAGAGGGTTTACCGGAACAGGCCAAACCATATCCGACGCGTCGTCCACACGCGAACGCCGAACCGCGCCGCACCGGAAACGAGGGTTTTCCTAGACTTTCAGGTGCGTCCGCACGTCGTCGAGCACCCGAAGCCAGTTGTCGACATGCCGCTTCAGATTCGCGGTCGTCACCCCGTCTCTGATGTTCACCGAGTAGTCGAACATGAACATCTTGCCGTCCTTGCTCAGGTAAGCGCGGCCGAAGACGAATTTTTGATTGTAGACGTTGGCGGAATCGACGCCGGCGTTCTTGGCCAAGTCCCACTGCGCCAGAAACTGAAGATTGTTGCAGCGCCGTTTGTCTGCGCCCGTACCCGTGCAGTCGTACATATTGACGTAGAACTCGGTCCCCTTCGGCGTCTTCGCCGACAGCCAAGGGTCTTCATCGGACGTCGTCGAGTCCTTCACCGTCATCCCGTGCGACGCCAGAATCTCGACCAACTCGCCGCGCGTGATGCCGCCTTCCATCAGCTTGACCTTCGCCGCCGGCGCCGCCGCGAGCGCGGCACCGGTCAGGCCAAGCGCCGCAACGACTGCAATGAGCAACGACTTGAGCATGAAATGATCTCCGCGACACCGGACGACAAGGCGGCGAAATGTAATCCCGCACGCCGCAATTTCAACTGACGCAAAGTTTAAGTGCGATTGGCGCCGGGCACCCAAAGCACGTCGCCACCCGCGCTCAAATTGGCGAACCGCGCCGCGACGAACAGAAAATCCGACAAGCGGTTCGCGTATTTCACCGCCGTTTCGCCCACAGGCTCGCTCTCCGCAAGCTTGACGATCAGCCGCTCCGCGCGCCGGCACACCGTACGCGCAACGTGAAGCTGTGCCGCCGCCGCCGTGCCGCCGGGCAGGACAAAAGAGCGCAGCGGCTGCAGTTTCTCGTTCATCGCGTCGATTTCGCGCTCAAGCCGGTCGACCTGCGGCTGCGCGATACGCAGCGCTTTCGCCGCCATCTCGCTGCCGTCGTCGGGCACGCACAAATCGGCGCCGAGATCGAAGAGATCGTTCTGCACCCGCGCCAGCATCAGATCGAGGTCACCCGATGCATGCAGGCGCGCCACGCCCACGCACGCATTCGTCTCGTCGACAGTGCCATAGGCTTCGATGCGCGGATCGTACTTCGCCACACGCTTGCCGGTGCCCAGCGCCGTGTCGCCCTTGTCGCCCGTGCGCGTATAGATGCGGTTCAAAACGACCAAGACATGCCTCCGTTACGGCGTCGGACCTTTGCCAAAGAAGTAGAGCACGGCCATGATGATCACGATGGCGGCAAGCTGCGCGACGATACGCAGCCGCATGATCTTGTTCGAATAGCTGCGCGCGAAATCGCCGCCGCGAAAAAGGCTGTAGAGCCCGACCAGAAGCACCAGGGCGACGATGCCCACGGCGACGGCGACAAGGATTTTTCCCTCAAGCATGGGCCAACTGATAGCACGTTTTGCGACCGATCAAGGCCCCGGAAAAAACGCCTCCGTCCGCCCCGAAACATAATAGGCGCCAAGCCCGATCCACTCCTTGGCCGCGATATCCGTGCGCCGAAGCCCTTCGCTCGCAAACGCAAACGGCCGAAGCATCGACGTCGCACCGACGGTCCGGAAGTCGACGGGATAAGCAACGACCTCAAACCCCGCCGCCCGAAACACACCCATCGAACGCGGCATATGAAACGCCGACGTCACCAGCAACCATCGCTCACCGGCCTTGGGCGCGGCCAGCTCTTTGGCGTAAACCGCATTCTGAAACGTGTTCAGCGACCGCCGCTCATACAACACGCGCCCGCGCTCAAGCCCCAGTTCGCCGATCGTATTCTCAAGCAGCGTCGCTTCGGCCGTCGCGTCGGGCGTAAACTCGCTGCCGCCGCCCGCATAGACGATCTTCGCGTTCGGATACCGCCGCGCCAAATCGCCAAGCGCCACGATCCGCTCGCCGGTCTCGTTCAACGCCATCTGCCCATGCACATTCGTCGCTTCGGTATCGAACGTGCCCCCCAACACGACGACACCAGCGATCGACGCACCGTCATCGACGAACACCGGAAAGCGCTCCTCAAGCGGCCACATCAAGGCATTCCCGACCGGCAACAACCCCGCCGCCAGTAACGCGACAAGAGCACCGGCCGTCAGTCGCCACCCGAGCTTCGCATAGCGCGTCCAAGCCAAAGCAACGCCCACCAACGCCAACGTCAAAAGCGCGTTGGACGGCGTGAGAAAGAACCAGACGATCTTGGAAACGAAATAGAACATGCGCGATCACCCTCGCGCGGGACTGTCAGTCCGCAGCGGCCGTCCCGGCAAGCAACGGCCGTCACATCAATCCAAGCTTAGTTCGCGTCTTCGAGCAGCCGGCGCGCGATCACCTGCGCCTGAATCTCCGCTGCGCCCTCGAAAATGTTGAGGATGCGCGCATCGCACAGCACGCGGCTCACCGGATACTCGAGCGCAAAGCCGTTGCCGCCGTGGATCTGCACCGCATTGTCGGCGGCGGCCCACGCCACGCGCGCGGCCAGCAACTTCGCCATGCCCGCCTCAAGGTCGCACCGCCGCCCCGCATCCTTCTCGCGTGCCGCAAAGTACGTGATCTGCCGCGCGATCATGATCTCGACCGCCATCATCGCGATCTTGTTGGCAACGCGCGGGAAGCCGAAGATCGCCTTGCCGAATTGCTGGCGCTCCAAGCCATAGCGCAAACCCAAATCCATTGCCGACTGCGCGACGCCGATCGCCCGCGCCGCCGTTTGAATGCGCGCGGATTCAAACGTCACCATCAGCTGCTTGAAGCCCTGCCCCTCTTCGCCGCCCAGCAAATTCGCGTGCGGCACCTCGAACCCGTCGAAGCCGATCTCGTATTCCTTCATGCCCCGATAGCCCAGCACGCGGATCTCGCCGCCGCTCATCCCCTTCACCGGAAACGGCTTGGCGTCCGTACCGCGCGGCTTCGGCGCGAGGAACATCGAAAGGCCCTTATACCCCGGCGCATTCGGATTGGTGCGCACCAGCAAGGTCATCACATCGGCGCGCGCCGCGTGCGTGATCCACGTCTTGTTGCCGGTCACCGTCCACGTATCGCCGTCACGCACCGCACGCGTGCGCAGCGAGCCCAAGTCCGATCCCGTGTTCGGTTCGGTGAACACCGCCGTCGGCAGAATCTCGCCCGACGCAATCTTCGGCAGCCAGTACTCTTTCTGCGCCGCCGTCCCGCCGCCCAGGATCAGTTCGGCCGCAATCTCCGACCGCGTACCCAACGAGCCGACGCCAATATACCCGCGCGAAAGCTCTTCCGACACGACGCACATCGCCGTCTTGCCGAGTCCCGCGCCGCCGAACGTCTCCGGAATCGTAAGCCCGAAAACACCAAGCGCACCCATCTCCTCGACGACCGAGAACGGAATAAGCTCGTCCTTCAAATGCCAATCGTGCGCGTGAGGTACGACGCGATCGAGCGCGAACTTTCGAAATTGATCGCGCACCAACGTCATCTCATCGTCGAGCCCGATCTCGCCGAACGTAACGGCGTTGGGGTTCGCAGCGATGAGGCTCGCAAGCTCGGCCTTCACGCGCTGGTCAAGCCCATGGGCGATAAGGTCGGCCACCGCACCCGAGGTGAAGCGCGCGATGTCCGCCTGCGCAATGCCCACATCGCCAGGCCGCACCATCTCGCCTTGGCTCATCGGAATGCCGCCCGCGATCTGCGCGCAGTACTCGCCGAACGCCGCGCCCAGCAGCAGCCGCTCGAAGGCGCCGAACTTGCCGCTCGCCTCAAGCCGCTCCGCCCAACCGTGCATCTGACGCAGCGCCTCGACATAGGTCGCAAACCAAGCGAACCCGTGCGCGGCATGCTGCGCCTTGTCGACGCTTCCCGCCGCGGCGACGGCAGCGCGCGCGCCGGCCTTGGCCTTCATCTCGAGAGTCTCCGCGGCGGTCACCGCGGCGCGGGTCAAGGGAAGCAAGGTTTTGGCGGTCGAAAGGGGCATGGTGGTCTCGGTCGGGGAAAGGATGCCGCACTGCAGCAGGCGCCCAACCTAAAACGCGGCACGCACGCTGTCACGTGTCGGTAAGCGCAAAGCGCAGCGGCTAAATGCCAAGCAGCGACAGCGCGTAAACCACAAAGAACCGAAGCACCAGCCAGCCGAGATAAAGCGCCACCGCCGACGCCACCAGCCCCGCCAGCAGCAGCAGCCCATCGCGCTCGATAATGGCAATCGACATAAAGACGATCGCCATGCCCGGCGGAAAATTCGTGCCAGGGCCGGGCAGGGCGATGACGAGCGCCAGAACAAACACCAGAAGCCCAAGCAACCGGTCGCCCGCGCCGCCGACCAAGAACGTGAGGCGTGGCCGGCAAATACGCTCGATCCAACGCATGACCGGCTTGCCGCGAACCAGCACATTTTCAAGATCGGCGCGCGTAAGTTCGCGATCGGCGATGAACGCCGGCAGCCACGGCGTCCGATAGCCGGCAAACATCTGCAAGCCGAAGAACAGCAACGGAATGGACGTGATGGTCGCGAGCCCCGGAATGATCGCGATCGCGCTCAGCAGGCCGAACAGCAGAAGCGCAAACCCCCAGCTGCGCTCGCCCAGCGCATTCATCAGGTTCTGAATACTGATGCGCTCGCCCGGATAGGTCCGCACGAGTTCGATCAAAACGTCGGAGGCGGAACGATTGTTAGCGTCGCTCATCGGTGCTCAAAAACTCAATCGCATCACGGGCCGCTTCGCGTCATCGCGAACCACGGCGAAGCCAAGGCGAGCGTACGTGCTTTCGGACCCGTTCCACAACTCATCCGCGTCGGCCGCGCCGCGCTTGGGATACGCATCGACGCTCCGCGCCCCGCGCAACCTCAGGTCTCCCAGGATCATCTCCAGCGCTTCCGTAGCGACGCCCTGCCGGCGAAAAGCGGGGAGCACGACAAAGCACCCGATCATCCACGCGTCGTCGTCCGGCGCCGCATCGAACAGCGCCACCAGCTTGGGAAACGCGTCGCGCTTCCAGGCCTGACACCAACCGGCGAGGTGGTCGTCGCGATAGATCAAATAGCCGTCGTGAATGTTGGCCTCAAACAGGCCGCGTCGAACGCGCTCGTTCTCGTCGACGGTCCGCTCGCTCCACCCCGCCCACGACGGCACCCACCACGCGACGCATTTGCATGGGCCGTCGGCGTGCACGCGGTGGAACGCGTCCTCGTTCGCGGACGAAAGTCGTTTAATCGCGATGACTGACGGCGTGCTCACGCCGCCGATACTAGCGCCGTTTGCGGCGGACGTACGGCACAAAAAAGCTCCCCGCACTTGCGGGGAGCCAGTTGCCTCAGCGGTTCTTAGAAATGCTTGAGATTGATCGCCGCCACGCCGACCGCCAGATTGACCCCGGTGTCGCCTTCGACGCTCAACGGCTGCAGCGTGATGGACTTGTCCAGCCCGCCGACCAACACCTTGGCGCCCGCGCCGACGCCGACCGCGACACTCGCCGAGGCACCCGCGTAGTTGCCCTCAAGCGCGTCTTTACCGACGTCCGACGTCGGAGCGAGCACCGCCCAAACCATGGTCGCGCCGTCGCTATAGCCAAGGTCGACGCCGACCTTCTGGATGTCGCCGTAATAGCGCTCGGGCTTGCCCTTCGTGGGCGAGTACGAACACTCGAGAGCCTTGGTCGAGCCGATGACATAGCTCCAGCCTGG
The DNA here is from genome assembly GCA_034440355.1 of Alphaproteobacteria bacterium. Taxonomy (GTDB): domain Bacteria; phylum Pseudomonadota; class Alphaproteobacteria; order Micropepsales; family Micropepsaceae; genus SZUA-430. Next base: position 15,214 of record JAWXBY010000087.1, read on the forward strand.
CTCGACCTTGCAGGTCAGCATGCCGACCTTCACGCCGGCGCCGGCCGCTTGCGCGGGCATCGCGAAGGCAAAGCCGGTAACGATGGCGGCCGCACTGGCCGTCAAAAGCAGTTTGTTCAACATGGGAAAATTCTCCTCGAATACGAGCGCCGAAGGGGCACGGTTTCGCGCCTGCCGAAAGGCTCGGCGTCCGGTGAGAACGTGCGGGAGTCTGCGGAGGTTCCTGGATCCACGCAAACGTGCGACCGATGCCGCAGCGATTAACGCTGCGGCATATCGCGTGAAACGATGAGGAACTTGAAGCTTAGCGCTTGCCGGCTTCGACCACGTCTTCGAACGTGCGCATACCGGTGCGCTGCGCATTGACCAGCACCGCCATGTTGCCCGGCAGATGCTCGTTCTTCCACATCTTGGTGTGCGCCTTGGGAATGTCGTTCCAAGAAAACACTTCCGACATGCACGGATCGATGCGCCGCTCGACGACCAGACGATTGGCTTGGCTTGCCTGCTGAAGATTCGCAAAGTGCGAACCCTGAATGCGTTTCTGGCGCATCCAAACATAGCGCGCATCGAACGTGATATTGTAACCGCTGGTGCCGGCGCAGAACACGACCATGCCGCCCCGCTTCACCACGAGACACGACACCGGGAACGTCGCCTCGCCCGGATGCTCGAACACGAAGTCGACGTCGTTGCCCTTGCCGGTGATGTCCCAGATGGCCTTGCCGAACTTGCGTGCCTCTTTCGTCCACGCGTCGTATTCCGGCGTGCCCACTTGAGGCATCGCGCCCCAACACTTGAATTCTTTGCGATTGATGACGCCCTTGGCGCCCAGGCTCATCACGAAGTCGCGCTTCGTATCGTCCGAGATCACGCCGATCGCATGCGCGCCGGAGACGGCGCAAAGCTGAACCGCAAACGAACCCAAACCACCGGACGCGCCCCAAACGAGCACGTTGTGACCCGGCCGCAAGATATGCGGGCGATGGCCGAAGAACATGCGGTACGTCGTGGCGAGCGTCAGCGTGTAGCAAGCCGACTCTTCCCACGTCAGATGCCGCGGGCGCTCCATCAACTGGCGATCCTGCACGCGCGCGAACTGCGCGAACGATCCGTCCGGCGTCTCGTAACCCCAGATGCGCTGCGACGGTGAGAACATCGGATCGCCACCGTTGCACTCTTCGTCGTCGCCGTCGTCTTGATTGCAGTGGATGACGACCTCGTCGCCCACCTTCCACCGCTTCACCTTCGAACCCACGGCCCAAACGATGCCGGCCGCGTCGGACCCCGCGATGTGGTACGGATTTTTGTGTCCGTCGATCGGCGAAATCGGCGTGCCGAGCGCCGCCCAGACGCCGTTGTAGTTCACACCCGCGGCCATCACGAGAACCAGCACGTCGTGCGAGTCGAGCTCCCACGTGGGAACGACTTCGATTTGCATCGATTTTTCGGGTTCGCCGTGACGCTCTTTGCGGATCGCCCACGCGTACATCTTCGACGGCACGTAACCGAGGGGCGGAATCTCACCGATCTCGTAGAGATCCTTATAGGTCGGCTTCGCGTCCTTGGACGTCGCCGAAGCTGCCGTAGCTGCCATGATCCCCTCATAGGTGACGTAACGTTGGGCAGCCGCCATACCACACGCCAATTGTGCAGCGCAATATGACGGACTCGCAAGCATCCACAATTTCTGCGGCCACAGATTAACGAATATTACCGGATCGACCTCACTTAAGCATCTTTCGACAAGAAATGCTGCAGCGCACCTCGATCCGCGCAATCTTCGCCGTCCATTTTAGCCCGCGTTAAAACGCATCGGGTTTCATCCCGCTCCCTTAGGAACTCGCCGGAGCGACGATGCGCCTGATCATCATGATAGTGGCCGGCCTGCTCCTTGCGGCGACCAACGGCGGTCCCGCCCGCTCGCAGGACCTCGCGCGCTTCACCGCGATGGATCAAACGGCGGTTCGCATGTACTTCGCCGCGAACCCGATCGTTTGGATGGGCCTGCCGAGCCAGGTCGCGCGCGAATTCGCCCGCGGCAAACCGCTGCCCCGCGGCGCCGAGGCGACGCTGCCACGCCCGCTCCTCGCCAAGCTCCCCGCCCGTCATGGCTACGACTACGTCCGCGTGGGCGACGACGTCGCCATGATCGATGCCGGCACGCGCGTCGTCATGGACGTGATCGAGAACGTCTTCCGCTAGTTCTTGCCCAAGGAACCGCGGGTCCCATTCAATTGTACCGGTAGAGCACGAGACTCCTTAAGGCGCCGGGTCGCTCATGGCTCCACAAACTGGAGTCCATTCTTATGCGCAACGCCTATTCACTCGTATCAATCGCTTGCGCGGCTGCATTCGCGGTCGCCGCACTTCCCGTTCTCGCGAAGAACAATCACGCCAAAGGGCGGCCCGACCATGCCGGCAAGGGCAAATTTCAAAATGAGCGATCGCTCGATCGCTCCGACCTAAGAGAAGACTCGGATCAAAACCGTGTCCGCAAGGACGCGCGCCCCAATCGTGCGGCCCGCATCTCCACCGCCGACAGTGCCCAGGTTCGACGGTATTTTGCGGCAAAGCCCGCGTCCTGGAACCCGTTACCCCCGGGCATCGCCAAGAACTACGCGCGCGGCAAGCGACTGCCGCCGGGCATCGCCAAGCAGCTTCCGCCGGAGCTGTTGGCCACGTTGCCCAAGCAGCAGGGCGCCGAATACGTGCGTGTTGGCCGTGATGTCGCCCTCGTTGACACGAAGACGAACGTCGTTGTCGACCGCATCAAGAACGTCGATTGAACAAAGATTCCGCCGTCAGTGCTTCGGCGGAATCTTTTCGCCCGCCCGCAACGCCAACGGAATTTTGTCCGTCGCGTACGGGCAATTATAGTGAGGTGACCGCGCACAATTCGGATTGTAGGCCTGGTTGAAATCGATGGTCAGCCGCTTCGGCAAACCCTTCACCTCGACGTCGAGATATCGTCCGACGCCATAGGTCTCCTTCCCGCTCAATTCGTCGAGATAGAACACGGAGAGCTGCGTCACCTTGTTCGGATCGGTCTCGTCCGTGTACATCGCAAGCTTCATCGGCTTGCCCATCAGCGTGAACGACGCATAGCCCGCCCGGTTGATGCGCTTCAGCCATCCGCGCGACGTCTGAAAATCGACGCCGTCAAGACTCGGCGCGGCTTCGAACTTGGCCTCGACGACGGCGTCCGGGTTGTACGGAAAATGCTCTAGCCCGTGGAACTCTTTCGCCAGCGGATTGGCCTGGTTATAGACCATGACGCGCAACCCATTGACGCCCGGGTTGACCTGCGTCGGCGCAAACCGCACGTCGATACCCGGCGAGACCGGCACGGTCTGCATCTTCTCAAGCGTAAAGCGCTGCGTCTTGCCCTTATGACGCACTTCGGCCTTGCCGCCCTTGTACGTGATGCGCAATCCCGAGGGCGCGGCCTTCGCATCGAGCGTCCACGCGTATTGCAGAACCTTCTGCTTCTTGTTGGTCAGCCAAGCGCTCTGCCCGTCGTTCAGATAGACCGCATCGTCGATCTTCAGGATCGCGAATTCCTTGCCCGCCCAAGCCGCGTTTTCATCGGCCCGCCATTTGTCCCAAGCGGCCAGAGCGTGCGGCGAAGCCGTGCTCGCCGGCTCCGCATCCGCAACGTCAGGTGTTTCGACCGACGCGCAGGCCGAGATCAGGAAAGTGGCGGCGATCGCAAGAAAGGCTGAACGGCGCATGAGAACCCCTATCGTTGGCGGCGATCCAGCCGAACTTCCGCCCGCCCGTCAACTCTCCACGCGCGCACCGATCGGGATCGAACGATGCGTCCGCGCAAACGCCGCCATTTCCTTGGCGATCCAATCGACGAACGCCCGAACCTCCGGCCGCGACCGGTCGGCCTTGCGGTGCACGAGATAGTAAGCCGAGTCCGCATCGACCTTGGACGCGAACGGTACAACCAGCGAAGCGACCGACGGCGATTCCCAAACGAGGGGACTCATGCCCAGCGTCACGCCGTGCCCGCGCGATGCCGCCTCAAGCGCTGCCGGCACCGTATCGAACGTGAGCTCGCGCTTCGCCTTCAACCCGCCGACGCCCATAATCTCAAGCCACCTCGCCCAAGCCCCCGGCCGCGCCGACACGTTGATCAGCGTGTGCTGCGCCAAATCCTTAGCCTCGCGCAACGCGTGCGCCCCTGTCGTCAGCCTGCGCGCACATAACGGCACCAGCCGAATGTCGAGCAGCTTGCGCGCAAAAAGCCCCGGCGTCGGCGCACGCACGTTCCGGATTCCGACGTCGACATCCTCCTTGTCGAAATCGGCCACCCGGTTCTCCGTCGTGATGGCGAGCGTAATATCCGGATGCTTCGCCTCGAACGCCGCAAGCCGCGGGATCAGCCACACATTCGTGATGAGCGGCAGCGCACTGATCTTCAACGTCGTCCGCTTCGTGCTTGCACGCAGCCGCGAAGCCGAAACCGCAATGTCATTCAGCGACGCCAACACATCGCGATGAAACCGCTTGCCCGCGGGCGTCAGCGCAATCCGCCGCGCCATGCGCATAAACAAGGGCGTCTCCAGCCACTCCTCCAGCAAGCGGACCTGATGACTGACGGCCGACGGCGTAACGCCCAACTGCTGGGCCGCGTCACGAAAGCTCAAAAGCTGGCCCGCGGCCGCAAAAGCACGCAGCGCGGTCAAAGGGGGCAGGGCGTCCTTCTTCATCCAACGGATGAAATCATTTCACCTGTCGCAACGCAAATGCGTTTGTCCCCGCGCGGACGCAAGCCCACCTTTGCCGCAACGCTATTAGGGACCAGACCATGCGCCAACTCACCTTCGTCAAACCCGGCGCCTTCGAATGGCGCGACGTGCCCGCGCCAACACTCGCCGCCGACACCGACGCGATCGTAAAGCCCATCGCCGTCGCCCGCTGCGATCTGGATCTATACATCGCGGCCGGCATCACGGTGTATCCCGGCGGCGCATTCGCCTTCGGCCACGAATGCGTCGGCGAAGTCGTGGAAGCTGGACCGAAGGCCGGCGTGAAACCGGGCGAACGTGTCATCGTCCCGTTCCAACTCTCCTGCGGCCGTTGCGCCAACTGCAAACGCGGCTACACCAACACCTGCGAGGCCTACCCCTTCCGCGCCGCCTACGGACTGAAACCCCTGTGCGGCACGGAATTCGGCGGCGCGCTTTCGGATCGCATGTACGTGCCCTTCGCCGACCACATGCTGATCCGCTTGCCCCCGAACCTCGACCCGGTCGCAGTGGCGAGCGCCGCCGACAACGTCCCCGACGGGTGGCGCGCCGTCGCGCCGCATCTGAAACCGCGCCCCGGCGCCAACGTCCTCGTTGTCGGCGGCCTCGCGCAAAGCGTGGCGCTGTATGCCGCCGGCGCTGCGAAAAGCTTAGGCGCGGCCCGCGTCCTCTATCTCGACGACGACCCGATCCGCCGCACACACGCAAAACGTTTCGGCATCGACGTCGAACCCCTCGCGCTCAACGACCGCCGCGACAAAGCCAAAGCGAACCGCGGCCTCGCGGCCAGCGGCGCGACGTTCGAACAGTTCGACATCACCGTCGACGGCACGGGCAACGCCGACGCGCTCGACTTCATCATCGCCTCGACCGCGCCGAACGGCGTCTGCACCAGCGTCGCGATCTATCTGACCCCGACAACGCCAATGCCGCTGACGAAAATGTATAGCAAGGGCATCACCTTCATCACCGGCCGCGTCCACGCCCGCGCTGAACTCCCGGCGATGATCGACTGCTGCGCCACGGGCCACTTCCACCCCGAACACGTCACCTCCCGCGTCGTGCCGTTCTCGCAATCCGCCGAAGCGATGACGGATTCTGGCCCCAAGCTCGTGTTCACGAACGATTGGCCGGCTTAGGCCGCGCTCTGCTGGGCGCCTTTGACGATTGGCAGCCGCACGCTGAAGCACGACCCTTGTCCGAGCGTGCTTTCCACCGAACACGCGCCGCCGTGCGCCTCGGCAAGCTTGGCCACAATGGGAAGCCCGAGGCCGGTGCCTCCGTGCTCGCGCGACAGCGAGTTGTCGACTTGCTCGAAAGGCCGGAAGATTCGCGCCAGATGAATCTTGTCGATGCCGCAGCCCGTGTCGCTGACCGCGATCTCGACGCTCTCTCCCCGCACCGTGAGCGAAACGGTGACCGAACCCTTCGCCGTGAACTTGACCGCGTTGGCGACGAGATTGAGCACGATCTGCCGCATCGCCATTTCGTCCGCGTACACGATGATCCGTTGATGCACCCGCTCGACCGCCAGCGTCATGCCTTTGTCTTCCGCCCGAATCTGCATCGAATGGGCGCACTCGTCGACGAGCGCGACGAGGTCGAAATCGACTGGTGAGAACGCCATCGTACCCGCCTCGATCTTCGCCAGATCGAGGATCTGGTTGATCAGGCCCAGCAAGTGCTTGCCGCTGTCTTCGATGTCGCCGGCGTAGGCTGCGTACTTGTCCGCCGCGTCGGGACCGAGGAGCTTGAGGCGAATGATTTGCGCGAACCCGATAACGGCGTTGAGCGGCGTGCGTAGCTCGTGGCTCATAGTCGCAAGAAAACTTGACTTCGAAGCGTTCGCGTCGTCGGCGGCGGCCTTCTGGCGCAACGCTTCGTCGCGCGCTTCGCCCAACTCGTCGGCGAGAGCGCGGTTGTTGAGGCCGGTCCTGATTGCCTGCAGAATCTGGCCGTTCAGCTGAAGCCCGAGCCCGCCCGCCCATACGAGAAAGAGCGGCGTCATCACGATGTAAGGCGTGAGATAAGGCGCCCCGTCCAACGCCAGCTTGATCGTGAGCGCCACAAGACCCGGCACCAGCATGACAAGAAATACGGTCCGATGAATGGCGAGCTGAAACACGAATAGCGTGTTGGCGACGACAATGATGAGCACGAAGTAGTTGTTGTGCGGATTGTCGTGCACCCACAGCATGAAGGGCAGCAGGATCCACATGACGCTGTTCAAGCTGTACAGTGCGATGAGCAGCCTGTCCGCGCGCCTTTGTTCGTCCTCGCTTGCGACGTGGCGCAACACCGTCGCCAAAGCGACCAACGCCGTTGTTCCCCAAGCGAACATCAAAGCGTGCCACGAGACGATCGCGCTCAGGCTGAGCGGCCCCATGCTGTCGGCCGAAAACGCCCAGGCGAGGACGAAGGACCAAACCACCGAACCGCCGGCATGCAGCCATATGGTCTGGCGCAACGTGCGGACCTGCGCAGCTTGCAGGCTGCGATCCGCACTCGCCAGAAATGAGATCCCCAGAGCCATGGCACCCGACAACGCCAACCCAGTCCGGAGAGTGCACCCTCCGCCATTTTCGCTAGCTTAAGGCGGGGCGAGATCAAACGAATGCACGCGGGCAGCGCCGCCGTCGGCCCGGGTTAACGCGCGTTACCCCTAACGCAATGCTAAGATCGCGAACGCGCAAACTGGAGGCCGCCAATGTCTGAGCAAGTATCGCCGTTCAAGAACATTCGCGCTGTCGACTACACCATCATCTTCGTGCGTGACATGACTGCCATGCGCCGCTTCTACGGAGAGGTGCTCGAGTTTCCTCTCGAACGGCAACTCTCCGCGGGCTGGATCGAGTATCGCGTGGGATCCAACATCTTGGCGCTCGCCGATCGCTCGCGGACCGCCCACGACGCCCCCATGCCCACTGGCACGGCAGCGCTTCAACTGGCGTTCCGCGTGCCGCCCGGCGTCGTCAATCAATGCGCCGCAGTGTTTGAGACCAAGCGTGTTCCGATCATCGAGCCGCCAAAGGATCAAGCCTGGGGGCATCGCACGCTCTTCGTGCGCGACCCCGACGGCAACCTCGTCGAGATCTACGCCGAGATCTGACGCGGCGATAAACCAAGCAGGCTGAAACCGAATTGCTTGGGGCCGCTAGTTCCTGTTAGATCGCCCGTGCTGCACCGCAGCGAACGGGACTCATGCGCGACAAACCTTGGATCTTCCGCACTTACGCGGGCCACTCGACGGCGAAAGCCTCGAACGCGCTCTATCGCGAGAACCTGTCGCGCGGCCAAACGGGCCTGTCGGTCGCTTTCGATCTGCCGACCCAGACCGGCTACGACAGCGACGATCCGCGCGCGAGAGGCGAAGTCGGCAAGGTCGGCGTGCCCGTCTCGCACTTGGGCGACATGCGCACACTCTTCGACGGCATCCCGCTCGGCACGATGAACACGTCGATGACGATCAACGCGACTGCGCCCTGGCTGCTAGCGCTCTACATCGCCGTCGCCGACGAAACCGGCGTCGCGCGCAAAGACTTGGCTGGCACGACGCAAAACGACATCATCAAGGAATATCTGTCGCGCGGCACATATATCTATCCACCGAAGCCATCGCTGAAACTCACCGCCGACACGATTGCGTTCACCTACCGCGAACTGCCGAAATGGAATCCGGTGAACGTCTGCTCGTACCATCTGCAGGAAGCCGGCGCGACGCCGCTGCAGGAAATCGCCTACGCCCTCGCCGCCGCAACCGCGATCCTCGACGAAGTCAAACGCAGCGGCCAAGTCCCCGAAGCCGACCTCGGGCGCGTCTACGGCCGCATCTCCTTCTTCGTCAACGCCGGCATCCGCTTCGTGACCGAGATGTGCAAGATGCGCGCCTTCACCGAACTCTGGGACGAAATCGGCCGCACCCGCTACGGCGTGACGAACGAGAAAGACCTGCTGTTCCGCTATGGCGTGCAAGTGAATTCGCTCGGCCTTTCCGAACAGCAGCCGGAAAACAACGTCTACCGCATCCTGCTCGAGATGCTGGCCGTGACGTTGTCGAAGAACGCGCGCGCCAGGTCCGTGCAACTCCCAGCGTGGAACGAAGCCTTGGGCCTTCCGCGCCCGTGGGATCAGCAATGGTCGCTGCGTGCGCAACAAATCCTGGCGCTCGAAACCGACCTCCTCGAATTCGGCGACTTGTTCGACGGCTCGCCGGTGATCAACGCGAAGGTCGAAGAACTGAAACGCGAAGCCCTCGCCGAACTCGCCCACATCGACCAAATGGGCGGCGCGATCAAAGCTGTCGAAACCGGTTACATCAAAGAACGCCTCGTCGAATCGAACGCCTCACGCGTCGCCGCCATCGAATCCGGCGACCAAACCGTGGTCGGCGTGAACGCCTATAAGGAAAGCGCCGAGCCCGGCCTCGCCGGCGGCGCCTCAGCGGTCGTCACCGTCGACGCCTCCGCCGAACGCGGCCAAATCGAACGCCTGCACATCTGGCGCAAACAACGCGACGCGAAGAAGGTCGACGCCACACTCGACGCCCTCCGCCGCGCGGCAGCCGAAGGCCGCAACATCATGGAGCCGTCGATCGCCTGCGCCAAAGCCGGCGTCACGACAGGCGAATGGGCTGGCGCCCTGCGCGCGACCTTCGGCGAATTCCGCGCCCCCACCGGCGTCGCCGCCGAACCACGCCTCTCGAACGACGAAGCTATTGGCGCGCTCCGCGAAAAAGCAAAAGCCGTCGCCAAACGCTTAGGCCGCGCACCAATGCTGCTGGTCGCAAAGCCCGGCCTCGACGGCCACTCGAACGGCGCCGAACAAATCGCCTACCGCGCCCGCGACTGCGGCTTCGCAGTGTCTTACGACGGCATCCGCCTAACCCCCGCCGAAATCGCCAAAGCGGCGAAAGAGAAAAAGCCCCACGTCATCGGCCTCTCCATCCTCTCCGGCAGCCACAAAGAACTCGTCGCCGAGGTCATGCGCGAACTCAAAGCCGCAGGCCTCGAAGGCACACCGGTCATCGTCGGCGGCATCGTCCCCCCCGAAGACGAAGCAGCCCTGAAGGCCCTAGGCGTCACCCGCATCTACACCCCCAAAGACTTCGACCTAAACGCCATCATGGGCGACATGCTGGAAGTCGCGGAAACGAAGCACTGAGGGGATGCCGTGACGATACCGATGAACCGGCGGCACTTCTCACTTAGGGCTGCCTTGGCGTTTGCTGGTTGCGCGTCGTTCGCACTGCGGCAAAGCGGGGCGGCCGAATTCACGATCAAGCCGGGAGGACAAATCGGCCGACCGGCGCGCGCGCTCTGGCTTAAGGGTTACACGCAATCCGAACTCGACGATGCGCAGGCGCGCTTCGACCTCAGGTTTCCGCCCGATCTAGTCGCCCTCTATCGCGAGCGCCGTCCCGCCGACGGGTATGACTGGACACGCCACGACAAGGCGATCCGCGAGATGCTGGCCCGCCCGCTCGAAGGTCTCTTGTTCGACGTCGAGAACAATCACCTGTGGTGGCCGGAATGGGGCGAGAAGCCCAAGACCAAAATCGATAGGCGTGACGTGGTGACCGCTGTCGTCAAGGCCGCGCCGAAGTTGATCCCGCTCCTGTCGCACCGCTACATTCCCGAAGAACCGCACGAGGCGGACAACCCTGTCTTCTCTGTCGTGCAGTCGGACATCATCTACTATGGCGCCAATCTAGCCGACTATTTCGACCGCGAGTTTCTCGGCTACGGCGTGCGCCCCCTGCCGGTGGGCATCAAGAAAACCCGCTTCTGGTCTGAAATGGTCGAACGCAATCGGTAGGCGGCCGCGCCGCCGCTTGCCCTGTGTCGCCCGCACTGCCTAGTCTTGCAGCGAACAGGGACGGCGAGCGTGGCGCTACTGCAAGCAGACGATCTGACAGCAGCATTTCGCGGCCGGACGCACACGATGCGCCACGATGACGGGCGCGAATACTGGACGTTCACGGCCGCGCTCCCGCCTCCGGATCTCAAGCGCTACGTCAATTCATATTGGGAAGTCGAAGGCGCGCTCGCGCACGTGCGCGAAAAGGTCCTGCCGACCGCCGACATCGTTCTGATCTTCAACCTCGGTGACGTGCAGCACCTCGTCGACCGCGACGATCAGTCGAATGAGACCGCGTTCCACAACGCGTTCGTCTCAGGGCTTCACGAACGCTTCCTCATCACGGCCTCGCATCATCGCTCGTGGCTCTGCGGCATGCGCTTGTCGCCGTTCGGTGCGTACAAGCTCTTCCGAACACCGCTCACCGGCGTCGCCAACCGTGTTCTCCATCTGGAAGACCTGCGCGGCAGCGCCTCGCTGCGTTTCGCCGACACGCTGCGCAATGCCGGCTCGCCGCTGTCGCGCTTCGCGATGTTCGACGACTCCCTGCGCGAACGCATCGCAGCCGCCCCCGACGCGGCACCGGAAGTCATGTGGGCCTGGGACCGCCTCATCGCAAGCAACGGCGCGGCCCGCATTCTCGACATTGCCGAGGACATCGGCTGGAGCCGCAAACACTTGCGGGACCGCTTCCTCGATCAGATCGGCCTCGCGCCCAAAACAGTCGGCCGCATCATGCGTTTCCACACCGCGATCAAGACCATTGGCGCCGCCAACAAGATGAACTGGGCCACGCTCGCCGCCGACTGCGGCTACGCCGATCAAGCCCACTTCAACCGCGACTTCCGCGACTTCGCCGGCGCCGCGCCCGAGACCTACCTACGCGCCCGCCTGCCTGACTCCGAGGTCGGCTTCATGGTCGCCGACGAGGCCCGGTAACATTTGTTCAATACCCGCCATCGCTAAACTGGCACACCAGCCCGAGTCGCACTTTGAGGGGAACGTGAATGCCTGAGATCAATTGGTTGGCCGCGATCGTTGCAGGGATCGCCGGCTTCTTCGTCGGCGGCCTGTGGTACTCGCCGCTCCTCTTCGGCAAGATTTGGATGGCCGAAACCGGCATCGACCCGGCAAAGCCCGGCGGCTACCACCCCGCCATCACGTTCGGCCTCGGCGCCGCCATCTCGATCATCGGCGCGATCGTCTTCGCCTTCTTCTTAGGCAAAGCGCCGGCACTCGGCTTCGCCGTCACGGTCGGTGTGCTGACGGGCCTCGTCTGGGTCGGCGGCTCGTTCGCGATCAACGGCTTTTTCGAACGCAAGAGCGCCAAGCTCATCGCGATCAACGCGCTCTATCACACCGTTCAGTTCGCGCTCTTCGGCTTGATCTTGGGCCTATGGCACTGACCGCCCGCCCGGCACGTAGACGTTCTCGACGCCGGGCCCGAACGGAATGCCGAGCATGAACCAGGCGACGAAGAACGCACCCGCCGCGAAGAAATACGCGACGGTGTAAGGCAGCATCAGCGCGATCATCGACCCGATCCCGTAGTCCGGCATGTACTTGCGCGCCATGACCAGGATCAGCGGGAAGTAACTCATGAACGGCGTGATCATGTTGGTCGTTGAATCGCCCACGCGATAAGCCGCCTGCGTCGCCTCCGGCGCGATCCCCAACAGCATCAACATCGGCACCAGAATCGGCGACAAGATCGCCCACTTCGCCGACGCGCTGCCGACCAAAAGATCGCACGCCATCGCAAGCAGGATGACGCTGAACAACAACAGCACCGGCGCCCCGTCTAATCCCGCGCCTTTCAGCCCCTCAGCGCCAGAGATCGCAAGCAAGCTGCCCATATTCGACCAACCGAACAACGCGACGAACACCGACGCGAAGAATACCAGCACCAGATACGCGCTGATTTCGCCGACGCCCTTGCCGGCCAGCGCCACCGCATCCTTGTCCGACTTGATGCTCCCCGCGCCGATCCCGTAACCGAGCCCGCAGGCCAGGAACACAAGGAACATGATCGCGACCATCGACCGGAACAGCGGTTCGAACGACCCGTCATCGCCCCGCAACGGCGACCCCGGCGCCCACGCCAACAACGCGACCAGCACGACAATCGCCAGAAATCCGATGCCTGCATAGCGAAGCCCGCGCGCTTCGCGCTTGTCTTGGGCGTCGTCGATCGGTGGCGGCGCGACATGCACCCAGGGCGTTCCCGCATTCAACCGCGGCTCAACGATGTACTCGCACACCAATGTGCCCGCGATGGTGTAGACGGGCACGATCGCGGCCAGAAAATACCAGTTGGCCGTGATCTCGACCGTGTAGGCCGGATCAATGAGCTGCGCGGCCGCCTGCGTCATGCCGGAGAGAATCCCGTCCCCCGGCGTGATCGCGAGGTTGGCCGCAAAACCACCCGCGACCCCCGCAAACCCGGCTGACAACCCAGCGACCGGATGCCGCCCGCTCGAGGCGAACACGACGGCGGCCAAAGGAATCAGAACCACGTACCCGGCATCGGACGCGATATTCGCCTGCACGCCCGCGAACACGATGGTCAGCGTCATCAGCGGCTTCGGCACCGCGCGCACGAGGCCCTTAAGCGCCGCCGCAAAGAACCCAGCCCTCTCCGCAAGGCCCGAACCGATGATCACGACAAGCACGATGCCCAGCGGTGGAAAGCTCGTCAGCACCTGCGGCAACTCAACGAAGAGCTTCCGGATCTGCGCCGAGTCGAGCAGGCTGACCGCGTCGACCGCCTTGCCCGTCGCCGGGTTGATCGCCGTCGCGCCATGCCCGGCGAGCACCGCCGACAAGACCATCACGATGCCGATGGCGATAAGAAACAGCGTCACCGGATCCGGCAGCTTATTCCCGGCGACCTCGATCGAATTCAGAATGCGCAACAGACGGCTGGGTTTTTCCTGTGCTGCTGCGTCCGTCATCGATCACCCTTGGAAAAGCGCATGGGCCTTGACCGTAGCGGCACAGCACGCCGCCGGTCAAAGGTCGGCGCCAATCAGGGCTTCGGCGTCGGATCCGTGGTCCCCATGTCGTGGGAGAATTTCCAGCTACCGTCCGGCTGCTTCATCCACACGCTCAGATAGCTTCCGTGACTGACCGATGTCTTGCCGGCGGCGTCCTTCGGTGACGTGTAGATCGACCGGCCCCAGGTCACGGCCATCGTCCCGTCGACCGAAGCCCAAGCGCGCGTCGGCGCCCATTCGAGCGTACCGCCGCCCGCGAACGATTTCGCCAGCCGCGCCTTGATGGCCTCGGGTCCACGAAGCGGCTCAGGCCCCGGCACGAACCAATGTGCATCGGGGGCCGCATAGGCCGCGAACGCCTCCGCCACCCCCTTCGCTTGCGCGAGTGCCGCAAAGTCGCGGTCGGCTTTCATGACCTCGTCGCTGGCATCGGCCATTGCATGCGTTGCCGAAAAAACGATCAGCAGCACAACACCAAGAAAGAGTCGCATCGTCGTCTCCACCCCAAACATGCTCGCAAATTCGTACGCGGAGTCTGGGCCACAGCTCAAAGAATATGATCGTGAGCAGCCGCTAAGCGCCGAAAGTCGCGCACAGTTCCACCAGCCGGGACCCTGGCACTCGGGCCAGGCGGCCCACATTCGGCCACATTTTCCGATTGAAACTGCGATGACCAAAGTCACCGCTAACGTTAGCGGGCAAAAAGCGAAGGGCACTGCTGATGGCGAAGCGCGCGGGAATGTCGGGGTTTGATTCAAGCAGAAGCCCGCTCGAAGTCGCATACACGTGGGGCAAGCAAGGCGTCGAAATTTCGACGAGCCTTCTGCAAAGCTGGTTGAACGGTCACTCGAAACAGAATCTCCTGCATCGGCGCGACATTCTCAAACGTCGCATTTCCGGCTCCGGCGCTTGGTTTCAGCACGGCAGCGCGGTGGTGCTGGGCCTCTTCGTTTTCATCACGGCGCTCTACGTCGACTATAATATCATCAGCGAGTTCTGGACGCGCGCGCTCTCCAACGAGTTTGGCGAAGTGCCGCCGAACCTTGCCAACACCATCGCCGCGAAATCGCTGCAGGTGCTGTTTGCGACATTGGCCGTCCACTACCTCGTCACCAACATCGGCCACGGCGGTCGCGTCGCCTACTCGTTGGTGATCTTCCTGATCACCGCGGTGATGGTCATCGGCATCGGCCTCCTCTGGGCGAACAACAGCCTGCCTGCCGGCGCGAAGGTCTTCGGCCTCGACGTCAACCAATCGGCGCAGCAGGTCGATCAGTTCATGAAGGGCTTGGGCATCAAGCCGCCGCGCGCCGCGCCGCAGCCGGCCGAAGTGAAGCTGCTCAAGAAGTACGAACTCATCATCTGGCTCTTCTCGCTCGGCGTGATCTTCCTGGTCGTCGCCTCGATCGGCGCCATGGCGTTGCACACGGCGATGCGCGGCTTCACCGGCTTCACTGGCGGCGCGCTCTACGACAACCACAGCGACGTGCGCCACGGCAACAGCATGCGCGACGAGCTAAAGCGCGCCTATGTCGATCTCCAGCATCTGGACGAAGACGAAGCCAAGTTCCGCCGCGCCAAGGTTTCTGAGTTCCAAACGGCTTACACCGACGGCGTCGTCGCGGGCGGCTTTACGAACGGCCGCAGGCGAAGGCTATTGGAGCTTGCGGACGAAGCGGCCCATTCGGTAGACACCAGCCCACCCGGCGAAGCGTCTTCGGACGACAACGTCGAGGACATCCGAGACCACCGCCGCCGCGCGGCCCATACCTGACGTCACCTAAGTAACTGAGTGGGTAGATAAGTTGAACATCGTGCGTACCTTGCTGCTATTGCCGGCACTTGCTTTCGTCGGCGGTCTCGCCTCCCTCATCTGGCACGCGAACGCCGCCCCGGCCGCCATCCCGGTCAACCCGCCGCGCACGATCGTCATCGGCATCGACCTGTCGAGTTCGAACCCGCTGATCCGCGACGACAGCTTCGCCCAGCGCGTGGCCGCGCGGATCGGCCCCTACATCAGCAAC
Source organism: Alphaproteobacteria bacterium (assembly GCA_034440355.1). Classification (GTDB taxonomy): domain Bacteria; phylum Pseudomonadota; class Alphaproteobacteria; order Micropepsales; family Micropepsaceae; genus SZUA-430. The sequence goes on from JAWXBY010000087.1 coordinate 30,850, forward strand.
TTGGCGCCGCGCTCGCGCGTCATCCTGCGCTCGTTCGGCTCCTACAACTCAAGCGCCAACAGCCCGTTGACGCTCGACATCCTGATCGCGCCGAAGACCGCGCGCGCCGAAGACATGGCGAACTTGATCTCAAACGTCATCGCCAACGTTCCGCAAATGGTCCGTCAGGGCCGCATTCAAGAACAGTCGTCGACGAACATCGTGCCCTTCCTGATGAACATCTCGAAGGTCGTCAACTGCAAGGCGATGCCGACCAACATCATCTTGGCGACCGACGGCGTCGAAGATTCGCAAGTCGCCGACCTCAGCCGCCGCCGCAACACCCTACCCGCGCCGCAAGGCGCGCCCTTCGCCGGCTGCGAAGAACTGATGATCTTAGGCGTCGGCCGCGGCCTGGGCTCGCCGCAAGACACGGAACGCTTGCGCAACGAATGGGCCAACTGGGCCCGCGCCGCCGGCTTCCTGAACTACGTCGGCCTCAACGACTGGTGAACCCAAGCTGCGTCCGGATCTCCTCCGGACGCACGCCGCTCTCGCGCAAGGTCCGAAGCGCCGTCGCCTGATCGCGTTTGGCCAACCGCCTCCCCGCCGCATCTGTGATCAACCGATGATGCCGATAGCGCGGCACAGGCAAACCCAAAAGCGCCTGCAGCAACCGATGTAGATGCGTCGCCGGCAGTAGATCCAGCCCGCGCGTCACCAGCGTCACGCCTTGGCTCGCATCATCGATCACGACGGCCAGATGATAGCTCGCCGGCGTATCCTTCCGCGCCAAAACGACATCGCCAAAAATCTCCGGCTGCGCCCCGATCGTGCCGCGCTCGGGCACGTCACCGCTCTCCTCAAACGTCAGCGCCCTGCAGGCTGATGCCGCTCGCGCCACATCCAACCGCCACGCATGATCGTCTCCGGCCGTAAGCCGCCGCGCGCGTTCGGCCTGATCGAGGTGACGGCAAGTACCGGGGTAAAGCGGCCCATCAGGCCCTTGAGGCGCGGCCGCGCTCGCCGCAATCTCCGCCGCGATCTCTTTGCGCGTGCAGAAGCAGGGATAGAGCAGATCGCGCTGCTTCAACGCATCCAGCGCCACGCGATAATCCGCAAAGTGTTCGGACTGCCGCCGCGCCGGCCGCTCCCATGTAAGTCCTAGCCAAGCGAGATCTTCGTCGATCGCTTTCTCGAACTCGGGCCGCGCGCGCGCCGTGTCGATGTCTTCGATGCGCAGCAAAAACCGTCCGCCCGTAGCCCGCGCCGCCTCATCGGCGAACAGCGCCGCAAACGCATGCCCCAGATGCAGAAGCCCGGTGGGCGAGGGCGCAAATCGCGTGACGTCGGCGGTCATCGGCCCGCTCTAGCTCAATCCGCCCCGCCCCGGCTAGAGTGCGGCACAACGCCATTCCGGAGTTTCAGCCGATGACGCCGCAACTGAACGGCCCGCGCCTGCCCGCCGCCAGCGGCAAGGCCGACCGCCTGGTGATTTTCTGTCACGGCTACGGCGCCGACGGCAACGACCTCATCGCCCTCGGCCGTCATTGGCAGCGCCTGCTCCCGACGACAGCCTTCGTTTCACCGCACGCACCGGAACGCTGCCCCGGCTCGCCCGGCTATCAGTGGTTCGGCATCACCCGCCTCCAGCCCGACGAGATGCTGCGCGGCGTCGAACGCGCAGCCCCCATCCTGAACGCCTTCATCGACGGCGAGCTCCAACGCCTCGGCCTCGATGCCTCGCGCCTGGCGCTCGTGGGCTTCAGCCAAGGCACGATGATGTCGCTGCACGTGGGCCTCCGCCGTGCGGTCGCGCCGGCCGCGATCGTCGGCTTCTCGGGCATGCTGCCCGGCGCCGAAAAACTCCCGGCCGAAATCGTCTCACGCCCGCCCGTGTTGCTGGTCCATGGCGACGCCGATGACATGATCCCGGTCCAAGCGCTGCATGCCGCCGCCAACGGCCTCGGTGCCGCGGGCGTCGCCGTGCGCTGGCACGTCTCGCGCGGGATCGGCCACGGCATTGCGCCGGACGGCCTCGAGCTCGCAGGAAAATTCCTCGCGGACGGCTTCGCGGGAAAGCTCGCGGTGACGCCCGAAGCAGCCCCCGTCGGCGTCAAGGCGCCCGGCTAACCGTCGCCCGCCCGTCACACCGGCGTCATACCAAAACGTGTAGAATTCAGCCGATTCGGGCCCGTGGTTGCACCGCCGCATCCGCTTAAGCTAGGCTCAAGTGTTAACGGCGCATGGCACGCCGTCGAAACAAGGAGATCGGCCTTCAGGCATCGCGCAAAGAAGAGGTTCGTATCGTGTTAGCCGCCACCGAGCGTGCGCCGGAGGCCTTCCCTGCGTTGGTGTTGAACGCCGACTTCCGGCCGCTTTCCTATTTCCCGCTGTCGCTCTGGTCGTGGCAAGACACGATCAAGGCCGTGTTCATGGACCGCGTGAACATCGTCGAGGAATACGACCGCGTCGTGCACTCGCCAAGTTTCGAGATGCGCCTGCCGTCGGTTGTCTCGCTCAAGGCTTATGTGAAGCCCTCGCGCCACCCGGCGTTCACGCGCTTCAACGTGTTCCTGCGCGACCGCTTCCAGTGCCAGTATTGCAGCGTCACCAAGGTCGCGAACGACCTGACGTTCGACCACGTGATCCCCCGCTCGCGCGGCGGCCGCACCACGTGGGAAAACGTCGTGACGGCGTGCGCCCCGTGCAACCTGTTCAAAGGCGGCAAGCTGCCCCACCAAGCCGGCATGCACCCGCACCACCGCCCGCATCGCCCGACGGTGACGCAACTGCACACCAACGGCCGCCTGTTCCCGCCCAACTACCTGCACCAATCCTGGCAGGACTATCTCTACTGGGACAGCGAACTGGAACCGTAGAGGGGAGACAGATCGTGATCGGTCGCGGTCTTCAAGCGGTGGCAATACTTCTCGCGTGCGCATGGTCGATTCCGGCGCTTTCCGCCAAGAATCTTTGCGAGCCGAAACATGCGGATGCGTCTGCGTCCGCGCCCGTCGGCTCAACCGCGACCTATGTTCTGATCGGCGTACCGCAATCGCCCGAAATCGTCGTCTCCGTGGTGATCAGTCCTTACATCCCCGAATCGCGCACGCTGATCTACGGCGGCAAGAGCGACCCGGATTGCTCGGTGCTGTTCAACATCGACAAAGGAAGCTTTGTTCAAAAGCGTGACGGCCGGGACTACGTCTTCCATTTGGTCGAAGCCGTTCCGCAAACCTACGCCTTCACCAGTTGGTGGGTGCGGTTGGAGAGCACATATCTGATCTGCCTCGCGGACGAGACCTACGCGCTCGACATCAAGCCGGGCCGCATCAACTATATCGGCAAGGTTGCGTTCAAGCCCCTTTCGTCCGAAATCAAGAGCGCCTCGCGCCACGGTCCGGGCTATCGCGCGGTCCAACACGGTGCGCCGTTCGGCATCGCGGGTATCGATCAGAACATCGACGATGTGAGGGCGGATATGGCGAAGTACCCCGGCATTGCGTTGCCGATCGAAAAGGTCGTGTATCGACAGGCGACCTTTGCGACGAAAGAGAACTGGCTGGGGACGCCTCTATGCTATTCCACGACCGAGCGCCCCGCGAGCTGATCAGCGCACTCGCGCCTCACGCCACATGCCCCACAACGGCGGCGCGTCGGGCGTCGGACGGAACTCGTTGATGACCTCGTAGCCGTGCCGCTTGTACAGCGGCACGTTCTTCTCGTTCGACGACTCGAGATAGGTCGGCAACCCCTTCGCATCGATCATGGCCAGGTTCGCGTCCAGCAACGCCGAGCCCAAACCCTGTCCCTGAAAGCGCGGATCGACGCCGATCGTCATCAGATAAAAATGCGGCTTGGTCTTCGGATGATGCTTGTCCGCCGCCTTGCGAAACGCATCGACGCGTCCCAACCCCGACAGGCTGGTGAACGAAATGATGGTCGGAAACAGCATCAGCTCTTCCCACCACGGCAGCTTCAGATCCGCCCGCTCCGGCGGCACCCACAACGCCGCCGCGCTGTAATCGTCGGCCGTCCAAAGTTGCTGCCCCGGCAATCCGATCTTGCCGACCAGGAACGTGAACATCGCCCGCCGCCCGGCGTCGCGCTTCGCGTCGCGCCGCCCGATCCACGACATCACGGGATCGGTCGCAAAGGCCGCCGACAGACAATCGATGACCCGCTCCCGATCGGCCTCGCTCGCCTGCCGCGGCTGCGCGGCGCGCTTGCGCCGTTCGAATGCCTCGTCGCTCAACGCCGCCGACGACATCAAAACCGCTCGGAAAGCTTGATCGCCAGCCGGCATCCGGCCTTGATCGTTTCGGACAGAACGCGATACCCGGGCGCCTCTTCCGCGCCGTGCTCGATCGCGGTTTCGCGATGTTGAATCTCCTCGGCGCGAAACTTCTCGATCGTCGCCTTGAACGCGGCATTCGTTTCGCCGTCAGCCTCAAGCGCCGCCGCCTGCCGCGCATAGTGCTCGTCGATCACCTCTTCGACCGCCGCCGTGCACGCCATCGCAGCCTTCTCGCCCATCAGCGCCGTCACTGCGCCAAGCGCGTAACCCGCAACGTTCCACACGGGCGCCAGCGCCGTCGGCCGCACGTTGTTCTCCGCCACCAGCCGGTCGAACGCCGCCAAATGCTCCTGCTCTTGGTTCTCCATGTGGCGGATCGTGTCGCCCGACGCCGTGTGCCCGAGAATCGCAAGCTGCCCGCGATAGATCTGCACCGCGCCATACTCGCCCGCGTGATCGACGCGGATCATGCGCGCGAGATTCTTGTCGGCCGCATTGAAGCCCGGCAATCGCGGCGACGGCTTGATGGTCACGCTCACCTTCGGCCTCCGTTCCAAATCGTCCAGGCGCCGAACCCGCCAAGCCCGGCCGCCACAAGAGAAAACAGAAAATTGAACCCGGCCATCGAGATGCCGAACAGATCCCACACCACCTCGTCGCAGCGCACGATCTGCCCCGACGACAGCGGCCCGAAGATGCTGCCTGCGCCGGGCAGGTCGGTGCCCGTACAATCCGGCGGTCCCGGCCACCACTTGTATTCGACGCCCGCGTGGAACAGCCCGAGATAGGCGCCCCACAAAGCAACCGCCGCAATGACCGCATAGAGCACCACGACCGCCGGCCGCGGCACGGTCCACACCTGCGCCGCCGTCGCAGCCCCGCCCAGCACGATCAGCACGAACCACGGCACGCGCTGCTCCAGGCACAAGGCGCAGGGCCGATACCCGCCGATATACTGAAACGCGTAAGCGCCGCCGAGGATCAACACGCCCAGCACCGCCACCGCCACGCCCGGAAACAGGACGTGCGAGGTGCCGCGTTGAATCTGAAGAACGAGGGAGGCGCCGTTCATGGGCATAAATCTAGCGCGCCACGGGCCCCTCGCGCACCCCGCCAGCCTGCGGCAAACCGCACAATTTCTCGCGAGATAAACCTTGGTTGACGAAGCGCCCGCGCTCCCTATTATCCGCCCCCTCGCGGAAGGGGCGGCAACTACCGGCCCGCCACCAAAACCTCTCGCGACCGTGCCCCTGTGGCGGAACTGGTAGACGCGGCAGACTCAAAATCTGTTGTTGGTGACAACGTGCTGGTTCGATTCCGGCCAGGGGCACCAAATTTTTCGCTGGGGGGTGGGCGTTAAGGCTCGCAACGCGCTCAGATCTCGGCACCCGGCGACGAACTGCCTCGCATCATCTTGCGGACGCACGCGAGCAACGTGGCGGGATGCACCGGCTTTGGCACCGCGTCGTCCGCTCCAAGGGCGTGGGCAAGTCCAAGGGCCTGAGCGTCGATGTCGACGATAGCCAGAACGCGAACATTCTGTTTGAACCGCTTCTTGATTTCGAGGACCGTCGACAGCCCCTCTTTGGCGGTCATGGCGAGATCGACAATCGCAATCTCGCTGTCGTGATACTCGATAAGTCTTACGGCGTCGTACGCGTTTGAAGCCTCTCGGACTTTGAATCCGTCCAACTCCAGGTGATCGCGCAGCGCTCGCTGCATGTCGCGATCGTCGTCAATGACGCAGATCTCTGTCACGTGTGCTTGTCTCCCACGGCCGCGTTGAATGGCGGGCCGGTTGCGAAACTGGATTTGCTTGAGTGGCGCAACGGAGGAAGCCGGCGGCGCTCGGCGTATGGCTCTTGGCTTTCGACGATCATCGCCGTCCGGGACGCGGGCCGACCTTCAAGCGGCCCGAATCTTGGAAGGTGCAACGAGCCTCTGTCCGATTTGGTTCCAGTCGCTGCGCAAAGTAGTTGAGCGGCATCATGCTTGGTTTGTGAAGCTGCTACTTGAGAGGCGCCGATCGCTACTGTTGCAGGTGGCTTGGATCGGCGCTGAGCGTCCGCGACCAGCCTGTGGGCGTCAACTGGAAGTGGTCGCTATGCGATGGCACAAAGCGACCTTGCGCCTCATTCCAGGTCAGTCTTTCGATCGCAATGCGCGGACGGTCGATCGTGATGATATTGCACGAATTGTGTTCGCCGCGCAGCCGCCCGGACGTCGCCGTTCCGGCTTGCACAAGCAGCATCGACCGGCCGGCGGCCTTGTAGCGTCTGACACTCTCGCCGGCCCCGGCGACGTGTCCGTGGCCGGACGCGATGAGATCCACGCCGCCCTGCACGAAAGCGGCGACGGCCATATGCGCACGCCCGACGACGCCCTTGCGGCCGGCGAAGTCGAAGGGATGGTGCGTGACCACGATGCGCGTCGCGTTCAAGCCCGCGCCGGCGAACCGCTTGCACGCGGTTTCGATTTGCCGCCGGTTGATGCGCCCGCCTTGGACGGTGAACGAGCGAGCCGTATTGATGCCCGCAATCGCCAGTTCGTCGTCGACGTAAACCGGTTCATCCTCGCCGAAGTGGCGTCGATAGGCGGCGAGCGGCGTGCGCCAGCGCGCCCACACATTGTAAAGCGGCACGTCATGATTGCCCGGAACGACGATCGTAGGACACGACAGGCTGTCGAGAAACGCCTTCGCTTCGGCGAATTCGGCGTCGCGTGCGCGCTGTGTCAGATCCCCGGAAACAACAAGCACATCGGGCCCAGCTGCGGCGATGGCGTCCTTCAACGCCGGCAGCGTGGACCGATCCAGGTGGCCGAAATGCAGATCCGAGAGATGAGCAACGACGCGCAGGCTCAGCGTCCTCTTGTTACGGCTCGGAAGCGGCGGCTTCACGCACGGGTACGATCACGTTCAGCGCGCGCGGCCGGCTCACATAGTGCAAGGGCGAATCGAGCTCGGTGACTTCGCCGTCGATCGCGACGCTGACGCGCTTCAAGGGCGTTTCGATCCAGACCTCCTGGGCTTCCAATGTATCGAGTTCGCGCGGCTCGAAGCCGGCGAGCGATTTCAGCAAGAGGCCCGTGAGCTTCATAAGCCCAGCGCGCGGGGCGCGGCAGACCCAAAGCTGTCCGCTGTCCAACTGCGTCCGCTCCCCGAGCCGGAGGCCGGTGATTTCATACTTGTTGTTGCCGACGAACGCGAACGGCGTCTCACGCGCGCGTTCGTGACGCTCGTCGACGAGAAGCCGCACGTAAAGGCGCGAGCGCCGCTTCGCCACGGCGAGCATCGCGGGCAAGGACGCCATCCACTTCCCGTAACCCCTGTTCTGCAAGTCGTCGCGCTGTTGCACGAACCACGGATAAAGACCGATGCTCGAATTGTTCAGGAAGATGCGGCCATTCACCTCGCCGACGTCGATGCTGACGCGCTCGCCGCTGAACACGTTGCTCACCGCCTGTTCGAGTTCCAAAGGGATCCTGAGATCCTTGGCAAAGTGGTTGAGCGTGCCCAGCGGCAAAACACCGAGCGCCACGTCGGTGCCGACAACCGCGCTGGCGACGGCGTTGATCGTACCGTCTCCGCCGGCCGCCACCACGATCGTGTGGCCCTCGCCGACGGCTTGCCGCGCGAGCGCCGTGAGGTCGCTCCCGGACGCAAGACAAACGCGGGCAACGAGGCCCGCGTTTGCGAACAGCTCACGCAGCCGCTCATCCATACCCTGCGCCCGGTTTGAACCGGACGCTCCATTGATGATGCACGCGACCTGGGTTGGACGCTCAGTCACCGGCCTCGACCGATCCGACGTGCTGATCTCGATCAGCCTTTGACGATCTTGCGAACCGTGTCCTTCGCCCCGCCGACCGCGTTTTGAATCTTGCCTTTGACCTTGTCGGCTTTGCCGTCGGCTTGCAGCTTGGCGTCGCCCAGGACCTTGCCCGCCGCTACCTTGATGGCGCCCTTGGCCTGGTTTGCCGCGCCTTTGATCCGATCCTTGTCCATTTTCTCGTAGTCCTCGCTGGGTTGCCCAAGCTCAACGCGGTCTCCGCGGCGCGGGTTCCGCGCGGTTGCAGAATTAGCTCGGCAGCCCGCTTTGCGACGTCCGTGACGCCATGCCTCGGAAAGCGACAAGGGTATTGTAATGAGACAAAAGTCTCATTACATGATCGTCCGTGGCAGGCGCCACTGGTGAAAGGGAGTGTGTCATGCCGCTGACGCGGGCGCAGATGGACAGCAAAATGGATGAGCATTTCGGCTTTGAGCAACGCGACGACGTCGCCGGGGTCCTCGCGACGCTGGCGCCCGACGTCGAACACGACATCGTGGGCTGGCCGCCTGGCCCCGCGCACAGCCGCGACGGCGCACGCTCATTCTATGAAGCGTTGTTCGCCGACCTCTCCGACGGCAAGATCGAATGCCTGAAGCGTCTCTACGGCGACAACTTCATGGTCGACGAGTCGCGCTGGAAGGGCAGGGCGCCCGGCCGCCCCTTCGGCGTTGAAGGCATGAACCGTCCGCTTGAATTCCGCTTGCTGCACGTGGTCGAGTTCACGCCCCAAGGCGACATCAAGCGCGAGAACGTCTGGGTCGACCTCGCCGCCATCCTCCAACAACTGCCGCAGACTTAAAGCATGGCCAAGGCGGAGAAATCCGGTCGCTGGCAGCAGCGCCGCCGCACGCGCAAGGACCTCCTTCACGCGGCCGGCAGGCTGATGAAGCAGGGCACGAAGCCGACGCTCGAAGAAATCGCCGACGAAGCCGACGTCTCGCGCGCCACCGCCTACCGCCACTTCGCGAACGTCGATGCGCTGGTGCTGGAAGCAGAGCTCGATGTCGCCGTCCCGACGGCGAACGACGTCTTTGGCGGTATGCAGAGCGACGATCCCGCCGCGCGGCTCGAGCGTGTGGACACGGCGCTCCACCAGATGATTGCCGACAACGAAGTGCAACTGCGCCTCATGCTGGCGAACTCGCTCCAGCAACGCGCAAAAGGCAACAGCGCCGGTGAGATGCCCGTGCGCCAAGACCGCCGTACGCCGCTGATCGAAGCGGCGCTCGCGCCGGCCCGTGCGCGCTTCAAGCCCGCCGATCTCGAAAAGCTGTCGGCCGCGATGGCGCTGATCGTCGGCCCCGAAGCGATGGTCGTCTTCCGCGACGTCCTGCGCATGGACGACGCGAAAGCGCAAAAGGTCAGGCGCTGGGCGATCCGCGCCTTAGTCGACGCCGCGACGAAGAACGCTTAGCGCGTGCGAATACGGCCTTTGCCTTCGTGACAGGTCGACCGCGCGCCGCCCGCTTTCCAGGTCAGCAGCAAGATGCCGCTGCAGCGATGTCCCGAGAACTTCGAACTGTTCTCAAGATACCGCTCAGCATCGCCGCGCGTGCGCATATTGATCAACCGCGCGCGCCGTGGCTTCGCGGGCTCGCTGTCAACGTCGTCGATAGCGGGTCCCGTTCGAACAATAACGCGCACGTCGCGGCGCACCACGGTGTCGTCGGACGCCGCCCGGCGAAAGCGCCGGTCATACGTGTCGTTGTAGGTCCGCGTGTAGCCGCCGAACAACGTGCTGCGCCACCGCGAGTCCGACCACACCATCGGATCCTCCGAAGCGCGCGCCGCGTAGCCGCGCGCACCTTCGCCCAAATAGCTGCGCGTAAAATACCGTGCGCCGCGCGCATGACATTTGGCGACGCCGAAGCTTCCGCTTGAAACCATCGGATTATCCGCGCTCACGCCGCGGCACCCGCGTCCGGAGGCGTCGGCGCCGCCGGCCGTCGCTCCCATCGCCAAGACGGCGAGGAGCAAGCCACAAATGACTCTCACGATCACAACTCCCATTCATCTGGCGCCACAAAACGCGAGCGCCATCCCATTCATCGAGCACCACCGGGTTCCCCAACCCGATGCGAAATCCTAACACACGCTTGCGCGCGCGCGAGATCAGATCAACGCGCGAGCTACCGATTCGGCTCTCCGCTCTGTGTCCCCGTTTTCCATGTTTGGCCGTGGCCGCGCAGCTTGCGTGTTTCGAAATAAGGCGCGGGCGATGTCGTCACGCGTTAGGATTTCACCAACCTTTCCAGGCGTTCAGCCTTTCCAATTGGTTAACTTGTGCCGCGCTGAAACGAAAACAGCTGGCCCATGCCGTGCAAACCCGTTCGCCGCAATCAAAGTAACGGGAGATTAACGAATGCGTACAGTTAACCTGGGCCTCGTCGCAGCCGCCCTTCTTCTCGGCAGCACGGCCCTGTCCTCGCCGGCCTTCGCGACCAACAGCAATGATGGCGACGATCATTCCTACAACTGCAACGGCAACAACAGCTGTCCGACGACGACGACGACGAACAACTACGACGGTGACACCTACAACAAGGGCGGCACGGGCTACGGCGGCAACGTCGACAACTACAACAAGAACGACAGCCACAACACGGCCAACGGCGGCGCTGGCGGTCAAGGCGGCGCTGGTGGACAAGGTGGTCAGGGCGGCAACGCGCAGGGCGGCAACGGCGGCGCCGGCGGCAGCGCGACCAACTCGAACAAGAACGAAGCCAACAACACGAACATCAACGCACCCGTCGCTCACGGCGGTGAAGGCGGCAAGGCGTACGGCGGCAACGCCACGGGCGGCAGCGCGACCGGCGGCACGGCCAATGCCAACAACAACGGCAACGGCAATGGCAACGGGAACGGCAACGGCAACGGCAACCTGCACAACGTCGGCAACGTCACCGACTCGGCCAACAACAAGAACTACAACACCGACATCAACAACAATAAGAACGAGCAGGATCAGGACCAGAAGCAAAAACAGCAGCAGCAGCAAAAGCAAAAGCAGGAGATCAAGAATTCCGGCAACTCGGAAATCAAGAACTCCGGCAACAGCTATAACAAGAACGACAACTCGAACTCGAACAACGCGCAGCAGGAAGTGAACGTCGACGCGAGCACGCACAACGAGCGCGCGCCGGTGAACACCGCCTACGCGGCTCCGCTGGTCTCGGGCGAAGACACCTGCATGGGTTCAAGCTCGATCGGCGCTCAGGCTGTGTCGTTCGGTCTCTCGATCGGCACGACCTGGCAGGACGACAACTGCCGCCGCCTCAAGAACTCGCGTCAGATGGTGGCCCTCGGCTATCACCGCGCCGCGACCGCTCTGATGTGCGTCGATGCCGATGTCGAAGCTGCGATGGCCCGCGCCGGCACGCCGTGCCCGAACGGCGCTGCGGTCGTTGCCGCCGCCCCGATGTACTACCAGGAAGCAGCACCCGTCCGCGACTACACGCCGATGGCGCCGGTCGTCGATGAACCGGTGCGCAAGAAGCGCCGCATCCGCAAGCCGCTGCCGCCGAAATAAATCGGCCTACGCAGACGGTCACTGATTATGGGGAGAAGGGGTCGTCCGGAAACGGGCGGCCCTGACTTTTTGTTGGGGCCGCGTAACGAGAAAAGCGAATGGGAAGCGTGACATGCCCTCGCGAAAGGCTCGCTCCCCATTCCTCCGCCGGGCCTCAAACGCATCCCGGCACGCGCGCACGGAACAACAAGTCAGAAAAAGCGCGACACCGTCGCCAAGCCGATGACGATCGCGGTCAGAAGCGCAAGGTTCAAAAATTCGCTGGAGCGGGACATGGGGGGCGTTCTCCTCAAAGCGCGGTTCGTTGCGTCGAACCGTTGAAAAGATGATGCGCCCACGAACCTGAACGCCCGCCGAGGGGCGACATTCAGAATCCGTTCATCGTCTGCGCCCTGTGACGCGCGTCACGGATGCAGTTTCAGACCTTTGAGAATCCTGTCGGCGATCTTCTTGTCCTCGCGCAGGGCGATGCCCACGAGATTGAGTTCGACGCTCGCGACCGCCTTCACCGCCGCGCGGTTCGCGGCGTCGAAGCCGGTCTTGAACAAATCCTCCGTATAGACAGCGAGCTTCGAACCGGCTGCCATCGCCCGCTCGTACGCCGCGCGAATATCCGCGGGCGTCGCCGCGAACACCATCACTGGCTGCACCAGCATCGGCAGGTAGCGATGACCGGAGGCATCTTCATACGCATCGCCCGTTATCCCAGGCACAGTCGCGGCGATCCCGCTGATCGCGAACGCCGTGACGTTGAGCTTCTGCCAAACGGCCAGATCCTCGCGCAAGACGACGGCGATCTTGGTGTCGAATTTCATGCGTTCCGATGTAAGAGGCCGCGCCGCCGATTTATTGGACGTTTGTGACCGCGACCTGAAACTGGCGCGGCGTGATGCCGAAGGCACGCTTGAAGCGTCGATGCAAATGGCTCTGGTCGGCAAAGCCCACCGCCGCCGCAATGTCGGCGATCGCATGTCCGGCGCGCAACTGCCGCTGCGCTTCGCGCAAACGCAGATGCGTCAGATACCGGTGCGGTGCAATACCGTAGGCGCGCGTGAACGAGCGCGTCAGATGATGCCGCCCGCACGCCGCAATGCCCGCAAGCGCGCTCAGCGATACGTCTTGGCGATAGTGCGCGTGCATGTAGTCGCGCACGCGGGCGAGGGCAGGGCTGCTCGCCTGTGCCGTCGGCGTGTCGCTCGAATGTCGCGCAAGCCCGCGCAAGAAAACCCCGAGATGATGTTCCCGCTCGATCGCCGGCCCGCGCTCCGCAAACGCATCATGAGCCGCCGCCAGCAACCGCGCGATGCGCGCGTCGAAGAACATCGGCGTCCGAAACAGCGGCAGGCTCACGTCGCCCGAGGCGTCATGAAGATGGGCGCTCACCGCCGCCGCATCCACATAGATCATGCGATAGACGAACCCGCTCTCGTCCGCCGGCGCGCCGTCATGCGCGTCGCCGGGGTTGATGGCGAAGATCGACCCGCCCGTCGAATAAAACCGCTCGCCCCGGCAAGCAAACGTCTGCCGCCCGCCCTCGACCAGGCCGAACGCATACGTCTCATGAATATGCGGATCATAGCGATGCGCAACATAACGCGCACGCAGCAACTCGACGCCGTCGGCCGGATAGGCCCAATAGCGCGACCATTCACCCGGCGATCGTTTGCTCACGGAGCGCCCCCAGGCGCGATCAGTGTTAGGCTCGGGAAGTACGTCCGATACCGCCGCGGATCTCGCGTGATCAATGGAGCGCCGACCGTCGCCGCGTGCGCGCCGATGAAGAAGTCCGGCAGTACGCCCGTGCGCGTCCCGCCGGCGGCGCGGTACTGCTGGAAGATCTTGCCGGCGAGGAACAAAGCCGCACGTGGGATCGGTTCAACCGTTGCTGAAGCCTGCGCGACCATCGCATCGAGGTCTTCGATCCGCGTGTAGCGAACGGAAAGCTCGGCATAGATGACGTCATTGATCGCCAACCGGTCTCGGCTGGCTGCATGCTCAAGCGCCGCCTGAGACCAGTTCGCCCACGTCGGATCGGTGGTTACGACGTCGAGCAAGACATTCGAGTCGACGAGGATCACGCCGCTTACTCGCCGCGAGTAAGCGCCATGATCTCATCAGTCGTCATATTGGGACCTTTGCCTTTAGCGCTACCGACCAGTTTGGCGAAGCGGCTCTTGCCCGGCTTCGCTTTTCCCCTCGGCAGAATGACGACGCGCCCGTCCGCGATCACCTCGAACTCCACCTCTGCGCCGGGTTTCAACCGCAGATGGTCGCGCAGGCGCTTGGGGATCGTCACCTGGCCCTTGCTGGTCATCGTCGTCATGGGAAGTATTACCTCGAAAAGAGAGGTAATACTTATCACGTGCTAGGATGGCTGTAAAGAAACGGTCTATTCCGCTGCGCCTTTGACCGGCACGTAGACCTCGCTGCCGACCTCGTGGAATTTGTCGCTCATCGCAGCCATCCCCTTCTCTTTCTCTTCGAGTTTGGCGGCGTAATCCCGCACATCCTGCGTGATCTTCATCGAGCAGAATTTCGGCCCGCACATGGAACAGAAATGCGCCGTCTTGTGCGCCTCTTTGGGCAGCGTTTCGTCGTGATAGGCGCGCGCCGTTTCGGGATCGAGCGCCAGGTTGAATTGATCCTGCCAGCGAAACTCGAACCGCGCCCGCGACATCGCATCGTCCCACAACCGCGCCGCGGGATGCCCCTTCGCCAGATCCGCAGCGTGCGCCGCGATCTTGTAGGCGATCACGCCCTGCTTGACGTCGTCGCGATCCGGCAGCCCCAGGTGCTCTTTCGGCGTCACATAGCAAAGCATCGCCGTCCCGAACCACCCGATCATGGCAGCGCCGATGGCGCTCGTGATGTGATCGTACCCCGGCGCGACGTCGGTGGTCAGCGGCCCCAGCGTATAGAACGGCGCCTCGCCGCAAGCCTTCAGCTGCTTGTCCATATTGGCTTTGATCTTGTGCATCGGCACGTGACCAGGCCCCTCGATCATCACCTGCACGCCGTGCTTCCAAGCAACCTTGGTCAACTCGCCCAGCGTCTCAAGCTCCGCGAACTGCGCCGCGTCGTTCGCATCCGCAATCGACCCGGGCCGCAAACCGTCGCCCAGCGAGAAGCTGACGTCATAGGCGCGCATGATCTCGCAAATCTCGTCGAAGTGCGTGTAGAGGAAGCTCTCCTTGTGGTGCGACAAGCACCACTTCGCCATGATCGATCCGCCGCGCGAGACGATGCCGGTCACGCGCTTGGCCGTGAGGTGAATGAACGGCAACCGCACGCCGGCATGCACGGTAAAGTAATCGACGCCCTGCTCGCACTGCTCGATCAGCGTGTCGCGATAAACCTCCCACGTCAGGTTCTCGGCGATGCCGTCGACCTTCTCCAACGCCTGATAGATCGGCACTGTCCCGATCGGGATCGGCGCATTGCGAATGATCCAATCGCGAATGTTGTGAATGTTGCGGCCCGTCGACAGATCCATGACCGTGTCCGCACCCCAGCGGATCGACCACACCATCTTGTCCACTTCGTCGGCGACCGAAGACGTCACGGCGGAGTTGCCGATATTCGCATTGATCTTGACCAGGAAGTTGCGCCCGATCGCCATCGGCTCCAATTCGCCGTGGTTGATGTTGGCTGGAATGATCGCCCGCCCGCGCGCCACCTCGTCGCGCACGAACTCCGGCGTCATCACATCGGGAATATCCGCACCGAAATCCTCGCCGTCGCGCGCCATCATCGCGCGTCCGAGATTCTCGCGGATCGCGACATACTCCATCTCGGCCGTAATGATCCCGGCGCGCGCGTATTCGAGTTGCGTCACCGCGCGTCCGGCCTTGGCGCGAAACGGTTTGCGGCTGGCAGGGAAGGGCGCCACAAGCCGCTCGCCCGTTGCCCCGCCATTGTCCTCGGCCTTCACCGGCCGCCCGTTGTAACTTTCGACGTCGCCGCGCGCCAGAACCCACTGATCGCGCGTCCGCGGCGCACCCTTCATGATATCGACCTTGAACGCTTCATCCGTATACGGACCACTCGGATCGTACAGCTTCACCGGCGCCTCGTTCGCACTCGGATGCAGCGCGACCTCGCGGAACGGCACGCGCAAATCCGGATGCCGCTCGCCCGCGACATAGATTTTGCGCGAGCCGGGGATCGATCCGGTCGTCACTTGAAACGAAGGCTTGTGCTGAATGTTCATGGGCGCGGTGCCTCGGACGAAGGTGGCGGCGCTGAACGGTCGTGGGGCGAAAGAAAGAATGAGCGCGTGCGACGCGCAAATCCGAATCCCTCCGCCGGTGTGAACCGGATCAGGTTCAAAGGGTCGCGGGTCAAACCGCCTCTCAGCCCCTGAACGCGGGGCCCCCCTTCGGACGGCGCGATCTTTCCGCCGAACCGGCGCCCGCGTCAATCGAAGAACTGAGCAGACGCGAAAAGCGTCAGACCTTTTCGCGCGTTTCGGCGGCGGCCTTCAAAGCCGAGCCCAACCGCCCATCGAGTTCCGCAACCTTCGACCGTAGAATGGCCGCCTCATCGCGCGATTTCGCCGCCTCATGCAGCAACGCCTCCAGCGTCATCACCCGATTGCGCAGCGAATCGAACTCGACCGACGACTGGCTGCCCGACATCAACCGCTGCTCGACATCCGCAAGGCGCGCTTTGAGCAGGCTCACATCCTCGCTGCCCGTCGCGCGATCATCGGTATGCGCCGACAGCCGCGCTTCCAGACTGGCGATCTGCGCCCGCAAACCCTGCGCCTCATTCGCCTGCCGCTTCGCCTTGTCCAAAGCCTGCTCAAGATCGCCCAAGCGCGACCGCAAATTCTGCGCTTCGCCGGCCTGCCGCTGTGCGTCGGCAAGCTTGCCCTCGACCTCGCTCAACCGCGACCGTAGCCGCGCACTCTCCGCATCGTTTTGCGGCGACGACAGCTCGACAACCGACGTCGCCGACCGCGCTTCAGCAAGCTGCGCCTCAAGCTCGCTGATGCGCGCCTTCAGCGGCTCCGCGCCCGTGGCCTTCGAACTGACCGCGCGGCTCAGCGCCACTTCCGCTTCGCTCAGCTTGTCCTGCAAATCCGAAACCCGTGACTTCAGCGCGTCCGTCTCGCGCGCCGACGAGAACCCGGACGCCAAGCGTCCCTCGAGTTCCGCAATGCGCGCCTGCAACACCTTGCTGTCGCCGCCCGTCGCCATCGCCGCCGGCTGCGACTCGAACTCGCGAACGCGTCCGGTCAGCGTCTTGATCTGCTCCATCGCCTTGTCGCGCACGCGCATCGTTTCGGCGAGTTGGCCT
Organism: Alphaproteobacteria bacterium; assembly: GCA_034440355.1. Classification (GTDB taxonomy): domain Bacteria; phylum Pseudomonadota; class Alphaproteobacteria; order Micropepsales; family Micropepsaceae; genus SZUA-430. The sequence goes on from JAWXBY010000087.1 coordinate 47,792, forward strand.
TCCAGCTCCATCACCCGCTCGCGCATCGTGTCGTCGGGCATCATCGTCATGCCGCCGAGATCCAGCGGCACAGGAGCAGGCGGCGCTGCGGCCAGCGCCTCCGCCTTCGTCTGATACTCGTCCCACTTCGCGCGCGCCTCCAGATAGCGCGTGCGGAATCCGTCTACCTCGCCGCGCAGCCGTTCGGACTCGTCGCTGAGCCGTTTCTCGTTCGTCTTAGCCGTATCGAGATCGCGTTCAAGCTGCGTCATGCGCGCAATCATCTCGTCGCGCGCCGCCACGCGCGAAGCCCGCGCCCCTTCGGGCAATCCCTCAAGCTCCGCCACGCGCAGCTTGAACTCGTCGATCTCCTTGTCGCGCGCGATCGCCCGGTCGCGCGAATCGTGAAGCTCGGCCTCGACCTCCTTATGCCGCTGCGCCTTCTGATCGCGCGCCAGCGTAAAGCCGATCACGATCCCGACCAGCCACGCGATGCCGAGGAACAGCCACGTCTGGATGAACAAATACATCATGGCCGCGTCCCGCCCCCTCGCGTCATGGCAGCACCGTAATTTCGACCCGGCGATTGCGCGCCTGGCCGGCCACGGTGGAATTGTCCGCCGCCGGTTGCGACGACCCCGAACCTTCGACGACCAGCCGCTCGCGATCGACGCCCTTGGCGGCCAGATAAGCCGCCGTCGCTTCCGCCCGCGTCCGGTCCAACCCGTCGAGACCAAGCTCCCGGCTCGTGCCGTCGACATGCCCCGTAATCAAAAACCGCGTTCCGCAATCGACCGACGTCTGCGCCATGCGATCGAGAAGCTTGTGACTTGCAGGCCGAATTTGCGCCGATCCGTTGGCGAAGCCGACGACGTTGTCCGCCATGATCTGGTCGAGCAGCTTCTGACACGCCTCCGCGCTTAACCGCTGCATCGACGGCGTCACCGGCACGAGCGCGGCCGTCGTGTCCTCCGGCACCTCCGGCAAAGCAACCGGCGCTGTCGAAACGGTGATGTCGGCGATCCCCTGATAAGACCGCGCCAGCGTCTTCGCCGACGCATAGATCCCGGCCTGCGCCTCGGCGGTCGTCGCCTGGCCGCGCACGGTGATCACGCCATCGACGAACTGCGCCTCACCCGCCTGCAGCTGCGACAGCTGCCGCAAGCTCCAGATCGCCGTGTCTTCCCATGGTCCCGTCGGATGCCCCGCCGCGACCACCGTCGTGTCGTCCACGCCCGCCGGAAATAGCTTGCGCGCTTCCACGCCGATCGCCTGCCGAAACCGCCGCCCCGGCACGTAACCGCTCAAAACGATCCGTCCCTCGCCGTCGCGCTTGGCGCTCCAGGTGAACGGCTTCTGCGCAACCGCGACCGTCATCTCGTCGCGCACCTGCGTGATCCCGCCGAGCCATGGCCCCCCCGGGCCCGCCGCCGCGCGCACCGCAAGCTTCAGATCGTCGCGGTCGGCTTCGCTGGGGGCGACACCGGTCAGGATCGCAACCTGGCCGTCCATCTTAACTTTTGCCCACGTCGCCCCGGATTCCTTCAACGCCCCGCGCGCATAGGCCAGCAGCTCGGGCTCGACGAACCGCACACTGCGCCAGTGTGCTTGGCCGTGTTCGTAGAAGGTCGCGAAATAGCCGGTCACGAGCAAAGCCGTGATGCCGGCCAGTACAATCCACCGTGCCATGAACGATCCATGACGAACGACGTGCCGCGTCCCGGGACGCGCGCATGCGCTTTGTCATTCCTCTGCGTTTCTATCACCGCGAGCCCCCCGCGTGAACTGGCGCAAGCATCGCACGAACGCCCCCGCGCAACCCGTCTGATCGCGCCTTAAGGTTGCAGGGCCCACGGATTGAAGCACGCCGGACCCTGGCCTATGGTCCCGCGCCCTTAACCAAGCCGATGGCTGCTGAGTCGCGCGAGCCTGCGCGCCGGAACGCATTTAGGCCCCAGCATTCATTTAGGAACGTGTCATGAAGAACTTGTTTGATTCCAACGTGGTCCGCTACGCCGGCATAGGCGCCTTGGTCGTGATCGCGTTCGCCGCGATCTTCTGGGCCAGCAGCACCGGCACCGGGCCGAGCGGTCCGCAGGCGGTTAGACTTCCGCCGATCGCGAATGCGAACATCCAACCGGGTTTCGTCGGCTCGCAGCCTTTCGGCCTCTGGACCCTCTCCTGCCAGAACATGAAACCGTCGGCGACGCCCCCCGCCGCCGGACAAGAAGCGCCGCCGAAACGCATCTGCCGCACCAATGCGCGCATGACGGTGCGCGGACCCAACAACGCCATTCTCCTCGCCGCCGGCTTCAATGTCCTCATGATGGACACGAAGAAAGTGCCGGCGATCATGTTCCGCGTGCCGCCCTCGGCGAGCGCCGCCGACAGCGCCAACTTCATGATCGACGAGAAAACGATGTTCAAAGCCCCGCTGCGTTGCACGAAGACGGAATGCATCGTCCAAGGCGCGCTGCCGCCCGAAGCGCTGGCGCAGATGAAAGCCGGCAAGACGCTGTCCCTGATCTATACGATCAAGGATCGCCAGCAGCAGGACAAGAAAGTCCGCGTCGACCAACTGCTGCACGGCTTCAGCCAATCCTACGACGCGATGACCCGCGCCATATCGGCCTAACGCCAAACGAAAAGCGGCGGCCATCGGCCGCCGCGAAGATGATGTAAGGGCAGGGACCCTAGTGCGCGAGATCGCCGAGTTCCTGAAGCAGCGGCCCCAGGAACTTCTCGTAATTCCGCCACCGCGCCACCGACGAACTGTAGATCGGTTGACGAACCTGCGACGAGCTTGCCGTCTTGACCGGCCGCTCGTTGCGATGGAAGTCGAGCACCCGCGCGTCCCACTCCAGCCCGCAATAGTCGAGGATGCGCCGCGCTTGCGCCTCGGTGTCGGCCACGACCTCCTCATACGTCACGTCCAGGAACGCGCCCGGCGGCAGAACCTCTCGCCAGTGCGCCATCAAGCCGTGATACGCGCGATAATACCGGCCCAATTCGCCGAGATCGTAGGTCTGCGTCTGCTCGCCCGCGAACAGCTTCGAGAAGCATGACACGCACGTATCGACCGCATTGCGGTTGGTGTGAATGACCTTCGCACCCGGCAGCGCCAGATGGATCAGCCCCAAGAAGTAGAAGTTCGACGGCATCTTGTCCGTGATGCGCTCCGCCCCCGGCGCGCGCCGCATCAGCTTCTGCAGATAGGCCTCGCCGATGCGCGCGATCTCGGCCGGCGTCGTGACGGGCACGAGTTCCGGATACGGCACGTTGGTGCCGTCCCTCTTCCGCACGCTGTTGACCGTATTGCTCATATCCTTCAGTTCGCCGGCGCCGGTGACGCGCGAATGGCTGGCCAAAATCTGCTCGACCAGCGTCGTGCCCGACCGCGGCATCCCCAAGACGAAGATTGGCGTTTGGCTGGCGACGCCGCCGCCCGATTTCTCGCGAATGAGATCGGCCGTGATGACGCTCTTCAGCCGCTCGAAATAGGCGAGGATCGTCGCTTCGTCATAGGCGATCGTCTTACGCTTCAGAGCATTCCCGCTCAGGAACATCGGAAACGCTTCGTCATAGCGCTTCAGGTCGTCATAAATCTTGCCCGCCGCAAAGCTCATCTGCATGCGCCGCTCTTCGCTCAACGAGTCGGCGTTCGCGATCTGCGCTTCGATCGCCTTCACATGCCTGTCGTCGCTCGAGCGGAATTTATAGGCGTCGACCAGATTGACGTACGTCCCGATCGATTCCGGGCTCAGCGCCAAACACGTTTCGAACGCCCGCAAAGCTTCGTCGAACCGCCCCAACTCTTTCAGCGCATTGCCCATATTGTTGTAGGGATCGGCAAAGTCTGGCTTCAGCGCGATGGCGCGCTGATAGGTCTCGATCGCCTTGGCCGGCTCGTCCGCCTCGAAATACGCGCGCCCCAGCATGTTCAGCGTTTCAGCCTTGTTCGGCGCGATGGCGAGCGATTTCCGCAGCGCGTCGAACGCCGCATCAAGCCGCTCTTGCTCCACCAGGATCGCGCCCATATAGGCCAGCGCATCCGCATTCTGCGGGCTCATTTTCAGCGCCTGCTGCGCAACCGCCAGCCCCTGATCGAATTGCTTCAAATCCTTGTAGGCCAAGATCAAATTGTTGATCGCCTCAAGGTAATTGGGTTTGAGCGTCAGCGCGCGCTTGTACGCGGCTTCCGCTTCCGCAGGCCGCTCAAGGTCGCGCAGCACGCTGCCCAGATTGTTGTAGGCCTCGGCATAACTCGGATTGATCGCCAGCGCCCGGCGGTACTCCGTTTCTGCTTCCGCGAACCGGCGCGTCTGACGAAACGCGTTGCCTTTGTTGCTCACCGCCTCCGCAAAGCGCGGGCGGATCATGATCGCCTTGTCGTAGTTGACGATCGCGGTCTCGAAGTCGCCGAGGTCGAAATAGGCGATGCCCAGATTGTTGTGCGCGTCCGCGGCATCCGGCTTCAGCGCCACCGCGCGCTGCCCGTGCTCGATCGCCTTCTGTGGCTGCCCGATGCGCCGGTACATCTCGGCGATGTTGGCTTGATAGATGTGGACGTTCGGATTGACGGTCAGCGCACGCTCGATCAGCTGCACCGCGAACGGCGTCTTGCCCGCCTGATGCGCCACGATCGCCAATTGGTGCAGCGCCTCCGGATCGTTCGGCCGCTGCTTCAGGATCTGGCGCAAAATCCCTTCCGCCTGGACCAGCCGTCCCGCGCGCGCATGTTCGCCCGCCAGTTTGAAGGCCTGGGCAAGGCTCAAACGCTGCGTTCCCTGTCCCATCTGTGCGGCCGCCTGCGGAGTGCTGGTCATGAGGATTGTCCGTCTAAAGGGTGAGTTTTCAAGCACGTAAGCGTTCGACAAGGCGCTCGACCACGCTGTCCCAGCGTGCGTCCGGCCCCTGCCGCACCAATTCCAACGTCGGATACCAAGGCGAGTCGGTGCGCTCCCGAAGCCACCGCCACTCGCCCGCTTTGGGCAGCATCACGAAAACCGGCCGCCCCAACCCGCCGGTCAAATGCGCGATCGCCGAGTCGATCGTGACCACGCAATCGAGCGCGGAGATCAGCGCCGCCGTGTCGCTGAAGTCCTTAAGCTCGCCGCTCGGGTCGAACACGCGCGGCTTCAGCGGATGCGCCGTCAGCTGCTCGCGCCCCGCCCCGACCTGCAGCGACACCGGCAAGATGTTGTCGAGCTCGAGAAGCCGCGTCAGATGCCCCAGTGCCACCGACCGCACGCGATCGTTCGGATGCGTCGGCCGTCCCTGCCAGACGAAGCCGACGGTCTTGCGCCCCTGCGCCACGCCGCGAAGCTTCGCGCGCCATGCATCGGCCTTGGCCGCGTCGGCAAACAGATAAGGCACAGCAGACGGAATGGTATCGAGCGTCGTGCCGAAGACCAGCGGCAAACTCGACAAGGTAATCTGAAAATCGAACGCAGGAATTTGCTCCCAACGCTCATAGCAGATGAAAGAGCCCTTCACCGACTTCAGCACCGGATTGACTTCGGGCCCCGCGCCCAGAAAAACGTCCTTCACCCGCTCGCTGACCATCGGCAAATAACGCGCGAACTGAAAGCAATCGCCATAGCCCTGCTCGGCGATAATCAGCAGCCGGCTTGAGGTTAAGCGCATGCCGTTCCACTGCGGCTGCTTGAATTTCGGCAAGACGTCTTGCGTGTTGGGCAGCTTGTAGCGCCACTCATACTCGCTCCAGCCCGCATGAAATTCGCCGTCGGCCAGCAGCACCTGCGCCAACCCCATACGCGCGCGCGCCAGCGCCGGCCGCAGCACGACCGCGCGCTCGAACAGCGAACGGGCCCGCACGCCATCGCCGAGCGCAACGTAGACGTCGGCGAGATCCGCTAGCGCATCGGGCAACACGCCAAGCGCCACCGCGCGTTCGCCTGCATCGCGCGCCTCGTCCAGCCGTCCCGCATGGCGTAGCGCGCGGCACAAATTCGCCAGCGGCAGCGCGTCGGAATTCGTGCCGTTCAACGACTGCTGCAGCAACGCGATCGCACGCTCCGGCTGACCGCGCCTGTCGGCGACGGCGGCCAACACAGCCAGCGCCTGCACATGCTTGGGGTGCCTGGCCACGATCGCGGAAGCGAATCGTTCGGCATCGTCGAATTCGTTCTTAGTGAAGTGCGCCTGCGCCCGCTTCAACGCGTCGCCAAGCTTCAGCTGAATGCCGCCCGAGGGCGGCATGGTCGGTGTCGGTGTCATCCCCAATCCGTTCACGAGGTGGTCACCCAAGCCGAATCCTTAATGAATGGTAAAGACTAGCTATCGCACGCACGATCTCGTGTGAGAAGTCACGTCCAACCCCAATTCACAGAAAGGGAACCACGATATTGGGACGTAGCGTTTCTTAACTACCTGATGTAGAAACGCCACTACCCCTAGGCGTAATCGTTAATAGGACACGCCAGCCATAGACGGTTCTCCCAGCCCCGCGTTATCCCGGAATCGAGGCATGATTCGGGGAATTCGGGGGTGTATCGCGGCTCAGTCGCGATCCCAAGGGCTCCACGGACATCATTTTTTGACCGTTTTCCGCTGGGGAGCTTTGCTCATGATCCGCCTACGTTCACAGAAGCTTATGTCGGGTGTTTCGACGCTGGCCGTCTTAGCGTCCTTTGGGATGGCCGATCCGCTTCTGGCGGCCGGCACCGACGTCAACGGTCCGGGCAACGTCCCCGCGATCAACACGCAGACGACGAACGATCTCGATTACCTCGACATCGACACCAACGCGAATGTCGGCGCGACGGGCGGCAACAGCATCCTGAACAACGCGGGCACGATCCTCGGCAACACGGCGGGCATTTCGCTCCGGATCGACGACAGCGTCCTTCAAGGCGCCATCACCAACAACGGTTCGATCGGTTCGACGACAGCGGACGCCATCGACATCACGAACAGCACGATCGGCGGCGGGCTGTTTAACAACGGGCTCCTCACGGCGGACGGCGCCGGCGCCATTGCCATCGACATCAACGGCAACTCGATCTTCAATGGCGGCATCACCAACACCGGCACGGCCACAGCCGACGCCTCGGTGATCAGCATCAACAGCGGCATCTTCACGGGCGGCATCGTCAACTCCGGGCGCCTCATTTCGGCGAACGGCAGCGGCATCTACATCAACAACGGCGTCGACTTCTCGGGCGGCATTAACAACAGCGGCACAATCGACGCGTCCTCGTCGGGCATCGACATCGACGCCGACAGCTTCGCGGGCGGCGTCACCAACTCCGGCCTCATCACGACCGCCACCAGCACCGCGCTCTACTGGTCCGGTGGCGTCTTCACCGGCGGCATCAACAACAGCGGCACGATCGTAACGGGCGACACCAGTGGTTTTGCCGTCTATATCGGCGGCGACTCCTTTGCTGGCGGCATCGTCAACTCCGGCAGTATTTTGGCCGAAGCCGGCGCCAGCGCCATCGCCATCGACATAGACGCTGGCCTGGTCCAGGGCGGCATCAACAACACCGCGACCGGCACGATCTCCGGCTCGGGCACCGGCATCTATTTTGGCGGCGACTTGTTCCAAGGCGGCCTCACCAACTCGGGCTTGATCACGTCGCAAAACAACGCGCTTGAGTTCAGCACCGGCGAGTTCCAGGGCGGAATCAACAACACGGCGACCGGCACGATCGTCGGCGACGACTACGCCATCGAGGTCGTCAACGACACGTTCCTCGGCGGTATCACGAACGCCGGTCTCATTCAGTCGGTTTCGAACACTGCCATCTCCATCAATAACTCTCTGTTCGAAGGCGGCATCAACAACTCCGGCACGATCCAATCGGCCAGCACCGCCATCTCGATCAACAGCACCACGTTCAATGGCGGCATCACCAACAGCGGCTTGATCACCTCCGACAGCAGCCACTATGCGATCGAGATCTCCGGCGACACCTTTAACGGCGGCATCGTCAACAGCGGCTCGATCTACGCCGACACCTCCTACGCGATCTACTTCAACGGCACGACATTCAACGGCGGCATCAACAACACCGCGACCGGCGTCATCGAAGCCGCCGACAGTTACGCGGTCTACTTGAGCGGCACCTCGTTCAACGGCGGCGTCACGAACGCCGGCGTTATTCATGCCCAAGCGTCCACCGCCCTCTACGTCAACAACACGACGTTCTCGGGCGGCATCAACAACTCCGGCACGATCGTCGCCGACACCGGCGGCTACGGCATCTACACCAGCAACACCTCGTTCACCGGCGGCATCAACAACAGCGGCACGATCCAGGGCGGCCAAAGCTATTCCGGCCTCTACATCGATGACACCACCTTTGCGGGTGGCGTCACCAACAGCGGCCTCATCGCGTCCGGTTCCACCGGCGACTACGGCGTCTACGTCGGCGCCGACTCGTTCTCGGGCGGCATCAACAACACCGCCACCGGCACGATTGCAGGCGCGGATGACTACGCCCTCTACATTAGCGGAACGACCTTCCAGGGCGGTATCACCAACGCGGGCTTGATCCAATCTGACCCGACCGACGGCTACGGCATCTATATCTCGAACACGACGTTCTCGGGCGGGATCAACAACACGGCCACCGGCACGATTGCCGCCGACAGTTACGGCATCTATGTCTCGAACACGACGTTCGAGGGCGGCATCACCAACGCCGGTCTCATCACCTCCGCCGACACCTACGGCATCTATATCTCGAACACCACGTTCACCGGCGGCATCAACAACTCCGGAACCATCGAAGCGCTGAACTACACCGGCATCGGGATCAGCAACACCACCTTTGTAGGCGGCCTGACGAACTCCGGCCTCATCGACGCCGGCACATCGGGCGTCAACGTCTCGGTGACCAACTGGACCGGCGGCTTCAACAATACGGCAACCGGCGTCATCCGGACGCTGGAAAGCACCGGCGTCAATCTGAGCGTTACAAACTGGCAGGGTGACTTCACGAACGACGGGACCATCTTGGCCGCTACCGACGGTACGCTGGTCAACAACTACGGCACCGGCGTCTATATGAACGTCACCAATTTCTCCGGCAACTTCGTCAACAACGGCCTGATCAGCGGCGGCGCCGACTCCGGTACGGGCGTCTACATGTTCGGCGCGCTGTTTGACGGCGACGTGACGAACACCGGCACGATCATATCGACGGGCGGCTACGACGGCCTTGGGCTCAACCACACGCTCTACACCGGCGATGTGACCAACAGCGGCACCATCCTGACGGCGGCCGGCGGCAACGGCATCTACGTCGGCTCCAGCACAACGATCGCCGGCGCGCTGACCAACTCCGGACTCATCGATCCCGACTACGGCATCTACGTCGATGGCGCGGTTCAGGGCGGCATCTTCAACTCCGGCACGATCCTGGCGACGGTCGCCGGCATCGACCTGACCACGGCCAACACCACCGATCCGCTCGCGGTCGCGCCGTTGGGCGGTCACACGATCACGCAGACCGCAGGCCTCATCCAAGGCAACAGCGCTCTCGACGGCACCGGCACCGTCGAAATCGCCCTCAACATGGATCAGTCGGGCACGGAGTTTGACGACACGTTCAACGCCAACGGCGGCGCGATGGATGGCGACATCGTCGGCGGTGGTGGCGACGACATCGAAGTCGCCGGCAACTTCAGCTACCTCCGCGGCACCGCGTCGGACATCGATCAACTCACGGTCACGAGCGGCGTGGGCGTGTTCGGTTCGTCCGGTGTAACCGTCAACGGCGACGGCGTAACCTTCACCAGTCTCGAAGACATGGTGGTCAATGGCGGCGTTGCACATCTCGACGACGACACCACCAGCAACATCACCGACGATTTGACGATGGGCCCGGCAGGGACGCTCTCGTTCCTCGTCACCACGAACGAAGCCGTTCACGGTCTCGTCGCGGCCGGCGACGACGCGAACCTCGACGGCACCCTGCAGGTGGCGATCGATCCGTCGTCCTTCGCCGTAGCAGCGCTCGACACCTACACCTACGACAACATCATCACCGGTCAGACGTTCGGCAGCTTCGACGCCGCCACGACGACGTCTCTCTTCTGGCTCGCGGATGAAACGGTCAACGCCAACGACGTCGATGTTACGATCAACCGCGTGGACTTCGGCGACGTGCTGGACCAGCTTGGCCTTATCCAAACCCAGAACCAGCAAGCGGTCGGTAACACGCTGGAAGAGATCTTCCAGTGGGTTCAGGTCAACGGACCGGTGGGCAACGAGTTCGACGATCTCTTCGTGGCCCTCTTCGGCACGTCGGATCCGGCCGAAGTTCTCGCCATGTACAACGAGATCAGCGGCGCCGAGCACGCTCAGGTTCAGCAGTCGATCCTGCATGCCTCGATGCTCTTCAACACGATCGTCGGCGAACAAACGGACCGCACGCTGCTCACGCTTGACGGCGCGCGCTTCGCCAACATGGGTGCGCAACGCTACGCTTCGGCGGCCACGATCATGGCCAACGACGCATCGACCGCATCGGTCGGCGGCAGCAACGGCCTGAACCGCGGCGCCAGCGGCGCATCGGTCTGGGCGCGCGGCTTCGGCGAGTGGACCAACACCGACGGCGACGTAGAGGCGCCGGGCTATGAAGGCGACTCGACCGGTCTGGCCGGTGGCGTCGACTTCGCGCTCGGCAGCAACGCCACCCTCGGCGGCGCGGTCGTCTACTCGAACACGGATGTCGACTTCGACTCGCCGGGCGACGACGCAGAGTTCGACTCCTGGCAGGTTGGCCTCTACGGCAACTACGGCTTCGGTCACTTCTACGGTGCCGGTTCGGCGAGCTACGCTTGGCACGATGTGTCGACCGTGCGCACAATCCAGCTGCCGGTTCCGGGTGCGCCCTTCACGGCCCTCGCAGGCTACGACGCCTCGGCCTGGTCCGTGGCTGGTGAACTCGGCGGCATCTGGCCTCTCGGCCGCGTGAACGTGCAGCCCTCGATCGGTCTCGCCTACACGGGCGCCGACACCGATGGCTTCACCGAAACGGGCAACGCGGGCGCCTACACGCTCGACGTCAGCAGCACGGACGCCGACAGCTTCGCCGGTATCCTCGCTCTGCGCGCCTCGGGTCTGTGGACCATGGGTCAAACCCGCGTCGTGCCGGACATCAAGGTCGGCTGGCGTCATGAGTTCAATGACGACCGCCAGACGTTCACGGCCCTCTACCTGGGCGACCCGACCGAAACGCCCTTCACGATCGTCTCCTCTGAAGTCCAGCAAGACGCAGCGCTGGTCAGCGCCGGCCTCACCTTCGGCCTGACCAACAACCTGGAACTCTTCGGCGACATCAATGGCCTCTACAGCTCCGACTCCGCATCGACGAACGCCTCAGGCGGCGTCCGCCTGACCTGGTAATCGGCGCAAAGCCAAATCGAATAGAAGGCGAGGGCGGCTCATCGAGCCGCCCTTCGTCGTTTCCACCGCCACGGCAATGGCGACTCAGCTTCACCACAAAGCCTCGAAGCACTCTAAGATTCACAAAGCTGGCTTTCCTGTTGGCGCGCAGCGCCGATCATGCCCGTTGCCTGCGGCGCCAGACATCTTTGTGAACCTTTGAGTGCTTCGAGGCTTCGTGGTGAAGCTGAGTCTCCGTTGCACATCCGCCTCAAGCGCGACCCGTCCTAACGAAACCACACCACGCCCGCGCGCCGTTAACGCGCTCTTAGCCATAACCCCTCAACTTCGGTTCCCAGCAGTTCGACCGGCGATGGGTCGGCCGCGTCTCGGGGCGGGACGCGGCCACCACTTTCCAGATTCGGTCGGCCGGTGTTTCGAGGGGAAGGTTTCCATGAGCGTGCGTTCGCGGATTTTGTCCGGCGTTTCTCTGATTTCCATGTTGGCCGCGGCAGGTGCCGTCGGCCCGGCGACAGCCGCCGACACATTGTCGGGCCCGGCCGTGTTCGCCCCCTATACCAACGCCGAGACCGACACGGTCACGATCGACCTGGACGCGACCGTCGACGCCGACGAGAACAACGACAGCTTCATCAACCTCATCCCGATGAGCGACGCAGGCTCGATCCTGACCATCGACGACAGCTACCTTATCGGTGACATCGTCAACCACGGCTCGATGGTGTCGTCGGCCGGCAACGGCATCGACATCCTCAACGATTCGCAGGTCGACGGCGGCATCCTGAACACCGGCCTGATCGGCGCCGAAGTCGGTATCTTCATCGACGACGACAGCTCGGTCGCCGGCGGCATCCTGAACGAAGGCTCCATCGTCGCCGTCTCGACGGCCATCCTGCTTGGCGACGACAGCGAGATCCTGGGCGGCATCACCAACTCCGGCGGCCTGATCGAAGGCGCGCTCGGCATCAACGTATCGGATGCGCAGGCCGAACTTCACGGCGGCATCACGAACGAAGTCGACAGCGTCATCCGCGGCACCACGACCGCCGCGATCCAGTTCACCGGCGCCATCCTCAGCGGCGGCATCACGAACTCGGGCACCATCGACGGCACCGGCGTCGCCAACGGCATCAACATCCTGGGCGGCACGATCACCGGCGGCATCACGAACAACGAAGGCGCACTCATCCAGGTCGCGGGAAGCAGCGTCACAGCCATCATCGTCCGCGACGCGACCTTCATCGGCAACATCACCAACGACGGCGTCATCCTGGCCGAAGGCAGCTCGGCGCTCGGCGTGATCATCTCCGGCACCACCGACTTCACCGGCAACGTCACGAACAGCGCCACCGGCACCATCAGCGCCGACACGACCGCCCTCCTCATCAGCAACGTCACCTTCACCGGCAACGTCTCGAACGCCGGCGAAATAACGTCGGCCGACGGCGACGGCGTCGACATTTCGGCCACCACCTTCACCGGCAACTTCACGAACGAGGCCGGCGGCGAAATCACCGGCGGCAGCGACGGCGTCTATCTCGGCGGCACGACCTTCACCGGCGACATCCTCAACGACGGCGACATCACCGCCCTCTCGTCGACCGGCATTTACATCGCCACCACGAACGTTACCGGTAACCTGACCAACAACGGCGTCATCGCCGCCACCAGCGGCAACGGCATTGTCGTCACCGCCGCCTCAACCCTGACCGGCAACATCACGAACGGCGCGACCGGCACGATCAGCGCCCTGACCTACGGCATCGCGATCGACGGCATCCTCACCGGCACGCTGACCAACGACGGCCTAATCGACCCCTCGTACGGCATCAACGTCACGGGCCAGGTCAACGGCGGTATCGTCAATTCCGGCACCATTCTCGCCACCATCGCAGGTATCGACCTCACCGGCGCCGACGCCGCGCACACGATCACTCAGAGCGCGGGCCTGATCCAAGGCCGCTCCGCCGATGACCTGACGACGACCGTCGCGCTCGACCTCGATCAATCCGGCGTCGAGTACGACGACACGGTCAACCTGAACGGCGGCGAGATCGACGGCAACATCGACGGCGGCGGCGCCGACGACGTAATCGTCGGCGGCGATGTCGCGCTACGCCGCGGCACGGTCGACGCCCTCGACCAGTTTGACGTCGACACCGGCCGCGCGCTTCTCGGCGCGCAAGTACGCGGCGAAGACGGCGAAGGCCTGACGGTCACCAACGTCAACTCGATGACCGTCACGGCGGGCAGCGTCTATCTCGACGACAACACGACGGTCGACCTCGTCAACGACTACACCCAGGGCGGCGAAGGCACCGTCGAGTTCTTCCTGACCACCGACACGACCACCCACGGCCAGATCAACGCCGGCAACGACGCGATTCTCGACGGCGCGCTGATCGCGGTCGTCGACGGTGCGGACTTCGCCTCCATCGGCGGCGACACCTTCACCTATCAAGACCTCATCACGGGCAGCATCTCCGGCACGTTTGCGAACGTATCGACGACCTCGCTCTTCTTCGAGGCCGAAGCCGACTACGGCGCGAACTTCGTCGACCTGGAATTGATCCGCCAAGGCTTCGCCGACGCGCTGATCCTCCCGGGCTTGACGCAAAACCAGCAGGCGGTCGGCGGCGCGCTGGAAGACATCTACGACGGCGGCGCTTTCGGCTCCGACTTCGAAGACCTCTTCAACCACCTCCTCGGTCTGCCCGTCGGTTCGGAAGAAGAAGTCGCCCACATCTACGACGAACTCGCCGGCGCCGAACACGCCGATATTCAGGAAATCGGCCTGCGCGTCAGCCACGCCTTCACCGACGCGATCGGCGAGCGCATGGACGACATGAAGTCCGAGGCCGCCTCGAAGACGGCAAGCCTCGGCCTGCGCCGCTACGCCGACGCCGGCACGTCCGCCAACGACGGCGAACCGTCGCGCCGCCGCCACCACAGCGCGCAGGAACGCATGGGCATCTCGGTCTGGGGCCGCGGCTACGGCGCATGGACCAACGCGGATGGCGACGCCGAAGCGGCAGGCTACGACCAAGACACCGGCGGCGTCGCCGGCGGCATCGACGTCGCAGTCGACCACAACTGGAACGTCGGCGGCGCAGTCGGCTGGTCGACCAGCGACGTCGAATTCGCGACCGCGGGCGACGAAGTCGATGTCGACAGCTTCCAGTTCGCGGGCTACGCGGCTTACGAAACCGGCCGCTACTACGGCGACGCGATCGTCAGCTTCGGCTTCAACGACGTGACGTCGACGCGCTTGATCGAACTCGGCTTCGACGACTTCATCGCCAACGCCAACTACGACTCGAACACCTTCGGCGTCCACGGCGAATTCGGCGCCGTATTCGACGGTGGCCGCGTCGATGTCACGCCGTTCATCGCGGTCGGCTATATGTCGAACTCGACCGACGGCTTCTCCGAATCCGGCGCAGGCGACTTCGGCCTTGTCGTCGCCGACAGCGATGCCGACAGCCTGACCTCGACGCTGGGCATGCGCTTCTCCGGCGCCTGGCAGGCCGGCGGCGTGCGGCTGGTCCCGAAGACGGAGCTCGCCTGGCGCCACGAATTCCTCGACGAACGCCAAGGCTTCAGCGCTGCCTTCCTCGAAGACCCGACGACGCCGTTCTCGATCGTCTCGTCCTCGCTATCGCGCGACAGCGCCCTGGTCAACGCCGGCGTCGGCGCGCAGGTCTCGAGAAACTTCGTCCTCTTCCTCGACTACAACGGCGTCTTGAACAGCACCGCCAACACCCACACCGCCTCGGCCGGCCTCCGCGCCACCTGGTAGTCGAAACACAGACGAAAAAAAGGGCGGCCCACGTGGCCGCCCTTCGCGTTTTGGAAGCGAGCGCTACTGCGGCCCGCCTTGCCCGCCCTGCTGCAGCGAAGGCAGCGCAGGCAGCGACTGCGCCAGACGCACCATCTGCACGAACTCCGCGCGATAGCCGAACGGATCCTTACCCTTCGCGCCGCTCGCCAACTCGGCGACCTGCGCATAGCCGTAATTCTTCATGTAGGGATCGTTGCGCAGCAACTGCCCGAACCCGGCCACCGCCGCCGCAAATCGCAGATCATCGGACGCGCCACGCACGTCCTCAATGACGTCGCTGTTGGTCACCGGCCGCTCGATCAGCCGGCTCTTGTCCTCGTTCGGCAGCTTGTAACGCATGCGCAAGAACGCGATCTCACCCGTGCTGGTGGCCGGCGTCGTCACCGGCGCCTTCGCGCTATAGCGCAGCGGGTCCATCAGATGCCCGTTCGAGCCCACCGGCACGATCTCATAAAGCGCCGTCACCGCATGCCCGGCGCCGATATCGCCCGCGTCCACCTTGTCGTTGTTGAAGTCCTCGCGGTTCAACAATCGCGTCTCATACCCGATCAAGCGATACTCGCTCACCCGCTGCGGATTGAACTCGATCTGATACTTCACGTCCTTGGCGATCGTGAACAGGGTGCCCCCGACCTGCTCGACCAACACCTTCCGCGCTTCGTTGATGGTATCGATGTAGGCCGCGTTGCCGTTACCCTTCTGCGCCAGCTTCTGCATCAAGGCATCGTTGTAATTGCCGCTCCCAAAACCCAGGACCGGCAGCGTCACGCCGCTTTCCTTCTCGCGCGAAACAAAATCCTCAAGCTGATTGGGATCCGTAATGCCGACATTGAAGTCGCCGTCCGTCGCCAGAACCACGCGATTGACGCCGTCCTTGATGAAGCTGGACCGCGCCAACTGATAGGCCTGCCGGATACCTTCCGCCCCCGCCGTCGACCCACCGGCCGACAGCTGATCCAGCGCAGCCAGGATCTTGCCCTTATCCGCACCGGACGTCGGCTCAAGCACCATCCCCGCCGCACCCGCATAGACCACGATCGAAACGCGATCCTGCGCGCTCATCTCGTTGACCAGCATCCGCATCGCATTCTTCACCAGCGGCAACTTGTTCGGCTCGTCCATCGATCCCGACACGTCCAGCAGGAACACCAGGTTCGCCGCCGGCCGCTCGTTACGTTGAATGTCGAAACCCTTGATGCCGATATGAACGATCTGCGTGTCCGGATTCCACGGCGTCTCATAGACCTGCACCGTCGGCCGGAACGGCTGCGCGCGACTGTCGGGCAGCGGATACGAATAGTCGAAGTAGTTCACCATCTCCTCGATGCGCACCGCATCGCCCGGCGGCAAAGCGCCATCGTTCAAGAACTTGCGCACGACGGAATAAGACGCGGTGTCCACGTCGGCCGAGAACGTCGACACCGGCTCTTCGCTGACCATCTTCACCGGATTGGGCTTCGCGTCCGGAAACTTGTCGCGCACCTCCGGTTGCGGCATCGACATCGGCGGCGGTGGGGGCGAAACAGCGATGCCGCCGGCGCTGCGCATATTGCCGTCCATCGCCGCCACCGGCGCGGCCTGTTCCTGCGCGACGCGGCCGTCGTCGACGTCGATCTCGGTCGGCGCGTCGGCGGGTTTGGGTTTAGCGGGATCGGTCTTCTCGGCGCTCTGTTGCGGCATGTCGCAGCCGGCCAGAACCATAGCGCTCAGCAACAGCGCCGCGATCGCGGCCGACGTGGCAAGGCGTTGGCGGAACAAGGAAAGGTTGGGGGCTGCGTGTGTCACGAACGTGTCTCCTCCGGTCATCGGTGAGACAGGCTCATGCCCAAATGCGCCCCGCGCGGGGCGCGCATGTGGCGATCTTGCGGCGAAGACGTCGGCCCGCGGCGGCGTTCCGCCGCAGTCCCTCAGTTAACGGCGCGCTCTACGCGCAATGCCGCGCTATTTCGACTTCTTGTTGGCCACGTTGAAATCGTCGACGGCTTTGTTATAGGCGGTGCCGACGGCTTCTTTTTCTTCCTGGCTGCGCGTGATCGCGGCGCCCAGAATGCGCTTGTCGTTCTCGGTCGTCCGGTCGCCCAGCGCCGTGGCAAGCTTCAGGATGCATTCCTGGTAAACGTCGACCTGCGTGATGAACGCGGTCACCTGAAACTTGGCCTCTTCCATTTCTTCCTTCGACGCGGTCTTGCCTTCGAGATCGACGAGGCCGTACGGCTCGGCGCCGCACTTCTCGATCATCTCTTTCTTGATATCGACCGGCTTCGGCTTCTTCGGTTCGGCAGCCGTGGCGCCGAAGGCAAGCCCGGAGGCGACCGCGAAAGCCAACGCAGAAAGGAAAACAACCCGCATAGTCTGTAACTCCGTCAACGTAAGACAGATGAACGAAACGCCTGCCCGCTCCAACCCGCACCGCACCAAACGGCGCTTGAACGGCGGATGAACGAGCAGAACCCAGGCAGGCTCTATACCGCACCTGTCCGCCACAAATCCACGCTGAATAGCGTCATGGTTTCCCGCCGGAAAGGCCGGGAAAACAGGGCTTAGGCCGCCGACAAAATGGTATTGCGCACGATCGGATAAATCTGCGTGTCCCAGCGTTTGCCGCTGAACAGGCCGTAATGGCCCACGCCCGTCTGCAAATGATGGCGCTTCATATAAGGACGCAACCCCGTGCAAAGGTCATGCGCCGCCGCCGTCTGCCCCAGCGCACACACATCGTCGCGCTCGCCTTCGACCGTCAGCAACGCGGTGCGCTTGATCTTCGCGGGCTCCACCGGCCGCCCGCGATGGGTGAGCAACCCCTTCGCCAACAGCGCCTCCTGAAACACCAGGCGCACGGTCTCGATGTAGAACTCGGCCGGGATATCCAGCACCGCGAAATACTCGTCGTAAAATTCCTTGATCGCCGCCGCTTCCACCAACTCGTTGTTGGCGAGATGCTTGTAGAGCTTGCGGTGCGCCTTCACATGCCGGTCCATGTTCATCTTCATGAACGCGTTCAGCTGGATGAAACCGGGATAGACCCGCCGCCCCGCGCCGCGATAGCGCGCCGGCACCTTCGTGATCAAATTCTTCTCGAACCACTCGATCGGATGATCGAAGGCGAGCGCATTCACGGTCGTCGGCGACTGCCGCACGTCGATCGGCCCGCCCATCAGCGTCATCGACAACGGCTGACACGGGTGATCCTCCGCCGCCATCAGCGCCACGGCTGCCAGCACCTGAACGCAAGGCTGACACACCGCCATCACATGCGTCCCCGGCCCGATATGCTCCAGGAACGAAATGACGGTGTCGATGTAATCGGCAAAACCGAACACGCCTTGGCCCACCGGCACGTCGCGCGCGTTATGCCAATCGGTGATGTAGACGTCGTGGTCCTGCAGCAGCGTCTGCACGGTATTGCGCAACAAGGTCGAGAAATGCCCCGACAACGGCGCGACGACCAGCACCGCCGGCTGCGCGGTATCCATATGCTTGCGGAAATGCAGCAGCGTCCCGAACGCGGTCTTCGCCACCGCCTTCTCGGCGACGTCGACGAGACTGCCGCCCGACATCACCTGATCGATCCCGTAATCGGGCCGCTCATGCGTCAGCGTGAATCGATCGAAGAGTTCCAGCGCCGCCGACATGCGCCGCATCATGTGCGTGCGCGGCGTACGGTTCGGCCAGCCGAAGCTCGCGTTGACGACTTGTGCCATCGAACGCAGCGGCAAAAGCATGTCGGCTTGCGTTTGATAGATTTGATAAAGCACGCCGACGCAAATCCCTGTGTGAATCAAGAAAAGCTATTGGCTTTGTGCTAGAGTAGCAAGAATTCGCCCCCATCGCGCTTTCGACAGCGTTAAGGCGCGTCGAAATGATGCCAAATTAGGCAGAACTGATCATGGCTTCAGCAACACTTACCATCGCCAGCAAGAACTACGGATCATGGTCGCTGCGCGGCTGGCTCCTCTGCCGCATGGCCGGCCTCGATTTTGAGGAGCGAACGATTTCGCCCGACGATCCCGGCATGCGCGCGGAATTGCTGCTGCTGTCGCCGTCATTCCTGGTGCCCGCGCTCGAACACGACGGCGTGCACGTGTGGGATACGCTGGCGATTGCCGAATATCTGGCCGAGATCAAACCCAAGGCGCACCTCTTCCCGGCCGACGCCAAGGCCCGCGCCCATTGCCGTAGCGTCAGTGGCGAAATGCACTCAGGCTTCGCAAATCTGCGTTCCGCCATGCCGATGAACATCAAGGCGCGCTATCCGCAACACAAGGTCTTCGCTGGCGCCCGCGGCGACATCGACCGCATCGCTGCCATCTGGCGCGAATGCCAAAGCGCTCATGGCGGTCCCTACCTCTTCGGCAAAGCCCCGACGGTCGCCGACGCCATGTACGCGCCGGTGACGACACGCTTCACCACCTACGACGTCCACATCGACCGCATCTGCGACGGCTACGTCCGCACGATCGCCAAATGGCCGCTCATGGAAGAATGGACCGCCGCCGCCGCAAACGAACCGGACGAATTCGAAGAACTGGACGTCGAATTCTAAGCCCGTCTTGCCTTGCTGGCGGCAGTGACGACTCAGCTTCACCACAAAGCCACAAAGACCACCAAGTTTCGCAAAGTTGGTCGTGGCGCGTAGCGCCATTCCTGCATCGTTGCCTGCGGCGCAACGCGCCTTCGTGAACCTTAGTGTTCTTCGTGGCTTTGTGGTGAAGCTGAGTCGCCGCTGCACATGACTGCGTCGCCTGCGCGGCTAGACGAAGAGATTCGTCGTCGCGATGCTGGCCCACACGGTCGCCGCAGTGATCGCCAGAGACACGACCGCAGCTCCGCCCGCCATGCAAAGAAACAAGCCGTCGTTTTCGAGATACGCCAGCGCGATCATGGCCACGACCAAGGCCGGGATCACGTGGCTAAAGGGAAACGGCCAGATCAGCGTGGGCGCGAGAGCCAGCACCACGACGCCGACGAACCGCTTGGTCGCCGGCGCCGGAATATGCCAGCGGGGCCGGATAAGGCGCTCCACGCTCTTCAGCACGGCGCTGGCGCGCTGCACGACCTTCGCGAGGCGCGCCACCGACACTTTCCGCGCGGTCACGAAACGCGGGAGAGTCGGCCGCTCACGCCCCGCAATCATTTGCAGCGCCGGATAAACAAGCAAGACCCCGACAACGGTCGAGCCGCCGGGGATCAGCGCAACCAACGCCATCACCAACAGCACCAACCCGAACGAACGCTCGCGCAATCCGTCGATCAGCCACTCGATCGTGACGTCCTCGTCGGTGGCCTTGTCCAACAGCGCCAAGAGAATGGTTGAAACCGGAATGTGTAACGGCGTATCCGCGGTGGCTGATGCTTGGCGCGGATCGCCGTTCATACGATCGCCCCGAACACCTTGCCGATACCCGCGGTAAGGGCCATGGCGAGAGCGCCCCAGAAGGTGACCCGCGCCGTCGCCCGAAGAACATTGGCGCCGCCGGCGCTCGCGCCCACTGCGCCCAGAACCGCCAGAAACACCAGCGACGCGGCGGAGACGACGGGGATCAATATGCTCTGCGGCGACACCACGACCATGAGCAGCGGCATGGCCGCGCCGACCGCGAACGTCGCAGCCGACGTCAGCGCGGCCTGCACCGGTCGGGCGATCGTCATCTCCGAAATGCCAAGCTCGTCGCGCGCATGTGCCGCCAGCGCGCCGCTTGCCGTCAGTTGCTCCGCCACCTGCCGGGCAAGCGCCGGATCGACGCCGCG
>JAWXBY010000088.1:0-20323 GCA_034440355.1 Alphaproteobacteria bacterium
ACACGCCCGCCATGACGCGCGGCGATCCCCTCGATCACCTTGCGCAGCGCCCCCACTTCAGCGGCGGTCTTTTCCTCGTCCGCCTCCGCGCGCGCGGAGTAGCCCGCGACGTCGAGCGCGACGATGGTGGCCAATTTGCGCGTAGCGCCGCTCATGCTCTCCCAACTCCTCCGACAGCGCTTCAACCCGAGGGACACCGCTGACTTCGCTGAGGCGGGCGTCGGCCACTTCGGAATCGTTAGCGCTTATCGCGCCAGCCTTATAGCAGACCATGGAGGGGATTGCGGAAGTGACGAACGGTCAGCCTGGCCCAATTTCGGGCGAGATTGAGCCGTATTGCGCAACGAACGGTTGGAGCGCCGTGGAGTAGCCTTGTGCACCACGGCCTGGTGGGCCCGGCGCTGGAGCGGGTTTGGCTCGGATGGAAGCGGTGCCGAGTCAGCTTCACCACTAAGCCTCAAAGAACACGAAGGTTCGCAAAGCGTCTTGGCGCGCGGCGCCATTCCCAACCCGTCCACCTACGCCCGAAAGAGACGAGTCCCTTCGTTTCTTCGTGTGAGGCTTCTTCTTAGGCCGAAAGAGGCTCAGGCAACGAAACGAAGAGCCGAACGAAGGAGCTTGACCCCCGGGAGCGCAGCGCAAGCCATCCGTTGCCTGCGGCGCAAGAACCCCTTTGTGAACCTTCGTGTTCTTTGAGGCTTAGTGGTGAAGCTGAATCGCCGCTGCCAACCCCGCCGCAAGCAGTGTTACCCGCCCAGCGCCGCCAGCAAGTTTTGATACGCGGCCGATGCCTGGGCGTTTGCGCCGGCGCTGTTCTTGGCGGCCGGGTTGATCGCCAGATAGGCGTTCTGGATGATCATCATCGCCGACGACAACTGCAGCGCCAGGGTCTTCGCCACCGTCTTGTCGGTGATCGCGGATTTGGTGTCGAGATCGAGCGAGAAGACGTTGATGTCCTTCTTCTTCGCATCCGCCGCCGGCTCGGCATCCTGCGTGTTGTCGAGCACCATCGCTTGAAGCCCGAGACCCGCCAGTGCGTCCAGCCCTTCGCTGCCGCGCAGCAGTTCGATCTTGTTGCCTTCGCGTGCCGTGATCTTGATGCCGTCGCCGCCCGAGCGCGTCAGAACCGCCTCGCCCTTGAGCAGCATCACCGAATTGATGCGCGTCGTCAGCGAGCGCATCGTATCGGTCGCCGACACCGTGACCTTGAACGCCTGGCCGCCGTTGACCTTGACGTAGAAATGATCGCCCGCGCGCACCGTCGATCCCGCCGTGATCAAACGCGACTCGTCGAACTTGATCGCCCCGCGCGGCATGCCCAGCTTGTCAAGCACCGACCCGCCTTGCGCATCGACCGTGATCGCCCGCGCGGAGGCTGCACCTTGCTGGCTCGCGTATTGATGCGTCCAAACCTGCGCGCCGTTCGCGTCGAGCTTCGCCACATAGCCGTTGGTGCTCGTCGGCGCGACGCCGCCCGTCAGCGACCCGTTCGTCGAACCCGAAACATAAACGGCCCCGCCCGCGACGGCGACACCCGTGACACTGTCGTTGCCGGACGTACCGACATACGAAATGAAATCCGCCGTTGCCGTCGAGCCGGAGTCCGCGATCTTCATCACGAAGCCGTCCGACTGGCCGCCATGCGCCGTCGCAATAGAAGCTTGCCCGCCCGCGGTCAGCGCAGCGTTATCCGTCGAACCCGCGACATAGACCGATCCGCCGTCGACGGCGATCGAGCTCAATTGCCCTTGGCCGAGACTGCCCAGTGAAACTTCCCAAACCGGCGGCGACGTGCCGTCACCCGACAGCAGCTTGCGAACCTTCGCCGTGCCGCCCTCGACCGTGCCCAGAATAACGTCGCCGTTGCCGTCGACCGCAATCGACGTCGCGCGATCGTCGTCCGCGCCGCCGAACTGGCGCGCGTAAACGTAACTGCCCGACGAGGTCAGCTTCATCACATAGGCATCGATGCCGCCGCCATGCGTGACGCCCGAAGCGACCGCCGACTTGGTCTGCCCCGCGACGTAAAGCGAACCGTCCGCGCCGAACGCCAGCGCATTCGCTTGATCGTCGGTGATCGGCGCAACCTGGCGCGTGAAAACTTCGCGCCCGTCCGAATCGTATTTGGTGACGAACGTGTCGTCGCCGCCGCCGATCGCCGTCGTCGTCAAACGATCGGTGACCTTGCCCGCAATCGCGACGTTGCCGTTCGCATCCGTCGCCAGCGCAAAGCCGCTCGCGCGCTCCGACGAGCCCAGAAGTCGGCTCCAAACCAACTGCCCTGCGCCGTCGTATTTGCGCAGGTAGACGTCCTGATCGCCCTGCACGATACCGGCGCCCAAGTCCTCTGTGACCGTACCGACCACATAGACGTTGCCGCTCGCATCCGTGGCCGTCGCCTTGACGTCGGCGACGCCCGACGGCGGCGCAATATTCGCCGTGAAATTCGCGCTGACACCTGCGCCGTCGTCGCTCAACTTCATCAACTGCCCGCTCTGCGTCGTGCTCGGTCCCGCAACGCCCGCGACGTAGACGGCGGGCTTTGTCGCCGCCGCCGTGAACGAGATCCGCTCCGTGGCCACCGTCTGCACGCCGACGCCGTAGCGCTTGGCCGACGTCTCGGTCGCGCCGTCGAAGATCGTCGTCTTGAAGCGCGTGGTCAGCCCCGCCGCTTCCATCTTCCCGTTCATATAGGCGACGACGCTGGTGACCGAGACATCGCCGGAGATCTCCGACAGATCCATCGTCACATCCGTCGTCGCGCTTCCTTTCAACGCGGAGACGGTGAAAACCTCGTTGCCCACGATGCCTGGAATGGCGTTCGTGCCCGCGCCGCTGACGATCGAAGGACCGTTGTATTGCGTCGGCGGCCGCACGACCTTGAACGCGCTCTGCGCCGTCGACTCGCGCTTGCCGAACGACAGCGTCAGATCGTTGAACGTCGTGCTGGTCAGGTATTTGTTGACTTCGGTGAGCCCCGTCTGAAACCGCCGGTTCAAGCCCGTGAGTTCGGCCAGCGCCGTGTTGTCCTCCGACGCGCGCGCGGCCAGCGCCTGCAAGCGCGACAAACCCGTATAGAGCGCGAACAGCTTCTTGTATTCCTGATCGACGCCGACTCGATCGAACGAGCCGTCGCGCACGTCCACGAACGACGAGGCGGTCAACGCATCGCGCAATTTCGAGATCGGCGTCGCGTTGGCCGAATTCTGATCCCACGGTGCGAACGACACGACGTCCTTCACGCCCGCGGCCTTGGTCTGCGTTTGAGAGGCGGACGAAACGCGCGACTGCACCTTGGCCTGGTAGTACCCCTCCAGGACCGAAAAATCGAAACTGGGCAGCGATCGCCCGCTGCCACTCGACCCGAATAATCCGCTCATACGTATAGTGTCGCGCGCCGGGTGTTAACGTGCGCCTAGCAAAGCGCGCACCGTTAAGAAAGCGTGAACCACGCCAAGTCAGTCCGGCCGCCGCGCAACGCGCACGACGACGGCCCGCGCCAAACCTTTACGCGTCAAACTCACGTCAAGCTTCCGGCCGACCTTCGATTCGACGATCAGCTTCTGCATGACCCGCGAGTCGGCAACGTCCTTGCCGTCGATGCGCGTGATGATGTCGCCCGGCGCCAAACCGGCGCCCGCCGCGGGCCCGCCCGGCGTCACATGTCCGATCACCGCGCCGCGCTTACCCGCCGCATCCAGCACATTCGCCCCGATCCAACCGCGCCGCACATGCCCGCCCTGTTTCAACTGCGCGACGACGGTTTTGACGGTGTTCGAGGGAATGGCAAAGCCGATCCCGATCGACCCGCCCGTCGGCGAGAGCATCGCCGAGTTCAGACCGATCACGCGCCCGTCCATGTCGAACAGCGGCCCGCCGGAATTCCCGTGATTGATCGCGGCATCGGTCTGAATGAAATCGTCGTAGATCTCGGCGTCGAGTTGCCTGTTCCGCGCGCTGATGATGCCCGCGGAAACGCTGCCGCCAAGGCCGAACGGGTTGCCGATCGCCAAAACCCAATCGCCGGCCTTCGCATCATCGGAGTCGCCGAACGAAGCGGCCGTCAGAGGCTTCGGATTAACGACGCGCAACAGCGCGATATCCGTCTTCTCGTCGCGCCCGACGACAGTGGCGCCGCGCCGCGTCCCGTCGTGAAACCCGACCAGAATCTCGCGCGCACCCTCGATGACGTGATTGTTCGTGACGATCAGCCCCGCCGCCCCGTCGATCACGAAGCCCGAGCCCAGCGACCGCGACCCGCTCGCCGCCGCGCTCTTCTGCAACGCAAACGGCATCGGCACAGGCGCACGCCCCTGCGCGTTCTGCAGCGGCTTCTCCGTCGAGATGTTGACGACCGACGGCGACAGCTTCTCGACGAGCTCCGAAAACCCGTCCGGCGCCGGTTTCGCGAGCGCTGCAGAAACGCACAACAAACCCGCCGCGATGACGCCGACGATCTTGATCAACACCAAAGCCCCCTCGAAAACCCGGCGGCCAAAACGGCAACGGCGCCGACCGTTAGATCAGCGCCGCGCGTGGTAAAGAACAGGTTTACGAGCGCGCTACCGCCTGCCCGTTTGTCCGTTCTGGAAGTAGCGGAAGAACGGACTGTCGGGCGAAAGCACCATCGTCGTGTTGTCGCCCGTCATCGATTCCTCGTACGCCTGCAACGAACGATAGAACGCGAAGAACTCGGCATCCTGGCTATAGGCTTCGCCCAGAATCCGGTTCCGCTCCGCTTCGCCTTCGCCGCGCAGGATGTCGGCCTTTTGCGTGGCCGTCGCCCGGATGACCGTGACCTCGCGGTCGGCGGCGCTGCGGATCAGCTGAGCGGCTTCGCCGCCTTCGGCGCGCGTCTGCGAGGCCTTCTGCTGACGCTCGGTTTTCATGCGATCGAACACCGCGCCAAGGTTCGCTTCCGGCAAGTCGGACCGCCGGATGCGCACGTCGACGATGTCGATGCCCATCGCGCGCGCTTCCAGCGCAACCGCATCGCGAATGGCGCGCATCAATTGGCTGCGCTCGCCCGACAACAGCCGGTCGAAGTTTTGCTCGCCCAGCACCCGCCGCAAGTTCGAGTTCAAGATCGGCACCAGACGCAGCCGCGCGCTCTCTTCGTCCTTCACCGACTGATAGAATTTCAGCGGATCGGAAATGCGAAAGCGAATGAACGCATCGACGACGATATTTCTAACGTCGGCCGTGATGACGACGCTGGGTTCCGCATCGAGATCGAGAATGCGCTTGTTGAAGAAGGTAACCGATTGGAAGAACGGCACCTTGACCGCAAGACCCGGCTCTTTGATGACCCGCACTGGACTGCCCAGTTGGACCACCATCGCCTGTTCGCGTTGGTCGACGACGAAAAGCGTATTGAACAAGACGAAAATGACAACGGCTACGACGGCGCCGGCGATGCCTAACCAGGTTCTCATGGCGCATTCCCTCCCGTGGCGGCGCGAGGCTCAGCAGGCTGTTGTGTGCGTCGCAATTCCGGCAGCGGCAGATAGGGCGTCACGCCCGACGTGCCCTTCCCGTCGATCAGAATCTTGTTCGATCGGCTGAGAATACGCTGCATGGTCTCGACATAGAGCCGCTCGCGCGTCACTTCCGGCGCGCTGCGATACTGTTGGTAGATCGACTTGAAGCGCTGCGCCTCACCTTGCGCCAGCGTCACCGCTTGCGTCTTGAACGCTTCCGCATCCTGCACGATCTTCGACGCGTCGCCGCGCGCCTTCGGCACGATCGAACCGGCGTAAGTCTCCGCTTCGTTGATGCTGCGCTGGCGATCGGTATCCGAGGCCTGCTGATCATTGAACGCTTCGACGACCGGCGCCGGCGGTTTCGTATCCTGCAGAGCGACCGCGAGGATGGTCACGCCCGCACGATAACTGTCGAGCACCGCCTGCATTGTCGAGCGCACCTGCTCCTGAATCTTGGCGCGGTCTTTCGTTAGAATGAGATCGACCTGGCTCTGCCCGACCGCTTCGCGCATCGCGCTGTCGGCGACGGCCCTGATCGTGGGCTCGACGTCGTCGACCTGGAAGAAGAAGTCCTGCGCGTTCGTGATCTGCCAGCTGATCGTGAATTGAACATGCATGATGTTCGCATCACCCGTCAGCATCATGCTCTCAGGCGTCAGATCGGCCGTCTGCGTGGAACGTCCGTCCGCACCCGGACGAAACCCGATGTTGATCTGGTTGCGCGCGCCGACATTCGCCCGCAGCACCGTCTCAAGCGGCGGAGGTAAACGCACGTGCAGACCGGAATTGATCGTGTCGACATATTGGCCGAAGCGCAGCACGATGCCCTGCTCGGCCGGTTGAATCTGATAAAACCCCGTCGCGATCCAAAGCAGCAGCAGCGCGCCGCCGACGAGCGCAATGAGCATCCCGCCGGGCGACTGGTTCGGGAACATCCGCTTCAGCCACTCGCGGCCGCGCTTGAATACTTCGTCGAGGTCGGGCGGACGAATGTTGGGGCCTTGGCCCCGGCCACCGCCGCCGTTGTTCGGCCCCTGCCCCCACGGTCCGCGGCCACCGCCGCCCGGGGTCCAACCGCCGCCACCGCCCTTATTGTCGTTCCAAGGCATTTCGTCCTCTCATCTCACCCAGCGGATGGGGCAATACGCGGACGCACCGGCGCGAAACTAAGGTCTCGGCCGTCGGCGCATCCACTAGCGAATCACTCGACACAAACCACAATGGATGTACCGTCTATTGCGGTTTATAAGAGTTTAAAGCCCGCCCGCGCAAACCCCGCGCCGCGCCCCACGCAAACCGCACCAGGGCTTGTATGTGGAGCGTCTCGAAACAGCGTCAAGGGCCGGAAACAACAAGAGTTTTTCGATGTCGAACCTCACGT
Organism: Alphaproteobacteria bacterium; assembly: GCA_034440355.1. Taxonomy (GTDB): domain Bacteria; phylum Pseudomonadota; class Alphaproteobacteria; order Micropepsales; family Micropepsaceae; genus SZUA-430. The sequence goes on from JAWXBY010000088.1 coordinate 6,865, forward strand.
CCGACGATGTCTTGCGCGCGCTCAAGACGATCGTCGACCCCGATAGGAATAAAGACGTTGTTGCACTGGGGTTGATCCAGGGCCTCAGCGTCAAGGACGGCCACGTCTCGTTCGCGATCGAGGTCGCGCCCGACGAAGGCCGCGCCAAGGAACCGCTGCGTCTTGCTGCCGAAAAGGCGGTCCTGGCCCTCAAAGGCGCGCGTTCGGTGACAGCTGTCCTCACCGCACATAAGGCAGCCGCAAGCGCCGAAGCCAAACCGCGCGCCGGCGCCGCCGAGCGCCAGGGCCCAACCGGCGTCAAAGCCGTCATCGCTGTCGCAAGCGGCAAGGGCGGCGTCGGCAAATCGACCGTCGCGGTGAACCTCGCCGTCGCCTTGAGCAAGCTTGGCCGCAAAACGGGCCTGCTCGACGCCGACATCTACGGCCCGTCGGTCCCGCGCATGCTGGGCCTGACCGGCAAACCGACATCGAAGGACGGCAAGAAGCTGCAACCGATGGAGGCCTGGGGGCTCAAAGCCATCTCGATTGGCTCGCTGATCGACGAGGATCAGCCGATGATCTGGCGCGGGCCCATGGTCATGACGGCACTCACGCAGCTGATCTACGACGTGGAATGGGCGCCGCTCGACGTCTTGGTCGTCGACATGCCGCCCGGCACCGGCGACGCCCAACTGACGCTCGCCCAACGTGTCCCCCTAGCTGGTGCGATCATCGTCTCGACGCCGCAGGACATCGCCCTGATCGACGCCCGCAAGGGCCTCGCGATGTTCAAAAAGACCCATGTCCCCGTATTCGGCATCGTCGAGAACATGAGCACCTTCGTCTGCCCGAACTGCGGCCACGAATCCCACATCTTCGGCCACGGCGGCGCCAAAGAAACCGCGGCGAAACTCGGCACGGATTTTCTGGGCGAGATCCCGCTCCACATCGCCATCCGCGAAACCTCCGACGGCGGCACCCCCATCACCGCGCGCGACCCCGGCGGTGCACAAGCGAAAGCGTTCTTCGCTCTCGCCGAACGCATCATCGCCAAACTCGACGCCGGCGACGACCGCACCGCCCCACGCATCGTGATGGAATAAATAAGGGCCGGCGCGAACGCCGGCCCCATCGTCGGAACGTCAGCTAAGCCTTAGCGGCCGGCGACGATCGCAACCTTCACCTTGGAACCGTCGGCGAGCGTCTGGTCCCAGCTGTCGCCCGGCTTCTTGCCCGCGGCAAACGTCGAGCACTGTTCCTTGCCGGCCGTCGGACCCGCGTCAGGCGTCACGCAGAGCTTGTCGGCCTTCATCGCCCACTTGCCGGTGCCCTTGGTGCCGTCGGCGTTCGTCACGGCAACCGTGCCGTCCTTGTTGTAGTGCAGCTTCGTCACTTCGTTCTTGGCGTTCGTGATCGTGACGGTGTTCTCGTAACGGCTCGCCATCGGATCTTCCGCCGCGGCGAACGCGAGCGAGGTGCTGAACACGGCGACGGCAATACCAGCCAGGATGCGTTTCATCGTTGTTCTTCCCATTTTGTTTTTGAAGCTTCGTCGTCCGGAACCGGACGCGGTCGCCGATGTAGTCTGCGCGCGAAGGTGTGTGCAAGCGACGGACACGCCCACCGCGTGCCGTAGGGATTAAATTTCCGAAAGATGAAGCCAGGGAACCCGCTCTTCGGCGAAGGCATGCCCCTTGGGCGCGAAATCTTGCGGTGCGTCAAAAGCGCCGACGTGAAAGTGGATCTCGCTCGGCCAGCGATCGCCTTCATACGTCAGTGTCGAACCGCACACCGAACAGAACCCACGCTTCACACCCGGCGACGAAACAAACGTCGCGAGCGGCGCGGCGGAGAACGTCACCGCGCTCCGCTCAAACCCCGCGAACGCCGACACCGGCGCGCCGGTGTGCTTGCGGCAAGAGTTGCAGTGACAGTATGCGGTCCACTTCGCCGCCCCGCGCGCTTCAAAGCGCACGGCGCCGCACAAACATCCGCCCGTATGAACCTCGCCGCTCATTACGCGCTGTGATGAAGCTTCAAGCCGGGCCGCGCCCATTCCGTCGCGACCAGCTTGCCGGTCGCCGACAGAGTCACATACGCCGTCTTATGATCCGCCCCGCCGAAGCAAATATTCGTCACCAGCGGATCGGCAAACATCGTCTGCTCATACGACCCGTCCGGCGCGATCGACGAAATGCCGCCCGTCGGAAACGCGATCGTCGCGACGCACACGCGCCCATTCGCCTCGACCGCAAGCGAGTCGAACAACTGCAAACCCGGCAATCCGCACACGAGCGTCCCTTGCAGCAGCCCGGTCGGCGGCGCAAGCACGCCCGGCGATTGGATGTCGAACTTCATCAACCGCCCCACCATCGTCTGCGCGACGTAGAGAGTCTTACCGTCCGGCGACAAACCGCAGCCGTTCGGCGTGTCGATCGGAAACGCGATCTCTTTGATGCTCTTCCCATCCGCCGTCGCGTAGTACACGGCGCCGCGATCATGCAGACGCCCATACTGCTTGCCGAGATCGGTGAAGTAGAAACCACCATGGCCGTCGAACACCAGATCGTTCGGCCCGTTCAACCGCAACCCGTTGCAGTTGTCATAAACGCGCTCGAACTTTCCCGTCTTCAGATCGACGCGCTCGATGCGGCCGGTGGTGTAATCGTGCGGACGATCGCCGGGAAACAACAGCCCGCCGTTCTCGTGCCACTCGAACCCGCCGTTGTTGGTGACATAGACTGCGCCGTCAGGCCCAAGCGCTGCGCCGTTCGGCCCGCCGCCCAGCTGCGCAATGACTTCGCTCTTCCCCTTCCAAACGCGCGTCAGCGACTGCCGCGCGATCTCGACCAGGATCACGCTGCCGTCGGCCATCGCGATCGGGCCTTCGGGAAACCTCAAACCAGAGGCGATCTCATGGACGGTCATCGGCGCTTCCTCTCACTTTTTATCTAGGATGATGAAACTGTAGCCGATGGGCCGCTCCGCTGACGAGGGGTAGACGCCGACGATCGTCTCATTCCAATTGTCGCGGTCGAGCGCCGGGAAAGTCGTATCGCCCGCAACCTCGCCGTGAACGCTGGTCAAATAAATCCGCCCCGCCAACGGCAACGCTTGAGCGTAAATCTCCGCCCCGCCCAAAATCATGATCTCATCCGGATCCTCACCCGCCGCAACGTCAAGCGCCGCCTGCAAAGACGGAACGACAACCGCGCCATCGGCTTTGTAAGCCGCGTCGCGCGTGACGACGATATTGGTCCGCCCCGGCAGCGGCTTCTTCGGAAAACTCTCCCACGTCTTGCGCCCCATGACGCAAGGCTTGCCTTTCGTCCGCGCGACAAACCACTTCATGTCTTCGGGAATGCGCCACGGCAGCGCATTGTTGCGTCCGATAACGCCGTTCTCGGCAACGGCGACGATGAGCGCAACGACCGGCGTCTTCATCCCGCCAACCGCTTCAACGCATCGCCCGTCAAGCGAAACACCGTCCACTCCTCCATCGGAATGGCGCCCAGCGATTCATAGAACTTGATCGACGGCTCGTTCCAATCGAGCACCCACCACTCGACCCGCGCACAGCCTTCCGCCACAGCGCGCTTGGCCAAATGCGCCAGCAACGCTTTGCCGATGCCCTTGCCGCGAAACGCAGGCTTCACGAACAGGTCCTCGAGATAAATCCCGTGCCGCCCGCGAAACGTGGAGTAGTTGTAGAACCAAAGCGCAAACCCCGCGGGCTCGCCGTTCCATTCCGCCAGATCGCAGAACACCCGCGGATGCGGCGCAAACAAAGCCCGCGCCACATCGTCCGGCGTCGCCACGACATCGTCGAGCAGCTTCTCGTATTCGGCAAGATCACGAATGAAGGCAAACACCAAGTCGCGATCCGTAGGCGTCGCCGCACGGATCGTCAGACCAGCACTCACACCGCCACCGGCGCCGCGATATGCGGATGCGCCCGATAACCCTCAAGCCGGAAGTCTTCGTACTTGAAGCCGAAGATGTCCTTCACATCCGGATTGATATGCATGCGCGGCAACCCATGCGGCGCGCGCGACAGCTGCAACTCAGCCTGCTCGATATGGTTCAGATAAAGATGCGCATCGCCAAACGAATGGATGAACTCGCCCGCCTTCAACCCCGTCACCTGCGCCACCATCTGCAGCAGCAACGCATACGACGCGATGTTGAACGGCACGCCGAGGAAGATGTCGGCCGACCGCTGATAGAGCTGACATGACAACCGCCCTTCCGCGACATAGAACTGGAACAGACAATGACACGGCGGCAACGCCATGCTGTCCACCTGCGCCGGATTCCACGCCGTCACGATCAGCCGCCGCGAATCCGGATTGCGCTTGATCATCTCGATCAACTTCGAAATCTGATCGATCGTCTGCCCGTCCTGCGCCGGCCAAGACCGCCACTGCGCGCCGTACACCGGACCAAGGTCGCCGCGCTCGTCCGCCCACTCGTCCCAAATCTTGACGCCGTTGTCCTGCAGATAGCGAACGTTCGTATCGCCCTTCAAGAACCACAACAGCTCATGCACGATCGACTTCAGATGCAGCTTCTTCGTCGTCACCAACGGAAACCCATCCGCCAAATCGAACCGCATCTGATACCCGAACACCGAGATTGTGCCCGTCCCCGTACGGTCGTGCTTCTTCACGCCGTGCCGCAGCACATGCTCCATAAGATCGAGATACTGGCGCATCGGCGAAGGTTCCTGAATCGTCTGCAATCTTACCGGGTCGCAAACGCGCGCTGAAGGCCCAGAAATGAGGCGTCCCCAGGCACTTCAACTCTTAACCCGAAGCGCCTATATAAGACCTGCCGGTTCGCCGGCTATGGCGATAAACGCGCGTGTAATAAACGGCTCGGACCCGGGGGCGGTACCCGGCGCCTCCACCACCTGCGCAGGTGAAACCTGCTCAGCTGTGGGGGCGAAATAGGATCGACGGACGCGTAAAGACGTTGCTTTTGCTCGGCAAGGCTCACCGTTATCGGGCTGTCTGTATAGGTGCCAACGACAATGAAATGGCCCTCGCTGCCTAATAGGTAAGCGCGGCTCGGAGGGGCGCCGGGCAACAGAAGCCCCTCCACCTTATTTGCGCGCGAAGAACTGCGCGATCCCCCCACACGCGATGCACGCGAGCCCGCCCAGCGCCACCGTCTCCGGTACGCCCAACTGGTGCGACAACCACCCGGCGGCAAGCGCGCCGACGGGCATCATCCCCATGAACGCCATCACGTAATAGGCCATCACCCGCCCGCGCATCGCGTCGGTGGTGACCGTCTGGATCAGCGTATTGGTAGAAATGCCCTGCATCATCAGCCCGCATCCCGCCGGCACCAGCAACGCCACCGACAAGACCAAACTCGTCGACTGCGAGAACGCGATCAGGAACAGCCCGAACAGCGCAGCGCTCGCCATCGGCACGCGATGCAAATTGTGGTGCCGCACACGGCTCATCACAAACGCGCCCACCAGAGCGCCGGCGCCGACACCCGACATCAAAATCCCAAGGCTCTCCGATCCGCCGTGCAACACGTCGCGCGCGAACACCGGCATCAAGGTCAGATAGGACGCACCGAAGAAACTCGACGTCGATAGCAGAAGCAGCATTGTGCGCATCTGCGGATGCGTCGACACATACCGGAACCCATCGCGTAAGTCGGTTAGCGGATGGCTGGGCGTCCGCGCCGTCTGCGGCATGACGCGCATCATCACAAGGCTGGTGATCACCGCGACATACGACACGGCGTTGAGCGCAAAGCACCACCCCTCGCCGACGATCCCGACGACGAACCCGGCCATCGCCGGTCCCACAAGCCGCGCCGAATTGAACATGATCGAGTTCAGCGTGATCGCGCGCGGCAAGTCGCCCCGTCCCACCATCTCAACCGTGAACGACTGACGCGTCGGAATATCGAACGCGTTCGCGGTCCCCGCCAGCGCCGCGATGACGATGATATGCCAAACATGCACAAGGCCCGTCAGCGTCAGCAGCGCGAGCACCGTCGCGAACGACATCATCAACGTCTGCGTGATGAGCAAAATGCGCCGCCGGTTCAACCTGTCGGCGACCACGCCCGCGAACGGCGATACAAACAACACCGGCGCCTGCGACGCAAAGCCGACGAACCCCAAGAGCAGCGGCGAATCGGTGAGCCGGTAAACCAGCCACGACTGCGCGATCGCCTGCATCCAGAACCCGATCAGCGAAATCGTCTGGCCGGTGAAGAACAAGCGGTAATTGCGATGGCGGAAAACGCTGAACAATGCGCCGTGGGTCGGCACCGCCGGAGCCGGCGCCTCAAGGGCGGTGACGGCATTCGTATCTATGTCGGGTGTCTTGTCCAATGCGAGGCGAACCTATGCGCCGCCTCACAAATTGAAAAGGGCGCAGGCGTCGCAGTGCCCGCACCCTTTGTTTCAAATTGCTTCAACGCTTCGCGAGCAGATCGCGGATCTCGGTCAACAGCTTGATGTCTTCCGGCGGCGCGGGCGGCGCACTGTCGGCCGGCGGCGGTTGCCGGCGCAATTTGTTGATGCCCTTCACGGCCAGGAACAGCACGAAGGCGATGATCGCAAAGTTGATGCACGCCGTGACGAACTTACCCCACGCAAGCACCGCGCCCTGCTTCTTAGCCTCATCGAGAACCGGTGACGTAACGGCTTCGTTGAGTGGCACAAAGTAGTTCGAGAAGTCTACGCTGCCGATCGCGCCGATCAGCGGCATGATCATGTCGCCGACCAACGAACTGACGATCGTCCCGAACGCGCCGCCGATGATCACGCCGATGGCGAGATCGACGACGTTGCCCTTGAGTGCGAACTCCCTAAATTCTTTCCACATGAGCGATGCCCCTTCCAGCGTGAGCCACAGCGCCAGCCTCGAATCGAGCACCGCGCGATTTCACGTTAGCACGCGCGTAATTCGCCCACCCGCAATTCCCGCTTGCAATCGTCCGTAGGCGGATGCTCGATGCGCCATCCCGTCATTCAACGTCGAGCACTCTCATGTCCTTATCCCCTGCCCCGCTCTTCACGCCGTTCAAGCTGAAGAACCTGACCATCCCGAACCGCATCGTCATGGCGCCGATGACGCGCTCCAAAAGCCCCGACCAAATCCCCGGCCCCGACGTCGCTGCCTATTACGGCAGACGTGCGAAGGGCGGCGTCGGCCTCATCATCACCGAAGGCGTCGCGCCCGATCATCCCGTCGCGCTCAACGATCACAACGTGCCGAATTTCCACGGCGACGCGCTCGACGGTTGGGCGAAGGTGTTGAAGGCGGTGAAAGCCGAAGGCGGCCTCATCATGCCGCAACTCTGGCACACGGGCCTGATGCGCAAACCGGGTTCCGGCCCCAACCCGCATCTGACCGGTGTCGGTCCCTCAGGCCTCGCCAAGCCCGGCAAGAAAGTCACCGAGCCGATGACGACCGCCGACATCGACCACGTGATAAAAGGTTACGCGACCAGCGCGCGTCACGCCGAAGAACTCGGCTTCGACGGCGTCGAGATCCACGGCGCGCACGGCTACCTGATCGACCAGTTCTTCTGGGAAGGGACCAACGAACGCCCCGACATCTACGGCGGCGACATGGTCAAACGCACGCAGTTCGCCGTCGACATCATCAAGGCGATCCGCGGCGCGGTAAGCAAAGACTTCCCCGTCATCCTGCGCTGGTCGCAATGGAAGCAACAGGACTACACGATCAAGCTCGCGCCCACACCGCAAGCGCTGGAAAAATTCCTCGACCCGCTGGTGACAGCAGGCGTCGACTGCATGCACTGCTCGACGCGCAGATTCTGGGAGCCCGAATACGAAGGCTCCGACCTCAACGTCGCCGGTTGGACAAAGAAGATCACTGGTCTACCCACGATCACGGTGGGTTCGGTCGGCCTCAACGAAGAATTCATCGCCAGCTACGGCGGCAAACCCGCCGGCCCGGCGTCGCTCGACCGCCTGATCGAAATGTTCAACCGCGGCGACTTCGACCTCGTCGCCGTCGGCCGCGCCCTGATCGTCAACCCGAACTGGGTCGAATTGGTCAAGGCCGGCAAGTTCAACGACCTAAAACCCTTCTCCCTCGAAGCGTTGCCGGTATTGCACTAGACCGAACCACCACCTGTCATCCCGGGTCTCCTTCGCTTCCGCTCAATCGCCCGGGATGACAATGTGGGTGGAGCTAGAGGAGACAACAACAATGCCGTTCAGCATGGAGAATCCGGTCTTCGTCACCTACGTGATCGCGTCCTCGATCATGATCCTGAAGCTGATGGCGCAGGGATGGATCACCGTCTACCGCATGATCAAGAGCGATGCCGGTTTGCTCAATCCCGAAGACCTGCAAGCCGGGCCTGCCAACCGCAACCCGAGGCCCGAGCAGCTCGCGCTTAACGACTATGTTGACCGCTCGCGCCGCGTTCAGCGCAACGACCTGGAGAACATTCCGGCCTTCCTGGCTGCGGGCTTGCTCTTCGTCGCCGTCGAGCCGTCGCTGCTATGGGCGCAGATCCTGATGTACACCTTCGTCGCCGCACGCCTCGCCCACACGCTCGCCTACATGACAAGCCAGCGCCATGAGGTGCGCGCCACTCTGTTTTCCGTTGGCTCGATCGCGGTCATGGCGATGGCCGCCTACACCCTCTTCGCCGCTATGGTGTAGCGCTCTATTCCCGCCCCTTCGAATCCATCCACACTTTCAGCCGGTCGAGATGGCGGACGAAATCCTCCATCTCCTTGTCGTCCCAGCCCTGAAACGCCTCTGCAAAGCGCGGCACGAACGCGACGATGGCGCGCTGATGAATCTCAAGCCCCTTCGGCGTGATCGTCAGCAGCTTCGACCGCGCGTCGCCCGGCGCCGGATCCGATTTCAGAAATCTCCGCGCGACAAGCTTCTGGATCGTCTTCGTCACGCCCGGCTGCGGCTGCTGCAAAGCCGACGCCACCGACGTCACCGTCTTCGCCTCCTGCGGCCGGTGGCTGAAGTGATTGAGCATGACGAACTGCGGAAACGGCAGCTTCAATTCGGCAAGCGTCCGCTCCGCGCGCGCGGTGGCGAGCTGATCGATAATCCCGATCCAATTGAAAATGCGCCAGCCGAGCAGCGCCTGCGCTTCAGTAGGTCGACCCATGCGTTATGTTACGTCCGAATGAAATCGTTGAGAGGCCGTCGCGGCGTCGCCGGTGCCGGATCGGCATAACCCATGCGGAAGAACATCTGCAACGTATGACCGGATGGTGTCCCCGTGGCGGCAAGCATCGCCTGCATCTCGCGCGCCATCTCGGGAAACTCCTGCAATGCTTGGCTGAGTGGCGCAATAGCAAGCCCAAGTTCCGTCGCCTTCAGATTCGCACGCACATAAGCGACGCCGGTATTGATCTGCGACGCGCGGTCGTTCACCGCCGTCGTCATCCACCCGAACGACCACGAATTTTCGATCCAGCCCGTGTAAAGATCGATCGTCTGCTTGAACGCCAGCGACTTCGGATCGGCGAACGCCTCGGGCGTCATCAAGCCCGCCGTCTTCAAGAGCCAAATCCCCGGCCCATGAATCGAAAGCCCGTCGCGATGCTGCGCGATCGCATCGGCCCCGATGCGCAAGCGCTCCACCGTTTCCATATGCGTGCGATGCGTCGTGGCCTCGACGCGATAAGCGGAAGCGGCAATCGCCTTCAGCCGCGCCACCTCCGCCGGGACACCCGTCGACGCAAACGAAACCGGCGCGTGTGAGGTCCCCATCACACTCACCCCCGCCGCTCCCGCCATGGCGGCCACATGTGCATCGCTCGCCGACTGGTTCGCACGGTAGTTCAGCTTCGTCGAGCGGCGCCGCAAAATCTGCGCAAACAACGGATCGCGCCTGACAGTCGCATCCTTCACGAATTTGAGCCGAGCCAGCGCTGTGTCGCCGACCGCGTTCTCCGGCCAAATCCCTTGTGGAAACAATTGCTGTTCCACGCGAAAGCCCTGCTCCGCCGCCGCGATGCTGAGCAACTCCAGGAAACACCCGCACCCGATCACGACCTGACGCGAGAACGGATCGGTCTGCGGCAACAACCGGGCCGGATCGCAGACGAATGTCACGACATCTGGCTCGCTCAGATCCGCCATCCAAGCCTGCATGTTGTGCGGGTTCGGCGCGAGCAGCGCGTAGGAAATCGCGCGCACGCGCGGATCGCTGACGTTGGAGGCCGGCCCGCGCCATCCTTCAACGGCGGCCTCCGGCATCTGATCCACCTGCGTCAGAGCAACACCGCCCGCAGCCAGAATGACAGCCGATGTTCCGGCGATTCGAAGAAACGCACGACGCGTAGCCATCTGATCCTCCCTTTAGCCAACAGCCGGCACGACAAGCGCGCCCATCACGACAACCATCGCCAACGCCGACACCAAAAAGAACGTCGGCCCTTGCGCATCGGCTCGCGTGCGAACCAACGAAACGCCGCACATCAAAAGCCAACCGAGCCAAGCGGCGGAAACTGGCGCGGACAAGAACCCGATCGCCTCAAACGGTCCGCCGAGTTGCTCGAACGCGCTCACGATGATCAGCACGCCAAGCACGAGCCCGACCAACCCATACGGCCAAGCAAACAACCGCCCGCGGAACATCGCAAGGCTGACGAGAAGCGTCCACGTCCCCTGCGCCAAGAACCCAAGATGCTCCCCGATCACCATCCCCGCATAACGGTTGAGCAACCCCTCAAGCAGCGCGATCGTCCCCTGCACCTCCGCCGACGGCGCATTCGCCATCTGCTCGGCAAGATACGGCACCGCAATCGGCCAGCGCATGAACCCCATCAACTGAAACGCGCCCGCCAAAACGCCGGCGACCAGCGCGCCAGTCAGCAAGGTGCTGCCCGGCCGCGCAAAGCTCTGATGAAAGAGAACGGCGAGCATGATCTGCGTCACGCCCGACAAACCCATCATGTAATAGGCCGGCACGATCAGACCCTGGTTCTGGCGAAACAACGCCAACCGCTCTTGCGACGTCGCACGAAGAATCTCAGGAAACGAAAACTGATCCGCCAGGATCAAAAACCCCACCGACAACAACGCCACATGCACCACCGCCACAGCGAAGGCCGTCCCATATTCCCGCGTCCGATCCACAACCGCTCTCCATATTCCGAGGAATATAATATGCATTCCAAGGAATATAGTCAAGCCTCGCCGCACGACCAGATAGGGCTGTCATCCCGGGCGAGCGCAGCGAGACCCGGGACCCAGGAGACCGGGCTGAGACTCATCGCCCAGTCCCCTGGGTCCCGGGTCGCGTTCGCTCCGCTCACTTGCCCGGGATGACAGTTGGTGGTGGGCGACCCCGCCTTGCAGCCAACCCGCCCCGGCGCTACATCCATGCGATGGCTAAGGACTTCATCGGCTACCAGGCGCTGCTGAACGATGCGCTGAAAGGCGTCGTGCGCGCGGCGCTCATCCACGCGGCCAAGGGCGGCGTGATGGCGGCGCATCATTTCTACATCACGTTCAACACCCGCTTCCCGGGCGTGCAGCTGTCCGACACGATGCGCGAGCGCTTCCCGGACTTCATCACCATCGTGCTGCAGAACCACTATTGGGACTTGAAGATCCACGACGTGGATTTCGAAGTGGGCCTCAGCTTCAACAAGATGCCCGAGACCGTCGTTGTCCCCTTCGACGCCATCGTCGAGTTCCGCGACCCGAGTCAAAACTTCGGCTTCCAGATCCGCCCCGAAGGCATGGCCGCCCCCGCACCACAGAAGTCCGCGCCGAAGCTCGAACCCGCGGGCAAAGTGGAATCTCTGCCCGCGCCGGCGCCGGCCGCGAAGACAACCGAAGAGCCGCCCGAACCGCACGACGACAAACCCACCGTCGTCAGCCTCGACAAATTCCGCAAGAAGTGATCCCTCTCCGCCCAAGGAGACAAAGATGACCGCGACCCGCACCGAAACCGACACCTTCGGCCCCATCGCCGTTCCCAGCGACAAATACTGGGGCGCGCAGACTCAGCGCTCGCTCGAAAACTTCAAGATCAGCGGCGAACGCATGCCGCCCGCCTTGATCCACGCCTTCGGCGTCGTGAAGAAAGCGTCCGCCATCGCCAACGTCGCGCTCAAAGACCTCGACCCGAAAGTCGCCGACGCAATCTCCAAGGCCGCCGACGAAGTCATCACCGGCAAACTCGACGATCACTTCCCGCTCGTCGTCTGGCAGACCGGTTCCGGCACGCAGACCAACATGAACGTGAACGAAGTCGTCTCGAACCGCGCCATCGAAATGCTGGGCGGCGAGATGGGCACGAAGAAGCCGGTCCACCCCAACGACCACGTCAACCGCGGCCAATCGTCGAACGACTGCTTCCCGACCGCGATGCACATCGCGACGGTCTTGGAAATCCACCGCCGCCTGCTCCCCGGCCTGCGCCGCCTGCACGGCTCACTGCTCTCGAAGTCGCACGACTTCAAAGACATCATCAAAATCGGCCGCACGCATCTGCAGGACGCGACGCCCATCACCTTGGGCCAAGAATTCTCCGGCTACGCCCGCCAAGTCGAACTCGGCATCGAACGCGTCGTCTCAAGCCTGCCGCGCCTCTATCCGCTCGCCCAAGGCGGCACGGCGGTCGGCACAGGCCTGAACGCGCTCCCCGGTTTCGCCGAACGCTTCGCCGATGAAGTCTCGAAGATCACCGGCTACCCCTTCTCCAGCGCCACCAATAAATTCGAAGCCCTCGCCGCCCACGACGCGATGGTCGAATTCTCCGGCGTGCTGAACACACTGGCCGCCTCGCTGTTCAAGATCGCGAACGACATCCGCCTCCTAGGCTCCGGCCCGCGCTCAGGGCTGGGTGAATTGATGCTGCCCGAAAACGAACCGGGCTCGTCGATCATGCCGGGCAAGGTGAACCCGACACAGGCCGAAGCACTGACGATGGCGTGCACGCAGGTGATGGGCAACAACGTCGCCGTCACCATCGCGGGCAGCCAAGGCCACCTCGAGCTCAACGTCTACAAACCGGTGATCATCCACAACGTGCTGCACTCGATCCGCCTCATCGGCGACGCGTCGGTCAGCTTCACCGATCACTGCGTCGCCGGCATCGAACCGAACAAGAAACACATCGACGAACTCCTCCGCCGCTCGCTGATGCTGGTGACGGCCCTCGCGCCAAAGCTCGGCTACGACAACGCCGCCAAGATCGCGAAGACCGCGCACAAGAACGGAACAACGCTGCGCGAAGAGGCCCTCAAAACCGGCCTCATCAACGGCGAAGACTTCGACCGTATCGTGCGGCCCGAAGACATGATCGGCCCGAAGTAAGCCGCTACTCAGCCGCCGTCGCGTGCGGCGCGAGGGAAAATCCCTCGTAGCCGTTCGCCACTACCGCCGCGCACTTCTCCGCGTAAGGCGGAAACCCGACATAAGCCGGAAACACGCGCGGCTTGCCCGGAATGTTTGCACCGACGTACCAGGAACTGCAGGCC
>JAWXBY010000089.1:0-9089 GCA_034440355.1 Alphaproteobacteria bacterium
CGACGTACCTAAGGCGACGATCGTCGCACCGACGAAGAACGCCGGCAGACCCGCCGCACTCGCCATCCCTGTGGCGCCGGTCACGATGAGTTGGCCGGCCAGGAAAAGCGTCAACAGCCCAACGGTAGCCGTTGCGTATATGAAGACGCGGCTTCCGACGCCCTCAGCCGCTTCTGCCGCCCGATTGCGGAGCGCCCACAACACGACCAATCCCAACCACACGACGAAAACGAGAAACAGCAGCAGCGCGTCTTCATGCGAAATCCGTCCGTCAAGCGCCGCGATGCCGAGGATCGGAAAGATGGCCAGCGCAAAAGGTAAGTCGCGAAACGTCGACTCGCGCGTGACCCTAAGGCCGAACATCAATGTCGGAATCGCCAGAATGAGCGCGATGTTTACGATGTTGCTTCCCGCGACATCGCCGAAAGAAATCTCCGGCACGCCGTCCAACGCCGATGTGATGCCGACGATCAGCTCCGGGCTCGACGTCGCGAACGCTCCGATCGTCGCGGCAACCACACCCTTAGGGATGCGGCCAAGATTTGCGATGCCGACAAGTCCGTGAACGAAAAGCTCGCCGCCGATGGCGGCACACAGACAACCGACCACGAACACGAGCAAGTCCAGCATGGGCCCCTCAGTAGGAAACGGTCATCGCGTCGGATTTGATTAGGGACAAATCCGGCGCACAGTCAACAAATCCTCAACCGGCAGGCTCGCACCGGACGCGAACCGCACAATTTCCGGGGCACGTCACGCGACCAACTTCTTCTCCTTGGCGAATGGGCTCAACCCTAGCCACGTCTGCATATCCGCCGCCAGCTTCCGGTCGCCCGTCAGTTTCACGCGTTCGTCGCGCACCGCGGCGCGCACGTTGTCGAGGCCCATCCAAATCGCCGTCATCGTCCGCAAATCGCACGCGACGTAGAGATCGACGTCGAACCCCGGATCGACCGAGCACAAGTCGACGCCCTCGTCCGGCGTCACCACCAACCAGAACTGCCGCTGGCCCGCCGGCGCACCCGAATAGATGAACTGAATCGTCGAGCGCCGGTTCGGCATCGGCGTCGTGTCGAGGTTGCGCCGCATGTCCCACATCAACAACTGCGCATCGAGATGCTCGAGCGAAAGCTCGGTTTCGACCCAGCGCTGCCCCCACACGCCGAACGCCATCACGATCGGCTCAAGCTCCTGCCCCGCGCGCGTCAGGTGATATTCGAACAGCGATCCGTCGCTGCCCTTCTTGCGCACGACGACCCCCGCTTGTTCCAATTCCTTCAAACGCTGTGACAGCAAGGCCGGCGACATACGCGGCACGCCGCGCCGTAAATCGTTGAAGCGCGTCGACCCCGCCATCATCTCGCGCAACACGATGACCGTCCACCGCGTGCACAAAATCTCAGCCGCCATCGCAACCGGACAGAATTGTTTGTAGCTGCCTTGCGTCATATTGTGCTCCCGCAAATCGGCGCAAAACCTACGATAAAGCCCCGGGTTTCGGCTAGTACAGATTCAGTACCGGGGTCGATTCAGTTCCTGAACTAGAGCCCCGCCGGGCTATTCTGAGATACCTCCCCCAACGGCTGAACGCCGATTTGAGGAGTTACCGGGTCCAATGTCCATGATCGCTAAAATCCCAACGATTCAAACAACCGATTGGCACGCCGCCGCCGAACGCGTCGCGGCCCAACTCGCGAAAGAAGCCGCCGCCCACGACGCGAACGACAGCTTCGTCGCCGACGGGTACCGCCTGCTGAAGCAGGAAGGTTTCTTCAAGATGCACGTGCCCGCGGAACTCGGCGGCCATGGCGCCAGCTACGCCGAACTCGCCGACGCCATCCGCACCATCGCGGCCGGCTGCGGCTCTACCGGCCTCGCGTTTTCGATGCACAGCCATCTCGTCGCCGTTGCCGTCTGGCGCTGGCGCAACGAGAAGGCGCCGACCGAAGGCTTGCTGAAGCGCGTCGCCGCCGAAGATCTGATCCTGATCTCGTCGGGCGGTTCGGACTGGCTGAAGAGCGCCGGTACCGCGACCAAGGTCGAAGGCGGCTACCGCATCACCGCGCGCAAAATCTTCTCGAGCGGCAGCCCCATGGGCGACCTCTTGATGACCAGCGCGGTCACCGAAGACCCGCAGTCCGGCCCGACCGTCCTGCACTTCGGCGTCCCCTTCAAGGCCGAGGGCGTGAAGATCCACGACACCTGGCGCGTAATGGGCATGCGCGGCACCGGCTCGAACGACGTCGAACTCAAGGACGTCTTCGTCGCCGACGCGGCGATCTCCGGCCGCCGCCCGCAAGGCAAGTGGCACCACCTCTTCCACATCATTTCGCAGCAGGCCTTCCCGCTGATCTATTCCGCCTACATGGGCGTCGCCGACGGCGCGCGCACGAAGGCGATCGAGATCGCGAAGAAGAAACCGGACGACAATTTCACCACGACGCTCGCGGGTGAGTTGGAGAACGCCTACACCACCGCCGACATCGCGCACGCCGACATGGTCCGCATCGCCGAAAGCGAAAAGCCCGGGCCGCAGACGACGAACCGCACGATGATCCGCCGCACGCTCGTCGCGCAGAACGCGATCAAGACGGTCGAGCGCGCGATGGAACTCGCCGGCGGCGCCGCCTTCTACCGCGACCTGGGTTTGGAACGCGCCTTCCGCGACGTCCAAGCCGCGCGCTTCCACCCGCTGCAGGAAAAGCAGCAGCTTCGCTACACCGGCCGCGTCGCTCTCGGCTTCGACATCGACGCGTAACGACAAGACACAGGGAGAACCAAAATGAAATTCCGTATCACCGCCTTCGCCCTCGCCTCCACCGCCGCACTGATGGCGCTCGCGATCAGCAGCAACGACGCGCGCAGCGACGACCACAAAATGCTCACCGCACCGGAGATCAAGTGGGGCCCCGGCCCCGCTTCGTTGCCGAAGGGCGCAGAAGCCGTCGTGCTCTACGGCGACCCGACGAAAGAAGGCCTTTTCGCGCTGCGTCTCAAATTCCCAAAGGGCTATCGCATCCCGCCGCACACGCACCCGAAGCCCGAGATCGTGACCGTCATCAGCGGCACCTTCCTCTTCGGCATGGGCGAAAACGCTGACCTCGCGAAGACAAAGGCCCTACCCGCCGGCAGCTTCATCACCATGCCCCCCGGCCAAACCCACTACGCCGGCGCCGACGAAGAAACGGTCGTGCAACTGAACAGCACGGGCCCCTGGGCGGTAAACTACGTCAACCCCAAAGACGACCCGCGCAAGAAATAGAGCAAGGGAGAACGGCGATGAAACACGAATGCACCAACCTGCCGTCGCGCCTCGAAGCCGGCGGCGTGCATATTCAGGGACAGGATTGGGGCGGCATGAACGTCGCCCGCATCCGCTTCCCCAAAGGCGCCGACGCCAAGCCGCTGCTGGAAGGCCTACCCGGCAACGTCTGCCAGTGCCCGCACTGGGGCATCGTGCTCAAAGGCTCGATCCACATCGACTACGCCGACGGCCGCAAAGAAACGGTCCGCGCCGGCGAAGTCTACCACTGGCCCGCCGGCCACACGGTCCGCGTCGACGAGGACTACGAAGCCATCGAATTCAGCCCCGCCTCGCAAATGGCCGAAGTCATCGACCACCTCCGCACCAAGATGGGCGCCTGAAGACAAAGCGCGCGGAGCGTGTAGAGTATCCGCCTCAGACCAGATGAGGCTTCGATGCTCGTACGCTCTGTGCAACTGCTCGCTCTCCTCGCCGCGCTCTTACTGCTTCCCGCACAAGCCGGAGATAAAGTCCCAGCAGACGACCTAACCGGCGTCTGGACGGTCATCATTCCTGAAGCCTTCCCCGGTTTCGTTTATGCCTGGCAGATCAACGCCGACGGCACCTATCAGGAAGAAGGTTGGGACCGCGAAACGGGAAACCCGATCCAAGAGACGTTGTCGGGACGCTGGTCCGCCAACGGCAAGACGATAACGCTCAGCCAAGAAGGCATCCCCTATGTGTTCGAGGGATCGCGCACCGGCCGCTCCCTCGCCGGCACGCTCCACCTGAACGGCAAGAACGTGTCCCGCTTCTGCGCTTCGAAAGGCGACACACCACCCGACCGCTGCGACCAAAGCGTCGCCGCCGTTCAGCCCTTCACCCCATAATCTGCGAACTTAGTCGCGACGGCAGGATCGGACACCTTGGCGGCGGCGATGTCGGCATCGCCGCCCTTTTTGTCGCCGTTGCGCATCTTCATGATCCCACGCAGGAACAGCGCCTTGGACAGTTTCCCATCCATGGCCAGCGCCGTCTCGCAATCCTTCAGCGCCTTCACCGCATCGCCCTTGCGAAAGTAGACGAAGGCCCGGCTCTCATACCCTTCCTTGTCCTTCGCGTTCGCTTTCAACGCCGCGTCGCAATCGGCAAGCGCCAGGTCCAACTCCCGGTTCGCGACCGCCCGCACCCAACACCGGCGCATCTGCGTCACATACATCTTCGGATTGATCTCCAACGCACGCGTATAGTCCGCAATGGCGCGATCAAAATCCTTCAGCATGCGATACGCATACCCGCGCTCGTCGAACGCATCCGCGTAATCCGCCTTCAGCTTGATCGCCTGATCGAAATCGGCGATCGCCTTCTTGAACTCGCGCTTGGCGATCAGCGCCGTGCCGCGCTCGCGATAGGCCGGCGGAAACGTCGGCAGCAGTTTGATTGTCTGCGTGTAATCGGCAATCGCTCGGTCGACATCGCCCTTCTTGAAATGCAACAGCGCCCGGTCGTAGTACGCCGCCCCCAGCGCCGGATCGAGCGCTATCGCCTGATCGAGATCGGCCATCGCCAATTCTAACTTGCCCGCCTTCGCGTAAGCCTTGGCGCTCTTATACAAATCGCCGGCGCTCTTCGTCACTTGATCTCCCGCCGCCGGTTGGTCCGGAGCCGCATACGCCGGCGCAATCCCCAACGCCGCGAACATCACGACCACCACGCCCGTCCGAATCCGCATCGTTCACCCTCATCAGTTCACAGAATCATAGCACGCTCAGTCGACGACGCCGTATCCGGCAAAATCCTCGACGACAGTCGCCTCCAGCGCCTTGGCCGCCGCGATGTCGGTATTCGCGCTCGCCGGCTGCCCGGTCCGTCGCTTAGCGAGGCCGCGCACATAGAGCGCATAGGCAAGCTTCGGGTTCCCCGCCAGCGCCACGTCGCAATCCGCAAGAGCCTTGTCGTATTCGCCCAACCGATAGCGCACAAAACAAAGACTCTCGCGCACGACGGTTTTCGACACGCCCAACCGCTCCGCCTCTTCACAATCGCTGCGCGCACCGATGAGATCGCGATTGGCGATGCCGCGCGTCCAACACCGCATCTCAAGCGGCGCGCCGGACGCCGGATCGAATGTCGCCGCCTGCGTATAGTCGGCGATGGCGCGGTCGTAATCCTTCAACAGCCGATACGCATACCCGCGCTCTTCGTAGGTGCGTGGATCGCGCGGCGCAATCTTCAACGCCGCATCGAGATCCTCGATCCCGCGTTTGTAGTCGCCCTTGCGCACATAGGTGCGCCCACGCCCCGCGTAACTGTCCGCATGCTCCGGCGTCATCGCCAGCGCCTTGTCGTAATCGGCGAGCGCCAAGTCGTGTTCGCCCTTGCTGGTCAACGTCCACCCGCGATTGCTGTAAGCCTGCGCATAGTCGGGGTCGAGCTCGATCGCCCGCGTATAATCCGCGATGGCCTTGTCGTACTCGCCGTTTCCCTCATACGCACTCGCCCGGTTGTTGTGGGCCAGCATGCGGTTCGGATTGAGCGTCAGACATTTTGTGTAGTCGGCGATGGCGCGTTCGTATTCCCGCATCTCGAACAGCGTCGACGCGCGCTTGTAGAACGCATCATCGTCGTCCGGCGTCAGTTCGACTGCGCGATCATGATCCGCCATCGCGCGCTTATAATCGCCCTTGGCCTCATACAACAGCCCGCGCTTGCTATACGCTGCCGCATAGTCCGGCTTCGCCGCAATCGCCTGATTGAGCAGCACCATCGCCATCTTCGCCTGCCCGATGTCGGCGTAAAGCTGGCCGCGATTGGCGACGGTGACGGCGTCGTCCGGCCGCAGCTTCAGTGACGCGTCATAATCGGCCGCCGCCAAATCCCACTTCGACTGATCGTGATAAGCGACCGCGCGATTGTTGTAGGCGGTCGCCACCGGAATATCGCTGGTCCCGCCGGTCGCGATGAGTACGGAGCAACCCGAGATCTGCACGTCGTAGCTCACGCCGTCGTCAATGGTCGCGTCACACGCCTTGCTGGCCCCATACTGCACCAGCAAGAACCCGACGATGCCGACCGCAATCGCGATCCCCAGCAAATTACCCGTCCACCGCCCCATGCCGTCCCGACCCCTCAAAGCGTCGGTGACACCATACCACGCTTGCCGATCACACAAACCGCGGGCACGGGCTCCAAGTCCAACTCTTCGACGCGCACGCCGGTGAATCCCGCCGCTGTCATCAAATCGGTCAGCTCCGCCGCCAGCTTCAAGGCATCCGCGCGCGTCGCCTTCGCGTGGCGCGGCTGACATGTCGTGGCCATCACGCCGCCCGGCTTCAGCAACACCTTTGCCTGCGCGACGAACGACGGCCGGTCCACAAATTGGATGACGTTGATCGAGAACATCCGATCGAACAGCGCGTCCGCTGGCGAGGCATCGATCGTCCCCTCGACCAACACCAGCCGTCCGTCCTTCACCGCCCGCGCATTCCGCCTCGCCGCATGCTTGATCATCAGCGCCGAATGATCGACGCCGACGGCGCGCACGCCCTCGCGCGCCAGACACAATTCCAACGCCACGCCCGGCCCGCACCCAACCTCAAGCACGCGCTCGCCATCCGAGGGCGCCAGAAGATCGACGGTCCATCGGTTGCGCCGCAAATTCGATCCGCGCGTCGCCAAGATCCACCCGGCAATCCGCCCCAACAGTCCGCGCGGCCGCACGAATTGCGAGACGATGGCCGCGCGCAAACTCACGTCGCCTCCGCCTTCAACCGCGCGTCGATGCGCGCCATCAACCGCGTGAGCACGACGGTCGCGCGCTCCAACTCCGGCGCCTCGAACTCCGCCGCCAGCGCCTCGATCAGCGGCGTCTCGCGCGCGCGCATCTTCGCGAACGCGCGCCGCCCTTTGTCGGTCAGCGTGATCAGCGACGAGCGCCGATGCGCCGGATTCTCCTTCACCGAAGCGAGCCCGCCCTCGACCAGGGCGTCGGCCAGTAACTGAATATGCTGCCGCGTCACGCCTTTCAGCTTCGCGATCTGCGGCACCGTCATCGGTCCCGCATCCGACAACGTCTCCATCACCGCCCGCATCGCCGTGGTGACGTCGAGGTCGCCGTGCAGTTCGTCGCCCAACGCCTTCAGCCGGTTGAACACGCCGCGCACGGCCTGCGTCAGCGCCACCATCTTCTCAGCCCTGCTCATCGCCTGTCCTCTGCGAACGCCACTGCGCGCGATTTGAGCGCGATGAACGGCAAGATCAACAGCCAAAAGAGATTGCGGCTGCGCGCATCCTGCGTCTCGCTCAAGCCCGTCTCCTGCGCCGCCAAATCCTGAGCACTTTTGCGCCGGTAGGTGCCCAGCAGCCGGTCCCAGATCGTCAGCACCGCACCGTAATTGCTGTCCGTCTCCGGTTGATGCGACGAATGATGCACCCGGTGCACGTCGGGCGTCACGATGAAAAGCCGGAGCGGCCGGTCCACCCACCACGGCAACCGCACATTGGCGTGGCTGAACACGGTGACGCTCGCGTCCAACAGCTCATAAATCAAAATCGCAACCGGGGGCGCGCCGAGCAGCACAACGCCGGCCAGCGTCAACGGCGTCGTAAACACGAACTCCAGCGGATGAAACCGAACCGTCGTCGATACGTCGAGCCGCGTGTCGGCGTGATGCACGCGGTGGATCGCCCACAAGAAGGGCACCTTGTGATTCAAAAGATGCGTGCCCCACGACAGAAACGCGCGCCCTAAGAACCCGATCGCGAACGCCGCCCACGGCGCGACGTCGATCGAATGCAGCAAGCCGAACCGAGCCCCTGCGCTAAAGTCCGCCGCCGCGACGATGCCGACCGGTAAGGCCCCCAGCACGACGATGTTGACTGCCGTCAGCGCCACGTTCGACGGCCACCGCCAAAGCCGCATCGCGGGCGACGGATCGCGCGGCGCGACGCCCTCCAGCAGCGCGAACACCGCAAACACCCCGAAGAACGCCGCATACTGCAGCGGCTCGAACGACGCGCGCACAAAGGCTTCAACCGTGTCGAACGTCATGGGCCATCTCCATATGACAACATAACTGTCATTATGAGATAATGACAACATCATTGTCAATAAGCATGCGCGAACCTGCCCGCTGTGGCCCGTCTGCATCGCCGCCACCGTTGCCCCGCAAGGCCCACCCGGTGTTCAATGCACGCAAAAGGGGGCCTGCCGGGGGGCGGGTCTAGAGGGGCAGTACAAGTATGAGCGTGGGCTATGCGCACCCGATGCTTCGGGCGGCGCTTCTGTTCGTTGTGTTTGCTCTGGGCGTAAGCGCGGCGCGCGCCCAAACGCCGGCGCCCGTGGTGGCGCCCGTCAAACATGACCTCACCGCGACCGACCTGGAAGCCTTCCTCGACGGCCTCGTGCCGCTGCAGATCGAAACCAACGACATCGCCGGCGCAACCGTCGCGGTGGTCAAGGACGGCGAGGTCATCCTCGTCAAAGGCTACGGCTTTGCCGACGTGAAGGCGCGCACCCCCGTGACGCCGGACACGATGTTCCGCATCGGCTCGATCACCAAACTCTTCACCTGGACCAGCGTCATGCAGCTCGTCGAGCAAGGCAAGCTCGACCTCGACGCCGACGTGAACACGTATCTCGATTTCAAAGTCCCGCACACCTTCGGCAAGCCCGTCACCATGCGTCACCTGATGACACATCGCGGCGGCTTCCAAGAGGTCGTCAAGGGCCTCGGCGCGCAGAACACCGGCATCGTCGATCTCAAAACCTACGTCCGCGAAGTCCCCGACCAGATCTTCGAGCCCGGCACCGTGCCCGCCTATTCCAACTACGGCACCGCGCTCG
>JAWXBY010000090.1:0-22909 GCA_034440355.1 Alphaproteobacteria bacterium
GCCGCGCGCGCGGCCGCGACGGCATCGGCATGGGCGATGCAAAGCTGATGGGCGCGGCCGGCGCATGGGTCGGTTTGGAAGGCCTCGGCACCGTTATGCTTTACGGCGTCGCGGCGACATTAATTTTGGTTCTGGTGAAGAGCGCCGCCGGAGGCCGGATCGCCGCGGAAACCGCCGTCCCGCTTGGCGCGGGCCTTGCTGCGGGTCTGTGGTTGGTCTGGCTTTATGGCCCATTATTGCTGGCCGTATGACCTTGAACCCCGACGACCTAGCTCTGAGAATGCAGCCCATGTCCCGCCCGTCGCTATCCGTCGTCGAAGAGCAAAGCGCTGAAGAGCGCCTCATCGCCCACCTGCGCGGCACGGGCCGCCTCGACGCTGACAACGCCGAACGCGCCGCACGCGTCCTCGAACACGGCCAATCGAGCCTGACCAAAATCCTCCTCGAACTAGGCCTCGTGCCGGAACGCGAACTCGTCGCGGCCTTCACCGCCGCCCTCGGGATTCCACCCGCGATGCCCGACGACTTCCCGGTCGAGCCCATCCTGACCGACGCCATCAGCGAACGTTTCCTGCGCGACGCCCGCGCCGTACCGCTGAGCGCCACCGAAGACACGCTGACCGTCGCACTCGCCGACCCGCTGGATACCTACGTGCGCGACGCCCTGCGCCTCGCAACGGGCCTGCGCGTGCAAGTCAAGGCCGCCGTCACCGCCGACATCGAAGAAGCCCTCCGCCGCCTCTATCCCGGCGCCGACGCCGCGCAAGCGGGCGGGGCAGGAGAGAACGTCGAAGAAGTTACCGAGTCCGACCTCGCGCGCTTACGCGAAAGCGCCAGCGAAGCCCCCGTGATCCGCTTCGTCAACACGCTGATTTCGCGCGCCGTCGAAGCCGGCGCCTCCGACATCCACATCGAACCGCTCGAACGCCGTCTGCGCATCCGCACCCGCATCGACGGCGTCTTGAAAGAGGAAGAACCGGCGTCCATCGACCTGGCGCCCGCCGTCCTCTCGCGCCTCAAAATCATGAGCGGCCTCAACATCGCCGAACGCCGCCTGCCGCAAGACGGCGCAGTTAAACTCGCGGTACGCGGCAAAGAAATCGACCTCCGCATCGCGACCGCCCCCGTGACGCACGGCGAAGCCGCCGCCGTCCGCATCCTTGACAAATCCGCCGTCACGCTCGACTTCGACGCCCTCGGCTTCGACGCCACGATGCAGGCAAAGCTCAACGCCTTGCTCGACCGCCCGAACGGCATCGTCCTCGTCACCGGCCCAACCGGCAGCGGCAAAACGACGACGCTCTACGCAGCGCTGCAACGCCTGAACACCCCGACGCGAAAGATTCTCTCCGTCGAGGATCCGGTTGAATACAAGATCGCCGGCGTCAATCAGGTGCAGGTGAAACCCGACATCGGCCTCACCTTCGCGCACGTCCTGCGCTCGTTCCTGCGCCACGATCCCGACGTCATCCTGGTCGGCGAAATCCGCGACCCGGAGACGGCGCGCATCGCAGTGCAAGCGTCACTCACGGGCCACCTCGTGCTGTCCACGGTCCACACGAACAGCGCCGCGGCGGCCATCACGCGCCTCATCGACATGCACGTCGAAGACTACCTGCTGTCGTCGACGGTCATCGGCATCCTCGCGCAGCGTTTGGTGCGCGTCCTCTGCCGCAGCTGCAAGACCCCCATCGACATCGCACCCGAATGGCAACGTGAGGCCGACGCCCTCGGCATCCGCGAGCCCAAACTCTTCGCCGCAAAGGGCTGCCCCGCCTGCCACGGCACCGGCTACCGCGGCCGAACCGTCATCGCCGAACTGCTCACCCCTGACGACGCTGTGCGCCGCATGATCGTTGATCGCGCCGCCGCAGCCCACATCCACGCCGGTGCGGTTTCGCACGGCATGGAAAGCCTGCGCCGCAACGGCTTGCGCCGCGCGCTCGAAGGGCTAACTTCGCTCGAAGAAATCTCGCGCGTCGCCTACGAAGAGGAATGACGATGCTCGTCCGCCAACGCAAAAGTACAGCCCGCGCCGGTGAGCGCGGCTATTCGCTGCTCGAACTCCTGGTCGTACTCGCGATCTTAGGCCTCATCATCGCCATCGCGGCCCCACGCGTGATCGGCTACTTCGACGCCTCAAAGGCCAAGACCGCTCAGATCCAAATTTCCAACATCGCCGCCGCGCTTGATCTCTACTATCTGGCGAACGGCGCGTATCCCTCGGAGCAGCAAGGCCTAAAGGCGCTGGTCGAACGGCCCGAAGGCGTTCAGGCTTGGGATGGCCCTTACCTGAACCGCGCCGACGGCATCATCGATCCCTGGGATCGCCCCTACCTCTACAAGCAACCCGGCACGCACGGAAAATTCGACGTGTCGACACTCGGCGCCGACGGCAAAGAAGGCGGCGAAGCCGAAAACCGCGACCTAGGCTCGTGGTAGCGCGCTAGATGCGCGCGCACGGCAAAATGTAAGTGAACCCGCGAAACGCGCTGTAATCCTTGCCTGCCTCGAACGGCGCAATGACGACTTCCAGGTTGGCGCCCGGCGGCGTCTCGCGCGACAGCAGATAGAGCGGATCGATCAGCATCGCCGTCTTGTTCACCCAGTCCGGCCGCCGATGCTTGTTCTCGATCCAGCGCAACGTCTCGGCGTCGCTGATCTCCCACACCTCCCAATGCACCTCCGGCAGGAAACGCTGCTTGCCGCCGGGCCGGAACACCGTCGCCAACTGTTGCCCGCGCGCTATCGCTTGCCCCGGCTTGAACGCAACCGCTTCCTCGAAACGTAGGTGATAGAACGCCGAGTAATAGAAGGCCGACCCGTCCGTTAAGTTCAGCTGTTCGCGGGAATGCTGAACAAGCAGCGCGCCTTCATCGCCCCAACCCCAATCCGCTTTCCACGCCGCGACCACGGTGCCGGGCGCCGGCGAATAAATCGGCTCACCCAGCCGCCCGCCGTCGACCCCCGAATGCGCCTCGCCGCGCCGCGACCCGTCGATGTCCTGCCAACTCGCATAGAGCGATGTTAACGGCGAACACGCGAACCCTTGCGGATAGATCGGCGTCAGACCGGTCTTGGTGATGCCATAGCCTTTGAGGCTGTGATGGTTCGCGCGCGCCTTCATCGCTGCTCCTCCGCCCGTGACGGCGATCACTGCGCCGATGATTAGAAGCCAACGCCTGATCACGTGAAAAATCCCAAATCCGGCGCGCGCGATGGAAAGCGGCGCTTCGTAAGCAAAAACCTATCGCACGGACCGTCAAACCATGTCCCCGAATTACGTCGAACACCGTTGATCGACTTAACCCTAACGCCAGGTAAAGGTCGGCATTCGAATTGCACTTAAGGTTTTATTCCCTGGGGTCTCGATCAATTTTTGCGCCGGATCGGGACGGGGCCTGTGCAAGTTCGGAACGATGCTCAAAGTTTGGTCAATAGCCAACGACCGCGTCACCTGCGCGAATGATCCATCCGTACGCAAGAGCGACGGCGGTGCGTCATGGGCGAAGCGATAAACGCGCTCAATCTCACCACCGCTCTCGAAGACGCCTCGCCCTCCTGCCTTCACCATGTTTTCGAGAAGATCGCCGGCGAACGCGCCAATCGGATCGCGATCGAATGCGGTGGCCGCACGTTGACCTACGCCGAACTCGACCGTCAGGCGAACCGCATTGCCTGGGCTCTGCGCGTGCGTGGCGTGAAACCCGGAACGCTTGTGGGCCTCTACGATCGCAAGAGCTGTGATTTCTTCGCCGCTCTCCTCGGCATCCTGAAGGCGGGCGCGGGCTACGTCCCCGTCGATCCGAAATTCCCGGTCGAGCGCATCCGCGACATCTTTGAAGACGCCGGCGTTCGCGCCATCGTCACCAGCAACGAATTCGCGGCAGGTCTCAAAAAATCGCGCGCCAATCTCCTGTTGCTCGACCGTCATCAGTCCGAAATCGACATGCGCCCGTCGTGGGCCCCGCCCTCGATCGCCGGGCACAGCCACGAAAGCGAGCTGGCCTACGTCATCTACACGTCTGGTTCGACGGGCCGCCCCAAGGGCGTGATGATCGAACACCGCAACGCCATCGCGTTCATTCGCACACTGAAGTCGATCTACAAGATCGCGCCGGACGATCGCATCTATCAGGGCTTCTCGGTCGCCTTCGACGCCTCCGTCGAAGAGGTCTGGGCCGCATTCTCGCTTGGCGGCACGCTCTGCGTCGCGCCCGACGACGTCTCGCGCTCGCCGGCGGACGCCGCGGAGTTCATCTCGGCCAACAACGTCACCTACTTCTCGACCGTCCCGACCTTCCTGTCGATGATGGAAGCCGATCTTCCGACGGTGCGGCTCTTGATCGTCGGTGGTGAAGTATGCCCGCCGGAACTCGTCGCGCGCTGGGTTAGAGACGGCCGGCGCATGCTTAACACCTACGGCCCGACGGAAACGGCCGTTGTCGCGACCTACGCCGAGTGCATCCCGGGCGAACCCGTAACGATCGGGAAGGCATTGCCTGGCTACAAGACCTACGTGCTCGACGAACACATGAACCAAGTCGCGCCTGGCGAAGCCGGTGAACTCGTCATCGGCGGCCACGGCGTTGCGCGCGGCTATCTGAACCGCTGCGACCTCACAGCGGAAAAGTTCATCGCCAACCCGTTCGCCGACGCCGCCGACGCGCCGCGCCTTTACCGCACGCACGACCTCGCGCGCGAGATGGAAGACGGCTCGCTCCACTTCATGGGTCGCATCGACGACCAGATCAAGATTCGCGGCTTTCGTGTCGAACTCTCGGAGATCGAAGCCGTTCTCCTCGAACAGCCCACAATCCGCGCCGCCGCCGTCCGCGTGCTTCAAAACGGTGGGCTGCAGGAACTGGCCGCCTACATCGTCAGCGACCAAGGCGACGCGATCGACCGCACGGCAGTCGCCGACGCGCTTCGCGTACGCCTGCCGGACTACATGATGCCGAAGTACCTCGACGTACTTCCCGAGATGCCGCAACTGACCAGCGGCAAAGTCGATCGCAAGCGTCTGCCCGACCCCGTGAACTTGCTGCGCCGCAGCGACCGCACGATCGAAGCGCCCGCAACCGAGCTTGAGCGCAAGCTGCACGCCGTCTGGCGCGCGCGCTTTGGCGGCGCCGACGTGTCCGTCACCGACGACTTCTTCGTCGACCTCGGCGGTCACTCGATGCTCGCCGCCCAGATGATCACGGAGCTGCGCACCAAGCACGGTCTGGCGCGTTCGTCCGTACGCGACCTCTACAACCACCGCACCATCCGCGCCTTCGCACAGAACCTCGGCGACAGCGGCATGACCATGATGGCGCCGCCCGAACCAACCGGCGAACCCGACGCGCCGACCAAAGCCAAACAGGTCTTCGACAGCGTCCCCGCCTGGGAGCGCTGGACCACCGTCGCGCTCCAGACCGTCGCGCTGCTGATCTACGAAGCCGTTTTGATCTCGCCCGTCGCCTTCTTCGTCTGGCTCGCCCTCAGCGTCTCGAACCACGGCATCAGCGTCGATACCGCGGTGTGGATGGCCTCGCTGGCGGGCTTCGCCATCTGGCCCATGATGTTTGCCATTAGCGTCGCCGTGAAGTGGCTGGTCATCGGCCGCTTCAAAGCCGGCACGTATCCCGTTTGGGGCCTCTACTACTGCCGCTGGTGGATCGCCAATTTGTTCCAGCGCTTGAGCTGGGCCCACATGTTCGAAGGCTCGCCGTTGATGAGCCTCTACTTCCGCGCGATGGGCGCGAAGATCGGGCGCAACGTCTCGCTCTCGAGTTCGATCTGCTCGATCTTCGACCTCGTCTCGATTGGCGACGACACGACGATCGGCGCCGAAACGCACATCATCGGCTATCGCGTCGAAGACGGCCTCTTGAAGCTCGGGCGCATCGACATCGCCCAAGATTGCTTCGTCGGCATGCACTGCTCGCTCGGCCTCGACACCACGATGGCCACGGGCGCGCGCCTCGACGACATGTCCCGCCTGGACGACGGCGAAACGATCGCGGCCGGCCAAGGCTACCGCGGCGCACCCGCGATCCCGGCCATCGTCTCCGTTCCGCAGCAAGCCGGTGCGGGTGTCAAACGTCGCCCGATCCTGATGGGCTTTGCGCATTTGTTGCTGATCTACGCGATGGGCTATTTCCTCATCCTGACCGGCACGCCCGCGATCGCGTTGACCGCTTACGCCACGTTCGGTCCCAACATCTACTTCGGCGTCGCCGCGCTGATCGTCGCCATGCCGCTGACGGTCGTCTGGTACATCGTCTGCTTGCTGGCGGTGAAGAAGCTCCTAATCGGCCGCATCGAGCCCGGTGCCTACCCGCTGCACAGCGTCCGCTATCTGCGTCTCTGGTTCTGGCGCTACATGCTGACCAACACACGTCAGATCATGATGCCCGTCTACTCGACGGTCTACCTCTCGACGCTCTACCGCTGGCTCGGCGCGAAGATCGGCGCCAACGCCGAACTGTCGACGATCAATCAGGCGCTGCCCGAACTGATCGACATCGGTGAAGGCAGCTTCCTGGCCGATGAATGCATGATCGGCGGCGTACGCGTCCACAACGGCGTCGCCGAAGTGAAGCGCACCAAGATCGGCCGCCGCACCTTCATCGGCAACAGCGGCCTGATCCCTGGCGGCACGACGGTCGGCGACGAAGTCCTGATCGGCGTCATGTCGACCCCGCCGGCCGACACCGACAAGGTCGAAGACAAAAGCCAATGGCTGGGCTCGCCTGGCTTCGCCCTCCCGCGCCCGGAAGCCGAGAAGACCTTCGACGACGCGCAAACCTTCAACCCCGATCGCGGCAAGCTGCGCATGCGCGCCGTCATCGACGCCGTCCGCATCTTCCTCCCCGGCTACCTGACGGTCGCCGCGTTGGGCGTCATCATGGCCGTCGCCGCGACCGGCTATCGCCTGATCCCCTGGTGGGCCGTCGCTCTTGCGCTGCCCATCGTCGCCAACCTCGTGGCCGCCGCGACCGTCTTGGCCGTCGCGATCATCAAGCGCGTGGTGATGGGCAAGTTCGTCCCCGGCGTCCATCCGCTCTACTCGCCCTTCGTCTGGCTCAACGACGTCATCAACGGCGTCTTCGAAGCCGTCGCCGCGGTCGCCATGACCCCCTTCATGGGCACGCCCTTCCTGGCGCCGCTGCTGCGCACGATGGGCTGCCACGTCGGCAAATGGTGCTTCCTCGACACGACATTGGTCTCTGAGTTCGACCTCGTCCGCATCGGCGACCACGCCTCGCTGAACCTTGGCGCGACGCTGCAAACCCATCTCTTCGAAGACCGCGTCATGAAGTCCGACACCCTCGTCATCGGCGACGGCTGCAACGTCGGCAACATGGCGATCGTCCTCTACGCGACCGAGATGCAGCGCGGCTCGACGCTGGGCTCGCTCTCCGTCCTCATGAAGGGCGAGACGCTGCCGGCGATGAGCCGTTGGCGCGGCATCCCCTCCGAACCGACCGGCCCGCGTCCTGTGCCGTCCGTCCCAAAGCCCCCAACCGAAACCCCCGAAGCGGCCATGGCCGCCGCGCAATAGGAGATTGATATGAGCGACCCCAAGAAACTCGATCGCCGCGCCCTGCTGACGACGCTCGCCGCCGGCGCCGCCGCGACCGGCCTCGCCGCCACCCAAGCCCGCGCCGCCGACGACCTGCGCCTTGAGACGATGCACGAGGGCGGCGAACCCGGCGCCATCTGGTGGAACGAATACCTGGCGAACGACGCCAACCGCATCAACCACTTCTATGCCAACGTCATCGGCTGGCGCATGAAGCTCGTCTCCCTCGAAGAGCCTTCGCGCCTCGCGACGGCCGACGAGAAGGGCTACATGGTCATGCTCTCGCGCGGCGAAGAAACCGCGGGCGTCATGCGCCTCGTCGACGCCGACTTCGAGGGCGCACGCCCCGGTTGGTTCACTTACATCCAAGTCGACGACGTCGACGCCGCCGCCCGCCGCACCGTCCAACTCGGCGGCCGCGTCGTGCGCGAGCCCGTCGACTCCGACGAGAACATGCGCATCGCGGTCATCCAGGACCCGGAAGGCTGCCTCGTCGGCCTCGCTGCGAAGCGAGCGGCGACGGCGACCTAAGGCACGGCCAGCGTCGGATCGAGCTTCAGCTTCACCGCCAATTCGCGCGCCTCGGCGCGAATGGCGGGAAGCCATTCCGCATCCGCCGGCCCGTCGCGAATGATCGCAACCCAAGCCACCAGCGCCGCGCGATTATTCCCTGCCTGCATAAGCCCAAGCCCGATATAAAACCGCGCCCGCGGATCTTTCGCATCGCGCTTCACCGCCTCCTTGAACGAAGCCAGCGCCTCGGGCGTTACCTTACCGCCCGCCTGCCGCAGCAACGCCTCGCCCAGCAGCGAGCGCAGCGGACCATTCTCGCCGTTCAACGCAACAGCCCGCTTCAACGCCTCGATGCCTTCGTCGAGGCGCCCGAGCTGAACATACGACCACCCCAGCATCCGCCAACCCTCGGCGTCGTTCGGCTGCTGCTTCAACCGCTCGGCAAGCCGCCCGACCATGCTGTCGATCTGCTTCAGCATGTCCTCGCCGGCGGCCTCTTGCTCGATCGCAGGATCGTAAGGTCGCGCCGGCAGATACGGCCGCCCGAGCGCGAGATACGTCCCAACCGAAACAGCCACGACGACGAAGGCCACAACGAGGGCCAGCGGCCGTGCGCCCTTCGTGGTCGCCGGATTCGCAGACGCGGCTGACGGCCCCAACGCCAAAATGCGTCGCTTGATCTCGATGCGCGCCGCGTCGGCCTCCGCTGTCGAAATCAACCCGCGCGCTTGATCGACGTCGAGCTCCTTCAGCTGATCGCGATAGACGGCCAAATCGCTGTCGGCGCCCGCGACCGGCGTCGCGCCTTTGAGCAACGGCGGCAACACGACGATTATCGCCGCCAGCACGAGCAGAAGAATCGCAAGCCAGATCATGCCCGCGGCTCCTCGATGATGCGCTTCACGGCCTCTTCCTCGGCCGCCGACAAAGGCTGCGGCGCATCCGGCCCACGGTTCAACCGCCGCACATAAAAGTAGGCAAGCCCAAGCCCGATCACGAGCAACAGCCCCGGCCCGAACCACAACAAGACCGTGTCCCCGGAAAGCGGCGGCCTCAACAACACAAACCGCCCATACCGCGCGACGATATAGTCGATGACCTGCTGATCCGTATCGCCGGCCGTGATGCGTTCGCGCACGATAACGCGAATGTCCTTGGCCAGCGGCGCATCGGAATCGTCCACCGACTGGTTTTGACAAACGACGCACCGCAACTCCGCGGTCAAACCCCGCGCCCGCGCCTCAAGCGCCGGATCCGCCAACTTCTCGTCCGGCTCGACCGCCTGCGCGATGGAGATCAATGAGATCAGGAGCGCGAACAATAAAAGCGGCCTCATTCCTCCGCCTCCAGATGCCTGACCAGCGGCTCGATCGTCGTGCGCCAAACGTAATCGTCGATCGCGCCGACTTGCTTGAAGCGGATGCGGCCCTTCTTGTCGATCACGTAGGTCTCCGGCGCGCCCGTGACGCCGAGATCAATGGCCGTGCGCCCCTTCGCGTCGTCGGCGATGGCGAGATACGGATTGCCCAGTTCATCGAGCCACGCCTTCAACTCGTCCGGCTTGTCCTTCCACGCGAGCCCATAGATCGCGACCCGCTTCTGCTCCGTCAGTTTCACCAGCACCGGATGCTCGACCCGGCACGTGATGCACCACGACGCGAAGATGTTGAGCAGACTGACGCGGCCCTTGAATTCCTCGGACGACATCGTCTCGCCCGCCGCGCCGAACTTCGGTAAATCGAAAGCGGGTAGGGGCTTGTCGATCAACACCGACTGCACCGTGCGCGAGTCCGTCGCAAGCCCGATCGCGAAATAGACCGCAAGCGCCAGCAGCAGAAACAGCGGAACGAGAGAGAGCCAGCGCGACATCGTCATCATTCCGCCGGGGCGGCAACAGGCGCCGCACGCCGCGGCGCGCCGATGCGCAAACGCCGATCGCTGAGCGACAACAGCCCACCCAGCACCATGATCACCGCGCCGCCCCAAATCCAAACGACGAGCGGATGATGATACATCCGCACGGTCCACGTCCCGTCCGCGTGTCCCTGACCCAGCGTCACGTAAAGAACGTCGAGCGGCCGCACGCGCAACGCCGCTTCGGTCGTCTCAGAGCCCGGGTTCGGATAGGTGCGCTTCTCGGCAATCATTTCATCGATCTGCGCACCGCTGACACTCACCGCGAACCGCCCGACCTTCGCCGCATAGTTCGGCCCTTGCTCGTCGCGCACCGAAAGCAGGCGCACGTCATACCCTGCAACCGACGCCGTCTCGCCTTGCTTTAACAGTGTCACCGTTTCGGCCGTCCACACCGTCATGGAAGCAATGCCGATGGCGACGATCGCGACGCCGGCATGTGCGACCACCATGCCCCAGGCAGAGCGCGGCAACCCCGCCGCTCGCGACCATGCCGCGCCCAGTCCGCCCGACAGGTTCATGCGCTCGACGACCACCCACAGCGAACCGGCGAGCAGCCACGCCGCGACGCCGAACGCGATCGCCGCCCAGCCCGCCTGAAGCAGCAACGTGCCCGCAGCAACGCCGAGGCCCACCGCTGCGGCGAGTTTCAACCTGAACAAGGCTGCCGCGATATTCCCGCGCTTCCAGCTCAGCATCGGCCCGATCGCCATAAACACCATGAGAACGATCGCGAGCGGTACGAAGAAGAAATTGTAGACCGGTGCGCCGACCGACATCTGATCGCCGTTGGTCACCTGCACGAACAACGGCAAGAACGTCCCGATGAAGATGGCCCCGCACGTCACGACCAAGAACACGTTGTTCAAGATTAGACTGGTTTCGCGGCTCGCGAACGCGAACAGGTTGCCCAACTTCATCTGCGGCGCTCGGATCGCATAGAGCGTCAACGCGCCGCCCGTCGTGGCAACCAGCAATCCCAGAATGAACACGCCACGCGTCGGATCGGTGGCAAACGAATGCACGCTCGAGATCACGCCCGACCGCACCAGGAACGTCCCGATCAAGCTCAGCGTGAACGTCAGGATGGCGAGCAAGATCGTCCACCGCTTCAACGCATCGCGTTTCTCGACCACGATCGCGGAGTGGAGCAGGGCGGTCCCCGCGAGCCACGGCATCAGCGACGCGTTTTCGACCGGATCCCAAAACCACCAGCCGCCCCAGCCGAGTTCGTAGTACGCCCACAGCGAGCCCAGCATGATGCCCATGGTGAGAAACGCCCACGCGAGCAGCGTCCACGGCCGCACCCACCGCGCCCACGCCGGATCGACGCGTCCCTCGATCAACGCCGCGACGGCAAACGAAAATGCCATCGAGAACCCGACATAGCCGAGATAGAGAAACGGCGGATGCGTCGCGAGCCCGGGATCCTGCAGCAGCGGATTGAGCCCATTTCCGTTCACCGGCGAAGGATCAAGCCGCAAGAACGGATTCGACGTGAACAGAATGAACGCCAAAAACCCGACGCCGATCATCCCCTGCACGCTAAGCACGCGCGCGACCAACGTGTCGGGCAGATTGCGCGCGAAGGCCGCGACCGCGCCGCCGAACACCGCGAGGATCAACACCCACAGCAGCATCGACCCTTCGTGGTTTCCCCACACGCCGGAGAGTTTGTACATCAGCGGCTTCGCCGAATGCGAATGCTCGGCGACGAGCTTCACCGAAAAGTCCGACACGACGAACGCCGCGGTGAGCGCGACGAACGCGACCGCGATGAACAGCAACTGCCCCAGCGCCGACGACCGCGCGAACGCCATCAACCGCCCGTCGCCGACGGCCGCGCCATAGAGCGGCAGGCTCGCCTGGGCGATCGCCAACGTGAACGCGAGCACCAGAGCAAATTGGCCGACCTCAGCGATCACGATCTAACTCCGCGCCGCGTGGGCGAGTTCAATCTAGGGGCGTAGAAAAAACACATAGTCAATCCGATCCGTCACACCGTCACATTGGCGGTTTTGCGCCGAAAATACCGTCACGCTGCCATCACATTGCCATCACATGTAATGGATCGCGTCGGCGAAATCCGCCGTGCCGTGGCGTCGCATTCGCCAAGAACGCGTGGGGCAATCGGGGACCGGAAGATCATGTCGGAACATACGGCGAACGGCACCTCAAGTCGACGTGACAAAGCGCGAGCCGGCGGCATCGCTGCAACGGCGCTCCGCCGCGTCTCTTGTACACTGGCCGCCAAATCGAGGGACGGGGACGGATGAGACTTCTGACATCGCTGAGCATCGCGATCATATCAGCGGCGCTCGCCGCATCGGCACACGCATCGCCCGACCGCGTCCGCTTCCTGGAAGGCGCCTCTGCCGCGACCCTGACGCCTGAGCAGCAGAACGAAACGGTGAAAGGCTACCTCACCCCCGGCGCTGTCGACATCACGCTCGTTCCCGCACCGCCCGCCATCGACTCCGCGCAAGACAAAGTCGACGTCGCGTGGCTCAAGGGTTCGATCGCACGCGCGAATGCGGAGCGTTGGGCCAAGGCCGTCGCCGACGACGCCTCGGTCTACGACAATTTCAGCGAAGCCCTTGGCGCAACCATCGATCGCCAAACGCTGCCGCGTCTTGTTCGCTTGCTGAACCGCGTCTCGGAAGATGCCCTCGCGACGACGACGGAAGCGAAGAAGCGCTTCTCGCGTCCACGTCCCTTCCAACGCTTCGCGCTCGCCCGCGTCTGCGGGCAAGCCAAACCGCCGAAGCCCGAAGCGTCACCGACGAAAGGCACGTCATACCCCTCCGGCCACGCCGTGGTCTCATGGGCGGCAGCATTGGTGATGATGGAAGCCGCCCCCGCCAACGCGACGCCGATCGTCACGCGCGCGGTCAGCTACGGCGAAAGTCGCGTCGTCTGCGGCGTGCACTTCCCAAGCGACGTCGAATCCGGCCGCATCCTGGGCGCCGCCGTCGTCGACAAACTCTTCACCATCCCCGAATTCCGCCGCGACCTCATCTGCGCCAAGCGCGAGGTGCAAGCGGTGATGGCGGGCCAAAAGAGCGAAGACCTTCCGGCCTGTCAGTGATCAGCCAGCGCAAAAAAAAGTCCCTCTCCCGTATGACAGGAGAGGGACTGATCACGATTATTTCGCGCAGGTCAGCACGCCGTTTTCATTGGTGATGTCGGCGTTCCGGCACGCTCTCAGATCGAGCGTCGTCTCTTTGTAAGCGCCGGTCGAGTCTTGGCATTCCGCCTTCAGCGTGCGGCGTTCCACCGACGCGTTGCGGCAGGTCTTCGTGTACGACCCCTGCGGCGCTTCACGAGGTCCAGCGTCACCGCCACGTCCACCGCGCGGCCCACGGTCACCTTGATCCCCACTCGACGGCGTCGTCGCGTCGGCCGCCGGCGGCGGTGAAGCTGGCGGCGGTGGCGGCACGGTTGCGGGCGGAGGCGGCGCCGGAGTCGTCACAGGCGGTGTTGGCGCCGGCAGCGGTGGTGTCGGCGCAGCAGGCGGCGGCGTTGGTGTCGCCGGCGGCGGGGCTGGCGGAGCTGCCGGAGCAGCCGGCGTCAGCGGTCCGCGTGGTCCGGTTTCGCCACGCGGCCCGGTCTCACCACGCGGTCCGGTGTTCCCCGGCGGCGGCAACGGCCCCGTATTCGTCGGCGCGCATTTGAGTTCGCCGTCGTCATTGATGATGCCGGCGCGATTGCACGAGCGCGCGTCGATGGTGGTCACGCGCCAATCGCCGCGCCGCGAGCGGCACTGGCCGGACAACTGTCCGCGGCTGACGCTCATGTTGCGACACGTCTCCTGATACGACCCTTCCGGCAGTCGATCGGTCTGCGGCGGGAACGGCCCGGTATTGCCGGGAGGCGGCGGCGGGAGCGGACCCGTGTTGCCAGGCGGCGGCGGAGGCGGCGGGAATGGTCCGGGATTGTTGTTCCCGCGATCTCCACGGTCGCCGCGATCGTCGCCACGATCTCCACGGTCACCGCGATCGTCACGGTCGTCGCGGTCGCCACGCGGTCCGCGCGGGCCACGGTCTTCGCGATCCCGATCCCAGCGGTCGTCATTCTCATCGTAGTAGTTGCCGCCGCCGCGACGCCCGCGGCAGGTCAACTCGCCGTCGCGGACGCCGATGTCGTCGCCGCGATCGCAGCTGCGCAGATCGAGATCCGTTTCCGTCCAACGATTACGGCGATCACGGCATTCCGCCGTGATGTAACGGCCGTTGAATTCCACGCTGCGGCAAGACTGCAAATAGCTTCCCGGCGGCGGCTCAAACCGGTCGCGCACGCGGCGCACCGACGAAATCCGATCGCCAAGACGATAGACGTTCAAGTCCGGCGTATCGCGGCGCAATACCTGACAGCGGCCGCGATAATCGCCCCGCTCGCACACTTGCCAGCTGCCGCGGCGCACGCGCACGGACGAAGCGACGTCGTTGAACCAACGCGGCAGGGCGGCGGTGTTGTTGTTCACTGGGAACTGCCGGCCGCGATAATTCGAGTGTTCGAACAGCAAAAGGTCGCCGGGCTTTTCGCGACACACCAACCGGCCCGAGACGTTGGCGATGTCGCCAAGACAATTGCGATAGCCTTCCATCCGCGCGGGAATGAGACGCCCTTCGCGAGTGCGGCAACGCGCCGTCAGCACGCGCGGTGTCGCCCGAACGCTGCTGCAGCTGCTCAGATAAGAACCGGATGGCGCAGGCGCTGCCTGAGAGGGCGCGGCACTGACAAAAGTGACAAGAGCGACAAACGCAGCGAGCGTCGGCACGCGCAAAAAGCGGGCGAGGACTGGAATCACAGGAGCTTCCTCATGGTGTTGACGACAGCGCGCAGGCGCTGTTCAGCCCAGCTGTAACGCGGGTGATACAATTAGGTTCCGTACTGCGCAAGGCGCGCGCGCTGCTCAGCGAAAGCCCATCGCCAGCACATACATCTCGGCGGAGTCCGAACGGCTCGCCGGTGGCTTCACGTGCACGACTTTCGTGAAGCGCTTCTTCAACGTCTCGAGCAACGAACGCTCCGTGCCACCGCGCAACACCTTGCACACGAACGTGCCGCCGGGCTTCAGCACCTCGATGGCAAACTCGAGCGCCGTCTCGCACAACGCCATGACGCGCAGGTGATCCGTCTCGCGATGCCCCGTCGCGGGTGAGGCCATATCCGACAGCACCGTGTCGACCGGCCCCTTCAGCGCGCGCTTGATCTCGGCCGGCGCATGCGCCGCCATGAAGTCGAGATGCATCAACACCGAGCCGGGGATGGGATCCATCTCCTGGATGTCGACGCCGATGGCGCGGCCTTCGCCCAGCCGCTCGACCAGCACCTGCGTCCAGCCGCCGGGCGCTGCGCCGAGGTCGACCGCACTATGTCCCCGTTTCAGGAACCGGTGCTTGTCGTCCATCTCTTTCAGCTTATAGGCCGCCCGCGAGCGATAGCCTTCGCTCTTGGCCGCGCGCACGTAAGGATCGTTGATCTGACGCTCAAGCCACAACTGCGACGACTTCGTGCGCAGCTTCGCCGTCTTCAGCCGTATCTTCAGCGCGCGTGCCCCGCCACCCGGTTTCTTGACGCCGCCCGTCATGTCGAAGCTCCGCCTGGCTTGAAGCGTCCACGCTTGCGCCGCCGCCCGCCGCGCCGTTTGCGCCGCCGCTTCGGCCCGCGATCTTCCGCGCCTTCCATCAGCGCCAGCAACATACCCTCGCGCAAGCCGCGATCGGCCACGCGCAGCCGCGGCGGCATCCACACCGTGAAAATCGACTCAAAGATCGCAAGCCCCGGGATCACAAGCTCCGCCCGCTCGGGCCCCACACACGGATGCCCCGCGCGCGCTTCGCGGTTCATGCCCTTCAAGTCGGCGATGACGCGCAAAATTTCATCCCGCTTCAACCACGTGCCGTCCACTTTCGACCGCTCATAGCGGTCGAGGCACAAATGAATCCCGGCGATCGTCGTGACGGTCCCAGACGTGCCCAGCATGTGAAACGTACCGGCGGGATGAACACCCGGCGGTGGCAGGCCCGGAATATCGCCAAGGCGTCGCCGCACCTCCGCCGTCATCGCCTCGTAGGTGCCCGGATCGTCGAGCTTGCCCAAAAACATCTCGGCCAGCGACACGACGCCAAGCGGCATCGACCCCCAGCGCAAGATGCGCGGCACGCGTCCTTGTTCGCGCAGGTCAAGCCAGATCAACTCCGTCGACCCGCCGCCGATGTCGAACACCAACGCACCTTTGTCGTTGCGGTCGAGCAAGGGCGTCACGCCCCGCGCCGCAAGCCGCGCCTCTTCCGCCGGCGGGATGATGTCGAAATGCAAACCCGTCTCGGCAGCAACGCGCTTGATGAAGGCTGGTCCGTTCGATGCCGTGCGGCAGGCCTGCGTCGCGATCGCGCGCGCACTCGTCACGCCGCGCTTGCGCATTTTCGAGGCGCAAATCCGGATGGCTTCGATCGCCCGTCCCATCGCCGCCTCCGACAACGCGCCGGTTTGCGACAAGCCTTCGCCGAGGCGAACGGTGCGCGAGAAAGAGTCCAGAACGCGGAAGCTGCCCTGATCCGGCTTCGCGATCAGAAGCCGGCAGTTGTTCGTGCCAAGATCGAGCGCAGCATAGATATGCCCGGGCCGGCCGCCTTGCGGCGCACCACTATTGCCGTCGCGACCTTCGGGTGGCGCACCCTCGCGGTCGTCCTGCTGCGCCCCACGCGAACCTTGCGTCACAGGGGCAATCCAAGTCTGGACCGGTGCGTCGCCAAGCCCAAAGGCCCGGCCGCACACGGTTCATGTTTCAGTTGGATGACAGTCTAGGGGCGGCAGGGGGTATCGGCAAGGAGCCGCGTTGGTTAGCGCTAATCCAGCAGGCCACTTTTCCGCGCCGCAAGACGCGGAATTTTCCATTACCGCGTAAACGCGCGCCCTTTCACAAGCTGGCCCTCGGGCCCAAGGCGCCCCGGATAGCAGCGGCTGAACGCGCCGCACTTCGTGTAGTACATCGCCACGCGGCTGCCACGCCGGTCGAGGTAATAGCAAACCTCGACGCCCCATCCGACTTTCCCGATCGTTTGGCAGACGTCGCCGTCGTCGTCGACGCGCCACGTGCCGGTTTCGACGTAGTCCAATTCTTCCATCGCCGCATGCGGCACCCGTGCGCCGATCTTGCGGAAATGTGCTTCGACCTTGCCGTCAAAGCCGTAATAGACCTGCCACGGGAACTCGCTGCGCGACTCGATGTCGGACGGCGCCGAGCCGTCAGCGAAACCCTCTGTGCCGATCAGCGTGTGCCCGGCCAGCCAATCGCGAACGTTGCCGCGTTGCCCGACCACGACCACGCGCTCGCGGGGCCAGTCGGCGCGCGATTTCGGATTATCGGGATTGCCCTGCGCCGGCGCGTCATCGCTGCCGATCACAAACGCCAGCGCGCCGCATAACGCGACCGCAGCGATAACAAGTAGGCGCATGCATTTCCTCCGTCGTCCGCACGTGTGTCCGCGCGGATCGCAATATTATCGGGGAAATTGGATCAAATTTGCGGCCGGATAGCAAAGCAGAACTGCGCGACCAGCTGCCGGTGCTTCTCCGGCACCATGATCAAAACGTCGGCAATTGTCACAACATTGTAACCAGGCCGCTTGGCGATTGCGGCAAAGATCTGATCCAGCGACGGCCATTTGCGATAGTCGAACGGCGGCGGCGGCGGGGCCAGGAACGCCCGCGCATCGTCGACCAGGATGCAGTGGTCGTAAGGGGAGGCGAGCACCGTCTCCAACTCATCGACCAGCGGACAAATATCGTGATCCGCGAAGTAGCCGGCGCCCGCATGCGCATCGAGCCAAAACAACGCCGGTCCCTTCAACCCGCTCACGATCTTCGGCAACTCACTGGCGGAATCGCCGAGCAGATAGGTGATGTTCGAAGCCCCCGGATTGTTCGCCTTCGCCTGACGCTGAAATTCGGGATTGAGTTCGACCGTCCAAACCCGCTCGAACGAGCGCGACGCCCACCCGAGCGCGCCGCCGACATACGTCCCCGTCTCGACGAAATCGCGAATCTCCCCAGCGCGCGCCAACTCGCGCACGAGGTCGGCCAACGGTGACAGGTGAATGGAGCCCATGGACTTCTCGCTCGCTCGTTCCAGATCAGGCAGATGCCCGCAAACCTCTACCCGCGCAGCGCAAACAAGGTAAAGCCTTGTTGGTCATTGTGCCGCGCTTTACATGATGCCCGCGAGGGGTTACACGCTCCTCGCAACTCGATTCCCGAGTGATTTGTTGAAAAGAAAGGGATCGGCTTGCAGCTCCGCGAAGCTCTGACTTTTGACGACGTCCTGCTTGTGCCGGGCGCGTCGGACGTGTTGCCGGGTCAAGCCGACACACGCACCAAACTCACCAAAACGATCGAACTCGCCGTCCCGCTGATCTCGGCGGCCATGGACACGGTCACCGAGGCCCGCCTCGCCATCGCCATGGCGCAGAGCGGCGGCATGGGCGTCATCCACCGCAACATGACGCCCGAAGACCAGGCGAACCACGTGCGCCAGGTGAA
The DNA here is from genome assembly GCA_034440355.1 of Alphaproteobacteria bacterium. Taxonomy (GTDB): domain Bacteria; phylum Pseudomonadota; class Alphaproteobacteria; order Micropepsales; family Micropepsaceae; genus SZUA-430. Next base: position 18,548 of record JAWXBY010000090.1, read on the forward strand.
GAAGTTCGAAAGCGGCATCGTTTTCGACCCGATCACGATCTCGCCCGACGCCACCCTCGCCGAAGCGCGCACGCTGCGCGAAGCCCATCGCATCTCCGGCATCCCGGTAGTCGAGCCCAAGTCCGGCAAACTCGTCGGCATCCTCACAAACCGCGACGTCCGCTTCGCCACCGACCTGCGCCAGCACGTGTCGCAGCTGATGACGAAGGAAAAGCTCATCACCGTCCGCCAATCGATCGGCATGGACGAAGCCAAACGCCTGCTGCATCAGCACCGCATCGAAAAGCTGCTGGTCGTCGACGACCAATACCGCTGCGTCGGCCTGATCACCGTGAAGGACATCGAGAAAGCCGAATCCCATCCGCACGCCGCGAAGGACGCCAAGGGCCGCCTACGCGTCGGCGCGGCGACGACGGTCGGCGCCGACGGCATGGCCCGCACCGAAGCCCTGATCGCGGCCGGCGTCGATGTCGTCGTGGTCGACACGGCGCACGGCCACAACGCCCGCGTGATCGAAGCCGTCGCGCGCATAAAACGCATGTCGAACGAAACGCAAGTCATCGCCGGCAACGTCGCGACCGCAGCCGCCGCGACCGCCTTGATGGACGCCGGCGCCGACGCGATCAAAGTCGGCATCGGCCCTGGCTCGATCTGCACCACCCGTATGGTGGCGGGCGTCGGCGTGCCGCAGCTCACCGCGATTATGGACGTGGTCTCCGCGACGCGCCCGCGCGGTGTCCCCGTAATTGCCGACGGCGGCATCAAATACTCCGGCGACTTCGCGAAAGCGGTCGCGGCCGGCGCCAACGTCGCCATGCTGGGCTCGCTCTTCGCCGGCACCGACGAAAGCCCCGGCGAGGTGTTCCTCTATCAAGGCCGCAGCTACAAATCCTATCGCGGCATGGGCTCGCTCGGCGCCATGGCGCGCGGGTCGGCCGATCGCTACTTCCAAGCGGAAGTGAACGACACGCTGAAACTCGTCCCCGAAGGCGTGGAGGGCCAGGTGCCATACAAAGGCCCGCTCAACAGCGTCGTCCATCAACTCGCAGGCGGCTTGCGCGCGTCGATGGGCTACACCGGCAGCCACACCATCGCCGACTTCCAGAAGAACGCGAACTTTGTGCGCATCTCCTCGGCCGGCCTACGCGAAAGCCACCCGCACTCGATCAGCGTCACGCGCGAGTCGCCCAACTATCCGATGTCCGGCTAGTGACACCAGGCGCTCGTCTTGCCGCGGCGGCGGAAGTTCTCGCCGAAATCTTCGCGCGCAAGGCTGCTGCCGATCGCACGCTGTCGGGCTGGGGCAAAGCACACCGCTTCGCCGGCTCAAAGGACCGCGCGGCCATAGCGGAGCGCGTCTACGCCTGCCTGCGCCGCCGCAACGAATGCGCCTTCGCCATGGACGACGAAAGCCCGCGTGCGCTTGTCATCGGCTCGCTCGCCGTCGTCGACGCGCTCGACGTCGACCGCATCGAAGCTCTCGCCATCGACGGCACGCATTCACTCGGCGCGCTGACCGCCGAAGAACGCACGCGGCTGCAAACGCCACGCCGCGCCACCGATCCGTGGATCGCGCTCAACTATCCGCGCTGGCTGCACGAAGATTTCGAGGCGACGTTCGGTGCAGATCTCGAACGCGAAATGGCGGCGCTGAACACTCGCGCGCCGCTGGACCTGCGCGTCAACACGCTGAAAGCCGACCGCGACGCCATCATCGCCGAACTGACGGCGGCAGGCTTTCAGGCGACCGCGCGCGCCGTGCCGACCGCCATCCGTCTCGCCGACGAAAACGCCAAGGTGACGGCGCAGCTCGCTTACACGGAAGGCCGCATCGAAATCCAAGACGAAGCCTCGCAACGCGCCGTCCTATTCGCCAACGCCAAACCCGGTGACATGGTGATCGACCTCGCGGCCGGCGCCGGCGGCAAGTCGATCGCTCTCGCCGCGGCGATGCAGAACCAAGGCCACGTCATCGCTTGCGACATCGACCCCGGCCGCCTGCACCACATGACCCCGCGCATCGTACGCGCAGGCGCAACGATCGTAGATGTCCTGGGCGACCCGTACGGCCCGGTGGTGACGACGGCGAAAGGCGAGGGCGCCGATCTCGTCTTCGTCGACGCGCCGTGCTCCGGCACCGGCACCTGGCGCCGCAATCCGGAATCGAAATGGACGCTCGACCCCGCGCGCATGGCGACCTTCCGCGCCGCACAAACAAAACTCCTCGACCGCGCCGCCGAACTGACGAAGCCCACCGGCCGCATCGTCTACGCCGTCTGCTCCGTCCTGCCCGCCGAAGGCCAAGCGCAGGTCGACGCCTTCACGGGCCGCCACCCAAATTGGAAAGTCGCTACCGCGCAAACCCTGACGCCAGCGCGCGACGAAACCGACGGTTTCTTCGTCGCCGCGCTGGAGCAAACGCGGCGATGAGCCTCTGTATTTTTCCAGCGAAGCGGTATACTTCGCCCCCATGACCCGTCGTCAGCGCCGCATCGCGTTTCTCACCGGAGCCTTGGGCGTCGCCACCGTCGCGATCGTCCTGCTCGTGACCGCGCTCGGCGACAACGTCCTCTATTTCTATTCGCCCAGCGAAGCCAAGGCGCGCGCCGTGCCGGTCGGTCGTTCGATCAATCTCGGTGGCTTGGTCGAAAAGGGCAGCATCGAACGCCCGGGCGGCCTCGAGACTCGCTTCAACGTCACTGATGGCGACGCGACGGTCACGGTTAGCTACACCCGCGACCTGCCGGATCTGTTCCGCGAGGGCCAAGGCGTGGTCGTCACCGGCGCCTTCCGGGAGGACGGCGGCTTCGACGCCTCGAACGTCTTGGCCAAGCACGACGAAAATTACATGCCGCCAGAAGTCGCTCGCGCGCTGAAGGATAAAGGCGTATGGAAGGAAGGGGCTGAGAAGCCCTAGAAACGCGCCGAAAATGGCCGTTTCCGACACGTGTTGACGATCACCGTGTCGTGACCCGGAGTTAATGTTCCGGACAGATTTAAGACATGATCTCGCGCCTATATACTATCTTCAATCGGTCAGGGGTCCACGATGGGCGGACCCCTAGTTCGTTCCCCAAGGAGAAGTCGATGTCCTCCGAATTGTCGCCGCAAGTCCCCGCGAAACCCCGTTCACGCGTACTGGTCGCCAGCGCGGCGGTTCTTGCGCTCGCCGTCAGCGGCGGCGCCGTGGCTGGCTTTGTGTGGGGCGGTGGTGGCCACCCCGCTGTTGCCGAATCGACGGTCGCACCGGCCGGCAAGGCCGAGACGCTGGCCGCCGCGGTCACCGCGCCTGTCACGGCGATCGGCGCCATCCCGCCTTCAACCAACACCGGCGCGCTCCCCAGCCTCGCCGATATCGTCGAGCGCGTTTCGCCCGCGGTCGTCAGCCTGAAGGCGAAGGTCACGGCCGAAAAAACCGCCGAAGTCTCCGATGAAGAACTGGAACAGCTTCCACCCAGCCTGCGCGACTTCTTTGAACGCTTCCGCAAGAACGGCCCGCCGAACCAGCAGCGCCGCCCGCGCGGTGAAGTCCAGGGCTCGGGCTTCGTCATCGAAAGCAACGGCTACATCGTCACCAACAACCACGTCGTCGCCAACGCCACCGACATCGAAGTCGCCTTCTCCGACGGCAAGAAGCTGAAGGCGAAGCTCATCGGCCGCGACGAACTCACCGACATCGCCCTCATCAAGGTCGAACCGAAGAGCCCGCTTCCGGCGGTCACCTTCGCTGACGACGCCAAGGTGCGCGTCGGCGACTGGGTACTCGCGGTCGGCAACCCCTTCGGTCTCGGCGGTACGGTAACGGCCGGCATCATCTCGGCCCGCGGCCGTGATGAAGTCAGCGGCGCTCAGTTCACGGACTATCTGCAGATCGACGCCGCCATCAACCAAGGCAACTCGGGCGGCCCGACGTTCGATCTCGCCGGCCGCGTCGTCGGCATGAACACGGCGATCTTCTCGCCGTCGGGCGGCAGCGTCGGTATCGGCTTCGCCATTCCGTCGAACACCATCGGCCGTGTCGTGGCCGATCTGAAGAAGTCGGGCGGCGTAACGCGCGGCTGGCTCGGCGTCCAAATCCAAAGCCTCAACGAAGACGCGGCTCTCGCGCTCGGCCTTCCGGATGAAAGCGGCGCCATCGTCGCCGAAATCATCGAGGGCAGCCCGGCCGCAAAGGCGGGTGTGAAGCAAGGCGACGTCGTGCTGAAAATGAACGGCACGCCGATCAAGGACAACCGCGACCTCTCGCGCAAAGTCGCCGCCCTCCAGGTCGGCCAATCGGCAGCCTTCACCGTCTGGCGCGACAGCCGTCAGGTCAACTTGACGGTGACGATCGCCAAGCGCCCCGGTGAAGACCGCGTCGCC
>JAWXBY010000091.1:0-62678 GCA_034440355.1 Alphaproteobacteria bacterium
AAGCCGACGTCGGCTTTGGCGAGGGCTAGGCGCTTCACGACTTCGATGACGGCGGCGGATTCGGCGCGTTCGGATTTCAGGAATTTGAGGCGCGCGGGGGTCGCATAGAAGAGGTCGCGAACTTCGACGATCGTGCCGTGGCCGGCTTGGCCTTCGAACGCCGCCGGGCGGACGGGCGCGGTTGATCCGCCTTCGACGGCGATGGCAACGGCGTCGTTTGCGGTCGTTGCGCGCGTGGTGATCGTGAGGCGGGCGATGGCACCGATGGATGGCAGGGCTTCGCCGCGGAAGCCCAAGGTTGCGATCGAGGTCAGGTCGTCGGCGCCTTCGCCGTCGCGCGGCAGTTTTGACGTGGCGTGGCGTTCGACGGCGAGGGTGAGTTCGTCGGCGCTCATGCCGATGCCGTCGTCGGCGATGCGGATCAGCGTCATGCCGCCGCCGGCGATATTGATCTCGATGTTGCGGGCGCCGGCGTCGATAGCGTTTTCGACCAGCTCTTTCACGGCGGAGGCGGGGCGTTCGACGACTTCACCCGCGGCGATGCGGTTGATCGTGCCTTCGGCGAGCCTTCTGATTCTCACGTTTGGCCGCTCAAGTATTTGCGCGTGAGGATTTTGCTTTGTTCGACGGCGGGTTGACCGAACGGGTCGACGTTCCAGAGGCGGGCTGCGATCAGCGTCTCAAGCATGAAGTGCATCATCAGACCGCCGAGGCTTGCCTCATCCAACGGCGCTAGCATCGAGATCCGGCGCACAGCGCGTCCGGCGTTGGTGAGCGCGTCGCCGGTGCCGCGTACCTGGGCGGCGACGACTTCGGACATACCGCGGCCTGCGTAGAGGGCGAGACCGTGGCGTTGGGCCCAGGCGTTGCTGGCCTTCGCGTCGGCGACCGAGGGCGCGTCGATGAGCGTGAAGAGCTTGTCGTTCGGGCCGTCGAGATAGAGTTGGAGTTGGCTGTGCTGATCGACCGGTCCTTGCGCGTCGATAGGGGTCGTGCCCTGCCCGTTCTTGCCGAGGCTTTCGGCCCAGAGTTGACGCCACCATTTGGGCAGGCGTTCGAGGCGGTCGCGGTAGGTCCACATGACACTTTGCGAGAGGCCGGCGTCGCGTGCGGCTACGCTGAGCGCCGCGCCTTCGACAGCCGGGGTTTCGCCGTTCAGCGCCGCGTGCAATGCATCGCGTGCCCCGGCACGGATGGCGCGGGCATCGAGACCGGCGAGCAGTGCTGGCAGAAGGCCCACGACGCTGAACACCGAATAGCGGCCGCCGAGGTCGGGATCGTGGACCAAGATGGGCGCGCCCATTTCGGTGAGCATGGCGCGCAGCGGATTGGGTTTGTCTTCGGTGATCCCGGCGAAGTGGTGTTTCAGGTATTTGCCGCCGCCTGCTTCTTCGAGCGCTTCGATGGCGGCCAGGGTTTGCATCAGCGGTTCGGTCGTCGAGCCGGACTTCGAGACGACGAGGAAGCGGGTGGTGCGCAAGTCGGACATCTGCATGCGGCTGCGGAAGACGCCACCGTCGATACCGTCGACGATGAAGAGACGCGCGCCGCCGACACGCGGCGCGTAGGCGGGCGTGCCCCAAAAAGCGAGCTGCGCCAGCGTCTGGGCGCCGAGGCTTGAGCCGCCGGTGCCAAGGAGGACGAGATCGGTCGTGTTCTTGGTCAGATGTTCGACGACAGGCACTGCCGCGACGAGATCATCGGTCGCTTCGACGGAGCGGCGAATGGCAGCGAACTGCGCGTCCTGCGTCGCGCGCCAGTGGTTGAGGCCTTCACGCGCTTGCGCCAGGCGATGCTCATAGGCGGCCTTCAGGCCGGCATGGGCGGCGAGCGCGGGCGCAATGTCGTGCGAAAAAGGAGTCATCTCGGCACCCAAGTTAAACGCAAAACGGGGGCAGATGGCTGCCCCCGTCGGATTTCCACAGGCGAGGCGGGTGTTAGAACCAGTCGAACCAGCCACCACCCTGGTCTTCAGCTTCGGATTGCGCCTTCTGTTCGGCTTCCTGCGCGTCGGCTGCGGCTTCTGCCGGGGCCGGCGGCTCAGGCGCTTTTTCGATCACCGGTGCGGGCTGAGCGGCCGGGCGGCGGACTGTGGTGTGCACACGTTCCGCTTCTTCGGCGGCGATCAGGGGTGAGCCGGTCTCCACTTTGTCACCGCGCCAGAAGAGGACGCCGTCGGCGTAGGACTTACGCTTCGAAGCCTCGCGCACTTCGGCGCGGAGTTCTTGGCGAACATTCGGGTCGGCCTTCGTCGCACCGCTGGCGGCGAGCATCGCCTTTTCGCCTTCTGAGGCGGGCGCGGACTTGGTTGCGCCACCGCCCAAGATGCGTTGCGCGGCAGCCGCGCTGTCGGCGTCTTGCGGGCGCGGGGCGCCCGGTTGCGGCGTCTTCAGGTCGAAGGTCGCCGGTACGACGAGCGGCGCGCGCGTCGCGATGGCCGTTTCATCGGGGCCGCGAGCGCCGGCACCCATCGAAGCGCCTACGCTCGAGCAACCTGTCACGGCGATTGCCGCGGCGGCCACGGCGATCAGGCCAAGGCTACGCTGAACTGTCATCACGTCTGATCCTCCTTCGCACGCATACGCGACCGCCACTCGCTGATCAGCAGGTCCAGACCCATGATCACGACACCCAACACGACGGCCGTATCGGCGACGTTGAAAACGTACCATTCATACCCGAAGCCGTGCAGCAGAAAAAAGTCGGCAACCGCGCCATAAAACGCCCGGTCGATCACATTTCCCAGGGCGCCGCCGATAATCAGGCCTACCGCCTGGGCCAGGCGTAGATCCTGAATTCCACGTAACCACCAGATGAGGAACCCGGTTACCCCGAGCGCGAAGCCGACCAGGACCCAGCGGTGGAAGTCGGATTCAGCCTGGAACAGGCCGTAGGAGATGCCCTTGTTCCAGACCATGACGACGTCGAAGAACGGCAGGATCTCGATCCGAATGCCGTTCAACGGCTGGTGCAGGGTGTCGATCCAGCCGGCGCCGAACAGGAAGGCGAGCTTCACCGCCTGGTCGAGGACCAGTGCGATTGCCGCAATGAGCATGCCGATCTGGAATTTGGACAGCTTGCTCATTTCTTGTCGTGCTCGGCGACGGCTGCTTCGCAGCGCAGGCAGAGATGCGGGTGCGCGGCGCTTTTACCGACTTCGTTCAGAACGCGCCAGCAGCGGGCGCACTTCGTGCCCGTTGCTTTGGCGAAACTGACAGCTGCACCGGCAACGTCGTCCAGCTTGAACGCGCCGGCTGGTGCCGCGCCGATTACAACTTTGGCGTCGGAGGTGATCGAGATCTCGGCGAGGTCGAGGCCTTTGAAGACGTCCGCGTCCTTCGCGTCGGCGACGTGCAGGGTCGGGGCGGCTTCGAGGCTCGCGCCTATCGTCTTGTCGCGGCGGGCGAGTTCGAGGGCGCCGGTGACGACGCGACGGAGGTCGCGCACCCTGCCCCACTTTTCGGCCAGCGCTTTGTTCTGCCAGTCGGCGGGCACTTCCGGGAACGTGCGGAGGTGGACACTGTCGAACTCACCGTTGTGCCGCGTGCGCCAGACTTCTTCCATCGTGAACACCATCACCGGCGCGAGCCATGCCGTCAGGCTGTTGAACAGGTGGTCGAGGACCGTGCGCGCGGCGCGGCGGCGGAGCGACGACGTCGCGTCGCAGTAGAGCGCGTCCTTGCGGATGTCGAAATAGAACGCGGAGAGATCGCCGGTGCAGAAGTTGAACACCGACGTGAAGACGCGGTTGAAGTCGAACGCGGCGTAGCCGGTGCGGACGGTGTGGTCGAGTTCGCTCAGGCGGTGGAGGACCCAGCGCTCGAGTTCGGGCATGTCGGCGACGGCGACGCGCTCGCTTTCCTTCCAGTCCTTTAGATTGGCAAGGATGTAGCGCATCGTGTTGCGCAGCTTGCGGTAGCTTTCGACGTTCGCTTTCAGGATCTCCTGCCCTAAGCGCAGGTCTTCGGTGAAGTCCGAGGACGAGGCCCAGATGCGCATGATCTCGATGCCGTTTTGCTCGGCAACTTTTTGCGGCTCGACCGTGTTGCCCAGCGACTTCGATTGCTTGTAACCCTTTTCGTCGAGTACGAAGCCGTGGGTGAGTACTGTCTTGAACGGCGCGCGGCCGCGTGTGCCGCATGACTCCAGCAACGACGATTGGAACCAGCCGCGGTGTTGGTCTGAGCCTTCGAGATAGAGGTCGGCGGGCCAGCCTTGCGCCGGGTCGTTCTCGATGACGAAGGCGTGGGTCGAACCGGACTCGAACCAGACGTCGATGATGTCGTCGACGCGGTCGTAGTCGGCGGCCTTGTATTTGCCGCCGAGGAAGACTTGCGGGTCGGTGGTGAACCAGACGTCGGTGCCGCCTTTGGCGACCGCCGCGGTGATGCGCTCGTTGACCTCAGCATCGCGCAGCATCGCGCCGTCGGCCTTGCGGACGAAGAGCGTGATCGGCACGCCCCACGCGCGCTGGCGCGAGATGACCCAGTCGGGGCGCTTCTCGACCATGGCGCGCAGGCGGTTGCGGCCTTGGGCGGGGACGAAGTTGGTGTCGTCGATCGCCTTCAGCGCCAGCTCGCGCAGCGACTTGTTGCCGAGGTTGGCGATGGGTTTGTCCATCGCGATGAACCATTGCGGCGTGTTGCGGAAGATCACCGGCGCTTTCGAACGCCAAGAGTGCGGGTAGTCGTGGCGCAGCTTGCCCTTCGCGAGCAATGCGTTCGCTTTGATCAGTTCGCCGATGACAGCGCCGTTGGCGTCGCCGTCTTTGCCTTCCGCCGTCAGCACCTTCTTGCCGGCGAAGATGGGAACGTCCGGATAGAACGAGCCGTCTTCCGAAACCGTGAAGGGGATCGGCGGGCCTTCCTTCGGATGCGCTTCCGGGTGCTGCATCCAGATGTCGAAGTCTTCTTCGCCGTGACCGGGCGCCGTGTGGACGAAGCCGGTGCCGGTGTCGTCGGTGACGTGTTCACCGGCGAACAATGGGACGGGGAAGTCGTAGCCGTGGCCGTGGAACGGGTGCGAGCAGACGAGGCCTGAGGGATCGACGTCGGCGACGCGGTCCCAGGCTTCGATCTTTGCGGCGCCCTTCGCGGTTTCGGCGAGCGTGTCGGCGAGGATGAGGCATTCACCGACGGCCGCGCCTGTGCCCTCGCCCATCGCGGTGACGCGATAGAGGCCGTAAGAGATTTTCGGCGAATAGCAGATCGCGCGATTGCCGGGCATCGTCCACGGGGTCGTCGTCCAGATGACGATCTTCGCCTGCGCGACGCCTTCGGGCTTTCCCTTCGCCGTTTCGGGGCGCACGGGGAATTTCACGAAGATCGTGGGCGAGAGTTTCTCGTGGTATTCGACTTCGGCTTCGGCGAGCGCGGTCTTTTCGACGACGGACCACATCACGGGCTTTGAGCCGCGATAGAGCGCGCCGTTCATGACGAACTTTTGGATTTCGGCGACGATGATGGCTTCGCTGGCGGGCGCCATCGTCGTGTAGGGGTTTTCCCAGTCGCCGGTGGCGCCGAGGCGTTTGAACTCAGCGCGCTGTACGTTCAGCCAGTGGTTCGCGAAGTCGCGACACTCCTGGCGGAATTCGATCAGCGGGACCTGGTCTTTGTCCTTGCCTTCCTTGCGATACTTTTCCTCGACCTTCCATTCGATGGGCAGGCCATGGCAGTCCCAGCCGTGGACGTAGGGCGTGTCTTTGCCGAGCATGCCTTGGCTGCGCACGACGAAATCCTTCAGGATCTTGTTCATGCCGGTGCCGAGATGGATGTTGCCGTTCGCGTAGGGCGGGCCGTCGTGGAAGATGAATCTCGGGCGGCCCTTCGCGGTCTCGCGCAGGCGCTTGTAGAAGCCGATCTTGTCCCACCAGGCGAGCCATTCGGGCTCAGCTTTCGGGAGACCTGCCTTCATCGGGAAATCCGTGTCGGGCAGGAACAGCGTGTCTTTGTACTCGCGCGCGGGCGCGGTCGGTTCGTCGGTCGTTGTCATGTGGATTCTCTCTCGAGTGCGGTTGATTCGAATTAGGAGGTGCCGCGCGTGCGCGGGCTTGCAGCGATGCGGTCAGGCAATCGCGCCGCTAATTCGTGCCGTCTTCGTCGACAAGAGTGTCATTGCGCTTTCCATTGCCATCCCCCTCGGGACCCACCCTGCTTCGCCGAAGGCTTCACAGGGCTTGTGGCTGTAACGTCGCCCGCCGAAGCACGATGCGCCGGGAGGCAAACGGGGGTTTAGCAAAGGCGCGCGGGGCGGTCAAAGCGGCGGGTTAGCGCCTTTGCGCGGGTCCGGCAACATGCGGGTCAGCGTGTCGTCGCGGCGGATATAGTGGTGGTAGAGGGCGGCGGCGGCGTGGGCGCCGATGAGAAAGTAACCGATGTCGCCGATGAGTTCGTGCGTTTCCTCGAAGAATTCGGTGAGGGTTTCGCTCACCGGCGCGATCGGAAAGATCGGGATGCCGAAAAAGATGATCGATTTGCCTTCGGCGCTGAGCGTCGCCCAACCGAGGAGCGGCATGGCGATCATGAAGGCGTAGAGCGCGAGGTGGGCGCCGGTCGCGCCGAGTTTCAGCAGAGGTGACAGCGGCGGTGTGACCGCAGGCGTCGTGGTTCGCAGGCGTATGACGATGCGCGCTATGACGAGCGCGAACACCGTCAGGCCCAACGAGTAGTGCACGAGCTTCAAGCCTTCGCGCAGGTTGCTGCCGCGGGGCCAGTATCCGCGTAGTTCCATGCTGGCGTAAACGCCGATCATGAGGAGGAGCACGCCCCAGTGTAGGGCGATTATCGTGGGATGGTACCTGCTCTGCTGCGAGGAAACGGCGGTCATGGGGTCAAGTCTCTCGCTGAGTTGTATTGTGCGGACCCCAACGTTCACACTTGAGCGATGCCCGGACGAAGCGGCGTTGTCAATCGTGGCGGGCTTTTGCATCCTACACTCAATCACAACAACCTGGATGAGAAGCGCGAATGCGTGGAGAGACTTTTCACTACGAGGACGGATCGGTCGCTTGCGAAGGTTACGTTGCGGCGGTTGCCGGCAAGAGACCTTGCGTCTTGATCGCACATCAATGGGCGGGGGTGACCGATCACGAACGCGCGAAGGCCGACGAACTGGCGCGGTTGGGTTACGTCGGCTTTGCGATCGACGTCTATGGCAGGGGCGTGAGGGGCGAGCCGATGGGCGACAACAGTGCGCTGATGGGGCCGTATCTGAACGACCGAGCGAAGCTGCGGCAGCGGTTGCTTGCGGCCGTAGCGGCGGCGAAGGCGCATCCGTCGGTCGACGCGTCGCGCATCGCGGTGATGGGTTATTGCTTCGGCGGGCTGTGTGCGCTGGACGTTGCGCGGTCGGGCACGAGCGACGTGCGTGGCGTCGTGAGCGTGCACGGCATCTTTCCGCCGACAGGGTTGGCACCTGCGCCGATCAAGGCGAAGGTATTGGTGCTGCACGGATGGGATGATCCGATGGCGCCGCCCAAGGACGTTCTCGCGCTGTCGCAGGAGCTAACGGCGGCGAAGGCGGATTGGCAGCTGCACGCCTATGGCAACGCGATGCATGCGTTCACTGCCGTCGGGGTTCACGCGCCGGAGCGCGGCATCGCTTACAACGAAAATGCGCACAAGCGATCATCGGAAGCGATGCTGTCGTTCTTGAAGGAGGTTTTTGCATGACGGCGAACAAGTCGGCTGTTGTTGCCGGCGTTGGACCTGCGCGCGGGTTGGGCGCCGCCATCGCGCGGCGGTTTGCGCGCGAAGGGTTTCGGCTCACAGTGCTGGGACGCAATGCGGAGAAGTTGAACGCCAGCGTCGCCGAAATGCGCGGCGCGGGCGCCGTCGTCGACGGCATTGTCGGCGACGTGACCGATCAGACGACCGTCGCGCGCGTTGTCGCCGCCGCCGAAGCAGCTGCGCCGGTGGAGGTCGCGGTGTTCAATGCGGGCGGCAATTGGCCGGGCGGGTTTCTGGATATCGACGGGAAACGGTTCGAGGAATTTTGGCGCGTGAACGCGTTGGCCGGGCTTTACTTCGGGCAAGCTGCAATCCGCACGATGTTGCCACGGGCGAAGGGGACGTTGATCTTCACGGGCGCGAGCGCGTCGTTGCGCGGCCGGGCGAACTTCGTCGGCTTTGCTTCGGCCAAGGCGGCGTTGCGCGCGGTGGCGCAATCGGCGGCGCGGGAGTTTGGGCCGAAAGGGATTCATGTTGCGCATGTCGTCGTCGACGGGGCGATCGACGGGGAACGGGTGAACACACTGATCCCGACGTTGAGGGATCAGCGGGGGCCGGACGGGTTGCTCGATCCGGATGCGATCGCGGAGAACTACTGGACCTTGCACACGCAGCAGCGCAGCGCGTGGACGCATGAGTTGGATGTACGACCTTGGGTCGAGACTTGGTGATCACTGCGTGCGGTTGGGGAAGTAGCCGATTTCGTCGTGGGCTTCGGCGTCGTGGGCGGGGACGACGGCGAGGCCGGGGTTGGCTTTCATGACGGCGGCGATTTGGCGGAGCGTCGCTTCGGTCGCTTCGGCATCGTTATCGACTATGGCGCTCATCATCCAGAATTTTGGGCGGGCACTGAGCAGTGCGGCGCGGCGCCAGACGGCGTCGCCGATAAAAAGATAGCGATTGCCTGTGCTTGTCGTCACGAACAAGCCGAGCGAACCCGGTGTGTGCCCGAAGAGCGGCACGAGAATCGCCGTGCCGTCGCCGTAGATGTCGGCGCTTTGCGCGAACCCGGCGTAGGGTTTGTTTTCGAAGGCGACGTCGCGCCAGTGGATCGTGTTGCTCGATACTTGCGATGGCAGAACGGCGCGGTTTGGGGTCGCCATGAAGGTTTTCTCGGGCGCGGCGACGAGGACTTGGGCTTCGGGGAAGTCGACGAGGGCGCTGGCGTGGTCCCAGTGGGCGTGCGAGAGCGCGATAAAACGCGGCGGCGGGATGCCGGCGGCATCCAATTGATCGCGCGCGGGCGTGTCTTTTTCATAGCGGAAGAGGATCTTCGCCCACCATGTCATATCGGCGGCGACCTGCGCATCGACGTTGCGGCCGAGACCCGTGTCGAACAGCATGTTGCCTTGCGGGTGTTCGATCAGGACCGCCATGTGGTTCATGCCGACGCGGCGGAAGAGCGAGCCGCAAGCATAGGTGAAGATTTCGGGGGCGCTGGTGTGGCCCGTCTTCAGGATCGAGACGCGGACTTGCGACGGGACCGCGGGTGGGAGCAACTGGTCGGCCGATGGCGGCGCGCTGTCGGTGTTCGCAAGCGTGCACTCGGCGATCGAGGGCGAGAAGAATATGACGCCAAGCACGATGAGCGTTGCGGTGGCGTAGAGAAGGCGGCGGATCATCTGGCGTCTCCGAGCAACTGGGCGGCGTGGCGTTTGAAGAGGCGCAAGGGCGCGCAGTCGCGGCGTGCGCGCGACAGAAGCAACGCGCCCTCGAGCGTCATGAGCAGCGTTTCGGCGAGCGGTTTGGCGCCCACGATGCCGGCTCGGACGAGCATCGCTTCGATGCCCGCTTGCCAGGCGGCGTAGGCGGCGGCGCAGGCTTCCTGGATGCGTGTGCTGTCGCCCGCGAGTTCGAGGGTGATGGTCGCGACGGGACAGCCTTTCTCGAAATTCGAGGCGGTGAGTTGTCCCGCGAAATGGTCGGCGATCTTGTTGAGCGCGGTCGTTGGCGAGCGCGCGCCTTTCGTCACCGTCGCGAGCGTTTGCATGACTTTGGCTGCGGAGAGCGCGATGGCCTCGCACGCCAGGTCTTCCTTGCCGCCCGGGAAATAGTGATAGAGCGAGCCGCGCGGCGCGCCGCTGGCAGTCAAGATCTCGGCGAGGCCGGTCGAGTGGTAGCCCTTGCGCTGAATCAGATCGGCGCTGGCTTCGACGAGGCGTTCGCGATGGGCTCGTGGGGCGGGCATGGTCCGGCTCTATGTAGACCGGTCATCATAGTGCCGAAGCCAAGGTGCATTGGCAAGTGCGCCTTTGCGAAGCTAAACGATGGTTTCAGAGCGCGGGCGGGTGGGCCGGCGTCGCCTTGAGCAAGCGCTTGGCGGTTTCGCTGTCGGCGGCGATTTGCGCTTTGAGCGCGTCGAGGCCGGTGAACTTCATCTCCGGGCGAAGGTAGGCAATGAAGGCGACGATGATTTGTTGGCCGTAGATGTCTTGCGCGAAGTCGAAGATGTGGACTTCGAGCAGGACGTCCTTTTTATCGAAGGTGGGGCGGCGGCCGAAGTTGGCGACGCCGTCGTACATCTTGCCTGCGATTTCGACGCGCACGGCGTACACGCCGAGTGCGGGTTCCAGATAGCCCTCGAGCGAGACGTTCGCGGTCGGGAAGCCGATGGTGCGGCCGCGTTTGTCGCCGGGGGCTACCCTGCCCTCCACCGTCCACCAGTGGCCGAGGTAGCGCGCCGCCGCGTCAGGCTTGCCGGCGCGCAGGGCTTCGCGGATGCGGGTCGATGAGATCTTTGGATCGTCAGGAGTACCGACGGCGTCGAAGACGGTCACGCCGAAGCCGTGTTCCTTGCCGCGTGACTTCAGCAGATCGACGTTGCCGCCGCGTCCTTTGCCGAACTGGAAGTCGGCGCCGACGACGATGTGCTTAACGCCCATGCCTTCGACGAGGACTTTGGCGATGAACTCTTCGGCCGTCAGCGATGCGAGCGCGGCGTCGAAGTGGAGCGCATAGAGAATGTCGGCGCCGTAGTGTTCGAGCAATCTGGCTTTGGCTCGGAACGGGGTCAGGCGGAATCGATCGCCGCCCGGCTTGAAGAATTCTTGCGGGTGAGGTTCGAAGACCAGCACGCCGAGCTTGTCGCCATGCGTTTTCGTATGCGCGATCAGAGCCTGATGGCCGCGGTGGACGCCGTCGAAATTGCCGATCGCGACGGCCGCGCCGCGCGCGATCGTCGGCAATTGTTCGTAGTGCCGGAAGACTTGCATCGGGGTTCCGGCGCGGCCGCTCTTACTTGCCGCGCGAGGGGACCATGATCAGGGCCTCACCCTCGATGACCACGGTGTCGCCGACTTTGCAGATTGTTTGGAGAACGGCGCGCTTCTTTTCCGGGATGATCTCGGTGACCGTGCAGGTCGCGGTCACCGTGTCGCCGATCTTGACCGGGGCTTTGAAGCGCAGCGTCTGGCTCATGTAGATGGCGCCGGGGCCGGGGAGCTTTGTCCCGATCACCGTCGAGATGAAGCCGGCCGAGAGCATACCGTGGGCGATGCGCGTCTTGAAGGGCGTCTTCTCGGCGAAGGTTTGGTCGAGGTGGACGGGGTTCGTGTCGCCCGAGACGCCCGCGAACAGAACGATGTCAGCCTCCGAGATCGTCTTGCCGTAGGAGGCCGATAGGCCGATCGTCAGATCTTCGATGAAATAGCCATTGGCCGTCATGCCGGTCCCTTTCATGCCATTCAAATGGGTGGGTCGAGGCGCAATCTATCGACGCGCGTGCGCGGTCACAAGCGGTTGAAACGTCTTGTCCTCACCACACCAAACGGCGCATCGCCGCCGTGGCCTTGAGCGAGGCGGCGTTCAGTACGGCTGTAATCTTTGCCGGATCGGGGCGCGCGGCCGTGTCGGAGAGTTCGGCTTCGTGGATGCCGCCGGTGATCAGGAGAACTGCGAGGTTCGCGCCGGTGGCGCCTTTGATGTCGGTTTTGAGTCCGTCGCCGATGGCGAGCCATTTTGTGCGGGGGATTGGACGGCCGAGGTCCTTCAGGCGCGCCTCGACGAAGTCGTAGACCGGTGCGTGGGGTTTGCCGAGGTAGAGAACATCGCCGCCTTGGCGTTCGTAGTCTTGGGCGAGCGCGCCCGCGCAGTAGATGACTTGGTCGCCGCGCTGAACAATGAGGTCCGGGTTTGCGCAGTAGAATGGCATGCCGCGGGCGAGTGCCGGCTTCCAGTAGTCACGGTAGTCCCCGGGGCCTTCCTTGTTGTCGTCGAAGGGGCCGGTGCAGACGATGGCTTGCGCTTCGGCAAGGGGCACGCGGGCGACGTTCAGGTGCTCAAAAAGCGGCAGGTCACGGTCGGGGCCGACGTGATGGACTTTGAATGTTCCGTGCGCTGACTTTTCTTCGAGGAGGCGGCGCGTGAGGTCGCCGGAGGTCACAATTGTATCATAGGCGTCGGGCGGAACGCCGAGGCTTGTCAGCTGCTCGCGGATCGGCGGCGACGGGCGCGGAGCGTTCGAGAGCAGCAGGACGACGCCTTGCTTGCGGTATGTCTTCAGGCAGTCGACAACGCCCGGGAAGGCTTCGCGGCCGTTGTGAATCACGCCCCACACGTCGCAGAGCAGCGCGTCGTAGCGGGGCGCGAGTTCGGACAGGCCTGCAATGATCGGTGGCTGAGGCATGGGCCGCGCGAAGTGACAGATCGCGCGGCCTGCGTCAATGCGGGCGTATCAGTTGCTCCTGCCGTCGCCGCGGCCCGCTGGTCCCATCGGCAAGAGGCCGCTTTGGCCGCCGCCGGATTTCTGCACTCTCTCAGCCGTGCCCTGTCCTATGCGCTTTTCTTCATCCCATTCGCGGCGCGTGCGGCAAATTTTGATCTTCTTGTTGATCTTCGTTCCGATCGCAGGTTCGGAGCGCACCTTGCAGATCATCTCCTCGGCCGAACCGGGCGGCGGGGCGCTTCCTGCTGCAGGCGGTGCGGACTCTGCCGGCGCGCTTTGCGGCGGCTGCGGGTTGTCGGCGAAGGCTGGCTCGGCGAGCAGCACGAACAGCGCCAAGGATGCGGCGAACGAACGCGGTATGAGCTTGCGCATGGATGCGTCCTTGATGAAGCGTTCAAGGTCACAGACCCATGAGGGAACCGCCAGAGCCAGTTCCACCCTTCGCGCGCGTGCCACTTTCTGAAATGAAAACGGCGGGCTCCGCTGGAGACCGCCGCTTGGTTTGCGCTGCGCGTTTGTTAGAAGCGCGTCGTCATCGTCAGGAACACCTCACGGCCCAGTGAGTCGTAGATCACCGGGAAGGTGTTGCCGTTGCCGAACGGCGGCGCCGAGACGCCGAACACGTTGCCGTCGAACACCGGCGGATCGCGGTCGAGCAGGTTGTTGATGCCGCCCTGGAAGGTGATGTGGTCAGACACCGCCCAGTTGAACGAGACGTCGAGGTAGTCGAACGACTTCACGCGGTTGTCGATCAAGCTGCCGCATGAACCGTTGCAGATCAGCCGGTACGTCGCGTCGTTGCCGTCGTTGATGTCGAGGAACGCCTCGCCCATGTGACGCCACGCGAGCGAGAGATCGACCTCGAAGGGCGTCTGCCATGTCGTGCGCAAGCGGTGCTTCCACTCGGGCGCGGGGTTGCCGCAGATGATGCCGAACTGGGCTTTGCAGTCGTACGTGTCGAAGCCCGGACCGAAGTTGGTCTCGAACGATTCGAGGTAGCTGCCGATGAAGCCGAAGCTCAAGCCGCCGGCGCCTTCCAGCCACACAGAGTCGAGGTCGAAGCGGTAGTTGACTTCGACGTCGACGCCGCTGGCCGTTTGCGTACCGGAGTTGCGCGTGACGCTGTTGACGCCCGCGCCCAATGTCGTGCTGTTCGACAGGCTGCCGGTGCCGGGCGTGCGGTTGATCAAGCTACACGCGAACGGATTGCCTGTGACGGCGCAGTTGCCGAGAGCGACCGGCTGGTTGATCACGCGGATCGTGTCGGTGATCTCGATGTCGTAGTAGTCGACGGTCGCGTTGAAGCCTTTCAGGAAGGTCGGCGTCAGCACGACGCCGAAGGACTTGGTGTCGGCGGTTTCGGGCTTCAGGTTCGGGTTGCCGCCAAACGTGCCGGAGCACTGCGCCGCCGGACATTGGAAGGCGGGCGAGGCGGTGAACAGTGCGTATTGCGCGGCCGTGAGGCCGGTGTTGGCGCACTGAGCCGCGTTGTAGAACGCCGGTCCGCTGCTTGAGGTGAGCGAACACGGGTCGGCGCCGGCGAAGAGGCCTTGGGCCAGCGGCGTGAAGAGTTCGAGCACGTTCGGCGCGCGCACCGCATGTTGGAACGAACCGCGGATACGCAGGTCGTCCGTCGGCATCCACGAGCCGCCGTATTTATAGGTGTGCGTAATCCCGGCGTTGTCGTAGTCCGAGATGCGGTAACCGCCGTTGATCTCGATCACCTTGGCGAAGGGCGCGTCCTGGACGAGCGGGACTTGGAGTTCGGCGAAGGCTTCCCAGACGTCGTAGTGGCCGCTGACGTTCGGAACGGCGCCGCCTTGGCCCAGCAAGTCGCCGGCCTGGAAGACGTCGTCGCTGGTGTGCTTCAACGACGAGAACCGGTACTCACCGCCGAAAGCCGCGGACAGAGAGTCGGTCGCCCAGGGCGAGCCGATGCCGAGTTCGCCGTTCGTCGAGGCGCTGACCACCTGTTCTTCGGTCACCGTCTTCTGCAGGCCCGTCGCGCTCATGTAGAGGATCGAGGGAACCGTGAGCGTGCCGGTGTTGAAGATGTTCGCGGGAACGCAGTTCAGGTCCGAACCGTCGAGGACCGATTGGCAAATCGGTTGGCCGAAGGTCGGCGACAAGGGCCGCGGATCGGTGACGACGACGATTGCGCGTTGCGTGCGCGTGCGCGAGGCGTCGTTGAGATACGAGCGCGGCGTCGACGTGGTGCCGTACTGCGCGTACACGTCATAATCCCAATCTTCGATCTGACCGCGCGCGCCGGCGACGAGGCGATAGCTCGACGACTCGAAGTCGTCTTGGCGGCCGAGCGGGTTTTCCGAGAAGCGGCGGCCGATGTTGACCGTCGCCGTGCCCGTCGAGCCCAGCGGGTTCAGTGCGTCGTTACACAACGCATTGAACGGCGTGACGTTCGCGCCCGACTCGACGCCGCCCGTTTGCAGGAAGGGGTTGTCGCAGTTCAAGAGGTACGAACCATCCAGCGGACCGGAGCCGGCGAAGAAGCCCGAGGCAGCGATCTGCGCGACCGTCTTGTCGTTGTGGAACGACGTTTCGGCGTAGACTTCGAGGTCGTCGGCGAGCTGATAGTTCGCCTGCGCGCCCAGCACATATCGATCGTCGGGACGCATCAGGAAGTTTTGCGGCGCGAAGTTGAAGGCATCCGCGGCGCCGGCGGCCGGACGCATCGTGCCGGGGACGGCCGTGTTGACGGTGTACTGCGTGCCCGAGCCGCCGAGCAAGGTGAAGCGGCCGGTCGGACGGTTCGACGAGCCGCCACACACATGCGTGTTGCCGAAGCCGTTCAACGAACAGGCCGAGATATCGCGTTGGTCTTGCAGCAGGGTTTCGGCATTGCGGTATTGGAGGTAGGCCGTGACGTTGCCGCGGCCGCCTTCCATGTTCGCGCCCATGATGCCCCAGAGGCTCACGGTGCGGCCGTCGTCAACGTGCTTGTCGGCGTTTTGGAAGCCGGCGGCGCTGATCAGCCCACGCATCTTCGCATTGTCGTTCTCGTGGTCGTAGAACGAGTACTGGCCACCGAATTCGATGCCTTCGAAATTCTTGCGATAGATGAAGTTCACGACGCCGGCGACGGCGTCGGCGCCGTACACGGCCGAAGCGCCGCCGGTGAGGACTTCAACGCGCTCGATCATGGCGATCGGGATCGTGTTCAAGTCCGGCGTGGGCGAGAGAATGTTGGCGGGCTGCATGCGCCGGCCATTGACAAGGACCAGTGTGCGCTGAGGACCGAGGCCGCGAAGGTCGAGCGTCGAGGTGCCGGACGAACCGTTCGACACTTCCGAACCCTGGTTCGCGATCACCTGCGGCATGCTGTTGAGCAGCGTTTCGGCGCTGTTAGCGCCCTGCAGTTTCGCTTCCGTGTTCGAGATGGTCGAGACGGGCGACGTGGATGTCAGGCCCTTTTGCGGAATGCGCGAGCCGGTCACGACGACCTTTTCGACCGCTTCGTCTTGCGCATAGGCCGGCGCGATACTCACGATCGTCGCCACCGCTGCACCCGCCATCAACACAGATTTCAGCGTTTTTCTTGCTTCACCGTTCACTTGCAGCCCCCTCAGAAAAAGTACACACACCCGGCAAAGGTGTTCCCCCCTTTGCGCTTCGTAGGTTGTTATCCCGCCGTCGCAATCCACACGCCCCCCGCAGTTGGAGGGGCGCATGTTCGAATCTGGATGGGATGATGCTGTTCGCGCGCGATGTGATGCGTGGGGGCAACTATGGCGAGCAACGCTCACGGGATTTCGATCCGGCCGCGTCGCTTGGCGGCCAGATTGCTTGCATTTCGACGATCGTCTGGGTGCGTCGTATTCTCTAATTCGCCACGAAGCGTTCGGGGAAGAGCATCGCGAGTTGCGTTTTCGCAGCGTGCCATTCGCGTTGCGGGCGGCGCCATTTGCGCAGGGACTCGCGCACGACCAAGTACATGAGCGCGGTCGCGTCGTCGGTGGAGGTCATATGACCGTGGCCGCGAAGCGTGCGCGCGTAGCCGCGACGGAGCGCGTCGGCGGCGTAGGTCGAGGCCATTACGCGACGGATCTCCAAGGGCACGTCGAAAAACGGCGCGAGTTCGGCCCAGTGGCGATGCCAGAGCGGGGCGATGGCCGGATATTTTTGGCCGAAGCGGTCGGTTTCGAAGCGCAGCAGGTTGGTGAGCGCGTCTTGCGCGTTTCGGGCGCCGTGAATGGCGCGCAGGGCGGTGCCGAGCGACGAGCGGTCTTTGGTGACGGCCAGTTCGAGGGATTGGCGCACGTAGTCGCCGACACTGGGCAGCGTGTGCGCGGACGGAAACGCGGTTACGCGCGCGGCCGCCAACTGCGGGCTTGAGCCGATGAAATAAAGGACGTCGATTACGCCGCGTTGTTTCAGGTCGGCGAGGACATCGCTCCAGAACGTGCGTTCGTTGTCGCCTTCGAACCAGAGGCCGAGCACTTCCTTGGGGCCATGACTTTGGAAGCCGAGGGCGAAGTGACATACGCGGTTGCGAGCCGACGCGCCGTCGCGCCATTTCACCCGCAGACGCTCGAAGACGATGATCGGGTAGCTGGGTTCGAGCGCGCGGCTTTGCCAGTCAAGCGCTTCGCGGCGTAGATCGGACAGCAGCGTCGCGATCACCGACATCGGCACAGGCTCTCCGGCGAACATCGAAAGGCGGCGCTGAATTTCCGCGGGCGGATAGCCTTTGGCGTGGAGCGAGATCATGCGTTCGCCCAAGTCGGGGAAGCGTAACTGCAGGCGCGACACGTCGCCGGCGCGTTCGAGGTCCAGCGGTCTCGGCGCCGGTTCCTCGGCCTCGCGGAAGCGTTCGGTTAGTGCAATGCGCAGCTTGTCCAGAATGCCGTTGCGTTCGAACACGGCGCGGGCGTCGCGGCCGGCGACCAGCTGGTCGAGGAGTTCGGGTTCAAAGGCGAGGTTGCGGGCGGTGCTCATGGGCTGGTTCCGGCTCAAATGGGGAGGAGCAAGGCGCCAAGGCGCGCGAGGTCGGCTTGCGAATTCACGCCGAGCTTTGTGAAGAGGTTGCGCACGTGCCAGCGCACCGTCTCGACGCTGCGGTCCATGCGGGTCGCGATCGCCTGGATGTCGTCGCCGTCGACGAAGGCGGCGAAGATGGTGCGTTCGGTCGGCGTGAGTTCCGTGAAGCCCGAGAGCATCGCTTCGCGCGATTGCGAGGCGCCGGAGAATGGCGTGAGCGCGACCACGACCGAGGCTGTCGCGTCGGGGACGGGCCTGGCGAGCGAGAGTTGCGCGATAAACGTGCGGCCGCCCTCGCCTTCCACCACGAAGGCGTAGGTGCGGCGGGCGTCCGCGTTCTGGTCGGCGCGGGAGAGTGCTTCGAAGGCGTTCTGCGCTCGCGTGTCTTCGAAGCGCAGGCGGCCGGCGCTAACCGCGACGGGGCGGCGCGCCTCGAGCAACGCGGCGGCGGCTGGATTCGAGCGATCGATCGCGCGCCCTCGCGTGATGAGCATCGCGGTCGGGTTGTTGTCGAACATCTGCAGGCCGACATAGGCGGCCACCGGCGCGACGCTCTCGCGTGCGCTCACGGCGGCGTGATTGATCATGGTGTGTCCGGCTTCGCTCATAGCGACGCATTCCCCCTTCAACTGAAACGAGCGTGCGTTAAGCAGCCGGTGAGAGTCGTCCGGGAGTTGTCAGTTCGCGTTCAAGTTTTGCTCAAATTTTTTGACGTTCCAGATTTGTGGTTTTGATCCGTCCAGATCGCGACCCAGTTGACGAAATCTTGCCGATCCAGTTTTCGCGACCACTGGCGCAGATTCACGACGTCATCAAAACTGTCGCTCACGAGCGCGTGAGAGGATGTCCTGAAACGTTGTGATTTAGCGGACTTTATATTTTATTGAAGAGGCGAAGTTGGGGCTCGGCTTCGCATTGGGAACCGAGGCGACAGCGATGAAGTGGCGAATTGGCGCTTACACCGCTTGCAGCGACAGCGACATGCTGATCGGCGACGGCGTACAGCACAAATTGGAGCGGCGCGCGATGGAGACGCTGGTGCTGCTCTGTGCGCAAGCGGGTCAGGTCGTTAAGAAGGACGAGCTGATCGAGGCCGTGTGGGGGCGACTTGCGGTCAGCGATCATTCGGTGGCAATGGTGATCTGCCAATTGCGCCGCGCGTTCGGCGACGACGCCCGCGCGCCGACCTACATCGAGACGATCACGAAGCGCGGGTACCGGTTGATTGCGCCGTGCGAGGTGGTTGTGGACGCCCCTGCCCCTCGTCTTGTCCCGATGCCGGTTGCGCCGCCACGCGTGATCGCGATGCCGGTCGCCGCTTCGCAAACGATGCTGGTGCTGTTCGCCGGGCTGACGCTTGCGAGCGTGGGCGCACTGTCGGCGGTGTTGTTGCTTTAGCCCTCAAGGCGAGAGGTCGCGGGTGGTCCGCCTACGCTTAGCTGACCGCTCTAGGGCGCATGGGCACTGCCGGAGCGACGGAACGGGGCAGGCCTTGGTCGCTTAGCGCCTCGCGGATGGGTTTGGGTTCGCCGAAGAGGAAGCCTTGCCCGTAGTCGACGTTGTAGTCCAAGAGGTCCACCACGTCTTTTTCTTGCTCGACGCGTTCGGCGATCAGGTTGAGGCCGAAGCGGGCGAGTAGTTCTTTCAGGTCGGCCGGGTGAACGCGGGAGCCGGCCTTTGCCGGGTCGCCGAGCAGCAGGCGCGTCGGGACTTTGAAGTGCCGGACTTGGCGTTGGCGGGCGAGTGCGAAGTCGATGTCGAGGGTTGTGACCTTGTCCATCGAGAAGGTGAAGCCGAGGTCGGCGAGGCTGGACAGGTTCGCGTCTTCGACGGGGCCGCATTTGGCGAACGTCGATTGAGCGATTTCGAAGATCAGCATCGACGACAGTTCGCTGTTCTGCTGCATGAACTCGACGAACTGGCTGAAGAAGCCTTCGTCGGCCAGGCTTTCGTGGCTCAAGTTGCAGAAGACGGCGATGTCTTTGCTGCGCTGGCTCCATGACCTGAGGACTTGGATGCAGCGGAACAGAAGGACGTTGTCGACGGCGGACATCAGGCCCGCGGGTTCGGCAATGCGGATGTACTGCGACGGCATGATGAGCGTGCCGTCCTCCGTGCGCAGGCGCGAGAGGGCTTCGTAGAAGCGGACGCGGCGTTGCGGCAGGCTGACCACCGGCTGCATGTAGACGTCGACGCGGTTTTCTTCGAGCGAGCGGCGGATGAGTTCGAGCATCGCGTCATCGGGCGCGTCCTCGGCGATGCGCGAGGGGCCTTTGCGCGACGGACGCAGCTGGATTTCGTTTTCGTCAGGCGCGTAGGCGGAGGCCTTGGTCGCGATGCCGTCGGCGAGGTTGCGGACCAGCGACTCCAGTACCTTCACTTCCGTCACCACGCGGTCGTTGCGGGTGGAGATCTTGTCGTCGACGTGCAGTTTGAGTTCGACGATGGCGCGGCGGGCGACGTCGGCTTCGGCGCGCAGGCGGTTTTGCGTCGAGACCATGTCGTCGAAGGCGTTGTTGATGCGGTCGCGCTCGGAGAGCCGGTCGAGGATGAGGTCGCAGTAAGAGGCGACGATGGTGATAAACCCCACCGTCAGAAACGCGCCGACTGCGTTGGTCGCGCCGACGCGGTAAAGCACGCCCGCGATGACAATGCCCGCCAGCAGCGCCACCATGGGCACCAATATCTGACTCACGCGCGGCATGCGGCTTGGATTTCCCCGGTGATTCGCCCTCAAGTTCCCACTGTTGGCCCCAAAGGTTACCGAGGCCTTAACCAATGGCGGACGGTTCGGTCTATAAAGACGGGCAAACTTGGAGGGTCCGATGACGAATGCGCATTCCTTTTCCTTCACGTCGATCGAAGGCAAGCCGCTGCCCTTGAGTACGTTCAAGGGCAAGGCCGTGCTGGTCGTGAACACCGCCAGCAAGTGCGGACTGACACCGCAGTACAAAGGGCTCGAGGCTCTGTGGCAGACGTACAAGGACAAGGGGCTGGTGGTGTTGGGCGTGCCGTCGAACGACTTCGGCGCGCAGGAGCCGGGCAGCGAGGAAGAGATCCAAGAGTTCTGCGAAGTGCGGTATGGCGTCGACTTTCCACTCACGACGAAGCAGCCGGTGACGGGAGCGGGCGCGCATCCGCTTTATCAATGGGTCGCGAAAGAGTTGGGCGAAGCCGCGGTGCCGAAGTGGAATTTTCACAAATACCTGATCGGCAAGGACGGCAAGATCGTCGGTACGTTCGGCTCCCGCACCGAACCCGACGCGCCGGAGTTGAAGCAAGCGATCGAAGGGGCGCTCAGGTAGTTCGCGCTATTCGATCAGCAGCAGGCCGCGCTTCTTGTCGCCGTCCATGGTGTTCATGGCGGCGTACAGGCGCGGGGTTTCGATGAGCCAGGGGCCGAAGTCTTCGTTGACGTCGAGGACGAAGACGAGGTCTCGCGCTTCCAGGTAACCGCCGATGGGCGAGTGGTGGCCGGCGCCGGCGGCGAAGATGGACTTGCGGTCGAAGTTGACCAGATAGCGGCGGGCGGGGTCGTTCACGTTTCGCATGTGCTCGCGGAATTCTTCCAGCGTCAGGTCGCGCAGGATGGCGACGTTGCGCTTTGTATGCATGCGCGCGACTTCGGCCACTTCGTCGAGGGTGAGGCCGACTGGGCAGACGCCAATCCAACACTTGCCCGTGCCTTCGAGGACGGCGCTTTCGGTCGTCGCCGGTTCGCCGATCGTGCGGAAGATGTTGGCGAGGCTAGCGGGGCCGCAGAATGAGGGGTTCGACTGATACGTGAGGCGACGCTCGAACGCCGCAGCGGCCGGCAGTTGCCAGGCTTGCTCGATGAGCTCGGGCGTGCGCGTGACCGAGGTGCGGATCGCTTCGGGCGAGACCTTCGGGATGCTCAGGAGAACGACGATGAACGCGACGGCCAGCAGCAGCGTGACGACGGCGGCGCCGAGCGCGAAGCGTTTTGCTATGCCCGTCATGCGAGGCCGATCGCGCGGTCGATGAGCGACTGGTCGGCATCGTAGATCCAGCACTCGTGCAGCAGGCCGTCTTTCACCGTGTAGATGAGGACGCGTTCGATATCGACGGGCTCGCCGTCGACGGTCAGGCGTTCGCGCGCGAGGATGGCGCCGTGTTCGCGGCCCGCCATGATGTCGACGACCTCGATAAGCTTGCGCTTGGTGCGGCGGCCGAACTCGCCCAGCGTCTTGAGTGCGGCGGCCTTGCCGACGTGATCGCCCGACAACGCGTTGCGACCCGCGTAGTGCAGCGTGAAGGCGTCATGATACCTGGCGGCGATCGCGGCGAGGTCGCCTGCCGTCCACGCGGCGGCGTAGCGGGTCAAGGTTTCGCGGATCTCTGCTTCTTGCAGGCGCATACGGGCGGGCTCCTGTCGTTCGTCACGCGGACTATGGCGTTTGGCGACACTCGCTGTCATCCCGGCAGCTAGCGGGGGAAGCGGCGCGAGGGGGCTGGGATGTTGTGAATGCGTTCGCGCTCTGCCTCCAACCACACCAGATATTTGAACGCGGACTTTCTGAGCGAGGCGTTGATCTTGCTTTGGTAGCGCAGCTCCAGCATCGCGATGTGACGGTCTAGGTCGGCGAGCGTGAGCTTCTCCGCTGGCAGCGTCTCGCCGGCCGTTTTTGAGCGTTTACCCATGTCGGCTTCCTAGGTGGGTGTCATATTACCCGCATTACCCGCAAACGAAAAACGCCGCCGGATTTCTCCGGCGGCGTTGGTCTGCTTGGACCCTGCTTCGTCGGTTACGACGTCAGCGGGATGATTTGGATTTCCACGCGGCGGTTTTTGGCGCGGCCGTTGGGGGTGGCGTTCGTGGCCACCGGGCGGCTTTCGCCCATGCCGATGACGTACATGCGCTGCGGCATCACGCCGTTCTGGGCGAGGATGTAAGCCACCGCCTGCGCGCGGCGCTGCGACAGGTCTTGGTTGTAGCTGTCCTTGCCGGTCGAGTCCGTGTGGCCCGACACTTCGATCGTCGTCCTGTTGAACTCCGCCAGCACTTCGCCGACCGCGGCCAGCGTCTGGTAGAATTGCGGGTTCACCTGGTCGCCGTCGACGGGGAAGGTCACGTCGCTGGCCATGACCAGCATGATGTTATCGCCGTTGCGGACGACCGAGACGCCGGCGGCGCGCAGGCGATGGCGCAGCTCTTGTTCCTGCTTGTCCATGTAGCCGCCGACCGCGGTGCCGATGAGGGCGCCGACGCCCGCGCCGATGAGCGCGTTGCGGGCCGCTTGCTTGCCGCTGGAGGTGTTGGTCAGCGCGCCGATGGCGGCGCCGCCGAGCGCGCCGAAGAGAGCGCCGCGCGTCGCATGGCTCGTCTTCTGTTCGCCGGTGTAGGGGTCTTGCGTCTGGCAGGCGCCGAGCAGAAACGCGGCGGCTGTGATGATGGCTATCGCTTTACGCATGGATCGATTCCTCTTCTATGGCCTTCAAGACCCCAGGGTCGTCCGGCGGAAGCACGGAACGCATGGGTGTGAGACGCGGGCGTGATAAGCCGAAGGTGGGGTTTCAGGCAAGGTGCGGACCGTCACGTGGAACCGCTTCGCCCCCAGGCGCGGGCGCGAAACATTGCTTTTTGCTCAAACCTTGTTCAAAACGCGCCCTCAATCCGCGAATTGGCAGCGGGTTATTCAATTTCTCATTGTGGAGCGCGTGGTCACATGCAGCTGTTCGATCTGAAGGACAAAGTCGTCGTCGTCACGGGTTCGACGAAAGGCATCGGCGAGGCGATCGCACATCGCATGGCTGAGCATGGCGCGAAGGTCGTCGTCTCAAGCCGCAAGGCGGACGTCTGCGACAAGGTCACGGCCGACATCAATCAGCGCTGGGGCAAAGGCAAAGAGGTCGCCTATGCCGTGCCGTGCAACATCAATCAGCGTGAGCAGCTGGAGCAGCTTGTCGGCAAGACGCGCGCGAAGTGGGGGCGCATCGACGTTCTGGTCTGCAACGCGGCGATCAATCCGGTGTTCGGCTCGATGTCGCAGATCACGGACGAGGCCTTCGACAAAATCATGGGGGCGAACGTCAAATCCAACCACACGTTGTGCAATCTCGTCATTCCCGAGATGGTTGAGCGTAAGGACGGGTCGATTATCATTGTGTCGTCGATCGGCGGCTTGCGCGGGTCGCCCGTGCTGGGCGCGTACTGCATTTCGAAGGCGGCCGACTTTCAGCTCGCGCGTAATATTGCCGTCGAATACGGCGTCCATAATGTGCGGGCGAACTGCATCGCGCCCGGGCTCATCAAGACCGACTTCGCGAAGGCTTTATGGGACAATCCGGCGATCCTCGAACGGTCGACCGCGGGCGCGCCCCTGAAGCGCATCGGCGAGGCGGACGAGATCGCGGGCGCGGCCGTGTTCTTGGCCTCGAAAGCCGCCGCCTTCATGACGGGGCAAACGATGGTTATCGACGGCGGGGCGACCATCTGAACTCGCCCTCCGGTAGAAATTAAGGCTTTCCATTCAGTGCGCATTCATCGAAACATGGCCCTCATGGGCAGATGACGAGGACCAGCATGGCGGCGAGTGCCGAGGTACAGCGGGCGGAGTTCACGCTCAACGGCAACAAGATGCTGGCGTCACTCGACCGCGCGGCGATCGCACGTATCGAAGGGCTCTGCACCTGGAAGGTCGTGCATGCGAACGAACCCATCGTCAACCGCGACTCGGACTCGCACGACTTGTTCTTCGTGGCGCGCGGACGCTGCCGGATCGTAAACTTCTCGCCGTCAGGCCGCGAAGTCGCTTATGCGGTGGCGGGGCCTGGCGAGTTCTTCGGCGAGATGGCGGCAATCGACGGACTGCCGCGGTCGGCGACCGTCGTCGCGCTCGAAGATTGCGTGCTCGGGTCGATCACGCCGCAAGCATTTCGCGATCTCATCGAGCAGCATCCGAAGGTCGCGTTCGTGATCATGGAAAAGCTCGTGCGCATCGTGCGGACGAGCGACGACCGGATCATGGATCTGGCAACGCTGTCGGCTTATCAGCGCGTCTATTCGGAACTTCTGAAACTGGTGAAACCGGATCCGGTGCGGCAGGGGTCGTGGCTGATCTATCCGTTGCCCACGCAGGCGCAGATCGCGAGCCAGGCCTCAACTACGCGCGAGACGGTTGCGCGTGTGCTCTCGCATCTCGCCGGCGACGGCGTGGCGGAGCGGAAATCGAAGACGCTCTACGTGCGCCAGATCGAACGCCTGCGCCAGCTTTGCGACAAGGCGCCGACCCATGTGCGGCCGGACGACGGAGCCTAAGACACGCAGGCCCGTTCTCGTTTCCGACAACGGGCCCGCTCGGTTTCCGGACGCAGGGCCCTTGCGAACCACTCGGTACCGATGCGCCGACCCCAATTGGGTTGGGGGACGCCGGCGCGTTTGTCGACATAGGCGCAGGCCGCACTACAGATAGTTGACGCATATGCCAGGGGGTGTGAATGCGCACATTTCAAGGCGTTCAACATCACAAACATTTCACGCGCCGCGTGATCGCGCCTTCGCTACACATGAGTTCCGCAGAGTTTCATGACGCAGGAGAGATCGACATGACGTTTTCACGCAGGGTTGGCACAGGCGCGCGCACTGGTGCCGGCATCTTGGTGAGCGCCGGGATTCTTCTTCTCGGCTTTGCTTACGCGGCGGAGTCGCGCGCGGCTGCGCCGTCGGCCGCCGTTGCACCGGCTGCGCCGTCGGTCGTCGTTTATGATCAGCCGAACTTCAAAGGGCAGGCTTTGACGATCGCGACGGCGACGCCGGATCTCGCAGCGCTCAAGTTCGACGATAAGATCGCGAGCCTCGCCATCTCGGGCGGCGGCGACTGGGTCTTGTGCGAGAACAAGAACTACAAGGGACGCTGCGTGCGCGTGCAGAGCCAGGCGGACAATTTGAACCTGCTGCAGCTCTCGGGCCGCGTGTCGTCGCTCTATCCTGTCCCCGCAGCTCCGGCCGCGCCGGCGACACCTTAGCGCTCACTCACTGTCATCCCGGGCGCGGTGCAGCACGCAGTGCTGCTCCGCAGACCCGGGACCCAGGAGACTGGGCTGAGATTCTATCAGTGGAGAGTCCGAGCCCAGTCTCCTGGGTCGCGGATCGCGCTCGCTCCGCTCGCTTGTCCGGGATGACAGGTTTTGGAGTGAGAGATCCCTGCCGTTTTCCCCAACCAGGCGAGAGTTCGGCTGTGGGGTTCCCGGTCATCCGTCACTGCAATTGGGGCGAGGCGCTTGTATGGTGGCGCCGGAATTGGAGTGCCTATGCGCGTGACGGTCGATCGGCGGCAGGTGTTGTTGGGGGCGGCGTCTTTGGCGCTGGCCCCTGCCCTTGTGCGCGCCGAGACGTTGCCGCCGATCGCGCAGGACGTGGCGCTGCTGGGCGCGCCGGATCAGACGCTGCAGATCAAGATTGCGGCGCTTGCCAATGAGGCGGGGTTGCGCATCGGGTTTGCCGCCGTCGATCTGCTGAAGGGGCGAACCGCTTTCGTGCGCGGCGGCGAGTTGTTTCCGATGGAGAGCGTGACGAAGCTGCCTATCGCCGTCGCCTATCTGCGCATGGTGCAGCGGGGCGAAGCGCGGCTGGAGGCGACCACGCGCTTGGGCGTGGCGGACATTGCGCCGGGGCGGTCGCCGTTGGCGGACCGGTTGCGCCGTCGGTCAACCGCGTTCACCGCACAGCAGTTGATCGAGCACATGCTCCTCAACGCCGACAACACGGCGACCGATGCGCTGATGAAGCTCGCCGGGGGGCCTGAGAAGATTCAAGGCGCGATCCGTTCGTTCGATATCGAGGGGTTGCGCGTCGACCGGTATGAGCGCGATCTGCTGCCTCAGACGCTGGGGCTGTCGGCCGATCCGTCGTTCGTCGAAGCGCGCAAGTTGGATGCGGCCGTCGATGCGCTTGGCGAGGTCAAGCAGCGCGAGGCGCTGGACCGCTTCATGCGCGATCCGCGCGACACCGCGAGCCCGCGCGCGATCGCAACAGTGTTCTTCAAGCTGCTCTCCGGGCATCTGATCCAGCCGCGGTTTGCGATGATGGTGCTGGACCTGATGCGGCGCACGAAGACGGGCGAAGACCGGTTGAAGGGCGGGATGCTGCCCGGCTGGACGTTCGCGCATCGCGGCGGCATGAGCCGGACGATCGCCGGCACGACCGGCGTCTTCAACGACGCGGGGCTCGCGACCAACGCCAAGAGCGGCGCGAAGATCGCGATCGTGCTCTTCATCGAGGGCGCAACGATGGCGCCGGACGAGTTGGCGCGCTTTCACCGGGCGACGTCGCGCGCGGTGCTGCAGGCCTGGGCTTAAGGCTGCGCGGATGGTGCGGGCGGCAGCGGTGCGTCTTCGAGTTGGAAGCGGATCGGCACTCGTACGACGGCGCCCACCGCGTCTGTACCGTCTTTCAGTTTCGGTCCTGCGCGATAGAGGGCGAGGATGCGCCGGGCCGCATCTTCGAACATGGTGTTTTCCGGCGGATTGATTTCGAAGCGCGCGCAGGCGAGCGACAAGTCCTCCGCGATCCGGCAGGTGGCGAAGACGCGGGCCTGGAGATCCTTGTTCAATGCCTCGGTCGGATAGTGGCGGCTTAGGTCGGCACTTGTCGGCGCTCGCGTCCACACGGGCACGGGCCGCGGCGTGAGCGGCGGCGGTGCCGGCGACATTGTCAGCTTCGGTGGGTTCTTCACGCGGTCCGACGGGGACAGTTTGATCGTGATCACCGTTTGCAGCATGAGGTCGCTGTCCGGGTCGAGGGTGGCCGGGTCGAGCTTCATTTCGGCGAGACGCTTGAAGGCAGCGCGTTCAACCGGCGCCTCTGCACGTTCGCGGTCGCCGGCGACGCAATGGTGCAGCTTGCCGGTGGGCCGCTCGACCGCGCAGCGATAGGCGAGCGTCAGACCCTGCGGCGGCAGATCGACGCCCTCCAGCGAATAATGCATCGTCGCCGCCGACGGTTTGGCGATCAGCTTTTGGCCGGCGGGATCGAGCGTGTCCATGACCGGACGGCCGGGCGGCATCAGTTCGACGATGGCTTCGATGCGGCAGTTCGGCTCGACTCCTTCATCGTTGTAATCGGCGGTGAGCTCGAACGCGTAGGGATCGTCCTTCGTCGCGCGTTGGCCGGCACCCCATTGGATGGCGTCCGTGGCGTCGACTTCTATTTCGTCCACGCGGGCGTTGCGGCCGGCGTCCAGCATTTCGTGATCGTTGCCGTCGTTCGACATCGATGGCAAGGGCGCGATCATTTCGAAATACGCATTGAAGTGCGACGCGAGCGCGACGACGCGCTTGCGGCAGGCCTTGCGATTTTTGACCTGCGCTTCGCCGGTGAGGCGCATGGTTGCGGCGCCGTGGCTCAGCGGCCGAAGGTTCACGCGATAGCTCTGGCCGTCCAGGACGAACGCCGCGTCGGCCGAGATCGCCAGCGTCTTTCCGGTGTGCGCGGACTTTTCTTCCTGCCAGGCGATCGTCGGCGTTGCAGTGCGCGCGGCGTCGAGCGTCATGTCGATGGCAACGCCGCCCGCTTGCGGCGCGGGCGCGGCGTGCGCTGCGGCGGCGATCAGCAGCGCGGCAGCGACAGCGCTTGTACGCGCGACTATGTGCAATCCCCTCACGCCATACCCCCGGTTTAGCGTCCGCTTCGAAGATGCGCGAGGCGCGGGCGAAAGGGAAGTGGCGGCGTTACGTAAACCAAGTCGCGCGGCAGGTTGGCGACAGGTCGCGCGGCTAATCGGCGATCTCGTCGTAGCCGCGGCCTGTGAACTGCACAAAGCAGAAGCCGTTCCCGAAAGGATCCGCCAGGAGCGCGAGCTTGCCCCATTTGTGCATCGACACAGCGGCTTCTTGCTTGGCGCCTGCTTCGAGGGCGCGGGCCAATGCCGCTTCGATATCGTCGACAACGAAATCGAGATGCAGCGGCGTCCAGTGCCGGCTGTAGCTGCGGCGGTCGGTCGTGAAGGTCGAGGGTTGCGTGCCGGCGTCTTTGGGCAGGAGGTAGATCGGCGACGTGCCGCCTACGAGTTCGACCCAATCTCCGAAGTGACGGCCGATGCGCAGGTCGAACGCCCTTGTGTAGAACGCGGTGGCGCGATCGAGACT
Organism: Alphaproteobacteria bacterium; assembly: GCA_034440355.1. Classification (GTDB taxonomy): domain Bacteria; phylum Pseudomonadota; class Alphaproteobacteria; order Micropepsales; family Micropepsaceae; genus SZUA-430. The sequence continues at coordinate 28,495 of JAWXBY010000091.1, forward strand.
TTCAACATCGATATTGATGAGGAGCTGCATGGCCACGCATTCCTTTAGTCGCCGTGCGGGAGTTCCCGAATTTCGACCGTGCCGCCTGCTTCGTAGACGGGGTTGCCGCTTAAGAACGTCTGAGCGTCGCTGAGGTTCTGCGCGGTGATGCGGATGTAGCCGCCGAGATGGGCGCTGACGGGCGGGGACGTGCCGACTTTGCGGGCGCAGAGGCCGCCGCCGATTGCGCTGCCGCCTTGGAACGCGCCCGAGGCGCGCAGGCGTTTGAAGTAGGGCTCCCAGTCCTGCGGACCGGGCGCCGCGTCGTCGTGCATGAAGAGAATGAAATCGGGCATGCTCGTCGCGGTCTCCTCATCCGGAAGGCGTCCACTTTTCCTCCCTCGCTTCAGCGGGAGAGGGGGACGACGCGTGCGATGTGCCGACAGAAATCTCAAGCGAAGATCGGAAGGTACAAAGCCGTCGGTATTTCTGATGTGCCGGAGTGCGTGTCGGCCCCCTCCACCGCTAACGCGGTCCCCCTCCCCCGCTAAAGCGGGGGAGGATAGGTCGGCGTGTGTGTCATGTCAGCGCGGCAGGGCGCGTTCGGCGGGGGTGTATTCGCGCTTTTGGAATTGGGCCACGGCTTCGTAGGTGAGTGCGCCGCGGTGGATGTTGAGGCCTGCCATCAAATGCGGGTTGTCGCGGCAGGCTTTTGCGTACCCTTTGTTGGCGAGCGCCATCGTGAAGGGCAGCGTTGCGTTGTTGAGCGCGAAGGTCGAAGTGCGGGCTACAGCGCCCGGCATGTTGGCGACGCAATAGTGGACGACGTCGGCCACTTTGTACGTCGGCTGTGCATGCGTTGTTGCGTGCGAGGTTTCGGAGCAGCCGCCTTGGTCGATGGCGACGTCGACGATGACGGAGCCCTTCTTCATCCGCTCGACCAGCGATTTGCTGATCAGCTTCGGTGCGGCGGCGCCGGGCAGCAGCACCGCGCCCACCACCAAGTCGGCACCGAGGACATATTCTTCGATCGAGTCGATGGTCGAGAACACCGTGTTCAGCATCGCGCCGAATTGCTGGTCGAGTTCGGCGAGGCGCGGCAGGCTGCGGTCGAGGATCGTCACGTGAGCCTCAAGGCCCATCGCCATGCGCGCGGCGTTCGCGCCCACGACGCCGCCGCCGATGATGACGACCTTCGCGGCCGGCACGCCGGGGACGCCGCCGAGCAACATGCCGCGGCCGCCCTGCTCCATCTCTAAACAATGGGCGCCGGCTTGGATCGACATGCGGCCGGCGACTTCCGACATCGGCGCGAGGAGCGGCAGGCCGCCGCGCGCGTCGGTCACTGTCTCGTAGGCGATCGCCACGCAATCCGATTTGATGAGGCCTTCGGTTTGTTCGGGATCGGGGGCGAGGTGCAGGTACGTGAAGAGCAACTGGCCCGGGCGGAGCATTTTGATTTCGGGCGCTTGCGGCTCTTTCACCTTCACGATCATTTCCGCTTTAGCGAAGACATCGGCGGCGGTCGGCAGGATCTCGGCGCCGACGGCGCGGTACATGTCGTCGGTGAGGCCGATCGCGGTGCCGGCATTCGATTGCACGACGACCTTGTGGCCGTGTTCGGTCAGTTCGCGCACGCTCGATGGCGTCAGGCCGACGCGGTATTCGTGGACTTTGATTTCCTTCGGAACGCCGACGAGCATGGATCGCTTCTCCAATTATGCGAGGCGGCGCAGCACGCGGTCGACGCCGTCGACAAGCCTCTCGATGTGGCTCTGTTCTGCTATGAGAGCGGGGCCCAATGCAATCGTGTCGCCGCCGACGCGCAGCACTATTCCCTCGTCGAAGAAGGCGCGGCGGATGGCGTCGTGGCCGCGCTTGCCGGGGGCGCCCGGGGCGGGTTCGATGTCGATGGCTGCTGCAGCGCCGCAATTCCTGATGTCGGCGACGAGGGGCGCGCCCTTCAGGCGATGCACGGCCTCTTCCAGCCACTGTTCGATTTGGCGACCGCGTTCGAACAGGTTTTCGTCGCGGTAGACATTTAACGTCGCGAGCGCCGCCGCTGCCGCAACAGGATGTCCGGAATAGGTGTAGCCGTGAAAGAGTTCGATCTGCCAATCGTCCTTCTGGCTGAAGGCATCGTAGATCGTTTTCGTGGCGATGACGCCGCCCATCGGGATCGCGCCGTTGGTCACGCCCTTGGCGAAGGTGATCATGTCGGGGGTCACCTTGTAGCGCTCGGCCGCGGTTGCCGTGCCCATGCGGCCGAAGGCGGTGATGACCTCGTCGAAGATCAGCAGGATGCCGTGCTTGTCGCAAATTTGCCGCAGGCGTTGGAGGTAGCCCTTGGGCGGGGGAAGCACGCCGGTCGAGCCTGCCATCGGTTCGACGATGACGGCCGCGATGGTGTCGCCGTGGAGGGCGACCATGTCTTCGAGCGCATCGGCGAAGTGTGCACCGTAATCGGGATCGCCTTTCGTGAAGGCCTGCTTCGAACGGTCGTAGGTCGTCGGCAGATGATCGACGTTGGGCAGCATGGTGCCGAAGGCCTTGCGATTGTTCGCGATGCCGCCGACCGACATGCCGCCGAAGTTGGTGCCGTGATAGCCGCGGACGCGGCCGATCAATTTCGTGCGCTGGGCCTGACCCTTCGCACGCCAGTAGGCGAGCGCGATCTTGAGCGCGGTATCGGCGGCCTCTGAGCCTGAGTTGCAAAAGAAGACGTGGTCGAGCGTCGCCGGCGCCATCGCGGCGATACGGCCGGCGAGTTCGATGACCGTGGGATGCGCGAACTGGAACGTGGGCGCGAAATCGAGCTCGTGGATTTGCTTGGCGACCGCCGACGAAATCTCTTTGCGGCCATGACCGGCGAGCGAACACCAGAGGCCGGCGAGGCCGTCGAGCAGTTGGCGGCCTTGCGGGTCGTAGTAATACATCCCCTCCCCGCGCGCGATGACGCGCGGCTCGGCCTTGAACTGACGGTTGGCGGTGTAGGGCAGCCAGAGCGCAGCGAGCGCGTCGGCGTTGGTGGGTGTGGTCATGTCGGTCTCACGGGATTGCGGTCGGAGCGGCTTATAGCCGTTCCTGGGACCGCGGGCATCCTGCCCGCTCTTACGAAGTCACCGCCCCGAGAGCGTTGAGCTTTCCAAAAGGGCGGGCAGGATGCCCGCGGTCCCAAGAAGAAACAGGTGGGGCACGCGTGGTCCCTGGTACCAGCGACATCCAGAGTACTGGTCAACGCTTAAGCGCGCCGCGGACCACGTGGATGGCGGAGAGGATGCCGAGGAAGAGCAGTGTCAGGTTCGGGAGGAAGATCAGCAAGCCTTGGATCGTGGGATGCAATTCGTTGAAGCTGCGCGGCGAGATGGCTTCGAACACGCTGAGTCCCGTCTGGACGTAGACGATGATGATGTCGGTCAGCCAGGTGTCCGAGAGGAAGAATTCGCCGGTGACGACGCGGCCGATCACTTGGACCAGCGCCAGTGCTGCAGGAATGGCGAGCATGATGGCGGCGATGCGCGCCGATGTCGCCAGGGCATAGACGGCGGCGGCGCGGATTCTTGTACCAGGGGAATCCATTTCTCTGGTCATTTCCTAACCTACATGATTTCGCCGCCGTTTCGGCGTAGGAGTGGAACCGGTCGGATCCGGTTGAGGTTTGTCGATGCGCATTTTTCGTTGGCTGTTGATCACTATCGTCCTGTTGGTCGTGGTGGTTTTGGCGCTGCCGTTCTTGCTGCCGACCTCTGTCTACAAAGAGCAGATCATCGAACAGACGCGGCTGGCGACTGGGCGGAAGCTGACCATCGACGGCGACCTCAGCATCTCGGTGTGGCCGGCCTTGGGCGTCGAGGTTCATAAGGTTCGCTTCGCCAATGTCGAGGGCGCAGCCGAGGCCGACATGGCGACGATGGATTCGCTGGTTGTCGGGGCCGAGCTTTGGCCGTTGCTATCGGGCGCTTTGAAGGTCACCGAGATCAGGCTCGTCAATCCGGTCATCAATTTGGAGATCGACAAGAACGGGCGCGGGAATTGGCTGTTCGAGCCGCAGGGCGCACCGGCGCCGGCTGCCGGCGATCAGCCGCCGCCGGCGTCGCAGACCTCGAGCGCGGATTTCTCGTTTCGCGACGTGACGCTTGCGGGCGGTGTGTTGACGTATCGCGATCAACGGGACGGGACGGCGCAGCGGGTCGAGGCGATCAACGCCAATGTGAAGCTCCCCAGTCTGGATGAGCCGCTGATCTTCGACGGCGGGCTGACGTGGAACAAGGAGGCGATCACGATCGCGACGACGGTGGCCAATCCGCGCGCGCTATCGACGGGCGGCAAGAGTGCGCTGAAGGCCAAGATCGAGGGCGAGGTTATGAACGCCGCGTTCGACGGCGAGGTCGATGCGAAGACGAGCGCGGTCACCGGCAAGGTCGATTTCGCGACGGCGTCTGCGCGGCGGCTTGCGGCGTGGGCGGGTGTCGAACTGCCGAAGGTCAAAGGTTTTGGTGCGATGAAGCTGGCGGGCGATCTGTCGGCCGACGGCGGGCGGATCGCGTTTAAGGAGACGAAGTTGTCGCTCGACGGGATGAACGGGTCGGGCAACCTGTCGCTCGATACGACCAAGGCGCGTCCTTACGTGAAGGGCGACTTCACGCTCGACCGGTTGGACCTCAATCCGTACATGAGCGCCGGCGGTGGATCGGGGCCGGCTGGTGGCGGCGGCGGGGGCATGCCGAAGTGGAGCGATGCGCCGATCGACTTTTCGCCGCTGACCTTCGTTGACGCCGATTTCGATTTTGCGGTGAATGCGCTGGCCGTGGGTGGCCTGAAGATCGGGCGGAGTGCGCTTAGCATCGCGCTGTCGGGCGGCAAGATGCGCGCGAACCTGAAACAGCTGGCGCTCTATGGCGGCAATGGGACGGGTGTGATTGCGCTCGATGGTTCGGGGGCGACGCCCGTCATCGGGCTCGACCTCAATGTCAGCGGCGTGCAGGGCGCGCCGTTCTTGACGGACCTCGCCGGGTTCAATCGGCTTGAGGGCACGGGCTCGATCGTCGCGAAAGTCACAGCGGCCGGTAAATCGCAGCGCGCCTGGATGAAATCCCTGGGCGGCAATGCGCGGATCAAATTCGTCGACGGCGCGATCAAAGGCGTGAACTTGGCGGAAATCGCGCGGACCATTCAGTCGGTGCTGACGGGTTCGGCGGTCGGGGGGGCGGCAAAGACCGATTTCGCGGAGCTGAGCGGGTCCTTCGTCATCAGGAACGGCGTCGCGGCGAACAAGGATTTGAAGCTGCTGAATCCGTTCGTGCGGCTGAACGGGGCCGGGATCATCGATCTCGGCAATCAGACGCTGGATTATAAGGTCGAACCGAAGGCGGTCAGTTCGATCAAGGGTCAGGGCGGGCGCGACAGCCTTTCGGGGATCGGGATTCCGTTCCGCATCAGGGGGCCGTGGAGCAATCCGTCGTATGAGCCGGACCTGTCGGGCGTTCTGCCCGGCGCGCTCGATTCGATCATGAAGGGCGATAATCCGCTCGATAACATTACCGGTGGCGGCGGGTTGGACGGCATTTTGGGCGGCAAGTCTTCGCAACCAGAAGGACCGACGGACAAGAAGTCGGACAAAAAGAAGAAGCCAAAGGGGGAAAATCCGCTCGATCCGCTCAAAGACCTGTTTGGCGGGGGGCGATAGGTTCCTGCTTTTAATTAACCGCGGCGTTGCCTAGGATCAGCCTGCCTTGAACGTGAGGCTGGGGACAAGAACGGGTTCGTCCGCATTTCATGGCGGCAGACACACGAGATGCGCCGGCAAAGGGTCCGACGAAGGGCTTTTCGCTTAGATCGCGCTTGCTAGGCCTTCCGACCGGCGAACCGCAATCAGCCGCGTCATCGGTCACGGCTGCGTTGCAGCCGCGCGATGATCCGCCGCCTCAAGCCCAACCCGAACAGAAGGATGCGCCCGTGCCTGTTGAAGAGGCGCGCGAGCCTGCTCCTGCCGAAGAAACGATGAGCGAGAAGCCGGCGAAGATCGTCGTGCCCGACGACGATGATAACGACGGCGACGATGACGACGCGCCTCGCGTCGGTATGGCGGTGCCGCAGCGTCGGACGTCGCTGCTGTCGGTCGCGTTCGGGTTCGATCGCAAGCCCAAGGCCGCCGACATTCCGCCGAAGATCGAAGAGCCTCTGCCGTCGCCGGTGATCACGCCGGAGCCTGAGCCGGATCCCGTTATCGAGGTGCGCGCGGTCGAGCCCGAGATCGTGCCTGAACCGGTGGCGTTTGAACCCGAGCCGGAGCCTGAGCCTGCATTCGTGCCGCCGCCGCCCGCGCCAACACCTCCTGCACCGCCGCCGCGTTCTCTGGCGGCGGCGATGTTCGGACGCGATATCGAAACGCGCGCGCCTGCGCCGGCCTATGTCGCGCCGGTCGAGACTGTCGTCGCGCGGGCGCCGAATCCGATCCTCGACGAAGAGCCTCCCCCGGCGCCTCAGCCTGTCGCGCATGCGATTGCGATCGACGAAGAGCCTGAGCCCGTAGCCGCCGCGCCTGCGAAAGCCGCGCCGTTCGTGCGCTTCCTCGGCGTGAAGAAGACGTATGACGGCGCGCAGCTTGTCGTGAAGAATTTGGATCTCGACATCGCCAAGGGCGAGTTCTTGACGCTGCTTGGTCCTTCGGGGTCGGGCAAGACGACGACGTTGATGATGCTGGCCGGATTCGAGCAGCCGACCGACGGCGACATTCAGCTCAACGGCGTTTCGCTGACGACGCTGCCGCCGCACAAGCGGGGCTTGGGCTTCGTGTTCCAGAACTATGCACTCTTCCCGCACATGACGGTGGCGGAGAATCTCGCGTTCCCGCTTGAAGTGCGGAAGATGGGACGCAGCGAAATTCGCGACCGCGTGGGCAAGGCGCTCGCCATGGTCGAACTTTCGGGCTTCGATAAGCGCAAGCCGCATCAGTTGTCGGGCGGTCAGCAGCAGCGCGTCGCGGTGGCGCGCGCGTTGGTGTTCGATCCGGATCTCGTGCTGATGGACGAGCCGCTGGGCGCGCTCGACAAGCATTTGCGCGAGCAGATGCAGTACGAGCTGAAGCGTTTGCATCGCGAACTGGGCGTGACCGTCGTTTATGTGACGCACGATCAGGGCGAGGCGTTGACGCTCTCGGACCGCATCGCCGTGTTCCACGAAGGCATCATTCAGCAGCTCGATACGCCCAAGACCATCTATGACGCCCCGTCGAACGCGTTCGTCGCGGGCTTCATCGGCGAGAACAATGCGCTGCCGGGCAAGATCGTTGCGGTGAACGGCGCGGAAGTCACGGTCGAGTTGATCGGCGGAGCGCGGGTTAAGGCCGCCAACGGCAATTGCGACGCGGTCGGGCGCGCGGGCGTCGTGTGCGTGCGGCCGGAGTATCTGACCGTTTCGTCGGAGACGCATCCGGGCGGCAATCACGTCGCGGCGATGATCGAGGATTTCATTTTCCACGGCGATCATCTGCGCGTGAAGCTGTCGGCGCCGGGCATGAACGAGATCATCGTCAAGGCGCCGGCGCGCGGCGCGCAATTCCCGGCGAAGGGCGTGGCCGTCACGCTGTCATGGGATCCATCTGCCGCGCGCGCGTTCGTGTCGTAGCGCCTATGTTTTGTTTCGCGTTCCCCTCAGGTGTCGTGGTGCGCGAAGGCGCACCATCCACGATTTGAAGGCGGATGAAGAAAGTCGTGGGTGGTCCGCCTCCGCGGACCATGACATGTGATGGGAAAGTGCCGGGCCTGAGTTACTAAACTGCCGACACAAGCGATTCGAAGGAACACCCATGGGCCGTACGACCGGAATCATTATCGCCGCCGCCGCCGCCATCGTCATCTTGGCCGGCGTGCTTTTGTTCATGCTGAAGGGCGGGTCTGAGAGCGAGGTCAACGAACTCGACAAGGAATTGTCGGATATGCCGCTGCCCTCGGCGGACGGCACTGCCGCCGCACCGGCGGCGACCGGCACCGCGCTTGCCGGCAAGTCGCTGGTCGTCGTCTCGTGGGGCGGCGCTTATACGAAGAGCCAGATCGAGGCCTATCACAAGCCGTTCCAGACAACGACGGGCGCGAAGATCAACTCGGTCGACTACAACGGCGGCATCGCCGAGGTCAAAGCGCAGGTCGAAAGCAACAACGTGACCTGGGACGTCGTCGACATGGAGCTCGCCGATGCGCAGCGCGCGTGCGACGAGGGGCTGCTCGAGAAGATCGACGCGGGTACGCTGCCCGCAGCGCCGGACGGCACGCCCGCGGTGCAGGATTTCATCCCGAACGGCATCACGCCGTGCGCGGTGACGTCGATCTTGTTCAGCCACATCGTTGCGTACGACTCGTCGAAATTTCCGAACGCGAAGCCGTCGAAGCTCGCCGATTTCTTCGACGTGAAGAATTTCCCGGGCAAGCGCGGCCTGCGCAAGACATCCCCTAAGATCAATCTGGAGCTGGCGTTGCGCGCGGACGGCGTGGCGGGCGATCAGGTCTATCAGACGCTGTCGTCGAAGGCGGGCGTGGATCGCGCGTTCAAGAAACTCGACACGATCAAGAACGACGTCATCTGGTGGGAGCCGGGTTCGCAGCCACCGCAACTTTTGGCGGACGGCCAAGTGACGATGACGACGGCCTATAACGGGCGCATCTTCGACGCCCAGATCAAAGAGGGTAAGCCGTTTGCCATTATCTGGGACGGGCAACTGCAAGAACTCGACGTCTTCAGCATCGTGAAGGGCACGAAGAATCTCGACGCGGCGATGCAGTTCGTCGCCTTCGCGACCGACACGCAGCGTCTGGCCGACCAAGCCGCGTGGATCGCCTATGGCCCGGCGCGCAAGTCTTCGTTGCCGCTGGTGGGCGCCTATCACGACAAGCCCGACATCGACATGAAGGCGCACATGCCGAACGCACCGGAAAATGCAGCCAATGCGATTCAGATCGATTTCCTATGGTGGGCGGATCATCAGGAAGAGTTGAACCAACGTTGGGCGGCGTGGCTCGCTAAGTAGCGGGCACTAGGCGGGGGAGATGGGGACAGCGATCGCGACACAGGAAAGCTTGGCCGAGCAATTCAAACGCTCGGGCAAGCGCGCGCGCCGGGGGACGTTCCTTCTGGTGCTGCCGCTGCTTGCGTTCCTGACGATCACGTTCCTGCTGCCGATCGGCAACATGCTCAACCGGTCGGTGGGCGATTCGACGGTGGCCGATATCCTGCCGCGTACGGCTGCCGCGTTGCGGGCATGGAACGGTAAGGGGCGGCCGCCGTTTAGCGCCTATTCCGCTTTGGCCGACGATTTGGTGCGTGCCGAGCGCGAGGGCAAGATCGGCAAAGTCGCCACGCGCATGAATTTCGAGCGCGCCGGGATGCGTTCGCTGATGATCAAGACGGCGCGCGTCGCCTCGACATTCGAGCCGCCCTACGCGCAGGCGTTCAACGCGGTCGATCTGCAGTGGAGCGATCCGGAGGTGTGGGGCACGCTGCGCCACGCAAGCGCGTCGACGACGATGGGTTACTACGTCGCGGCGTTGGACCAGACGCGCAAGGCGGACGGGACTTGGGTTCCAAAGCCCGAGGAAGATCAAGTCTACATCATGCTCTTTGAGCGGACGCTGTGGGTCGCGGGCGTCGTGACGCTGCTGTGCTTCCTGCTTGGCTATCCGCTTGCCTATTACATCGCGCGGCAGGACGAGCGGACGCGTAATCTTCTGTTGATCCTGGTGCTGTTGCCGTTCTGGACGTCGCTGCTTGTGCGCACCACGGCGTGGATTGCGCTGTTGCAGACGAATGGGATCGTGAACGACGGGATCGCGTTTTTGGGCGGGGAGGGTGCGCGGCTTGAACTCGTGCACAACATGACCGGCACGCTGATTGCGATGACCCATATCTTGCTGCCGTTCATGATTTTGCCGACCTACAGCGTGATGTTGTCGGTGCCGCCGGCGCTGACGCGGGCCGCAATTTCGCTGGGCGCGACGCCGTGGACGGCGTTCTGGCGCATTTATTTCCCGATGACGTTGCCGGGGGCCGCGGCCGGTGGGTTGCTCGTGTTCATTCTGGCGCTTGGTTATTACATCACGCCGGCGCTGGTCGGCGGACGGACGGGTCAGCTGATCTCGAACATGATTCAGTTCCATATGCAGACCTCGCTGAACTGGGGCTTGGCGGCGGCGCTGGGCGGCATACTGCTCGCCGGCGTGTTGGTGCTCTACATCATCTATGCGCGCGTCATCGGGCTTAACCGGTTGAGGTTGGGCTGATGGCCGAGAGGAACGAGAGCAAGTTCAGCTGGAGCCGCATCGAACGCGGGATCGCGAAGGCGTACGCGATCGCCGTAATCGTGTTCCTGATCGCGCCGCTGCTCATCATCGTGCCGCTGTCGTTCAATGCGGAGCCTTATTTCACCTTCACGTCGAAGATGCTGTCGCTGGACCCGGACGGCTATCGCTGCGCTGGTACAGCGACATCATCGACAATCCGCAGTGGTTGGAAGCTATCGGCAACAGCCTTGTTATCGCGATTGCGTCGACGTTTTTGGCGACCGTACTCGGCACACTGGCTGCAATCGGGTTGGCGCGGTCGAACATGCCGTTCCGCGATTTCTTCATGGCGCTGCTGATTTCACCGCTGGTCGTGCCGATCGTGATCGCGGCGGCGGGGATGTACTTCTTCTATTCCAGCGTCGGCCTCGCGCAGACGCATCTCGGCATCATCTTCGCGCACACGGCGCTGGGCGTGCCGTTTGTCGTGATCACCATGACGGCGACATTGTCGGGCTTCGACCGCAATCTGATCCGCGCGGCGGGCAGCCTTGGGGCCGATCCCATCACCGCGTTCTTCCGCGTGACCTTGCCGCTGGTCGCACCGGGCATGATTTCGGGCGCGTTGTTCGCGTTCGCCGCGTCGTTCGACGAGGTTGTGACGGTGCTCTTCCTCGGCGGGCCTGAGCAGCGCACGATCCCGCGTCAGATGTGGTCGGGCATCCGCGAGCAGATCAGCCCCACGATCCTTGCGGTCGCGACGCTGCTCATCATCTTCTCCTCGCTGCTGTTGCTGGCCGTTGAGATGCTGCGCCGGTGGCATACGCCGCCCGGCGCGCAGGTGAAGCGGTAGTTACGCCGCCAGCTTTTGTTTCGCCTCTTCGTATTCGCGCTTCAGTTTGGCGACCACGTCGGCGACGGGTGTGATGTCTTGGATTTGGCCGACGCCTTGGCCGGCGCCCCAGATGTCTTTCCAGGCTTTCTTTTCCATGTTGCCGCCGGAGCCGAAGTTCATCTTTGATTTGTCGGCTTCCGGTAGGGCTACGGGATCGAGGCCGGCGGCACTGATCGATGGCCCGAGGTAGTTGCCGTGCACGCCGGTGAAGAGGTTCGAATAGACGATGTCGTTCGCGACCGTGTCGACCAGCATTTGCTTGTAGCGTTGGTCGGCGTTGGCTTCGGTCGTCGCGATGAAGCGGGTGCCGAGATAGGCGAGGTCGGCGCCCATTGCCTGCGCCGCGAGGACGCTTGCGCCGTTGGCGATCGAGCCCGAGAGCAGGATCGTTTTGTCGAACCACGAGCGGACTTCCGGCACCAACGCGAAGGGCGAGAGCGTGCCGGCGTGGCCGCCAGCGCCAGCGCAAACCAGAATGAGGCCGTCGACGCCCTCCTCTGCCGCCTTCTTCGCGTGGCGGATGTTGATGACGTCGTGGAAGACGACGCCGCCGTAGCCGTGCGTTGCCTTCACGATCTCAGCGGGCGCGCGGAGGCTGGTGATGATGATCGGCACCTTGTGCTTCACGCAGACCTGCATGTCTTGCGCCACGCGATCGTTCGAGACGTGGACGATCTGGTTCACCGCGAAGGGCGCGGCCTGCTTGCCGGTCTTTTGTTCGTGGTCGTCGAGTTCGTTCTTGATGCGCTCGATCCACTTGTCGAGCATCTCGGCGGGCCTTGCGTTCAACGCCGGGAACGACCCAACGATCCCTGCCTTGCACTGCGCGATGACGAGTTCGGGGCCGGAGACGATGAAGAGCGGCGCGCCGACGACCGGGATCGACAATCGGTTCTTCAAGACGGGCGGGAGAGACATGGGTGCTGATCCGATCATTGCGAATGGCGTTGTGAGGCGACGCTAGCGGGCCGGGTTGGTTATTGGCAAGAAGCGTGCGCCGTTACGCTACTGCACCCGCCGCGCGTAGCGCTGCGACATCGGCTGCATTCTTACCCAACTCGCGCAGGACGTCGTCGGTGTGTTCGCCCAACATAGGCGCGGGGCGGCGGATGGTGGAGGGCGTGCCGGCGAAGACCACCGCTGGGCGCACGTCGCGCATGCGGCCGGCTTTTGGGTGCGTGGATTCGACGATCAGCCCTAAGTGTTTCACCTGCGGGTCGCCCGGGACATCGTCGCGCTTCAAGACGCGGGCGTGGGGAACATCTTCGGCCTCGAGACGTTTGACGATGTCGGCGGTCGGGAATTGCGCCATCAGCGTTTTCATTTCCGATTTCAGCGCTTCGGCGTTTTGCAGGCGCAGGAAGACGTTGGCGAAGCGCGGGTCCTTCGCGAGGTCGGGTTTGCCGGCGGCGCGGGCGAAGTCGGCGAACTCGTCGTCGCTGATGACGATGACGGTGACGAAGCCGTCCTGCGTTCTCATGATGTCGTAGAAGCGCGAGAACTCCGGCATCTGCACGACGCCTTCGTCGAGGAAGGTTTCGTTGTACATGACGTCGGGCCAGACGAAGGCGAGCGCCGCGGCCAGCAAGTTGAACTCGATGAACTGGCCGGCGCCGGTTTTCGTGCGCGCGAACAGGGCAGCGGTGATCGCTTGCGCCACCGTGAGCGCCGAGACCTTGTCGCAGACGATCGATTGGATGAGGTGTGGTTCGCCGGTTTGCGGGTCGGCTTGCGAGTCCGCGAAGCCCGATACGGCTTGCACGACCGGGTCGTAGACGCGGCGCTTCGCATAAGGGCCGTCTTGGCCGAAGCCGCTCATCGCCACGTAGATCAGGCCGGGGTTTATCGCCTTCAGGGCTTCGTAGGTGAGGCCCAGCCGTTCCATCGTGCCGGGCCGGTAGTTTTCGACGAGGACGTCGGCGCTCTTAATCAGCGCCAGCAGGACCGCTTTGCCGTCCGCGTTCTTCAGGTTGAGCGCGATGGAACGCTTGTTGCGGTTGACGGCGGCGAACATCGCGCCCAGGCCGTTCGACTGGGGTCCGAGCCAGCGGGCCATGTCGCCCATCCCGGGGTTTTCGATCTTGATGATCTCGGCGCCTTGGTCGCCCAGGATCTGCGTCGCCATGGGGCCGGCGATGACGGCCGACATGTCGATGATCTTCACGCCGTCGAGTGCGCCGGTCATGGGCCGTCCTTTGCGTTGCGATCAACGCATACACAATCGGTATGACGGGAAGCCAGCGCTCTGTATTCTGCGCGAATGACGCGCGATGAGATCGTCCCGCTGGAAGAGATGAACTTCAACGCATGGCCGGCGCTGCGGACGGAGCACTATGACGGCTGGGTGCTGCGGTCGACGGGCGGGGACTCGCGGCGGGTCAACTCGATCAATCCGATGACGCCGGGCGTCATTCCGTTGGCGGCGAAGATTGCGGCGGCCGAAGGGATTTACGCGCGATGGGGGCGCGATGCGGTGTTTCGGCTGACGCCGCTTGCCGACCCGGGGCTCGACGAAGCGCTGGTGGCGCGCGGTTACGTCGTGGAGGCGCCGACCTTTGTGCAGGTGGCGGATGTCGCTGCCGGGGTCATCCCGGCTGATTTGCGGATTTTCACGGTGCCGGACGCGGCGTGGATCGATGCTGCGGCGGGTATTCGTGGGCTGTCAGGCGGGGCCGCTGAGGTGTTCGCGGCGCAGCATCGAGCCGTCGCGGTTGAGGCCGGGTGGGCCTTGCTGGTCCAGGATGGCCGACCCGCGGCGGTCGGGGTCGTTGCGATCGAACGCGGGTGGGCTGGTTTGCTTGGTATCTATGTCGCGAAGTTCGCGCGGCGGCATGGGCTTGCCCGTCACGTCAGCCAGGGTTTGCTGGCTCATGCGCATGCCAAAGAAGCGACGCGGGCGTGGCTTCAGGTTGAGCAGGCGAACAGTGCCGCCCTGCCCTTGTATGCAGCGCTCGGCTTTCGCACGGCCTACGCGTATCACCATCGCGTTCGCAGCAATCGCGCGTGACGCTGTCGCGCCTTGTTCGATGCACCAGGGGTAAGCCTTTCGGGTTTGGGTCACCCTGTCCCTTGAAGACGCGCGCTTTCACGCGAACGTTCTCGCGTTAACGCAACTTTGGCGTTCGCGTCTCCGAAAGCTGCAACAGGCGGCTTCTAGAAGGGCGATGACAGCGGTGACAAGGTACGGCAACAAATTGGCAAGACAGGGTTTCTCGAAAGGACTACCGACGCGAATGCGCGACAGAAGCGAAACGGTCATCGCCGCCTATCGGCCCAAGCCGGGCAAAGACCAAGCGCTGCGCAAGTTGATCCGCGAACACCGCCGAGCCCTGCACGATGCACATCTGATCACCGCGCGTCCGTCACTTGTCTTGCGAGCGCGATCGGATGGGACGCTGCTCCAGATCTTTGAGTGGATTTCAGCGAAGGCTGCCGACGAGGCACACCAACACCCCGCCATCCGCGCCATGTGGAACAAGCTTGCGACCGTTGCGGACTTTGTTCCTCTCTCCGCTGTGGAGGAGGCCGGCAAAGCCTTTAGCCACTTTGAGGCTGTCTCTTCGGCCAATGGCGGATCAAAGGTTCGTGCGCTGGCGGCGAAGGGTCCGGCGACGAAGCGGCCAAAGCGTTGATCTTATTCATCAAATCAGAGTTACTGTCGGAATAGACACATTGACTTTGGTCCTAAGCCCGTCAAGCTAGCGCCGTCCAATTGGTGTGCGCGCCCGGGGGGCCAGTGGCGCGCGCGCCTGCGTTTCTTGATACGCTCACGCGTGCACCGTGAGGGGATTCGGCGGCAGTATGTTGCGCTTCATCGTCGGCCGCCTCATTGGCGCGGTCCCCACACTTCTCATCATCATCGCCATGGCGTTCTTCATGATGAGGCTCGCGCCGGGCGGGCCGTTCGATCAGGAGCGCCGCCTGCCGCCCGAGATCGAGAAGAACATTCTCGCGGCCTACGATCTCGATAAGCCCGTTCTGCAACAGTTCTTCGACGTCGACACCACCGTTTGCGGGTGGCGGTTTGCAGGCAAGCCGGACGACGCGACCCTGGCGGCGAAGGGTTTGAAGTATGTCGACGGCAAGTACCTTGCGGTCGATACCGATCGGCAAACCCGCTGTTTGGGCGGGTATTTGGGCAAGTTGATGGTGGGCGACTTCGGGCCCTCTTACAAATACAAGGACTTCACGGTTGCCGAGTTGATTGCCGACGGCGCGCCGGTCAGCGCGATCTTGGGTGTCTCGGCGATTTTGATCGCTACGTTTGTCGGCATGTTCTTGGGCACGTTCTCGGCGCTGCGCCAGAACAGCCTCTCCGACTATTCCGTCATGACCATCGCCATGATCGGGATCACGGTGCCGAGCTTTGTGATGGCGCCGATCCTCACGTTGATCCTGGGCGTCTATTTGGGCTGGCTGCCCGTGGGCGGCTGGGGCGATGGGCAGTTGCGCAACATGATCCTGCCGATCGTCGGTTTATCGCTGCCTCAGATTGCGGTGATCTCGCGTCTGACGCGCGGCGGCATGATCGAGGTGTTGCGTTCGAACTATGTGCGCACGGCACGCGCGAAGGGTTTGCCTGAGCGTTTGGTCATCAGCCGTCATGCGATGCGCGCGGCGTTGTTGCCGCTGGTCAGTTATCTGGGGCCCGCGACCGCGGGTATCGTGACCGGGTCGCTGGTCATCGAGCAGATCTTTCAGCTGCCCGGCATCGGCAAGTATTTCATCAACGGCGCGCTGCAGCGCGACTACACGTTGGTGATGGGTGTGGTCATTCTCTACGCGTCGCTTGTGATCATGTTGAACCTTGTCGCCGACGTGCTCTACGGGTTGCTTGATCCGAAGGTGAGGTACGACTGATGGCCAGCGTCACCTTGCCCACGCAACGCGAGATCAAAGGCCGCTCACTGTGGCAGGATGCCCGGCGCCGTCTCTTCGCCAACAAAGCGGCCGTGACGTCGATGATCGTGCTGGCGGTGATCGCCCTGATGTCGGTTGTCATGCCGAATGTTTGGCCGCACCAATATGACACTGTTTACATCGACCGCATCTCGTGTCCGCCGCCGGATTATCTGGGCATGACTGCTTTGTTCGGCAGCCAGGATGAGATGTGCCCGACCGCCGTCGGTCAGGGCCATCTGTTCGGTACGGACGCCAACGGGCGCGATCTCTTTATTCGCGTGATGCTGGGCGGGCGCGTGTCGCTGTCGATCGGGTTGGTCGCGACGATGGTGGCGTTGTTCATCGGCGTGCTTTACGGCGCGACGGCCGGGTTCCTGGGCGGGCGCATCGACAACATCATGATGCGGTTCGTCGACGTGATGTATGCCCTGCCCTTCATCTTCTTCGTCATCATCCTGGTCGTGGTGTTCGGGCGAAATTTCATTCTGATGTTCATCGCCATCGGCGCGGTCGAGTGGCTGACCATGGCGCGGATCGTTCGAGGACAGACTTTGTCCATTCGGCGCAAGGAGTTCATCGAGGCGGCAGAGGCAGCGGGCGTTTCCAACTGGGCCATCATCCGGCGGCACATTTTGCCCAATGTCGTCGGCCCCGTAATCGTCTACGTGACGCTGACGGTACCGGCGGTCATTCTGGTCGAGAGCTTCTTGAGCTTCTTGGGGCTTGGCGTGCAGGAGCCGTTCACGTCGTGGGGCGTGCTGATTTCCGACGGTAAGGATCAGATGGAATCCTATCCGTGGATGTTGATCTTCCCGGCAGTGTTCATGGTGGTCACGCTGTTCTGCTTCAATTTCATCGGCGACGGGTTGCGCGACGCCCTCGATCCCAAGGATCGCTAGTCGATGACGACACCCGTTCTTTCCGTCAAAGACATGGCCGTACGCTTCTCGACGCCGGAGGGGCCGGTGAGTGCGGTCAATGGCGTTTCGTTCGATGTGAATCTGGGCGAGTGCGTCGGCGTCGTTGGCGAGTCCGGGTCGGGCAAGAGCCAGACATTCATGGCGGTCATGGGGCTGCTCGCCGGGAACGGCAAGGCGACCGGGAGCGCGAAGTTCAAGGGCGAAGAACTCGTCGGCATGAAGGTCGACAAGTTGAACAAGATCCGCGGATCGAAGATGACGATGATCTTCCAAGATCCGATGACGTCGCTGACGCCGCATTTGAAGATCAGCCGGCAGTTGACCGAAGTGCTGGTGCTGCACAAAGGCATGAGTGAGCGCGATGCGCGGGCGAAGGCCGTGCAGATGCTGGACCGGGTGAAGATTCCGGACGCCAAGCGCCGGCTCGATCAGTATCCGCATGAGTTTTCGGGCGGCATGCGCCAGCGCGTGATGATCGCGATGGCTTTGATCTGCGAGCCCGAACTGCTGATCGCGGACGAGCCTTCGACGGCATTGGACGTCACCGTACAGGCGCAGATTCTGGAGTTGATGCAGGAGCTGCGTGCGCAGGGGAACATGTCGATCGTGATGATCACGCACGATCTCGGCGTCGTTGCCGGGCTCTGCAATCGCGTGATGGTCATGTACGCGGGCGAGTTCTGCGAGACGGCTTCGGTCGACGAGATCTTTCACGATCCGCAGCATCCCTATACCCGCGGGTTGGTCGGCTCGATCCCGCGGCTTGATAAGCCGGAGGAGACGCGCCTGACCGCTATCCGTGGCCAGCCGCCAAATCTTCAGCATCTGCCGCATGGCTGTACGTTCCAGGAGCGCTGCGACTTCGTGTTCGATCGCTGTATTGCCGAGCGGCCCAAGCTGATCCCGTTCGCGCCGGGGCGTGCGAAGTCGTGCCACTTGAAGGGCTTTGACGAAAAGGGCGACGTGATCAGATGAGCGTCGGCGAACCCCTTCTGTCGATCAAAGACCTGAAGGTTCACTTCCCCGTTCGCGGGGGATTGTTCGGTGCGTCCAAGTCGCTGAAGGCGGTCGACGGCGTGTCGTTCGACGTCTATCCGGGCGAGACGCTTGGCATCGTCGGCGAGTCCGGGTCGGGCAAGTCGACCATCGGACGCGCGGTGCTGCAGTTGATCAAGCCGACGGCCGGGCGCGTCGCGTGGTTGGGCAAGAACATCGCAGGCAACACGCGCCGGCAGATGAAGCCGTTCCGGCGCGAGATGCAGATCGTGTTTCAGGATCCGCTGGCCAGCCTCAATCCGCGCATGACGGCCGGCGACATTATCGCCGAGCCGCTCGACACGTTCGAGCCGGGGCTCGCGCCGGCCGAGCGTAAGCGGCGCGTGCAAGAGATCATGGACAAAGTCGGCCTCTTGCCGCTGATGATCAACCGCTATCCGCACGAGTTTTCGGGCGGGCAGAACCAGCGCATCGGCATTGCGCGGGCGATGATCTTGAAGCCGAAGCTGATCGTGGCCGACGAACCTGTGTCGTCACTCGACGTTTCGATCCGCGCGCAGATCATCAACCTACTGGCTGATTTGCAGAAGGAGATGGGCGTTGCGCTTATCTTCATCAGCCACGACCTCGCCGTCGTGCGCCATGTCAGCCATCGCGTGCTGGTGCTTTATCTGGGCAAGGTCATGGAATTGGCGGAGGCCGGCGTTCTGCTTTCTCGACCGCGGCATCCGTATACGCAAGCGCTGCTGTCGGCAGCGCCTATTCCCGATCCCGCGGTCGAGCGCGGGAAGAAGCGGTTGCTGATCGAAGGCGACCTGCCCTCGCCGATGAATCCGCCGTCAGGCTGCGTGTTCCGCACGCGCTGTCCGATCGCACAAGCCAAATGCGCCGCTGAAGTACCCGCCCTCGAAGCGCGCGGCGGGGCAGCGGATCACGTTGTGGCGTGTCACTTCCCGAGTTGACGCGCTGCGTTCCTACTTAACGCGGCGGACTTTCACCATGCCGGTGCGGCCTGCGATCGTCAGCGAGTAGCTGCCGAACATGCCGGTTTCGATGGCGACCTTCATCGTTTCGTTCTTGGATGGGTCACGCACGTCGGTCTGGTCGCCGTCGATTTGTTTCCAGACTTGGCCGTTGTCGAGGATGAAGATCGAGCGTCCATACGGGTTCTTGGCGAACTCGAGGACCGTTGCCGAGATTTGATTGATCTCCTTCGGCCCGGTCGGCATCGGCGGTTTGCCGAAATCTTCCGTCTTGGTCACAGGGCGTTCGAGGCCGAACCAGGAGAGAACGCCGCCACCCTCTTCTTCTTGTTGAGCCGGCTGGGCGGACGCTTGGCGCTGTGCAGGCGCCTGCACAGGCGCAGACATTGCCGTCTTCGCGCCCTCAGCGGCTGCGTCGTAGCATTGCAGGCGGTCGGCAGCGGCCGGAATGTCCGAGCATTTCGCGACCTCGGCGAGCGCGTCGCGCGCGGGATCGGCCTGAGCCGGTGCAGCGATCACAACAGCCGCCGCAAGAAGCCAAATGAATCTCATGGTGTACTCGCAATAACGTGACCGGGCGGCCAGTTGGGTGCGGCCCGGAGAACCTCGCCCCGCATATCTCCAAGCCTATAATAGGCTATATGACTTGCCCGCACGGCCCAACAGCATTTTCGCCGACGGGCACGGTGACGGGGATCGGCGGCCACACCGCAGTTCCCGGCTGTTCAGCCACCATTCACAGCGACGAACCCAGGCTTTCCATTGGGTGGGGTCGAATTCAGGGAGATCAAATCGAATGAGCAGTTTTGTCGGCGCGCTGAACCGCGCAGAGAGCGTCCGAAAGGCCGCGCGCAGGGGTTGGCTCTTGCTTGGACTCGTGGCCGCGTTGTCGGTCGGATCTGCAGCGCCCGCCTACGCCGACAAAGAACTGGTGCGCGGCAACGCCGGCGAACCGAAGAGTCTCGATCCGCACCGCGCCACCGGCACGTGGGAAAACAACATTATCGGGGACATGATCCTCGGCCTGTACACGGAGGCTGCGGACTCGACGCCACTGCTGGGTGCGGCGGACAAAGCCGAGACATCCGCCGACGGCTTGCGCTGGACGTTCCACATCCGGCCGCACACGTGGTCGGACGGAAAGCCGGTGGTGGCCGGCGATTTCGTTTTCGCGATACGCCGCATTCTTGATCCCAAATTCGCTGCCGAGTATTGCGAGATCCTGTTTCCCATCAAGAACGCCGAGAAGGTGAACAAGGGGAAGCTGCCCGTCGACCAGGTCGGCGTGAGCGCGCCCAATCCAGAAACGTTGATCATCGATCTTGAGAATCCGGCGCCCTATCTGCCGCAGCTTTTGACGCATTACACGACCTACCCCCTGCCCCAGCACGTCGTTGAGAAATTCAAGAGCGACTGGATGAAGCCGGGCAACAGCGTGTCGAACGGCCCGTTCATGCTCAAAGAATGGCGGCCGCACGATCACGTTACATTGGTGAAGAATCCAAAGTTCTATGACGCCGAGAACGTCAAGCTCGACAGCGTCACGTTCCTTCCGATCGAGGACGATCTGTCGGCGCTGAAGCGCTATCGCGCGGGCGAGGTCGACATTCAGGAACGCTGGCCGCTGACGGAACAGAAGTGGCTGAAGCAGAACATTCCGAACGAGGCACGCAGCTTTACGTATCTTTCGATCACGTACCTCACCTTCAACATGACGAAGAAACCGTTCAACGATGTGCGCGTGCGCCGTGCGATTGCGGAAGCGATCGACCGGAAGGCCATCGCCGAAGAGGTGTTTTTCGGCGCCTACGGCAAGGAAGCGAGTTCGTTCCTGCCGCCGGGGCTCGCGGGCGTCGAGTATTCGGCCGAGGTGGCTTACTTCAAAACGCCGATGGCCGAGCGCATTGCAGACGCCAAGAAATTGCTGGCCGAGGCGGG
The DNA here is from genome assembly GCA_034440355.1 of Alphaproteobacteria bacterium. Lineage (GTDB taxonomy): Bacteria > Pseudomonadota > Alphaproteobacteria > Micropepsales > Micropepsaceae > SZUA-430. Next base: position 49,379 of record JAWXBY010000091.1, read on the forward strand.
TTACGGGCCAAACAATCCGCTGAAATTCACCTACAACTTCATCAACTATCCCGACGCGAAACGTTCTGCGGTCGCTATCCAGGCGATGTTGCGTCAGATCGGCGTCACGATGGAGTTGGTGCCCGGCGAGCCCAAAATTCACTACGACGCGCTCAAGACGAAGAACTATGAGGCGGCGAACGCTGCCTGGGTGTTTGACTACGGGGACGCCAAGAACTTCCTCTATCTGTTCGAAAGCACCACCGTTCAGCAGAACTATCCCGGCTACAACAATCCGGAATTCGACGCGCTGATGAAGCAGGCCGACGCGGAGCCGGACGGCGCCAAACGCGCCGTTCTGCTGGGTCAGGCGAACCAGATGCTGGTCCGCGATCTGCCGGCGGCGCCTCAATTCCACCAGTACGAGCGCACGCTGGTGAAGCCCTATGTGCTGAATTTTGTGGAGAATCCCCGCATCATCTTCCGTAGCCGGTGGATGGATCTTGGGAACAAACCCGGCCCGGCCGGTACTGCCACCGGTCCCGGCGGCGGCGCGCAGGCGTCGGAAGGCGGTTTCTGGTCGTGGCTGGGGTCGTGGTTTGACCCGGCCGCCTGGAGCCGTTGGTGGAATTCTTAAAGCCGCACGAACTCCGTAACGTTCGGGCGGCGCGCTGATTCTTTTAGCGCGCCGCTTTCATATGCAACGCGGAGCTCTCCCGATGGCATTTTCACCCTCACGGGTTTGGCCCCTGTTCCGGCTGATGTTTGCCGCCTTGGTGCTCTCACTCGGCGTGGCTGCGGCCGACGGCGCCAAGGTACTTCACCGCGGCAACGGGTCAGAGCCCTACAGCCTCGATCCGCATCGGACGACCGGCGTCTGGGAGTCGCACATCATCGGCGACATGCTGGTCGGCCTTTATACGGAGGACGCCATCGGGCAGCCGACCTTCGGCGCCGCCGAGAGCGCCGAGACGTCGGAAGACGGTTTGACGTGGACGTTCAAGATCAGGCCGCACACCTGGTCGGACAGCGTGCTGGTGTCGGCCGAGGACTTCGTGTTCGCGTACCGCCGCATTCTCGATCCCAAGACGGCCGCGCAATACGCGAACGTTCTCTATGCGATCAAGAACGCGCAGAAGGTCAACAAAGGCGATCTGCCGGTTTCAGCCTTGGGTGTGCGCGCCGTCGATGCATCGACGCTTGTGATCGAACTTGAGCATCCGGCGCCCTATCTGCCGCAGCTTTTGACGCATCACACCGCGAGCCCGCTGCCGCGGGCCTTGGTGCAGAAGGTGGGCAACGATTGGACGAAGCCCGGGAGGATGGTGTCGAACGGGCCCTATGTCCTGAAGGAATGGCGACCGCACGATCACGTTAAACTCGTGAAAAATCCTAAGTTTTATGACGCCGCGAACGTCAAGATCGACGAGGTCTATTTCTATCCGATCGAAGACGATCTGGCGGCGCTGAAGCGCTATCGCGCCGGCGAACTCGACACGAATGAGCGTTGGCCGCTGACCGAACACAAGTGGCTCCGCGAGAACATTCCCAACGAGGCGCGAACGTCAACGGTGCTGTGGGTCAGTTACACGTCGTTCAACATGACGCGCAAGCCGTTCGACGACGCGCGCGTGCGGCGGGCTTTGGCGATGGCGATCGACCGGCAGGCGATCCTCAACGACGTGTTCTTCGGGGCCTATGGCGAGGAGGCTTTGACCTTGCTGCCGCCGGGCACCGCGAACGTCGATCTGAGCGCGAAGGTCGATTGGGCCGGCAAGCCGATGGAGGAGCGCAAAGCCGAGTCGCGGAAGTTGTTGGCGGCAGCGGGTTTTGGGCCGGAGAAACCGCTGAAGTTCACCTACAACTACATCAATTTTCCCGACAACAAGCGCGCGGCCGTCGCGATGCAAGCGATGTGGAAGGACGTCGGCGCCGAGGCCGAGTTGTCGCCGACGGAGCCCAAAGTTCACTACCGGCTGCTTGAGACGAAGTCGTTCGATACGGCGCAGGATGCTTGGGCGTTCGACTATAACGACGCGCGAAATGCCTTGTTCTTGTGGGAGAGTTCGACGATTGAGCTCAACTCATCGGCGTATCACAGCGCGGCGTTCGATACGCTTCTGCAGCGCGCGGATGCGGAGAAGGACTTGAGCGTGCGCGGGCAGTTGCTGGGCCAGGCGACGGGGATTTTGCTCAAGGACCTGCCGGCGGTGCCGCAGTTCTTTCCGTTTCACCGGCCGCTGGTGAAGAGCTACGTGCTGAACTGGATCAACAACCCGCGCCAGATCAACCGGACGCGGTGGCTGGACATCGGGAACCGGCCGGGGCCGGGCGGCGAAGCCCAGGATATCGGCTCGGGCGCGCAGGCGTCGGAGGGCGGCTTCTGGTCGTGGCTGGGATCCTGGTTCAGCTGGGATGCTTGGCAAAAATGGTGGAATTCTTGAAGTTTGCGGGGCTTATGGGCCTCGGCAATCGTTGTGGGGAGATGAGATCGATGAAGACCTTTGGAGCGAGCACGCTCTTCAAACTGTGTTTGGCGCTGCTGGTTGCTTTCGCGATCGCGGGGCCTGCGTCGGCGGCGAAGGAATTGCACCGCGGCAACGGCGCCGAGCCCAAGGGGCTCGATCCGCACCAGGCATCGGGCGACCCTGAGAACCAGATCCTGGGCGACATGTTCATCGGGCTCTATTCCGAGGACAACGCAGGAACCGCCGTACTTGGCGCGGCCGAAAAGGTCGAGACATCGGACGACGGGCTGCGCTGGACGTTCACCCTGCGCGATCACAAGTGGTCGGATGGGCAGCCGGTGACGGCGGAGGACTTCGTTTTCGCCTATCGGCGTGTGCTGGACCCGAAGACCGCCTCCGAATACGCGAGTATCCTGTTTCCGGTGAAGAACGCGCAGAAGGTGAGCGAGGGGAAGCTTCCCATCACGCAACTGGGCGTCAGCGCGCCGGACGCGAAGACCTTCATCATCGACCTTGAACATCCGGCGCCGTACCTGCCGGAGATGATGACCCACTACACGACCTTCCCGATCCCCAAACACGTCGTCGAGAAGGCGGGCATGGATTGGACGAAGGCCGGGACGATGGTGTCGAACGGGGCCTATATGCTTGCCGAGCGGCGGCCTTCCGATCGCATCAAGCTGGTCAAGAATCCGCATTTTTTCGATGCGGCGAACGTCAAGATCGACTCGGTTTACTTCTATCCAACGACGGACGAGAGCGCGGCGATGAAGCGTTACCGGGCGGGTGAACTCGACACGCTCGATCGCTGGCCGTTGACCGAGGTCAAATGGCTCAAGGCAAATATTCCGAACGAGACGCGCGCGTATACGGGACTGCGCGTGCAGTACACCGTCTTCAACACGCGCAGCGGGCCGCTTGCCGACCGGCGCGTGCGCGTTGCACTTGGCGAGGCGATCGATCGCAAAGAGGTTTTGGCGAAGGTTTACTTCGACGCCTACGGCGACGAGGCGTTGAACGTTCTGCCGCCCGGGATGGCGAACGTGGATTTGTCGGCGACGGTGCCATGGGCCGGCAAGTCGATGGACGAGCGGCGCGCGGAAGCGAAGAAGCTTTTAGCCGAAGCCGGCTATGGGCCGAACAATCCGTTGAAGCTCAGCTACAACCATCTCAATCGGCCGGACACCAAGCGCTATGCGATCGCGCTGCAGAACATGTGGAAGCTGGTCGGCGTCGATGTCGAGTTGAACGCGAAGGATTTCGCGATCCACTACGATCTTCTAAAGACCGCTAATTTCCAGATCGCGGAAGCAGGTTGGATCTTCGACTACAACGACGCGCAGAGCGTGTTGTTCTTGTTCCAAAGCTCGAACGTGGGCTTGAATTATCCCGGTTATAAGAACCCTGCCTACGACGCGTTGATGGCGCAGGCCGAGCGCGAGAAAGACGCTGCGACGCGCGGCAAGTATCTTGGCCAAGCGGCAGGTCTGTTGATCAACGACGTTGCGGTGGCGCCGAGCACCTATCAATATATTCGGCCGCTGGTGAAGCCTTACGTGCTGAACTGGGAGCACACGCCGCGCGGCGTCAATCGCACGCGCTGGCTCGACATCGGCGATAAGCCCGGCGACGGCGCAACGGCGTCGGGAACGAACGACGGCGCGCAAGCGTCGGAAGGCGGCGGCTTCTGGTCGTGGCTCGCTTCGTGGTTCGATCCCGAAGCTTGGAGCAAGTGGTGGAATTCGTAACAGCGCCGACAAAGTTGCGGCGGGCTTGAGACAGCCCGCCGTTTTGTTTCTTACGCCGGCGGTGCGGGCGTCACGCTCTCAACGAAGCAAGCGCCGCCGTATTTGAACACCAACACATCATCGCGGTCGAAGCACTCGCTGTCGCTGTGCAGGCGCACCGTGTAGAAGTTGCCGGGCCGCCCGAAGTCGCGGCACGCGTGCCGAAGCGTCACGCGATACTTCGCCGAGCCGCGGGTGTGCGCGATCAGCGTGCGGTCATCGACCTTCGTCATGTTCGTCATGTCGCGGAACCTGAGGCACTTGCCGGGGGCCGCCTCCGCCGCGGGATCCACTGCCAAAAAGCTGGCCCCGGCGACCCCGAGCGCAGCCAAACCGGTTAACGCGAGCGACTGAAGACGCATGGCTCTTCTCCTTCGTCAGCGGACCGAGGGCGCCGGCCGCTCCGTCGAATCTAGGTCAATTGGACCGCCAGGCAAACCATAAAAACCGCTGTTTTCCGCCGATGCGGCCCGATTTCGTAAAACCCTTTTCGATCAATGCGTTCTCCGAACTTTCTGATGATGCGCATGAGCCACACGTTGTGCCAAATCAGTCGTCAAACCTTTAAATTACGTTGATGAGAGGTTGAGCCGACTCTTAAGCTGCACGCGAGTGATGGAGGGATGCGGAGCGGTCCGTATTCCCTCACTCGGCTGCATTGCTCCGCCCGGACAACTGCAGCTGGCAAAAAAGTTCTTGGGGATTGGTCAGACGGGCGATTGGTAGAGGGGGCATAAAAGTGCTGAACGGGTTGACGAATAGAACGCTCAAGTCCGCTTTGATGGCGGGCGCAGCGGTCGCAACGATCGGAAGTCTCGCGCCGGCGTTTGCGCAGGATAAGGAAGTCGAGAAGGTAACCGTTACGGGTACCCGCATTCCGCAGAAGGGCCTGACCTCGGTTTCGCCCGTCACCACCATCAGCAACACGGAAGCAAAGCTGACCGGTACGTCGAGCGCTGAAACGCTGCTCAACGACATGCCGCAAGTGTTTGCGAACCAAGGCGCGGAAGTCGCGAACGGTTCGTCCGGTACCGCGACAATCGACCTTCGCGGGTTGGGACCGCAGCGTACGCTGGTGCTGATCAACGGCCGCCGCATGACGCCTGCGAACATCGCCGCGCCCTTCGCCGACTTGAACAACATCCCTCTGGCGATGATCGAGCGCGTTGAAGTTCTGACCGGCGGCGCTTCGGCGACCTACGGCGCCGACGCCGTGGCCGGCGTTGTGAACTTCATCTATCGCAAGGACATCGAGGGTCTCGAGTTCGGCGGCATGGTCACGATGTACGACCATGAGAACGACGACGCGTATCTGCGTTCGCGCCAACAGGCGGCGAACTTCCCTCGCGCCGACAAGCACGTCGATGACGGCCGCATCACCACCCTTTGGGGCGTGATGGGCGCATCGTCGGCCGACGGCAAAGGCAATGTGACGGCCTACCTGCAGTATCGCAGCGCGCAGCCGCTGCTCCAGTCGGAACGCGACTTCTCGAACTGCGCGTTGGCCACCAACAACGTCGGTGGCTTCAACTGCTTGGGTTCGTCCAACGGCCCGACCGGCCGGTTCACGGACATTGCGGGCGGCACCCGGTTCACGGCGAACTCGGGCGTTGCGGGAACGATGCGCGCGTATGCGGGCGCGACTGACACCTTCAACTTCAACCCCACGAACTACCTGCAGCGCAACGACGAGCGTTACCTGCTCGGCGCCACGGCGCGCTACGAACTTGCCGACGATCTGGAGTTCTACTCCGAGTTGTCGTTCATGGACGACAGCACGGCGGCGCAGATCGCGGCCTCCGGCTACTTCGCCGGTTCGGGTCCGGTGGGCGGCGGTCACCTTGTCAATTGTGATAACCCGCTGCTTCAAACAGGCGCTGCGGAAACGGCGTCGACCTTTACGCCCTTCACCGCCCTTTGCGGAACCGGAGCGCCCACCAATTTGGGAACGACGGGGACAGCAACGGTCGTCATTGGCCGCCGCTTCGTCGAATCGAACCTCGGCCGTCAGGACGACTTCAAGTCGGGATCGTATCGCGCCGTGGCTGGCTTTAAGGGCCAGATCGAGGATTGGGACTACGACGTCTTCGCGCAATACGGCACGACGTCGACGCCGCGCGCTTATCTGAACGACGTGTCCTCGACACGCGCTTCGCGCGCCCTCCTCGTTGTCACCGACGACCGCATCGGTTCGCCGACCTTCGGACAACCGGTCTGTCAATCGGTGATTGACGGCACGGACGCGGCTTGCTTGCCGGCGAACATCTTCAGCTTCGGTCAGCTGACCGGTGGATCGATCGCTTACATGAGCGGCACGGGCATCCAGAAGACGGTCACGGAAGAACAGGTGTTGCAGGCTTCGGCGAACGGCGAGATCGGTCTCGCGTCTCCGTGGGCCTTGGACAACATCGCGGCGGCCGTTGGCATGGAATACCGCTACGAAGGGCTGGAGCACATCTCGGACGACGTGTTCTCATCGGGCGATTTGCTTGGTCAAGGCGGCGCGACGCCGAACACCAAGGGTCACTACGATGTGTTCGAAGCGTTCGGCGAAATCCAAATCCCGCTCGTGCAGGACGCGCCGTTCGCCAAGTTGCTGGAAATCACCGGCGGCTACCGCATCTCGGACTACGACTCCAGTGGGATCTCGCATACCTATAAGTATGCCGGTTCGTGGATGCCGACCGAAGACCTACGCATCCGCGCCTCGTTCCAGCGCGCCGTCCGCGCGCCGAACATCGTGGAACTGTTCACGCCGCAGGCTCAAGGCTTGTGGGGTGGCACCGATCCTTGCGCGCTCACCAGCAGCGGCTCGCCGGGCACGAACTTCTACAACGCTGCGCAGTGCGCCAACACCGGCCTGACTGCGGCTCAGTTTGCGCTGTTCACGACGCCGGTTGTCGGCGGCGGGTTCCAATGTCCTGCGGCCCAGTGCTCTGGTCCGTTCTCGGGCAACACGAACCTGAAGCCGGAATCTTCGGATACGAAGTCGTTTGGTTTCGTCTTGACCCCGACCTTCCTGAAGGGGTTCACGGCGTCGGCCGACTACTTCGATATCGCCATCGACGATCGGATCACGATCATCTCGCAGGTCGCCGTTTTGGGCGCTTGCGCACAGACGGGCGCTGCCTTCCCTTGCAGTCTCGTCAATCGCGATCCCGTCAGCGGCGTGCTGTTCAACAGCGCGACGTTCGGTGTGGGCGTCGACAGCCGGACGCGTAACGCCGGCACGCAGCACAACACGGGCGTCGACTTCGAAGCCAACTACAAGTTCGATGCGGATGACATCTTCCTGGGCGACAACGGCTCGCTAACCTTCGGGTTGCTGGGTTCGTGGACCAAGGAAGCCGTGACGAATTTCGGTCCTGGCTTTGAGGACTTCGACTGCGCCGGGGTCTACGGTCTGGTGTGCGGTAACCCGACGCCGGAATGGAAGACGCGCCTGCGCACCACGTGGGCGACCCCGTGGGATCTGGACCTGTCGCTGGCTTGGCGTCACATGAGCGGCGTGACGCTCGACGTGAACGACCCGACCGACGTCACCTTCGGATACTTGTTCAACGGACCGTTGGGCGACGTGACGGATGCACGGATCAAGTCGTACGACTATCTCGACTTCGGCTTTACGTGGGATGCGTCGGACAACATCGCCGTGACCGGCGGCGTGAAGAACCTGCTGGACAAGGATCCGCCGGCGGTCGACTCGCAATCTTGGGGCATCACGTCGCCGCCGTTCGGCAACGGCAACACCTACCCGGTGGTGTACGATCCGTTCGGTCGCGAAATGTTCCTCAGCGTGACGACGCGCTTCTAAGCCTACCAAGGCAGAAATCAGTCGAAGCGGCGGCCATTTGGCCGCCGCTTTGCTTTGGGCTACTAGTGCGGCCGGGCGATACGGCCCAGTCGGTAGATTGCAGCCCCCATGAGCGAAGCCGCCGCAGACCCCAACCAGATGCTTGCGCAGGCGGACGCGTTCGAAGCGCAGGGCCGCGTCGGCGACGCGGAAGGCGTGTATCGCAAGCTCCTGGCCTCGTACCCGGGCCAGCCGGCGCTGTTGAACCGCTTGGCGCTGGTCCTCAAGGCGCGCGGCGCGCTCAGCGAGGCCGAGAGCCTGTTGCGGCGCGCAATCGCCGGCGCACCGCGTGAGCCCACGCTGCACAACAATCTGGGGAACGTGCTGCGTAACGCGGCGCGGTTCGCGGACGCCGAGCCGTGTTATCGCCGGGCCCTGGCGCTGGACCCCGCTTACGGCGACGCACAGTACAATTTGGGCGTCATCCTTGAGGACCTGGCCCGGCCCGACGAAGCGCTACCTGCCTACCGGCGAGCCATCGAACTACGGCCCGAGCACGTTGCGGCACGCGTCAGGCTTGGCGCCATCCTGCGCGACAAAGGCGAGTTCGCGGCGGCGCTGACCGTTCTGGACGAGGCCCTTCAGCGCGAGTCCACGTCGTTCGAGGGGTTGTACTACAAAGGGCTCGCGCTCGCGGCGATGGAACGCCACGACGACGCGGTCGCGGTGCTGACCGAAGCGTTGACGTTGCGGCCGGACAGTGCGGACGCGCAGCGCGCGCTCGCGAACAACCTGAAAGAGACCGGGCGTCACGATGAGGCGCTGTCTTCGCTATGGCGGTTGCTTGAGTTGCGCCCGAGCGACGTCGCCACGCATGACGAAATCAACCGGCTCGCTTGGATGGCGGGACGCACGGATCTGTTTCTCAAATCCTTTGCCTATACCCGTGAACGCCAAGGCGACGATCCGGCTCTGTTGTTCTCCGAGGCCCAGCTGCGTCTGCAGCGCAACGACCCGCGCAACGCCGAGCCGCTCTTGCGCAAGGCGTTGGCCATCATGCCGGATCACGGCGACGCGCACGCCTTGCTCGGCCGCCTACTGGCGCGGCGGAGACTGTTCGATGAGAGCTTTGCCGCGTTCGAAGCCGCAATTCGCGCGGACGCTCGGGCGGCTGCGTATCGCAACGAGTTCGGTTACGCCTTGTTGCAGGGACAGGATGCCAAGCGCGCGCTTGATCAGTTCGACGCGGCGCTGGCCGGCAATCCCGTGGACCAGTTGGCGCTGGGCGGGAAGACGCTCGCTTATCGCGCCCTGGGCGATAGCCGGTATCATAGGCTTGCCGACCCGACTTCGTTTGTCCGTGTTTATCCGTTAGCGCTGCCCCACGGCTATGCGGACGCCGCGTCGTTCAACGCGGCGCTGGCCGAGGAGTTGCTGAAACTGCATACGCTGACGGCGGAGCCTCTGGAACAAACGCTGCGCGGCGGATCTCAAACCGGCGGCCTTCTGTTCACGCGCAAGGCCAAACTCATCGAGCAGGCGCGCGAGATGATTAGAGAGGCGGTCGCCGACTACATCTCGCGCTTGCCGACGGATGCAGACCATCCGTTCTTGTCGCGCAAACAGGACGATTTCAGTTTCACGCATTCTTGGTCGTGCAAGCTTCGCTCAAGCGGCTTCCACACCAATCATGTCCACCCGATGGGTTGGATCAGTTCCGCCTATTACGTTTCGCTTCCCCATGAACTTGAGAGCGCGGAGCGCCACGGGTGGCTCAAGTTCGGCGAGTCACATCTCGAGTTGGGCGGGGACGACAAGCCGGAACACTTCGTGCAGCCCGTGGTCGGGCACCTGGCCCTCTTTCCCTCGTACTTTTGGCACGGAACAGTTCCGTTCCAATCGTCCGACGATCGTCTGACGATCGCGTTCGATGTCGTGCCCGGTTATGTCGATCCAAGCGCGATCGCGCGCGGTCCCTACTAGGTCCTAAGCCTGATGACGACAAATCCGCAACCGGTGGCCGAGGCGCTGCTTTCGCGCGTTGCGGGGTCACCCGACGTCCTGGTTCAGAAGATCGACGTATCGCGCGACGCCGCGCTGCTTGTCGCGATCGACCAAAAGACGTACCGCGCCGCCAGTTTTCTCGACGACCGCGTTCTGACAGCAGGCGTCCAAGGCGCCTGGGTTGGATACGGCCGCCTGGCGGCATCGTGCGCCGCTATCCCCAATGCCCGTCCGCTGCATTTCATCTTTCACGCGGGTCACGTCGGCTCGACCCTGATCAGCCGGCTTTTAGAAGAGGCGGGCGGCGTGCTTTCGTTGCGCGAGCCCCTGTCGTTGCGGCTCATCGCGGATGCGCACGACGTGCTCGGCAAGCCGGAGTCTTTTCTGAGCGAGCCGGCTTTTTTCGCTCTCCTTGACCTCCATCTGCGTCTGTGGAGCCGTGGGTACAGCGACACAACAGCTGTGGTTCTGAAGGCCACAAGCATTTGCGGACGATTGGCGCCGGCGATCTTGAGCCGCCTCAGCAGCGCGCGTGCGATCTATGTGAACGTACGCGCGGAGCCGTATTTGGCGACGCTCCTGGCCGGGCAAAATCCAATCGACCTGCGCGGGCATGCGCCCGAACGCATACGGCGCTTGGTCTCACACGGCGTGGACAGTTCCCCGCCTTTGCATGCGCTGTCGGTGGGCGAACTCGCAGCGCTGAGTTGGCTCGTTGAGAGCTGGAGTGCTTGCGACGCACTCGATGCAGGCGGCGGCCGCGTCGCCGCGGTGAATTTCGATACTTTTCTCGGGAATGTAGAAGACGGCATCGGCCGCGTGGCGCAACACCTTGGCGTTCCACACGATGCTCAGTTTGCGCAGCGTGCGGCCCGCAGCCCCGTCATGACCCGGTACGCCAAGGCGCCCGAGCATGCGTATACGCCCGATCTGCGCGCCCAAGTGCTGGCGCAGTCGCGCGCGCAAAACGGCCGCGAGATCAATCAGGGGCTGCTTTGGCTCGAACGGACGGCCCGCGCTAACGCCGGGGCCGCGGCGATCATCAACCGCACGAACGGGTTGGCCTAGCTTTTCGCCCACATACGCATGAGATTTTGGCGCACGACGTCGAGGCGGATGCGGTTTTCCCACTTCATCGTCAGCCCTTCGAGCGCCGCGACTTCGTTCAACTCGTAGACTTGCGCACGTTGGTGCTGATCGGCGATCAGACTTTCGATGAAGGTGATCATCACAAGGCGCTGGCCGGAGCGGACCGGTACGACCTCGTGCAGCATCGTCGACGGATAGACTATTGCCTCCCCCGGTTGGCCCTTGAACGTCACGGTCTTGTTGCCGAGCACAACGGACAACTCGCCGCCGTCGTACGCGGACGGCGACGCGAGCCATATTGTACACGACAGGTCCGAGCGAAGCCTGCCGCCCGCAACGGCGATCATCGCGGAATCGGCGTGCGCGCCGTATTTCATGCCGGGCTCATAGCGGGAGAGGAGCGGCGGCGCGACGCGTTTGGGCATCGCGAAATCGATGAACTCGCGCGAGCGGCCGAGAGCGGCGTTGGCAATCTGCACCGACTCCGCATATTTGGGATCCGCCTGATCGGCTTGCAGATTTTGCTTCGTCTGATTGGCGGGGTTTGTGGCGCGGCCGTCGACAAAGTGCAATTCCCGCGACAGGGTCAGGAGCCGCGCGACTTCGGCCGGCGTCAGCAGGTCCTTGATTTCAAGAAACACGATCCAGCGCGCCCCCTTCTAAACGTTCGCGCCAACCTTCCGGCGCATAAGGACCGAGAGCCGCGAACAGCGGCCCCAAGTGCTTCTCGTAGCGCTTCCACCGCGCCATCGATGACTTGAACAGCGGTTGGCGCACCTGCGAGGCGCTGGCCGTCCGCACGGGGCGGTCGCTTTCGTAGAAGCGCAGGCACGCCTCGTTCCATTCAAGTCCGCAAAGCGCGATGAGGCGCCGAATCTGCGTGTCCGGATCCGCGAGGAGTTCTTCGTGTTGAATGTGGTGCACGCGTCCGGGGAGCACTTCGTCCCAATGGGCGATGATGCTGCGGTAGAGCGTGTACTGTTTGCCAACGGCAGCGAGGTCGTACGTCAACTCATTCCGGTCGCGAAACAAGTGACTGAAGCACGAGAAGCATGTGTCGACCGGATCGCGCATGCTGTTGATGATGACGGCGTTTGGAAACGCCAAATGGATCATGCCGACGTTGATGTAGTTGCCGAGCATCTTGTCGATCGACCGGCGGCGTCCGTCCCAACCCCTCTGTTTGAGCCGGTGCAAATACGCCTCGCCGACGCGACGGTAGAATGTCTGCTTGAACGCCTCGGTGATCTGGCCCTTCGAACTGGGCATTTGCGAGCGGAAGGCGTCGCTCATCGCGGCCATTTCGCCCAGTCCGTTCACGTCAGGATGGCTTGATATGATCTGCTCAAGCAGCGTCGATCCCGAGCGCGGCATGCCGACGATGAAGATCGGTGCGGCGTTCGGCACGCCACCGCCGCTAAAATGCGACAGGTATGTCGGCGTAAACATCGTCTGCATTTCGCTGACAAAGCGTATCAACTGCTTCTCGGCGTCCGCGACGGTGGCGGCGGCCACCTTTTCCTTCGGTAGAACGCGCTCAGCCGCGGCATCCGTGAAAGACAGCGACAGGTTTTCACGCCGCAGCCGGTTCGCCTCGGCATAGGCTTCGAATGCGGCGTCGTATTGCTTGCGGCGATCGCGGACCATGCCCAGCGAAAACAGAATCTGAATGCGTTCCTGCACGACCATCTTCGGTGCGTTCAGCAACTTCTCCAAGTTCGCGACGTCATCGTCCGTCAGCGCCAGCGGGTCCACGGCGATGAGTCCAACATAACCGCCCGAGGCATCCGGCCAACCGTCAAGCAGGCGCCTGAAACATTGCTTTGCTTCATCCATGTGACCCGCGAGACGCAGGACCGTCGCCAAGCGCGACAGCACAATCGGATCGTTCGGGGACTCTTCCAGGTCGCGGCGATAGTGTGGAATTGCGCCTGCCATATCGCCCAATTCTTCGGTGACGCCGGCGAGCGCCACGCGAATGCCTTTCTCGTCGGGATGACGCTTTGCCAGAACATCAAGTTCTGCACGCGCCGTCGCGAGGTTGCCGTCGCGCATATCCAATTCGGCCAGCATCAAGCGCGGAGCGGTCTCATTCGGATGACGATCGACGAGGTCTTGATAGATGGTGCGGGCGCGCTTGAACTCACCGGCCTGGTGAAGACGCTTCGCCTCCAGGAAGG
>JAWXBY010000092.1:0-25644 GCA_034440355.1 Alphaproteobacteria bacterium
CGACGCCTTTAAAGGCGTCGTCCTCGTGGAGTTGTTCATCCCTGGCGTCGGTTCGGGCTTGTGCACCGGCACGGTAATCAACCAGCGCACCGTCCTCATTGCCGCCCACTGTGTGCAAAACCTGGCGGATGACGCGGGCGTCGCAGACGGCGACCTTCAGCCTTTCGTCTATTTTGCTCCCAACGCTTTGCCGGATTACCTGACCTTCAACGGCGTAGCCGGGTCCAGCCACATCGTTCACGCAGGGTACGATCGCAACGCCTTCTTCCTTGGCGCCGACATCGCGCTCGTTTCGACGTCGCAACCCATCAGCCGCAGCGCGCGTCCCGGCCTGGTCAACGGCGTGCCCTACGTTACGCTTGCGACATCCGATCCGGCTCTCTTTGAAACGGTCACCCTGGTCGGCTATGGCCAGGCCGGTATCGGCAGTGATCCTGGCGTCGCGTTCGACCTCAGGCGCCGCGTGGCCACCAACCAGGTCGATTATGTCGGCGCTTCCAACGACGTGCTCGGTGGCGGCGGCACCGGCCAGCAAATCTTCACGGACTTCGCAGATCCTACCGACATTGAGGGTACCGACTATTTCTGCGCCTTCTTCTGGGGGCCGTCGTCGTGCACGGTCACGCCCACCGAAGGCTCGACCGACAACGGCGACTCAGGCGGCCCGCTCTTCGTCTCGAACGGCGCTGGCGGCTACACCCAAGCCGGCATAACCAGCGGCGGCGCAAACGCCTGCGGCGGACCGGGAGGCGGCTATTGCGACATCGCGTTCTGGACGTCCGTTGCGGCTTACAATTCGTGGATCCAAGCGAATAGCCCCTTGCGTAGTGTTAGCGCCGTCCCCGGCGACGGACTCTGGAGCAACGCCGCGCGCTGGACCGAAGGCGCAGTGCCCGACAACTTCAAGACCCCGGTCGCCTCGATCACCGATTTCACCAACACGGCGAAATACTACAACGTAACGCTGAGCGCCGCCGGCACGACCACGCTCAATGACGTGCGCGAAATCGACGAACTCGCCATCACCGGTGCAAACTCGCGTTTGACGATCACGCCGACCGGCAATCTCTTCGTCTGGAGCCAGACATCGATCGGCACCGGTGTTTTGCGCGTCGACGGCACACTCGACACGGAATACGTCGATCTCTTCGGCGGTCGCGTCCAAGGCACCGGCAACATCGTGAGCGCCGCCGACTACTTCGGCAATTTCGGCGGCACGGTTGCGCCGGGCAATTCGATCGGCACGCTGACGGTCACCGGCAATTATGTCCAAGGCGCGACCGGTTTGCTTGAGATCGAAGTCTCGAGCACCGGCAGCGACTTGCTCGCGGTGACGGGCTCGGCGCAACTCGGCGGCACACTGCTCGTCAAACCGTTCGGCACGGCGCCCACCGACGGCCAGGTCTTCACGATCCTGACCGCGACCAGCGTCACCGGCACATTCTCGAGCGTGCTGGACGAACTACCCGGTCTGTTTACGTTACGTCCGGTTGTCTATGGCGCAAACTTCGTGCAGATCGAAATCGACGCCCTTGCCTTCGCCGAATTGTCGAATGGACCGATCCAAGATCCGGTCGCGACCGCCCTCGACGCACTCGGCGGCAATCCCGGCATGGCGACGGCGATCAACAATCTTCAGCAGCTCGACCCGTCGCGAATTCCGGCGGCGCTCGAAGCGCTGAACCCGACGCGCGCGCATGCGCAGGCCATGGTCGGCCTGTCGACCGGCGACCTGTTGCGCAACCAGCTCGGCCGCCGCACGCACGACCTGCTCGGCGGCTCGATACCGGCGAGCACCGCTCAGCGTGACCTCACCGGCTCGCAACTCGCGTCCGTGTCGCCGACGTCCGACATGTTGGCGTCCGCCGCCCTTGCCGCGCTCGACGCGGAAGACAACGCGGCAAACGGCGGCTCGACCATCGAGCTGGCGAACGGCCACGCGATGTTCTTCGCCGCCGACGTCGGCATCAGCGAAACGGATCAGGCAGGCGGCATCGGCAAAGACAAAGCCGATGTCGCCGCGCTGACCGCGGGCCTCGACCACAGCGGCCGCGGCTACGCCCTCGGCGGTGCGCTCAGCTATCTGCAGTCGAGCGTGTCGCAGAACTACGGCCTCGGCGGCGACACGTCGAGCGAAGGCGTCGCCGTCTCCGGCTTCGGCAGCATGCACAAGGACCTGTTCTATGCCGACGCGTTCCTCGCCTACGCGTGGCACGACTTCGAGACCGAACGCGGCGTGCTGCTTGGACCGCTGCCGAACGTCTCGTTCGCAAGCGGTGAAACCAGCGCCTCGCAAAGCCAAGCAGGCATCACGCTGGGCTACGGCTTGAACAAGAACGCCGCCACATCGTTCGGCGCCGTCGGCGGGCTCTACTACATCAGCATGGACATCGACGGCTACACGGAAACGGGCGCCGGCGCGCTCTCGGCCGTGTTGCCCAGCCGCTCGGTGGACTCGCTGCGCTCGCAGCTCGGTGGCGAAGTCGCCTTCCGGTTGGAGCCCGAGAACGAAACGCTGGTGCCCATCCTGCGCGTGGTCTGGAACCACGAGTTCGAGGACGATGGCAACATTCTGCGCGCGGCCTTCGCGGGCGCGCCGACGACGACGTTCGCGGTACCGGGTCCCGACCTTGGTTCGGACTGGGCGACCGTCGGTTTCGGCCTCTCGGGCCGCATCGCTAACGGTACGAGCTTCTATCTGCGCTACCAACACGACATCGGCCGCGACGGCCAAGACAACCAGGAAGTCTCCGCCGCCGCCCGCATGACGTTTTAAGCGAACGGACTTTACGGCCGTCGCCGCGCGCGGCATATGGGCATCATGCGCGTCGTATTGAAAGCCGGCACGCTGGTCCTGACGCCCGAAACGGAAGCGGAGAAAAACGACTTCCGTGCCTGGCTCGACCAGCATCAAGATCACGTGTTTCACCTCCCCGCCGGGTCCGAACGCGGCGGCGCGTTGCACGACATGGGAGTGCGGGCGGAGGCATGCCGCGAACCGATCAACATCGTGTTCGACGCGGCCGATACGCGTTGGCAGCCGATCAGCAATCTGGCTCTCACGCCGTTCGACCTTCATGGACGCCGCTATGCCAGCATCGAAGGCTTTTGGCAGAGCCTGAAGTGCGACAGCGAAACCGAACGAGACCGCATCGCTACGCTCTGGGGACCAGAAGCAAAGCGGGCCGCGCCGGACCCCACCCCTTCGACATTCGTCTACGAAGGCCGCACCTACACGACGGGCACGTACGATCACTGGGGCCTGATGCGCGAGGCCTGCGCCGCAAAGTTCACGCAGAACGAGGAAGCACGCGCAGCGCTGTTGACGACGGGGTCACGCCCGCTGGTTCATCGCGTCCGGCGCGACAGTCGCATTATTCCGGGCGATCTGATGGCCGGCATCTGGATGCGCATCCGCGCGACGCTGACCGCGCCATAGGCAGCTTCACCGCCCCGTCTTGTCGATCCGCTCGTGAAGGGCGGTGACCTCCTGCAGCGCTGCCGAGCCGTACCAGCCATAAGCTTCATAGGCAAACGCGCCGGCAGCGACCGCAGGATCAGACGCCATCAGCGCATCCGCCGCCGCGACATCCGCGATGTTCAACACATAGATGCCCGCATAATCGCGCGCGTTCTTCGCCAAAGGCCCGGCGACCACCAGCTTTCCTTCCGCGGCCAAGCGCTTGATATTCGCCATGTGCCCTTGAAACAGCTTCGACCGCTCGGCCTCCGACCCGGGCTCTTTCGGTCCGCCCTTCAAGATCACGAGCACATAGGATTTCATCCCGCGCTCGTCCGCGCCCAACCGCTGCGCCAACGCCACATCGTAGGGCGCAGGTGCGGCCGTCTCGGCCGCGTACGCAACACCCACGATCGCCAGACATGCCGCGATGCTTATCTGCAGCAACACACGCATCGTTCCCCTCCCATCGGTCACCGGCGCACTTGTATCGTCTCGACCGTCTTGCCGCCGCGCACGACGATCAGTTCCGCGAACCAATGCGGCCCTTCGACATAAGCCTTAAGTTCGTCCGCGGTCATCGCCTTTGTCCAGCGCTTGTCCGCGCCGACAATGATGTCGCCCACTTGCAACCCTGCGGCTCCCGCCGACGATCCGCGTGCAAGTCCATTCACCTTCGCCCCATCCGGCGACGACACGACGGAAATTCCCAGATAGAAATCACGCGGCGGCGCCATGTTGGCCGAAGCCGCGGCAGCGACGAACACGACAGCACAAACGGAAGTAACGGCGCGAGAGATCATGTCGGACTCCTTCTGCATAGACGGAAACGGAACGGCAGCGTGACGCTAACACAACTCGACGCGATGGCCCTGACGCTAGTCATCGAAGCCGCGGTCGCGGCGAGCCTCGCCCCCGCTTACGCGCGCGTAGCTTGGCGCTGCGCCGCCGCCGCGGTGTTGGCGAGCTGCATCACGCATCCCATCCTTTGGGCGATCTACCACGACGCCACGCAAGTATTCGGCGCGCTCACCACCCCCGCGCTCGAGACGGCGATCATCGCCGCCGAGACGCTGGCCTATCGCGCCATCGCCACGACGCGTTGGGACGAAGCCGCGCTCTTCTCCTGCGCCGCCAATTTCGCCTCTTGGGGCGCCGGCGTACTCATCTACGCACTGTGGTAAGCGCAAACCCCTGCCCTAGCGCCAGCAGCAACACGGGCAGCTCGATCCACGCATGGATCGCCGCCGCCACCGCATAGCCCGCGCGCGCATCGGTGTAGCTGATGGCGTAGATTCCGAACGCCACGATCGCGATCCCGGCGACGCCCATCGCAAATACGCGCCAGCTCGGCCACGGCACGACGGTCGGCGCGCGCACGCCGCCTTGCTTGGCCTTCAGCAGCATCGGCATCATCACGATCACGGCGACATAGTGCATCGCCTGCGCAACGACGGCGGCCGAGAACAAGTGCAGGTCCGACGACCCCGGCGGCAAGAACGACAACAGCGGCCTGTCGCCCGCATCGAACACCGACAGCGCCTGCGTCTCGGCGATCGGGAAGATCAAAGCGGCCGCATCGTGAAACACACCCGCCGCCACCAACCCCGGCAACACGAAGAACGGCAGCCCAAGCCAGAACAACCACCGCCGCCGCTCCTCGCCCTCTGTGATCTCGGCGACGAAGCCCATGGGCGTCAGATTATGCAGCCATGCCCAGATCAAAAACGTCTCGATCGGCCAATAGGTCGCCCCAAGCGCGAACGCGATCCCGATCACCGCGCCCAGCGCGCGGTTCTTGCGCATGAAGGCCGCCGCCGTGAAGGCCAGCGCCGCGCCCAGCCCGAACTCGATCGGCACAAACCAATCCGACGTCAGCCAATGCATGCTGTTGGCAATCCGCGCCAACGCGATCGCGCCGACCAGCCCGCCGATGATCCCGAGCAACGGCGTCGACGTCCGCGACGAGAATCGTTCGTCGACATAACGCAGCTCATAAAGAACGTGCGGCAGCCCAAAAGCGCTGATCATGAGAACGAACGCAGCCAGCGGCGCGATCACAACGGCCGCGACCGACACTGCGGCGACCGCGATCCACACCGCGACAAGCCCCGCATGCGCCCGATCGATCGAAGGAAAGCTCACGTGCATGGGGAGAACTTTGGCGCTCCATCCACCGTCAGGTCAATCGATCCCCAAACGCACAGCGCGCATCGCGCCATCCGCTGCACCCAAAGATAGAAATTCTCGCCCGCGCGGTGCAAAGGCGTTGGCAAACCGGCTCGCCGCAATCTCATCCATCACACGAGCAACAACCGGCATCACATTGATCTAACGGACACGGTAGATACGGTGGCCGGCGACCCGACTCAGCAACACATGATTGAGAGCGGCGCAACGCCGTTTCCGAACGCATCGCTCGCATTCGTCGGCGACTGTGTCGGGGACACGAAACATCCACAGCCGCCCGCTTTGACGAACCCGGACCGCTGCTAGAGTTGGATGCATGCAGTGATTCTGTTTCGCGCCTAGTGACGGGATGCCCCCCTACCCAAGCGTTCCCGTCGATACCCATCGCCTAGGCGTCGAATGCGGCAGGTGTTCGCCCCCAACGACACCTGCCGCTTTTTTTTTGCCCGCCCGATCGCCAATGCGACACGTGCCGGAGTCAAAAAGAAAGCGGCGGGTGATGAACCCGCCGCCTCTGCATTCCATCCCTAAGCGTTTCGCCTAGAACTCTTTGGTGACTTCGACGAAGCCGCGGCGACCGAGCAGGTCATACGGACCACCGATGGCAACCGAGTTACCGGTCTTACCGAACGCACCACCGGCCGAGACGTTCGGCGGCGGGTCGTCGAGCACGTTCTGCACACCGAAGGTGACCGACCAGTCGTCAGCGCGATAGCGAGCCGACAGGTCATGCGTCGCGACAAACTCGGTGTACTGCTTGTACTCACCGACGAACGGCGTGCCGCGCCAGGTGTACAAGTCACCGTTGATGGCGAAGGCGCCTTCGTCGTTCGATGCACGGCTGGCCATGTCGATGTTCCAGAAGAACGTCCAGTCCGTCCAATCGAACCGCACGTCAACGTTGGCAGTGAAGTCCGCATCGTACACTTCGCCGTTGAAGGTATTCGTGGCGAAGGTTTTGAAGACGCGGATTTCGTCCGTGAACGTCCAGGTCGTTTGCGCGTTGATCAACAACGTACCGAACGAGAACTCACGCTCATACCGGGCGGTCAAGTCGAGACCGTCGGAGGTCTGATCCGAGATGTTCGTGTAGCTGTTGTTGACCTGCACGATCTTGCCGTAGCTGGCATTACAGCCCACGGGGAGTCCTGGAGAGACGCAGATAACGCCCGTGAGGTCACGCGTGTAGAGTTGGCAGAACGGATTGGCCGCGTTCACCACCGGTGCTTGGCTGTGGCAAGCATTGACGATGTTGGCGGCGCCGAACTGCGCGACTTCATTGTTGACTTCGAACTCCCAGTAATCGACCGCGACGCTGAAGTCGACCCAATCCGGCGTCCAGATGAAGCCGACGGTACGGGCTTCAGACGTTTCTGCCGTGAGGTTCGGGCCACCGCCCTGTAGAACCAGTGCCGACGCGTGGATGGCAGGGTTATACGTGGCGTAGTTGAGGCCGATCGCGGCGCAGCTTGCCTGGATCGTGGCGTTTGTTTGCGCCGCGTTGCACGGATCGAGCGCCGTCTGGGCCGAGAAGCCCGTCAGGTTGGCCAGATACAGTTCGAACAGCGCAGGAGCGCGGAACGAAGTGCCCGTCGTACCGCGGACGCGGTATTCCGGCGTGATCTGATAGTTCAGACCCAACTTGTACGTCGAACCGTCGCCATAGCTGTCGTAGTTCGTATAACGAGTCGACGCATCAAGCGTCAGCTCTTCAGCGAACTTCATGCCGGCGAGCAGCGGGATCGAGACTTCGCCGAACACCTCGGCGACCGAGTCGTCGCCGGCCGTGCGGCCTGCCGAACTCTGACCCCAGAGGTTGTTCGAGCGTTGGTTCAGCCCGGGCGTGTCGTCAAGTTCGTCACGACGCACTTCGAAGCCCAACGCCGCAGCAACCGTGCCGTACGGAAGTTCAACCACGTCGCCCGTGATCACGCCGTTGACGATCGACTGCGAGTAGGTGGTGTGGCTGACTTCCTTGCCGAACAGGAAGGCCATTTGGTTGGCCGGCAAGACCCCGTTGTTGATGAAGTTGGGATCGAACCACGAAATGCCGGTCGGAATGGAGGCGCAGCTCCCGCCCGAAACGGTGATGAGCGCCTGGATACAAGTGCCAGGGCCCGTCGTCGCGTTGACGCGGTCGTTATAGATGATGTCGTTCGTGTAGTCGGCTTCCGAACGCGAGTGCTGCACGAACAGATCGTACGACCAGCCCGCAATCAGCGGCATCTTTTCGCCGAGATCACCCTTCACGCCGAACACCGCACGGTAGAAGTCCACCGTCTGCTCGGAGTCGGTCGCAACCTGGGCAATCGACCGCGCAAGTCCGCCGAACGGATTGCTGAGGTTCGTTCCACCGACCACCGCGCCGCCGCCGAACACTGCCGGCAACGCGCCGCCGGCGCACGGCAGAGCCGTTGCCGGAACGTCGAGCGGCGAGAAGACGCCGTACGAGTTCGCGCCCGCGCCGCAAACGTTCGGGAACAGCTGTCTCCAGCGCTCCTGTTCCGATTCACGACGGACGAAGGCCAACTCCGTATACGCTTCCATCCCAGGCAGAAGGTCATACGAGCCTTCGCCGAAGAATGAGTAGCGCGTGACCGGCGCGATCAGCGTGGTGCTGAGGAAGCGCGGATCGTCGTTGGGAACGATCGCGTTGTTCGCGCGCCACGCGGCTTCAACCGCCGTACGTTGCGCCGCGCTCATCGCGTCGTATTGCTGAACCGGCGTGCCGCCAAAGCCCGTCAAGGCCCCCGCGACCTGACCGTAGGTCAAGCCGACGCGCTGCCAGCCGGCCAAATCCGCGCCGAACGGCCCGCCGCCGGCGACTGCCGCCGCGTTCGGGATGTAACGGCCACCAGCCGCCACCCGGTCGATCACGCCTTCAAGCAGGTTGAAGCACTTCGACTGGCCGGTGGCCGGGTCGATGATGTCCAACAGGCTGCCGGCGCCGCCGGAGCTCACACGGCCTGCAGCGCCCGCCGAGTTGACGGGCGAGCCGCTGTCGTAAACGAGATCCTGCGCGCAAGCGAAGTAGTCGCGATCGCCGAAGCGAAGAGGATCGCGGCGATAGTATTCGCCGGTGACCATGAAGTGGCCGCGGTCGAACGTTTCGCCCCACAAACCGTTCAACTGATAAGTGGCCCCGCCACCTGCCTCAGTTTGGTTCGTCGCAGCCGAAAGCTCGATGCCGTCGTAGTTCTTGCGGGTGATGATGTTCACAACGCCCGCGACGGCGTCCGAACCGTAAATCGACGAACCGCCGTCTTTGAGGATTTCGATGCGGTCGATCATCGATTCAGGAACGGTGTTCAAGTCCGCTTGGCCGGTCTGACCACGCGTACCCGCCGGAGCGATACGACGGCCGTTGACCAGGACCAGAGTGCGCTGAGCGCCCAGACCACGAAGAGACAATGTGTTCGCGCCCGGACCGCCTTGGGTCACGAAGCCGCCGAACGTGTTGTTGATCTGCTGCGAACCGGCCGACAGCGTCGACCCCTGCAGAATGTCGCCGGTGTCGTTCAGACCCTCGAGGGTCGTCTCTTCACGCGTGATGACCTGGATCGGCGCCGAAGACGTAAATTCGTTCTTCTTCAAGCGCGAACCCGTCACAACGACGCGCTCGACCTTCTTTTCCTCTTCGGCCGCAGGAGCCGGAGCCGGAGCTTCCGCCTGGGCGATTTGCACGCCCTCGGTAACTTTGACCTTTTCGGCGTCGTCCGCGACGGCGACTGATGCAAATCCTGCTAAAGCTATTGTGACGGCGGAGCCGAGCCATAGGGCTCGCTTCAACTTCACTGACATCGACTAGTCCCCCAATTACACCCCTAGAAACCCTGGAAATCCGCGCGTTTTTATCCCCGCACGTATGGATTGCCCGGTTACTCAACAGCAACCCTACGGAGCGGTCCGTACCGAATCAATCGATCCTTGCTGTTCGGTAACAAATGCAACAACGGGTGTTGCCCGTATGCGACGCCTGCGTGAATGACGGGCAGTGATTAACCAGCACGTGCACCATGGCCCGTGCGGCAAGCGCCGGGCATTCGCCCACAAGGCGAGCGCTGCTCGCGCATCTGGAGTCTTGACCGCACCAAGCCTCGCGCACTCAATGCGCAACGCCTGAGGGGGCCGTTACTTTTTATTCAACAATCGCAAATCGAGGTCGCGAAAATGCGCTTTGCATTCGCACTGGCTGCATCAATTGCATTCGCCTTCACGTCCGCGGCGCAAGCCGCCGAACCGCTTCAAACTTCACCACTGCCAATCGAGCCGCTTGCGGAGCATCCTGCGCTGAATGGGCTTGTTCTCTCGCCTGACGGCAAGCACATGGCAGGCCTCGTCGGCACGAACCAGCAGAAGTGGCCGGTGATCTCCATTTGGGATGTTGAAAATCTCTCGAAGCCCCCGATCTGGATCCCGTCGAAGACGATGCGTCCGCGCAACGTCCAGTTCTTGGGCAACGATCGTCTGATCTTTTTCGCCGACCAACCTTTCACCTACGGCTCGACGAAGACGTTCACCGTCCAAGCCTGGGTTATGGATGTGGATGGCAAGAACATCACCAATCCGTTTGCAGCCAAGGGCACGCTCTCCGATACGGCGAGAGAGGTCGAACGCTTCGGCTTCACCTTCAGCGTTTTCCAAGACGGCAGTATCGCCAATCCCAAGCGCTATTTGATCGCACGCGAGAACATCGAAACTGGCTCGACCGACATGCTGGCGCTCAACGTTGAGACAATGGCGGTCGAACGCGCAGCTCGCGCCGCAACCGACGAACAATTCCTCTTGGCCGACATTCGTGACGGCGAACTCATGATCAAACAGCGCCTGCGCTCGACGGGCGCGGGCTGGATCGTCGTCCGCGAAGTGCGCAACAAGGCGTCGGGTGCGTGGGAAGAGCATCCCGAGCTCAGCTATCCGATCAAGGAACGCTTCACGATTCAGCCGCTGGGCTTCTACGAGCAAGACCCGAACAAGCTCTACGTCTCCAGCAACCGCGGCTCGAATTTCGCGCAGATCCGCGTCTACGACATCGCCTCGCGCACCTGGGAGTCTGAACCCGCCTTCGCGTCCCCGGAATTCGACATCAGCGATGTCGCGGGCCTCTATGACCGCGAAGCGAAGACAATGAACGGCGTCGCCGCCTACACGATCGAAGGTCCGGCCCGCAAAGTCGTGTTCGTCGACGACTACTGGCAGCCGATCCAAAAGACGCTCGACAACCAGTTCCGTGGCAACAACGTTACCATCACGAGCCGCAACAAGCGCTTGGGCCGCGCTATTGTCACCGTGTCGGGGCCGCGCCAACCGCCGGTCTACTTCCTCTTGCTCAACGGCAAAGAGCTGAAACAGCTCGGCAAGTCGCGTCCGACGATGAACGAGAAGAGCTTCGGGGACACGAAATACGTTACCTACAAAGCGCGTGACGGTTTGACGGTCCCCGGCCTGCTCACGCTGCCCGCCGGCTATGATAAAGCCAAGCACGGCCCGATCCCCACGATTATCCATCCGCACGGGGGTCCCTGGGCGCGCGATTACATCACCTGGGACTCCTCGGGCTGGACGCAGTTCCTTTCGACCCGCGGCTACGCCGTTCTGCAACCGCAGTACCGCGGCTCCGACGGTTGGGGCATGGCGCTGTGGAAGGCCGGCGATAAGGAGTGGGGCCAGAAGATGCAGGACGACAAGGACGACGGCGCCGCTTGGCTTGTCCAGCAAGGCATCGCCGATCCGAAGCGTATGGCGATCTTCGGCTACTCCTACGGCGGCTTCGCGGCGGTGGCCGCATCGGTCCGTCCGAACAGTCCGTATCAGTGCGCCATCGCAGGCGCGCCGGTTGCGGATCTTCAGCGTCTCGGCAATCTCTGGGGCGCCAACCGCATCCAGCGTGAGCTGCAGGGCTGGACGGTGACCGGTATGGATCCGATCCAGAACGTCTCCAAGGGCTCGATCCCGATCATGCTCTACCACGGCGACCGCGACCGTCAGGCCGACACCGTGCACAGCGAACTCTTTTACAGCGCCATGAAGGGCGCCGGAAAAGACGTCGAGTACCACGAGATAAAGGACATGTGGCACCAGCTGCCGTGGTGGCCGGAATGGCACCGCGAAACGCTGGGCTACATCGAGTCCTATCTCGCCGGGCCAAAATGCTTCGGCAACAAGATAACGGTCACCGCTCCTAACAAGTGACTCCAGGGGCCCCGGACGAAAAATCCGGGGCTTTTCTCTTTCGCGCCGGTCTTTGCCCCCAATTGCGCGGCGCGCCTTTGCAGAAAACTCAACTGCCCGCGCGAATCTTGCGAGACGCGCAATAACGCAATCGCGAATTGACCGCGCGCGAAGCGTTGTGCGAACCGCTTCACTCGATCGCAAGGGCGGTTGGGGGAAGCAGGCATGCGCTCGACATTCGCAACAATCATCCTGGCATGCGGCCAGGCGGTGACGCCGGCGTTCGCCGCCGAGCCGCTCATCACAACGCCGCTGCCGATCGAAGCGGTCGCCGAATATCCGGCGATGTCGGGGGCCACACTTTCGCCCGACGGCAAGCACGTCGCGGCGCTCGTCGCACAGCCCGGTCAAAAGTGGCCGGTCGTCTCCGTTTGGGAGGCCGACGATCTCTCTCGGCCACCGGTGACGACAGGCTCACCTGAAATGCGCCCGCGCGCGGTGCACTTCCTCGGCAACGAGCGCATCATCATTCTTCTCGACCGGCCGCTCACCTACGGCGCACTCAAAACCTTCACCGTTCAGGCGATCGTGACGGACGTGAAGGGCGGCAAGGCTGAAAAGCCGTTCGCGACCAAAGGCACGATGTCCGACACCGCAAAGGCCGTCGAAGCATTCGGCGTCAACTTTGCGATCGTTCAGGCCGGCAGCCTTCAAAATCCCGACCGCTATCTCATCGCGCGCCAGAACGTCACGCAAGGTACGGTCGAGATTCTGTCCGTCGACACGAAGACGATGGCGATCGAGCGCGTCGCCCGCACCGGCGACAACGAAGCCTTCATCCTCGCCGACATCCGCGACGGCGAATTGATGGTCAAGGAAAGTCTGCGTTCGACCGGCGACGGCTGGAAGGTCGCGCGCGAAATCCGCAACCGCACTTCCGGCGCATGGGAAGAACATCCTGAGCTCGGCTATCTCGTCAAAGACCGCTACACGATCGACCCGCAGGGCTTCTTCGACCAAGATCCCAACAAGCTCTACGTCTCCACCAACCGCCACTCGAACTTCCAGCAGATCCGTGTCTACGACATCGTCGCACGCACATGGGAAAGCGAGCCGGCGTTCGCCGCGCCCGACTACGACATCTCCAGCGTCGCCGCCGCGGTCGATTTCGAAACGAAGACGCTCAAAGGTCCCGGCTCCTTCACCCTCGAGGGTCCCGCGCGCCGCACGCAATTCGTCGAACCGGCATGGGAGGCGATTCAAAAAGGCCTGGAAGGCCGGTTGCGCGGGCTCAACGTCGACGTCACCGACGTCGAGGCCAAATCGAAACGCGCGATCGTGACCGTGTCCGCCCCCGCGCAGCCGCCCGTATATTTCCTTTTGAAGAACGGCACGGAATTGCAGCAGATCGGCAAGTCGCGCCCCTCCATGAACGCCGCGACCTTCGGCCAGACGAAACTCGTCACCTACAAAGCGCGCGACGGCCTTTCGATTCCGGCGCTCCTGACCGTGCCCAAGGGCTATGACAAGACGCGCCACGGTCCGATCCCTCTCGTCGTCAATCCGCACGGCGGACCGTGGGTGCGCGACTACATTGGTTGGGACGCCAGCGGCTGGACTCAATTTCTCACGACCCGCGGCTACGCCGTGCTCCAGCCGCAATACCGCGGCTCCAAAGGTTGGGGCATGGCGCTCTGGAAGGCGGGCGACAAGGAGTGGGGCCAGAAGATGCAGGACGACAAAGACGACGGTGCCGCCTGGCTCGTCGCCGAAGGCATCGCCGACCCCAAGCGCATGGCGATCTTCGGCTACTCCTACGGCGGCTTCGCGGCCGTGGCCGCATCGGTTCGTCCGAACAGCCCGTATCAGTGCGCCATTGCCGGCGCGCCGGTCGCGGACTTGCAGCGTCTCGGCAATCTTTGGGGCGCGAACGCCATCGCGCGCGAGGCGCAAGGCTGGACCGTCGCCGGCATGAATCCGATCGCCAACGTCGACAAGGCCAACATCCCGATCCTGCTATACCACGGCGATCGCGACCGTCAGGCCGACACGGTGCACAGCGAACTCTTCTACAGCGCCATGAAAAGCGCCGGCAAAGACGTCGAGTTTCACCTGATCAAGGACATGTGGCACCAGCTGCCCTGGTGGCCGGAGTGGCACCGCGAAACCTTGGGCTACATCGACGCCTACCTGCAAAGCCCCAAGTGCTTCGGCAACAAGATAACGGTCACCGCCCCTAACAAGTGACTCCAAAGGCCCCGGACGAAAATCCGGGGCCTTTCTCTTTGCGTCACGGCATCATCGCTTCGATCACATGCGGGCCGGGCTCGGCGAGCGCGTGCTTCAGCGCCTTGACGAACGTCTCATTGTCCTCGGCCCGAACCGCGTTCGCGCCAAGCGCGCGCCCCATCGCCGTGAAATCGATCACCGGCTTGTCGAGCGACAGCAGCGAGCGCGAACGCTCGCTCTGCGCCGTCGCGCCGACGCGGTCGAGTTCCATGTTCAACACCGCGTACGACTTGTTGTTGAGCAGGATCGTGATGACGTGCAGATTCTCGCGCGCCGCCGTCCACAAACCTTGCACCGTATACATCGCACTGCCGTCGGCCTGCAGATTGATCACGGGCCGTCCGGGACAAGCGACCGCCGCCCCCACCGCCATCGGAATTCCATCGCCGATCGCGCCGCCCGTCAGCGACAGCCAATCGTGCGGGGCAGCATTCTGACTCGCCATATAAGCCCACAAGCCGCTCGTGATCGCCTCGTCCGAAACGATCGCGCCTTCGGGCAGCAACGCCGCCACCGCACTGCCGACGCTTTCGACCGAGAGCTTCCCCGCACTAGGTAACGTCGCACCACCGGACGCCGCACCAGGCATCGCCGTCACCTTGGCCCCGACCTCTTCCGCAATCGCGGCCAGCACGTCGGCGACGTCGTTCTCCGCCGACCACGGCGTGTGCACCTTGCATTCCGGGGACAGGAACGTCGACGGCTTGTTCGGATAAGCGAAGAACGCGACCGGGGCCTTCGTTCCCACGACGACCGCCTGACGGAAGGCGCTCATCATCATCACCGCCATCTCGCCCAGATACGGCACCCGGTCCGGCTTCGCGCGCCCCACCCCACGCGCAAGGCGCGGCATAAACGTGTCGCAGAAGAGCTTCGCCCCCGTCTTCTCCGCAATCGCCGCCGCCATCGCCAACGGCCTCTCCAATCCCGCATGCCCGCCGATCAGCAACACGGTAGGCTCGCCCGACTTCAACGCCGCCGCCGCCTCGCGCACCAACGCCATGTCGACGGCCTTCGCGGACGGGCGAGCCTTACGTGCAGGCGGCGCGCCCTTCATCTCCGACCAAGCAATGTCGGCCGGCACGATCAACGTCGAAAGCCCGCCGTTCGGCCGCATCGCGACGCCAAACGCCTCACGCGTCTTGCCGATCGCATCTTCACCCGACACCGGATCGCCGATCCAATCCGAAACGGGCTTCGCGATCGAATGAATGTCACTCTGCAGCGGCGCGTCGTACTTCCGGTGGTAGGTCGCATGATCGCCGACCAAATTGATCATCCGCGACGACCCGCGCCGCGCGTTGTGCAAATTTGCGAACCCGTTCCCAAGCCCCGGCCCCAGATGCAGCAAGGTCGCGGCCGGCTTACCCGCCATGCGCGCATACCCGTCCGCCGCGCCGGTACACACGCCCTCGAACAGGCCCAGGATCGGTCGCAACCCACCCACGCGGTCAAAGCTCGCGACCAGGTGCATCTCCGACGTGCCCGGATTGCCGAAACAGGCCTCGACGCCAAGCTCCACAAGCTCATGCAGGATCGCTTCGCTGACGTTCATGGGGCCGCTCCTCGTGATTTGTTCTTCGGTGCCGGACGATAGCGGGCGGCAGAAGCCCCGCCAATCCGCGGAATTCGTCCCCGAGTGGAAATCGTCGCAACCATCGCCTATGGTCCGGCGACCTTGCGAAGGCGAATTGGGGGCGCGTCGCCGTGGCCGTAGTCAAAAAGCTGTTCCGTCTGTTCCTGTTGGTGCTGTTCCTGGCGCCGATTGTCGTGCCGTTTCTGATGATTCAGCGCGACCCGCTGGTCGGGGAAAGCGAAGGCGCGATCTTCGACGACATCGGCGACGCCAAGGACGTTCTGAAACGCTTCGACCCGCGCATGATGAACACGGCGGCCGAAACAAAGGTCAGCGTCACCGCCACCGAAGTCAGCAAAGCCGTCGGCGCCGCCTTCGCCCGCTTCTCCACCGTCCGCACCAAGGTCGAGACCCGCTACGACGGCGTCTGGCTTGGCGGCACGGCAAAGCTTCCCATCCCCGACACGTTCCTCGGCCGCTATCTGAACATCGAAGCCGTCATCGCCGAATCCGACGAAGAACTCGTCGTCTCCGAACTCTCGATCGGCTCGGTCCCCATCCCTTCGTGGATCATCAAGCCGGTCACGATCTTCGCCCTCGATTGGTTCATGGGCAACGGCAAGGGCGAACCGGTCTACGCCAGCATCCGCTCCGTCAAAGTCAGCGGCGACCTCATCACCGTCGCCTTCCAGCCGCCCGCGAACATGGTGGCCGACATGAAGGCCGCGGCTGGCGCCGCCATCCACCTCGGCAACGCCGAGGCCGTTCGCGCCTATTACAGCGCCATCGCCGGCGTCAGCCGCCGCCAAGCACCGACCTCGCTCGCTTCCTATATGGGCCCGCTCTTCGCCGTCGCGCAGGAACGCTCGCGCACGAACTCGCCCATCGACGAAAACCGCGCCGCGATCTTGGCGCTCGCCATGTATTTCGGCGATAACCGCTTCGAACTCCTGCTGCGCGACGTGAAGACCGGCGACATCGACGACGGCGACTTCTCATCCGGCGAGGTGAAACTCGAACGCCGCCACGATTGGGTCCAACACTTCACCACGACCGCGGGCATCCAGGTCGCAGCCGGCAGCGGCATCTCGAACTTCATCGGCGAAGCCAAGGAAATCAGCGACGCCGATGGCCCCAGCGGTTTCTCCTTCACCGACATCGCCGCCGACCGCGCCGGCGTGCGCTTCGCCGAAATCGCTACCCGATCGGAATCCTCCGCCCGCAAACTGCAAGCCGCATTGGCGGACGGCGCGACGGAATCCGAATTCTTCCCGAAGGTCGGAGACTTCCCCGAAGGCCTGTCGGAATCGGAGTTCAAGGCCGCCTACGGCGACCTCGACACGCCGCGCTACAACGCGATCGTCGAAAGAATCGACAGCCGCATCGAAGCCGTGCCGCTCTACAAGTAGGCCTCACCCCTTGGCGATCGACTCCGCCGCCCGCCGTGCGGTGATCACGCACGAGAGCAGGAACGTGCCCTCCAGCGCGCGATAGCCGTGGCTGCCGCCGCCGCCGAAACCGGCCGCCTCGCCCACCGCATAAAGCCCGGCGATCGGCTGATCCGCAGCGTTCAAAGCCCGGCTGCGCAAATCGGTGACGATGCCGCCCAGCGACTTGCGCGTAACCACATGCTCGCGCATCGCCATCAACGGCCCGCCCTTCGGATCGAGAACGCGCTGCGCCTTGGCAAGCCGCATCTTATCCCCGCGATAGCCGCGCAGATCTTCGATCAACATGCGCTGCTCATCGGCAGCCGCCGGCTTGTCGAGCGTCGCATCAAACCGCTCGATCTCGGCCTTCAACGCCACAGCATCGATCGCAGCCGTCGGCGCCATCGCATTCATCTTCGCCGCCAACTCTTCGACCGTCGGCGCGACAACCACATCGGGACAGTGCTTCGACAGATCGTCGACGATCCACCGATTGCCGACAAGCATGTCGAGCACAAACCGCAACAGCTTCCGCTCGCGCAGCGCCGGATTCCAATCCGCCCCCGACGCCGCCAGTTCCTTCAGCGCCATCCGCCGGTTCAAGATCTGCCATGTGAAGCCAAGCGGCGCCGCACACACGCGCTGCACCAGATCATACGTGTCGAACCCCGACACCATCGGCGGCATCAACCGCTTCCCATGCGCATCCGTCCACAAGGCCGACTTCGGCGGCACGAGACTAACGCCGTGCCCCTCCCACTGCGGCCGCGGATGACGAATGCCGGCGGCGTAGTTCCACATCCGCCCGACATTCGTAACGCGCGCCCCCGCCTGCCCCGCCGCCGTCACCACGCGTCCGTCGGATCCCGGATGCGTGCCGAGTAAAATCGTCTCCGGCACCTTCAGATCTTCACCCGGCGACCACAGCCGCCGGATCTCGCTTAAGTCGCCGCCAATCCCACCCGAGGCAACAACGACCGCCTCCGCCGTCGCGCGAAACCCTTCGCTGCCGTTGATGACCCCGCTGCAACCCCACACCCGCCCGTTCTGCGTTTCGAACCGGTCGACGCGATGCCCAAAGCACAGCTTCAACCGCCCCGCTTTCAGATGTTCCTGCAAAGCGCCAATCAGTCGCGTGATGAGATGCCGGCTCGTCCCCCACGTCAGATGAAACCGCGGCACCGAATTGCCCTGAAGTTTCTGCCCACGCTCGACCCACAACACGACGGGCAGCCACCGTATGCCGAACGTCTTCAGCCAATCGTGCCCGTCCGGCGTCGACCGCTCGATCAGATGCTTCGCCCAAATCTGCGGCCAGATCTCGCCCGCCTCAAACGCCGCGAAACTCTTCCAATCGGCGTAAGCCTGCTCCGGCGTATCCGTGATCTTCATCCGCCGCTGCTCGGGACTGTCGACGAAGAAAAGCCCGCCGAACGCCTCCAAAGCGGACCCGCCGAACCGCGCCTCACCCTCGCGCTCCAACACAACGACGGACTTGCCCGCCCGCAGCAACTCAAGCGCGCACACGACCCCGGCGATCCCACCGCCGATGACCGCAACATCCGCTTGATAAGTGTGAACCACGTGTGCGCCGCCTTCCGAACACCGACTCGACCACGTTTATTAGTCGCTAACCGCCGGCCGCAGCGCAAGAAGCCGAGGGGTACCGAGACCTGCCGCAGCCGGCGGGCAACGCCCCTTGCCACGACGCCGACGTTGGCGGAACATGCGCGCAACCAGATACATAAGGACGCGGCCATGGCCCATGCAGCGATCGACCTCGAACACACGTCGCGCGAGGCGTATGGCGTACCGCTCTCCAAGATCAACGTCAGCGATCCGCAACTCTGGGTCACGAACACGCACTGGCCCTACTTCGAACGCCTGCGCAAGGAAGACCCCGTCCACTACTGTGCCGAAAGCGACTACGGCCCCTATTGGTCGGTCACGAAATACAAAGATATTTTGAGCGTCGACACCAACCACCAAGTCTATTCGTCGGAGT
This sequence comes from Alphaproteobacteria bacterium, assembly GCA_034440355.1. GTDB lineage: Bacteria > Pseudomonadota > Alphaproteobacteria > Micropepsales > Micropepsaceae > SZUA-430. The sequence continues at coordinate 19,122 of JAWXBY010000092.1, forward strand.
CGGGCCTGGGCGGCATCACCATTCGCGACGCGCGCCAAGACTTCCGCCTGCCCATGTTCATCGCCATGGACCCGCCGAAGCACGACGCGCAACGCAAGGTGGTCAGCCCCATCGTCGCCCCGGAGAACCTTGCGAAGCTCGAAATCACGATCCGCGAACGCATGCAGGCGATCCTGGACTCTCTGCCGCGCAACGAAACCTTCGACTGGGTTGATCGCGTCTCGATCGAACTCACGACGCAGATGCTGGCGACGTTGTTCGACTTCCCGTTCCACGACCGCCGCAAACTGACCCACTGGTCCGACGTCGCCACCGCGCTGCCCATACCCGGCGGCATCGTCGAGACGATGGAACAGCGCGAGCAAGAATTGTGGGAGTGCGCGGACTACTTCGCCACGCTCTGGAATCAGCGCATCAATGCCGAACCGGGAAACGACCTCATCTCGATGATGGCGCACGGCGAATCCACACGAAACATGCCGCGCAACGAATTCCTGGGTAACCTGATCCTGCTCATCGTCGGTGGCAACGACACGACGCGCAACTCGATCTCAGGCGGCGTCCTCGCGCTCAACGAAAACCCCGGCGAAGTGAAGAAGCTGAAAGCCAACCCCGACCTCATCCCGAACATGGTCTCGGAAATCATCCGCTGGCAAACACCGCTCGCCCACATGCGCCGCACGGCCATCGCCGATACCGAACTGAACGGCAAGCAGATCAAGAAGGGCGACAAGGTCATCATGTGGTACGTGTCGGGCAACCGCGACGAAGAGGCGATCCCCCGCGCCAACGAATTCCTCATCGACCGCCCGCGCGCCCGTCAGCATCTCTCCTTCGGCTTCGGCATCCACCGCTGCGTCGGCAACCGCCTGGCCGAACTACAGCTCAAGATCGTTTGGGAAGAACTGCTGAAACGCAACATCATCCCCGAAGTCGTGGGCGAACCCGAACGCGTCTATTCGAACTTCGTCAAAGGCTACGCAACCCTGCCCGTGCGCATCGCCGCCTAAGGCAACAGAGGCCAGCGTGACGCGACGTCTGCTCGTCATCGAAGACGACCAAAGCACGCGCGACTATGTCGCCAACGGGTTTGCGGAGCTGGGCTGGACGGTCGAGCGCCAAGCCGATGGCCGCGAGGCACTGGAGTTCGCACACCACTCGACGTTCGACCTCATCGTCCTCGACCGCAATCTGCCGGGCCTCGACGGACTGGAACTCCTGAAGTCGTTGCGCGCCGCCAAGATCGAGACGCCGGTCATCATCTTGTCCGCCATCGCCCACGTCGATGAGCGCGTGAAGGGCCTGCGGGCGGGCGGCGACGATTACCTCACGAAACCCTTCCATTTCTCCGAGTTGCACGCCCGCGTCGACGTCGTCTTGAAGCGCAAGTCGCCGGCAGCCGCTGCAATGACGTTGACCTGCGCCGACCTGACGATGGACATGTCGACGCGCCGCGTCACGCGCGCCGGCCGCGAGGTGGCGCTCCTGCCCCGCGAGTTCAAACTGCTCGAATACTTCCTGCGCCATCAGGAGCACGTCGTCACGCGCACCATGCTTCTCGAACAAGTATGGGACTACAGCAACGAGCCCCACGCCGCCATCATCGACACTCACATCAGCCGCCTGCGCAAGAAGATCGACGAAGGCTTCGAGCCACCTTTGCTGCACACGGTGCGCGGCGTCGGCTACCGGCTCTCGAAGGCGCCATGAACCGCTTCGCTCTCTCGCGGCGCGAACTGCTGTTTGCAGCGGCCGCCTTGGCGTTCGTCGCGGCGACATCGTTGGCCGCGTTCCTCTTTCTCGCCTGGCGCGTCGAAGGCATTCTCGCCGCGCGACAGGCCGCGGTCATCGACGCCGAGATCCGTTTCCTGACGCTCGTCGATGAGGAAGAGGGCCGTCCCGTCCTCATCCGCACCATCGCCCGCCGCCTCAAACAGACGAACGACGATCAGCCGATCCATGCCCTGATCGACAAAGACAACACCACTTATCTGGCAGGCGACGTCGACTGGCCGCCCGGTCTCGTCGCCGACGGTAGTCTGCGCGAGATCAAAACCTTCCGCCGCCGCCACGGTGAACAAGTCACCGGTTTCGGCCGCGCACTCACCCTGCGCGACGGCGCAAAGGTGTTGGTCGGCCGCGACCGCACGGGCCCCAGCAGCGTCGAGCAGGCGTTAACGGAAGTCATTCTGATTACGCTCGCCGCACTCGTTATCGTCGCCGTCGCCTTCGTCATGCTTTTGAACCGCGCCCTGCTACTGCGTATCGACGCCGTCGTCACCGCAGCCCGCCGCATCATCGCCGGCAATCTGCACGAGCGCGTTCCCGTGCAGGGCGGCGACGACGAGTTTGAACGGCTGAGCGCCGTGCTCAACACCATGCTCGACAAGAACGAAACGCACATCAACCAGATGCGCCTGGTGACAGATGCGATCGCCCACGACCTCCGCCTGCCGCTGCAGCGGGTGAAGGCCGATCTCGAACGGGCCCAACGCCTGCACGACGAGAGCGAGAGAACGCAAGCCTTCGCGCGCGCCGACGCCGAAATCGACGACGCGCTTTCCACCTTCAACGCGCTGATCGAGATCACGCGCGCCCAGTCCGGAATCGGCGCCGACGCCTTGGAGACCATCGACCTCTCGACCATCGTCCGCGACGTCGCCGAACTCTTCGAACCGGTCGCCGAGGACAAGCAGCAAACGCTGGCAACGCACGACACGCCCGCACGCGCGCGCGGTCAGGGCACGCTGTTACGTCAGGCGTTGGGCAACTTGATCCAAAACGCCATCACATTCTCGCCCGAAGGCGCCACGATCACCGTAAGCACGGCGCAAAACGCCGGCGGCACGGTGAGCCTCATTGTGCAGGACACGGGCCCCGGCATTCCCGAAGCCGATCGCGCCACGGCGCTGCAGCCGTTCGGCCGCCTCTCACGCGATAAGAACGCGGACGGCAAAGGACTGGGACTGGCACTCGTCGCGGCATGTGCAAAACTGCACGGCGGCCGCCTCACGCTGGAATCCGCCGGGCAAGGTCTTCGCGTCGTGATGGAATTGCCCGCCGCACAATCCTGAACGCAAGTTCATGCACCCGCCAGAAGACTGCAAGGAACGGCGCTTATCTCTGAGCCCGCGGACGATTGCTCCGTGATCAGAAGGATAAGACCAATGAACCGCATCCTCATCGGCTCGGCCCTCGCCCTCGGCCTGTTCGGCGCGACGTCTGCCTACGCCGCCACATCGACCACGCCCGTCGACTACACCGCGCGCTGCACGTCGCTCGCCGGCCAGTGGAAGACGGCCGAGACCACCAACGCCACCCATGCCAGCCTGGGCAAGGCCAAAGCCGACGCCGCGAAGGCCGAGAAGCTGTGCAAGTCGAAGAAGTCCTCCGACCAGAAGAAGGGCACCGACGACTACGACGCCGCGCTGAAACTCTTGGGCGTCACCCCAACCTAAGGTTCGCTTGCGGCTGCGAGAGCGGCAGTCGCAATCGACGCGGCGCGCCGGAGTGAGAGCACTCGCTCCGGCGCCCGCGGCACCCGCCAACGACAGAGCTTTCTTCACCAGCACCGGCCCCCCGGTCCCCACGGCAGACACGCGATCTCTCTCCGGTTCCGTCCACCTGCCGTGGGCTTTCCTTCTCCGCTGTACGGGCGACCGCAATGTCATTGACGACGACGGTCGCACTCTCGCTGGCGACGCTCTTGGCCTCTGTAGCCGCGCACTACGAGGTGCTTGCCGTTCTTGCGCGCCTCACGGCCGGCCGCCCCGGCTCAAGGCGCATCAGCTTGTTCGTCGCGATCACCGGCCTGCTCGCCGTACACATGTGCGAGATCGCCCTTTTTGCCGGCGCGTTCTACATCGGCGCGGGCGTTTTGGACCTCGGCTCGTTCGTCAGTGCACGCACGATGGCGCCGATGGATTACTTCTACTACGCCGCCGAAACCTATTCGTCGCTCGGCTATGGCGACATCTATCCGCTGGGCACCATCCGCCTGCTCGCAAGCATCACGCCGGTGATCGGCCTGCTCCTCATGGGCTGGTCGAGCGCCTTTCTCTTCTCGCTCGTCCAACCGCGCGACCCGCCGTCGGACGGCAAACACGACGTGTCCGCGAGTTCATGATGCTTCCAGGAGACTGACAGGCAGCGCGCCTACCTTCTCCATCGCATCGCAGAGCCCGCCACCAACCCAGAAAGAAAGGCCCGTCCATGAAAACGTCAACCATCACGGCACTGTTCCTCACTGCAATGATCGGAACCTCCGGCATCGCGCTCGCCGCAAACACGCACCATGCGTCCGGACACGCGAACGCGAGATACGCGGCAGCCTGCAACACACTGTCGGGCCAGTGGACGGGCGCGATCTCGACCCACGAACACAGCCGCCATCTCGGCCAAGCCAAGCGCCAAGAACGCATCGGCGCGCGCGACTGCCGCTCAAACAAAGTCACAGAGCTGAAAGCCGGCGTCACCCACTACCGCTCGGCCCTTCGCACGCTGGGCGTCCGCCCCAGCGCCTAAAGACCCACGCCGAACGCCGCCAGCGTTCGACGCCAGGTGTGCGCGGGCTTTGCCAAGGGGCCCGCGCACACTGACCTCCCCGCCGCCCCATGAGGCAAACCAATGCACGCTCTTGCGCCCGTGACAGGCAGAACGCTTCGCGCGAGCGTGCGCGCCATGACCGAGTCCAAGCCGGTTCGCCACCCCGATTTCGATTGCGTCGCGCTCCTGCTGCAAGGTGGCGGCGCACTCGGCGCGTATCAAGCCGGCGTCTATCAGGCGCTGGCCGAGGGCGGCATTCATCCCAACTGGATCGCCGGCATCTCGATCGGCGCGGTGAACGCCGCCATCATCGCCGGCAACGCCCCCGAACACCGCCTCGAGCGCCTACGCCAGTTCTGGCAGGAAGTCACCGCGCCGCCCGGCTGGTCGGCGCCGGCCGAATGGCAAGCGATGTTTACCCGCGGCGACGCGGCCCGCACCTGGATCAATCAAGTAAGTTCCGCGTTCGCAGCAGTCGCCGGCGCACCGGGCTTCTTTCAACCGCGCATGCCGCCGCCGTGGCTTCACCCACCGGGCACGATCGAAGCGACCAGCTACTACGACACAAGCCCGCTGAAGGCGACGCTGGAACGCCTGGTCGACTTCGACCGCATCAACAGCAAAGACACGCGCCTCAGCGTCGGCGCGGTTAACGTGCGCACCGGCAACTTCGTCTATTTCGATTCCAAACGCGATCAGATCAAACCCGCCCACATCATCGCAAGCGGCGCCCTGCCGCCCGGTTTCCCCGCCGTCGAAATCGACGGTGAGCATTACTGGGACGGCGGTATCGTCTCGAACACTCCGCTGCAATGGGTCGTCGAGAACTCCGACGAGCAAGACTTGATGGCGTTCCAAGTCGACCTGTGGAGCGCACGCGGCCATTTCCCACGCACGATGTCGGAAGTGATGACGCGCCAAAAGGAAATCCAGTATTCAAGCCGCACGCGCGCCGGCACGACCTGGCTGAAGAAGCTGCACGACATGCGCTGCGCAATCGCCGACATCGTCGCCCGGCTCCCGCCCGAATTGAAGAACACCCCGGCGGCAAAGCTCCTCGACGCCGAAGCCGACCCGCGCGTCTACAACATCATCCACCTGATCTATCGCCCGCAAAATTACGAGGGCGACTCCAAAGACGTCGAATTCTCGCGCCTGACGATGGAAGAGCACTGGCGCGCCGGTCACAACGACGCCAAGCGCACGCTGCGCCATCCCGAAGTATTCCAACGCCCGTCCGCGCTCGACGGCGTTTTCACCTTCGACCTCGCGGTCGACGGCCGCGAATAACGAAAGCAGGACACCATGCGCCTCCAAGACAAAGTCGCCGTCATCACCGGCGCGGCCAGCGGCATCGGCAGAGAAATCGCGACACTCTTTGCAAAAGAAGGCGCGAAGATCGTAATCGCCGACCTCAACCAAGCCGGCGCCGACGCGACCGCCAGGGAACTCGGCGGCCCCGGCAAAGCGGTCGGCATCGGCATGGACGTCACGAAAGAAGACCAGGTCGAAGCCGGCATGGCGAAAGCAATCGCCGCGTTCGGCAAACTCGACATCCTGATCAGCAACGCCGGCATCCAAACCGTCGCACCGCTCGACCAATTCGACTTCGGCAAATGGAAACAGCTGCTGTCGATCCACCTCGACGGCGCGTTCCTGACGACGCGCGCGGCGCTCCGCCAAATGTACAAACAAGGCACGGGCGGCAGCATCATCTACATGGGCTCCGTTCACTCGAAGGAAGCCTCTGCCCTGAAAGGTCCCTATGTGACGGCTAAGCACGGCCTCGTCGGCCTCGCCAAAGTCGTGGCGAAAGAAGGCGCGGCGCATAAGGTGCGCGCCAACGTCATCTGCCCCGGTTTCGTCCGCACCCCATTGGTCGAAAAGCAGATCCCCGAACAAGCCAAAGTGCTGAGAATTTCCGAGGCCGACGTCGTCAAGAACGTGATGCTGAAGGAGACCGTCGACGGCGAATTCA
>JAWXBY010000093.1:0-37661 GCA_034440355.1 Alphaproteobacteria bacterium
CGCCGACATGTCGGCGATCCTGCCGCTTGAATCGACGAAGCTGATTTGGTCGGTGAGTTACGGGTTGATCTTCTTCGCGGAGCAGCCGGAGATCCTGACCATCGTCGGCGGTGTTACGATCTTTGCCGCCGCCGCTTACATCACCATCCGCGAGGCGCAGATTGCGCGGCGTCCGCCACCGCTGAGCGACACGCCGGGGGCGTGATTGCCGCATTGCATCATCGCGCCTTGGGTGAAGCTTTCGCACAAAGCGCGAACCGCGCGCGCCGTGCGCTGGCGCGCATTTGAGATTTATGCTCAGTCGCCCGGACCCGCGCTCGAAAAGAGCGGGGCGCTATTTTCGAAAACCAGGAAGAGGTACCTATGAAGCGCATGTTGATTGCCGCCGCGGCGTTCGCCGTCAGCGCGGTTGCCGCGTTCGCGGCCGATCCCTATGCCGGCTATTACGGGAACACGGTGAGCATCACCGGCCCGAGCGGCAAGACAGACAAGGCGTATGTCAACGCCGACAAGTCGTGGGAGCGCAAGAACGCCGACGGCACGTCGATGAAGGGCACGTACGAAGTGGCCGCCGACGGCAAGTCCGCGTGCTTCACGCAAAAAGAGCCGCCCCCGGCGGCCGACGCGAAGCCCGCGTGCTTCCCCGTCGACGAACGCAAGGCCGGCGACAAGTGGGAAACGAAAGACGACAAAGGCGCCGTCACGAAGTGGGAAATCACGGCCGGCCGCTAATCTAACGCCGCGCTCCTGATTGGGCCGGTCACCGATGGGTGGCCGGCCTATTTTTGTTTGAGATAGGGCTCGGCGTCGATGCCGAGTTCGGCGCACATGTCGGCGAAGGCTTGGCGTTGCTCCGCGCCGCCTTCGCCGAAGCGCAGGAAGAACGGGCGCTTGTCCCAGTCGAACGGTTCCGTTGTTTTGCCGAAGAGGTAGTAGATGAGGCCGGCGGCGTTGACGGCGACTTCCGGCACGGGGCGCAGCGTGCAGCGGAGCAGGGCTTCGATGATGCGCGGGGATTTGAGTTCTGCGGCCATGTCGAGGGCGCGGGCGAGGCCGTTCATCGGTTCGGCCGTTTGCAGGGCTTGGACGATCGCGTCTTCGCGGGCGCGGTCGCTTTCCTTGTCGCCGGCCAGTGCGTGGGCGGCGGCGAGCCGGATCTCGCTCGAGCCCTGGTCGATGTGTTTGCGGATGTGTGCTTTGGCGGCGTCGGTGTTCAGCGCCGCGAGCGCTTCGATGTCGCGCCAGTTCGTCGTGTTTCGGATCAGGTCGGTTTCGACGCTTTGGCGTTCGGCGTCGGTCATCTCGCCGAGCGCTTGCAGATCGTAGCCGATGCCGTCGTGCCAACGTTCGTAGGTGATGACCTTCGAGTCTTGGAAGCGTTGATAGGCGCTTTTCATAGCAGCGCGGGCAGGACGACGGGGATCAGCGGCACGATCGCGATCACCAGCGCGAGGAGCGCGGGCCACCATGACGTGGTCCAATAGCTTGCGAGCAAGAGGGCCGCGGCGGCGATCATGGCGGCGACGGTCATGATCAAGAAGCCGTTCGCCATGCCGCGGCCGGCGGCATCCTGGCCCGGTGACTGTGTCGTCCAGTAGAGCATGAGCGTGCTCGCCACATTGATCGCGAGCGCGACCAGCGTTGCGACTTGCAGCAGCGTTTTCACTAGGCCGCAGCCACCGCGCGTTTGGCTATTACGGTGACGAGATGGGCGCGGTATTCGGCTGAGCCGTGGAGGTCGCTGTTCATGTTGGTCGCGGCCACTTTGATGTTGGCGACGGCGTCGGGGGTGAAGGATTTTGCCAGCGCCGCTTCCATCGCGGTTTCGCGGAAGACGCTGGAGGCGGCGCCGGTGACGGCGACGCGGACGCCGGCCTTTGTCTTTGCGACGAAGACGCCGACCATCGCGTAGCGCGAGGCGGGGTTCGGGAATTTCATGTAGGCGGCTTTGTCGGGGATTGGGAATGAGACTTCGGTGACGATCTCGCCTTCCTCCAGCGCGGTTTCGAACATGCCCGTGAAGTAGTCGTCGGCGTTGATGGTGCGCGACGTCGTTTTGATCGTGGCGGCGAGGCCCAAAACCGCCGCTGGATAGTCGGCTGCCGGATCGTTGTTCGCGATCGAGCCGCCGAGCGTGCCCATGTGGCGGACGGCCGGGTCGCCGATGTGGCTTGCGAGAGCGCTAAGTGCGGGGATCGCCTTCTGCACGTCGGTGGATGTCGCGACGTCGTTGTGTTTGGTTCCCGCGCCGATCGTGACCGTGCCGCCCGCGACTTTGATGCCGCTCATTGCGATGCCGCCGAGGTCGATGAGCGCCGTCGGTTGGGCGAGGCGTTGCTTCAGCGTGGGGAGAAGCGTTTGCCCGCCGGCCAGGAATTTGGCGTCGCCGTTGTTCTCAAAGAGTTTGCGCGCTTCGTCGAGCGACTTCGGGCGGAAGTATTGGAATTGGTACATGGGTCGTTCCTTATTCGGCGGCGGCGCGCGTTGCGTGGAGCGCTTGCCAGACGCGCAGCGGTGTGGCGGGCATGTTGAATTCTTTGATGCCGATGGCATCCGTTACCGCGTTCATCACGGCGGCGGGGGAGGCGATGGCGCCGGCTTCGCCGCAGCCTTTGACGCCCAGCGGATTGGACGGGCAAGGGGTGACGGTGAGGCCGACTTTATAGCTGGGCAGATCGTCGGCGCGCGGCATGGTGTAGTCCATGTAGCTGCCGGTGATGAGCTGGCCCGACTCCGTGTCGTAGACGCCGTGTTCGAGCAGGGCTTGGCCGATCCCTTGGGCGACGCCGCCGTGGACTTGGCCTTCGACGATCATCGGGTTGATGACGTTGCCGAAGTCGTCGACCGCGACGAAGCTCACGATCTTCGTCACGCCGGTGTCAGGGTCGATTTCGACTTCGCAGATGTGGCAGCCGGCGGGGAACGTGAAGTTTGTCGGGTCGTGGAAGACGCTCTCCTTCAGACCCGGTTCGATCTCCGACGTCGGGAATTTGTGCGCGGTGTAGGCGTTGAGCGCCAATTCGTGGAAGGCGAGTTTGCGGTCGGTGCCGGCGACTTTGAACTCGCCGTTCTCGAAGACGATGTCGGCGGCGGAGGCTTCGAGCACGTGGGCTGCGATGCGTTTGGCTTTGGCTTCGATCTTGTCGAGAGCGCGGCTGATGGCCGTCATGCCGACCGACGTGCGCGAGCCGTAGGTGCCCATGCCGAATTGCACGGAGGCCGTGTCGCCGTGGATGATCTCTACGTTTTCGATCGGGATGCCGAGGCGGCCTGCCACGATTTGCGCGAACGTTGTTTCGTGACCTTGGCCGTGGCTGTGTGCACCGGTGAAGACTTCGACGCCGCCCGTTGGGGTGACGCGCACTTCGGCGGATTCCCAGAGGCCCACGCCGGCGCCGAGCGAGCCGACGGCGGCGGAGGGGGCGAGGCCGCAGGCTTCTATATACGTCGAGAAGCCGATGCCGCGGAGTTTGCCGCGTGACTTGGCTTCGGCTTTGCGGGCGGGGAAGCCTTCGTAGTCGGACATCTTCAGCGCTTCGGCGAGCGAGGCTTCGTAGTCGCCGATGTCGTAGTTCATGATCACCGGCGTTTGGTGCGGGAAGGTGCGGACGAAGTTCTTGCGGCGGAATTCGACGGGATCCATTTTCAGTTGGCGCGCGGCTTCTTCGATGATGCGCTCCACCACGAAGGTCGCTTCCGGGCGGCCGGCGCCGCGATAGGCATCGACCGGCGCGGTGTTCGTATAGACCGCGTCGACCTCGCAGTAGATGGCGGGGATGTTGTATTGGCCGGAGAGAAGCGTGCCGTAGAGATACGTCGGCACTGAGGACGAGAACGTCGACATGTAGGCGCCGAGGTTCGCGGTGGTTTTCACGCGAAACCCCAGGATGCGGGCGTCGGCGTCGAGGGCGAGTTCGGCGCTGGTGACGTGATCGCGGCCGTGGGCATCGGAGAGGAAGGACTCGCTGCGTTCGGCGGCCCACTTGACGGGGCGGTTCACTTTCTTGGCGGCCCAGGTGCAGACGACTTCTTCGGCGTAGATGAAGATTTTTGAGCCGAAGCCGCCGCCGACGTCGGGGGCGACGACGCGCAGTTTGTGTTCGGGGGCGATGCCGATGAAGGCGGACATGACCAGGCGCGCGACGTGCGGGTTCTGGCTCGTCACATATAAGGTGTAGCCACCGGTGCCGTCGTCGTAGTCGCCGATGGCCGCGCGCGGTTCCATCGCGTTCGGGATCAGCCTGTTGTTTGTGAGATTCAGTTTCACCACCGTCGCGGCCTTCTTAAGGGCGGCTTCGGTCTCAGGTTTGTTGCCGATTTCCCATTGGTAGATCGTGTTGCGCGGGGCTTCGGCGTGGATTTGCGGCGCGCCTTGCGACTGCGCCTTGGCCGGGTCGGTGACGACCGGCAGTTCTTCATAGTCGACGTTAACGAGTTCGGACGCGTCGCGGGCTTGCGCGTGCGTCTCGGCGATGACGATGGCGACGTGGTCGCCGACGTAGCGCACGGTGTCGAGCGCTAAGGCCGGGTGCGCGCCGTTCTTCATGGCCGAGCCGTCTTTCGACGTGACCATCCAGCCGCAGATCAAACCGCCAAGCTTGTCGGCCGCGATGTCTTTGCCGGTGAAGATGGCGACGACGCCTTTCGCCTTGAGGGCGGCGGCGGTGTCGATGCTTTTGATCTTCGCGTGGGCGTGGGGGCTGCGCAGGAAATAGGCGTGCGCTTGTCCTGGGCGGTTGATGTCGTCGGTGTAGCGGCCCTGTCCCGTTATGAAACGGTGGTCCTCTTTCCGTTTGACTCCTGAGCCGACGATGGGGGCCGTCATGCGTGTGCCCCCTTCATCTCTTTCGCGGCGGCGTCGATCGCTTTGACGATGTTCTGATAGCCGGTGCAGCGGCAGAGGTTGCCTTCAAGCTGCTGGCGGATGGTCGTTTCGTCGAGGTTGGGGATGCGGCGGATCATGTCGACGGCGGTCATGATCATGCCCGGTGTGCAGAAGCCGCATTGGAGTCCGTGGTGTTCCTTAAAGGCCGCCTGTACCGGATGTAGTTTGCCGTCCTTCGCCAGGCCCTCGATCGTCGTGACCTGCGCGCCTTCGGCTTGTACCGCGAGCATCGTACACGACTTTACTGCTTTGCCGTTCACGTGGACCACGCAGGCGCCGCACTGACTGGTGTCGCAACCGACGTGGGTTCCCGTCAGGCGCAAGTTTTCGCGCAGGAATTGGACGAGGAGGGTGCGCGTTTCGACGTCGCCGCTCACGGCTTTGCCGTTCACGGTCATGGCTACGCCGGTCATGGGGTCTTCTCCCTATATATATGTGTGCGTACGTCGTGCGCGTGGGCCGCGGACAGTAAGAACGCGCGCGATTTCGAGGATTAGCGTTCCACGCCGGGGATGCACGCGTCAACCGCGCGGGGCTAGAACAGGAACACCACCACCACGGCTATGATCGCCGTGGCGATGATGGCGATGGGCAGCCACGCGGGCGGATCGAACAGGCTGCTGTGGCGATTGTCGTTCGCAGGCGCGGGCACGGCCTTCTGCTGCACGACTTTCACTTCGGCGGGCGGGGCGACCTTGCCGCCGGCGAGGTCGGAGAATTTGTCGAAGAACTCGTCGGCCATCTTCTTCGCCGCGCCGTCGACCAGACGCTGACCCAATTGCGCGAGCTTGCCGCCGATGGTCGCTTTGACCGTGTAGCGCAAGACCGTCGTCTCGCCGTCAGGCGTTAACACGACCTTCGCCTCGCCCTTCGCGAAGCCTGCCGCGCCGCCGGAACCTTCCCCCGTGAGGACGTAGCTTTCGGGTGGGTTCAATTCTGACAACGTCACCTTGCCTTTGAATCGTGCGCTCACCGGGCCGATCTTCGCACGCGCAGCACCTTCGAGTTCCGTGTCGGAGAGTTTGTTAAGTTCTTCGCAGCCAGGAATGGCCTGGCGCAGAATGTCGGGATCGTTCAACGCCGCCCACACGCGCTCGCGCGGCGCTGCGATCTTATATTCGCCCGTCATGTCCATGCTGATCTGACTCCGAACCTGTGTTATAGATCACGGCGGAAGAGGCGTTGCGCGTCAACAGTAGGCGGCGAACGTGCGGCAAGGTCGTACGTGGTGGTGGATCGTTCTATGCGACCTGCAGTCATCCACAATCTTCTGATGCTTCACACGTGCGCAGCCGAAAATGATTCGCTCGTCCGCTTCCGCTTGACGACAATTTTGTGTAGATTGCAATATGACACCTTGCAATTGCGCGAGCGTCAGTGAAGGCAGCACACACAGGGAGCGGTCAGTTGGTCGTACAGATGGAAGAACCGCCGGAGAGTGGGGGCATCCGCGTTAAAGGCAGAGTTAAGTGGTTCGATCCCGTGAAGGGATTTGGTTTCATCGTTTCGAATGAGGTCGAAGGGGACGTTCTCATTCATCGTTCGGTGATTCAAGAGTACGGCAGCACCACGGTGCTGGCGGAAGGTGCGAAGGTCGACGTCAGCTGCGTACAAAAGGTACGCGGGCTGCAGGCGCGGAAGCTTTACAGCGTCGAACTCGATCCCAGCATGGGCAACGGTCATGCGAACGGCGCTGCGAAGCGCACGACGCGCGCCCGTGAAATCATGATCCCGGAAGCGGTCGGTCCCGCGTTCGAGGCTGAGTGCAAGTGGTTCTCGCGTCCAAAAGGTTACGGGTTTGTCGTCGCCACTACCGGCGGTGATGATATCTTTGTGCACATGGACACACTGCGCCGCTGCAACGTGCGCGAATTGCGGCAGGGTCAGCGGGTTCTGGTCCGGGTCGCGGGTTCGGAACGCGGCTTGATGGCCACCGAGATCAACATCGTGGCGGGCATTATCCCGCCGTCGGACTTCGAACACTGAGGACCGATCCGGGCGAGCCAAGGCCCTTGACGTTAAGACTTCAAAACGGGGCGCCGGTGCGGCGCCCTTTTTGTTTGGGCCGGCGGCGTGAGAGACGCCGGTGCTGTTTCCTGCGGCGCTCGTCTTGTCTAGTCTCCGGTGTTCGAGTGTGAGGTTCCATGCGTATTCTGTTTCTGGTCGTGGTGATGCTTGTTGCTGTCGCGCCGGCAATGGCCGCCACCGAGACCGAGCGGCTTGTGATCGAGACTGCGGTGGGTGAGCGTGTGTTCAACGTCGAGGTCGTGCGCGAGGAGGCGGAGCGCAATCGCGGGCTGATGTATCGCAAGCGCTTGGCGCGCGATGCCGGCATGCTGTTCGACTATGATCCGCCGCAGGACGTCGCGTTCTGGATGAAGAACACGTATGTCTCGCTCGACATCATCTTCATCGACGTCACGGGCAAGATCATCACCATCGCCGCGAAGACCAAGCCGCTGAGTTTGGATCGCATACCTTCGCATGGCGCGGCGCGCGGCGTGCTTGAGATCAAAGGCGGGATGGCGGCGAAGCTCGGCATCAAGGTGGGCGACCGGGTCCGTCACGCGCTGTTCAAGCCGCAATGAGCGAGATGCTCGCGCTGCCGCCGGGGTTTGTCGAAAGCAAGGCGCGCGGCGCGTTCACCACCCACAACGGGCCGCTCTATCACAAGGTCGAGGGCGACGCGTTCCGGCACGGGTTCTACGCCTTGCCGCGGCACTGCAACGGCGTCGGCATCGTGCACGGCGGATGGTTGAGCGCGTTCGCGGACGGCGTGCTGGCGACGTCGGTGTGGCGCGCGACGGAGACGCGGTCGGTGACACTGCGTCTCAACGTCGATTTCCTCGACATGGTGCGGCCCGGCGAATGGGTTGAAGGGACGGCCACCGTCACGCGGTCCACGCGGACACTGGCCTTTGCGCGGGCCGACATTCGCTGCGGCGAGCGGCAGGTCCTGGCGGCCGAAGCCGTGTTCAAGCTGATGGCAAAGCGGCCCGGTGTGAAGGTGTGAGTTCATCGCGTTGCGACTCCTCTCCCCTTGCGGGAGAGGACGCGAGCGAAGCGAGCGGGTGAGGGGTCCGCTGAGTCACTGCCGGCCGCGGCGTTGCAGATGGAGGCTCAGCGGACCCCTCACCCATTTTTTCGCTGAACGCGAAAAAATGATCCTCTCCCGCAAGGGGAGAGGAGGGGGCGCCGTTCGTCATGGCTGGTTCGTTTTGAACTTCGGGCCGATGCGGTCGATGCGGTTGGTCCAGATGCCGCCGCTGAAGTCGCTGGGCAGTTGCGCGATGTCTTCGTCGGAGTCGATGCCGGCCGTGCCGTGGCCGTAGGGGCCTGTGACGAAGACCTGCGAACCCACGCCGTTCATGCGTTCGAAAAAGCGGTTGGGCCAGCCCCAGAGTATGAAGCCTATATCCATCGGCGCGAGGACGATGGTGTTGCGGCAAGATTCGGGGACATAGCCGCTCCAGCCCAGCGCGAGATAGCTGCCGCCGCACGCGATGAGCGATTTGCGCGACGTCGTGAGCATGGCCGGGATGCGCTTGCGCAACGCGGCGATCGGGCGGTCGCCGCCGTAGGACATGAGGCGGGCGAGCTGTTCCGGCGGCAGTTGCAGTAGGCGGTCGGCCAGCAGATCGCCTTCGCGCGGATCGTTGCTCTTGATGTTGATCAGGAAGCTCTTGTCCGGAAACGTGGCCAGCACTTCGTCGAGCGACGGCATCAGGCCCACGCCACGCCCGCGGAACGGAAACGTCTTGCCGCCGTCGGCGGTGTAGCCGTAGCCGATGTCGAGCGCCTTCAGCTCAGCGAGCGTGTGCGTGCGCGTGACGCCCTTGCCTTGCGTGCGGCAGTCGACGGTCCAATCGTGGAAGACGGCGAACGCGCCGTCGGTCGTCGGGTGCACGTCGAACTCGACGATGTCGGCGCCGGCGTCGAAGGCGGCCTGCATCGAGGCGATGGTGTTTTCCAGATACGGATGCTGCGGCGGGTAGATGCGCGTCGCCGTGCAGGTCTCGTTGTCGAGATCTTCGCGGTGGTAGGTCTGCGCCAGGCCGCGATGCGCCACCAGCGTGGTTGGCGCGCGGTAGGACGACCAGTACGACGCGTTGAGCGTCAGCGCGATCACGAGCGCGGCGATAAGGGCCAGGAACCCCCGGCCGACGTACTTAAGTGCGGTTCTCATCGTCGCAGCCTAACCGCCCCGCGCAGCCTAAGCGCGTACTCCCGTCACAGACCCGACCGGTTTGGCCTTGCCAGGCGGCCCGCAATACCTTTATGCAGCCCCTCTTCCAAGAGATCGGGGCGTAGCGCAGCCTGGTAGCGCATCTGGTTTGGGACCAGAGGGTCGCAAGTTCGAATCTTGCCGCCCCGACCATTATTTTGCTGGCAAATGGCTGCCCCCTTTTGGGGCCGCTGGTGCTCATCGCGCTGAATCTTCGGGCGCGTACGATCGGATTGAGAGGCGCTTGCCCTCGCATCCGATGCAACGAAGCCGGCCTGCGAATTCGTACACCTGCTTGTTCATGAGCGGCTGAAATGTTCGGGCGTTGCGCACGAACGGCCAGGGCCAGACGGCAATGCGATTGCAGCTCTCGCAGGTGAAGTGGAGCGAGATTTCGTGTTGCGTGAGCTGGCGAAGCGTTCGGCCTTTCAGTTCATCGGCGATGCGCCACGGTGTGGAGACTTTTCGCGTCGTCGTCATCGTCCCTTGACTCATGTTCCTCATTTGTTCTTACATCATTTGATGCCAGAACCCAACCGCTCACCGTGGCAAGTCCATCAGGATATTGCTCAGCTCTACGGTTGGCAGATTTTGGAAAGCGGACTGACGCTTGTCGTCGAGTGCGATGCGTGCGCGCGCGTCGTCGAGTGGCCGCCGCGATTTGTGGCGCGCTACTTCGCCAATCTCAAACGCGTTCGCATGCCGGAGATCGCGTCGCGTCTTCGTTGCGGGAAGTGTCGAAGCAATTGGGTGAAGGTGTCGGGCAAGCGATAGGTCGCCTCACGATTTCATCGCGCGACGTGCGCACGCAACGCTGCGTCCGATTGCAGGTAGACCCTCCCGGTTCGCGTCGCCAATCTTGCATTTTCGGTGCGCCTTGTTCTATATTTGTTCTCACTGCGCTGGCGCGGGCGACGTGACGGGATGTGATGGATAGGTGATGGCAATGTGATGGCAGAAACGGTTGAAAACTGCGGATGTGACGGTGTGACGGATCGGATTGCGTGCGTTTTGGATTTGCCAATGTTTTCAGTGGTGGGGTTCGGTCTGCCTTCGGATGGGGCGCTTGAAAATTGGGCAGCGGGTGCGCGGTTTGAGTCGGAGTTTGTCGGAGTTGGCATAATCGAGTTGTCTGTACGAAGGGTCACAGGAGCTTAATCATTGGTGACCGGTGTCATTTGCATTTCACAGTCTTGTCTGATCGTCCGACTTCGCTTAGCGATCTCTGCCATCCACTTTGCGACTCTTTTCGGGAGCCTTCATGCGCAGCGACGTGTCGTTTCAAAGCGGCGGTTTGACGTGCCGGGGTTGGTTTTATCGGGCCGAGGGGCCGGCGGCGGCGGCGAAGCCTGCCATCGTCATGTCGCATGGGGTGACCGCGGTGAAGGAGCAGCACCTGGCGCCGTACGCCGAACGGTTCGCGGCGGAGGGGTTCAATGTGCTGGTGTTCGACTACCGCTTTCTGGGGTCGAGCGACGGCGAGCCGCGCGGACATATCGATCCGCAGCTGCAGCATGCCGACATTCGCGCGGCGCTGAGTTGGGTGAGCGTGCAGCCGGGCGTCGATGCGGAGCGCATCGGGCTTTGGGGGACGTCGTTCTCCGGCGGCCATGCGCTGTTCATCGGTGCGTTCGATCCGCGCGTGAAGGTGGTGGTGGCGCAGGTGCCGGCGCTGAATGTGCCGCATTCGTTGATCAATTTGATCACGCGCGAGATCTTCAACGGGCTCTTGCGCACGCTGGTCGACGATCAGGCGGCGCGCGAGGCGGGCGGCGAGGGGGCTTCGCTGCCGGTCGTGAACGATCCGGGGAAGCCTGCGTTTCTGGCCTCCGCCGATGCGCATGCTTGGTTCACCGCGACGGCGCAGATGGCGCCAACGTGGCGCAATTCGATCTCGCTCGAGTCGCTCGCGCGGGTCGCGGAATATGTGCCCGATGCGGTGATCGAGTTGATCGCGCCGAAGCCGCTTTTGATGCAGGTCGCGACGCACGACAGTCTGGTGCCGGTCAATCTGGCGCGGCAGGCGTTTCATCGCGCGGGCGAGCCGAAGAAGCTTGAGGTCTATGATTGTGGGCACTTCGACCCTTATGCGAACGAGCCTTGGCACAGCCAGTTTCTGGGCAGCCAGGTCCGGTGGTTTAAGGAACACCTCTAGGGCTGCCGCGGCCCGCGACAGCGGTGGTCTTGATTTCGGGCGGGGGTTGGGGGTACCGCTCAACCGGTCAACTTGGGTCGTGTCTCATGCTCGCGCGTATCTACAAGCCGGCCCGCAACGCCATGCAGTCGGGCCAGGCGAACACCAAGGAATGGGTGCTCGAGTTCGAGCCGGAAGAGGCGCGGCGCGTCGATCCGCTCATGGGCTGGGCGGGGTCGGGGGACATGAAGCAGCAGGTGGTGCTGTCCTTCGACACGCGCGACGAGGCTGTCGCCTATGCCGAGCGGCACGGCATTCCGCACCAGGTTTTCGAGCCGAAAGAGGCCAAACGCCTGGTGCGCGCCTATGCCGACAATTTCAAGTATACTCGCAAGGGTCTGTGGACCCACTAGGGTCCACGCGGACTCAAGGCCTCGTAGCTCAGCGGATAGAGCAACTGCCTTCTAAGCAGTGGGTCGGAGGTTCGATTCCTCCCGAGGTCACCATCCTACTTACCCCGGCTGCGCGTCTTGCGGTAACCTGTCGATCCGGGGTTTGCGGCGCAGGAGAAGGATCAGATGCAGAAGGTGCTCGTCGGGCTCGGTGTCGTCGTGTTGGTCGCGGCCGTCACGGCCGGGATTTATCTGTGGTCGGGACGAGGCGACAACGGGCAGTCGCATGCGTCGACGACGGCCGGGGTAACGGGTGAGCCCGCCGATCCGTTCGGACGGACCATCGATAAGAAGGATCCGGGCGAGGTTCACTTCCGGCAAGGACGCTATCCGGAGGCGATCGCCTATTGGACCGAACAAGCGGCGAAGGGCAACGCCTACGCGGCGTATCGGCTGGGCGTCGAATATATGGATGCAAAGCCCGGCGTCGTGCAGCGCGATTACGGCAAGGCGATGCAGTATCACCGGCAGGCTGCGGTCGCCGGCATTCCTCTGTCGATGTTCGACGTGGGCTCGATGTTCGAATACGGGCAGGGCGTGACGAAGGACATCGCGCAGTCGGCTTCGTGGTATGGGCATTCGGCGCGCTATGGGCTTGCGCAGGGACAGTATAACTTCGCGACGATGCTGGAAGCTGGCGAAGGCGTTGCGAAGGACGAAGTTGAGGCCCTGAAATTCTTCATCTTGGCGGCGCGCAGCGGGTTTACCGGCGTGCCTTATGACAACGAGAAGCTTCTCATCGATCGCGATGCGCCGACGCCGACGCAGTTGCTCGAACGCCGGTTGAGCCGCGAACAGATTGCCGAGGGGCGGCAGCGGGCGGATACTTTCAAAGTTTCAACGGGGCCGCTCAACATCGAATGAACGCGTGGGCTAACTGGTCGGGGTGGGTAAAGTCGTCGCCCCAGCAAATCTGCAAACCGACAACCGAAGCTGAACTCATCGCCGCGGTGCGCGACGGCGTCGGGCCTGTGCGCGTGGTCGGCAGCGGACATTCGTTCACGGCGCTGGGCGAGACGAACGGGACGCTGATTTCGCTCGACGCGATGCAGGGCGTCGTTTCGACGGACTTGGCCGCGCTGACCGCGACGGTGCATGCGGGGACGAAGATCCATGCGCTCGGGCGGCCGCTGTTCGATGCCGGGCTTGGGCTCAAGAACCAGGGCGACATAGACCGGCAGGCGATTGCCGGGGCGGTCGGCACCGGCACGCACGGCACGAGCCCGCAGCTTGGTTCGCTGTCGGCGGAGGTGAAGGGGTTTCGACTCGTCGCCGCGGAGGGCCAAGTGCTCGACTGTTCGCCGTCGTCGAACGCCGAGATCTGGGAAGCGGGGCGCGTGTCGTTCGGTTCGCTCGGCGTCATGAGCGAGATCACGATGGGCGTGCGCAAGGCCTACAAACTGCGCGAACGGAATTGGGTGATGCCGGTCGACGAGTGTTGGCGCGATCTGAATACGCTGCGCGACAAGCACCGGCACTTCGAGTTTTTCTGGTTTCCGTACGCCGATGCGGTCGTCGCGAAGTCGTTCGACGAGACGACGGAGGACGTCGCTGCGCCGCTGAGCAGCGAACAGATGGCGGCGCGCGGCGATCGTGTCACTGCCGATCAGCGGACGTTCGGCTATGGCTGCGAAGTCGCGCGGTTTGTGCCGGCGCTGTCGGCGCGCTTGCAGCGGCTGTTCACCAGCGCCTCGATGGGCGCTTCGACGCGTGCGCGGTGGAGCCACGAGATCTTTCCCAGTCCGCGCAATGTGAAGTTCAACGAGATGGAATATGCGGTGCCGGCGGGCAACGGCGCCGACTGCATCCGTGAGATCGCCGAGGCCATCCGGAACCGGAAGATCGCGGGGGTGTTTCCGATAGAGTTCCGCTTCGTCAAAGCGGACGACATTTGGATCTCACCGTTCTACAAGCGGGATGCCGTGACGATTTCCGTCCACCAATACCACCGGCAGAGCTACGACACGCTGTTCGGTGCAGCGGAGGCGATCTTCAAGCGTTATGGCGGGCGGCCGCATTGGGGCAAGCTGCACACGCTGAAGGCCGCTGATTTCGAACGGCTTTACCCGCGGTGGGGCGACTACCAAGCCTTGCGGCGCAGGCTGGATCCTGCCGGCAAGTTGCTAAACCCTCATCTCAAAACCGTGTTTGGAGCGTAGTCATGGCCGCCAGGCGTCCGCCTAAGAAAAGTCTGGTCCTCTGGCTCGGCGTGCCGATGGCGCTGAGCGCGGGTGCGTTTGCTTATGTCGCCGATAACCCGCTGGCGGCGGGCGGGGTCGGCGCCGTGGTCGGCCTCGTGATCGGGATCGCGTTGCTGGCGTTTCCCAATCTCGATCGCGGCGGTCCCGACGATTCCGAGGGCGGCATTTTCCACTAACTCTCGATGTGCGCGATGACGTCGCCTTCGGTGACGCTGTCGCCCTCAGCGACGACGATGTCGATGACGGTGCAGGCGATGGGAGCCGCGACGGGGATCTCCATCTTCATGCTCTCGAGGATCACGATCGGTTCGTCTTCGGCCAGGCGCTGACCTTTTTCGGCGGTGATCTTCCAGACTTTGCCGGTGATTTCGGTTTTGACGGTGCTGCGGGCCATGGGTCTCGTTTCAGTGCGGTGGTTAGAAAGCGGGGGGCCAGTCGGCGAGGCGGTGTTGGCCCACGCCGTTGGTCATGCGGCGCGACAGGACGTCCAGCATGTTGATGAGGAAGCGGCGCGTGTCGTTGGGGTCGATCACCATCTGGGCCATGAACGGCGCGGCGAGTTCGTAGGCTGTCGTGCCGGACGACACTTGCTTGACGAGTTCGTCGTAGCGTTCGGGGTCCTCGCCGGGCTTCGTCGCGTAGACGACGTTGACGGCGACCGCGGGGTCCATGAAGGAGATGTCGCCGGAGAACCAGGTGGCGGTGACGTCGCTGCGGCCACCGCCCATGTTCAGATACGCCTGGCCGTAGGACTTGCGCAGGACGAGTGCGATCTTGGGCACGGTCGCGAGTTCGAGGGCGGCCATGAAGTTCATGATCTTGCCGGGCAGGCGGCGCTTTTCGCTTTCGGCGCCAACGAGGAAGCCGGGCGTGTCGGCGAGGAAAATCAGCGGAATGTTGTAGCTGTCGCAGAGGACGATGAAGCTTGCGATCTTATCGCAGGAGTCCGGATCGAGCGCGCCGCCTTTGAACATCGGGTTGGAGGCGACGATGCCGACGCTCTTGCCGTTCAAGCGGCCGAGCGCGGTGACGGCGACCTTGGCGAAGCGTTCTTTCAGCGGGAAGTAGGAGTCTTTGTCGAGGATTGCGCGGATGACGGTGCGGATGTCGTAGGTTTTGGCGCGGCTCTCGGGCACGAGCGTGTCGAGCTTATGCGCGTCGGCTGATTCCGCGATGTGCGCTGCGACGGGCGGCGCGGTGTTGGCGTTGTCGGGGAGGTAGCTGAGGAAGGCTTTCAGCTGCGCGATGGCTTCATCGTCGGTGTCGACGACGGCGTGGACGAAGCCGGTTTGTTCGCTGTGCAGCCGCCAGCCGCCGAGGTCTTCGGGGTCCGAGTCTTCGGCGATGGCGACCGAGGTCACGTTCGAGCTTGAGACGGCGAGGACGGCGCCTTTGCGCATCACGACGAAATCGGAATTGATGCAGGTGAACGCGCCGCCGCCGTAGGTGAGGCCGAGCACTGCAGATGCCCACGGTGTTTCGCGCGCGTGGGTGTAGCGCGCGCCTTCGCCGGCGCGGCCGATGCCTGCCGCACCCATGATGTCGGGGATGCGGCCGCCGGCGCATTCCATCAGGTTGACCATCGGGATGCCGTTTTTGCGGCACGTTTCGCGGACGTAGTACTGCTTCTTGCCGTGCACTTCCGCGGATGATGAGCCAAGTGTGGTGAAGTCCGCCGCGTTTACGCCGACCATGCGGCCGGTGACTTTGCCGAAACCTGAGACGACACCGTCGCCGGGCGACTTGTCGCGCATGTCGGGTTTGATCGATGTGGCGAAGAGGCCGGCTTCGACGAAGGTGTCTTTGTCGATCAGGCGTTCGACGCGTTCGCGCGCGTTGAGGATGTTCGCGGCTTTGCGTTCGGCAAGGCGTTTGGGGGAGCCCATCGCCTTCGCGCGTTTGGCGCGCGCTTCGAACTCTTCGCGCTGTTTGTCGAAGGGCATCTAGAGTTTCGCTTGGCGGAAGAAGCAGGTGGGCGCGCCGGTGTGGCAGGCGGCGCCAGTTTGATCGACCTTGAGCAGCAGCGTGTCGCCGTCGCAGTCGATCCACGCTTCGACGAGGCGTTGCGTGTGGCCCGAGGTTTCGCCCTTGCGCCAGAGTTCGCTGCGCGAGCGCGACCAGTAGGTGACGTCGCGCGTGGTCAGCGTGCGGGTGAGGGCGTCGCGGTTCATCCACGCGACCATGAGCACGCGACCGTCTTTCGCGTCTTGCGCGACAGTGGTGACGAGGCCCTGCGCGTCGAACTTGACGTTGGCGATGAATTGGTCGGGTGCGAGTTGCGTCATGCCGTTTTCTTCAGGCGATCCAGCCCCGCGTCAAGGTCGGCGATGAGGTCGTCGGCGTTTTCGAGGCCGGCGTGGATGCGGATCAGCGGGCCTTGGTGTTCGAATTTTTTGGCTGTGCGGTGCGGGTGGGCGGGGACGATGAGGCTTTCGTAGCCGCCCCAACTCCAGCCCATGCCCATGAGGGACATGCCGTCGAGCATTGCCGCAAGTGCTGCCTTTGAACAGGGTTTGAGTTCGACGCCGAAGAGGCCGCTCGCGCCTTTGAAGTCGCGTTTCCAGATTTCGTGGCCTGGATCGGTGGGCAGCGCGGGGTAGAGGACACGCGCGACTTCGGGGCGGGTCTGCAGCCATTCGGCGATGCGCTTCGCCGTCGCCTGATGCTGGTTCAAGCGCACGGCCATGGTGCGCAGGCCGCGTTGGCCGAGATAGATGTCGTCGGGGCCGGTGGTGAGGCCGAGGTTGCCGTGGGTCTCGCGCAGTTGCTTGGCGAGTTTGTCGGTGGCAGTGACGGTGCCCAGCATCGCGTCGGAGTGGCCGACGACGTATTTTGTCGCGGCGATGACGGTGAGGTCCGCGCCGTGGCCTATGGCGTCGAAGAAGAGCGGTGTCGCCCAGGTGTTGACGACGATGACGTGGATGTTCGCGGCGTGGGCTGCGGCGGCGATCGCGGGGACATCTTGGACGTCGAAGGTCAGCGAGCCGGGGCTCTCGAGGAAGACGGCGCGGGTGTTGGCTTTGAACAGGGTTTCGATGCCCGCGCCGATTAGCGGATCGAAGTATGTCGTCGTCACGCCGAAGCGGGCGAGGGTGCGGTCGCAAAAGGTTCGCGTTGGGCCGTAGACCGAATCGGTGACGAGGATGTGGTCGCCCGCGCTCGCGACCGTCAGCAGGGCGAGCGTGCAGGCTTGCAGGCCGGAGGGGCAGAGAACTGTCTCTGCGCCACCGTCGAGTTCCCGGATCGCGGTCTCGAGTGCCTCAATTGTGGGCGTCTTGCGGCGACCGTAGCTGTATGGCTGTGTGCGGTTCTCCAGCGCGTCCATCGTCCGGTGCAGCAGCGTCGAAGCGTGGTAGACGGGCGGGTTGACGAGGCCATGATGGTCGAACGGGGAACGGCCGGCGGTGACCACCGCTGTTTCAGGCCGTTTCGGACGTTCTCCGGGCTTAGACATCTGGCCCTGCTCTCCTTTATGTATGGGCCAACCGTGCCCATTCCGGCGCTCCGCCGCAATCCTGCCGTCGAGGTGTTTCGCATGCGCTTTTCCCTGATCCGGTTCGCCGCCCTGGCCGTAGTCGCGGCGTTGAGCGTGGGCGTGGCCTCTGCCGCCTCCCCGACCTTGGCGAAGGTGAAGAAGAACGGCTACCTGCGCTGCGGGGTGAGCGAAGGGTTGACGGGGTTCGCGACGCCCGACGCCAAGGGGAACTGGTCGGGGTTCGACGTGGACTTCTGCCGGGCGATTGCGGCGGCGATTTTCAACGATCCGTCCAAGGTTCGGTTTTTCCCGACCTCGGCGAAGGTGAGGTTTACGGCGTTGCAGACGGGGGACTTCGATGTCTTGTCGCGCAACACGACGTGGACGATCAGCCGTGACGTGCAGATCGGTCTCGAGTTCGCGGGGGTGTCCTTCTACGACTTCCAGGGCTTTATGGTGCCGAAGAAGTTGAAGATCACGAGCGCCAAGCAGCTGGGCGGCGCGAACGTTTGTACGAACACGGGCACGACGACGGAGTTGAATCTCGCGGATTACTTCCGCTCGAATAAGCTGAAGTACAAGGTCATCGCCTACGAGAAGAATGCCGAGGTGATCGCGGCCTACGACAAAGGCCGCTGCGACGCCTTCACGACGGATGCGTCGGGCTTGGCCGCGGACCGGCTGAAGATGGCGAACCCGGACGACCACATCATTCTGCCCGAAATGATTTCCAAGGAACCGCTGGGACCGGCGGTGAATCAGGGCGACCAACAGTGGGGCGATCTCGTCCGTTGGACGTTGTTTGCGATGATCAACGCCGAAGAATACGGTGTGACCTCGAAGAACGTCGATCAGATGCTGAAATCCGAGAGTCCGGAAATTCGCCGCCTATTGGGCGTCGAGGGCGAGTTCGGCGAGTCCTTGGGTTTGACCAAGGATTGGGCGGTGCGGATCGTGCGCAAAGTCGGCAATTACGGCGAAGTGTTCGAGCGCAATGTGGGCATGGGATCGCCGTTGAAGATCAAGCGCGGGTTGAACGCGCTCTATACCAAAGGCGGTCTGCAATACGCGCCGCCCATCCGCTGATGGCCGTACGCGGCGGTTCTGCGTCCTAAGACGATGGCTCAAGCGCGGTCCATTCCCTGGTGGCGCACGCGGCGGACGCGCGACATTGCGTTTCAAGCGGCGCTAATTTTGGCCGTTGTCGTGGTCGCTGCGATCATGGCGATGAACACGATCGCGACGCTGCAGCGGCAGCATATCGCGACGGGGTTCGGCTTTCTCGACAGCGTCGCCGGGTTCGACATCGTTCAGACGTTGGTGACGTATGACGAGACGTCGACCTATGCGCGGGTGCTGCTGGTCGGGCTTCTGAATACGCTGCTGGTGGCGGCGATCGGGATCGTGCTGGCGACGCTGCTGGGGTTTGTGATCGGCATCGGGCAGCTGTCGTCGAACTGGCTGATCGCGAAGCTGGCGCGCGGCTATGTCGAGCTGGTGCGGAACCTGCCGCTCTTGCTGCAGATATTTTTCTGGTACTTCGCTGTGCTTGGTGCGTTGCCTGGGCCGCGGGAGAGTTGGGGTTTTGGAGAGTCCGTCTTTCTGAACAATCGCGGGCTCTATCTTCCGGCGCCGGTGGCGGAAGCAGGGTTTGGATTTGTCGCGCTCGCTTTCGTGGCGGGCGTCGTCGCGTCGATTGCGATGTTCCTGCGCGCGAAGGCGGTGCGCGAGCGGACGGGGCAGGTATCGCCCGTCGCGCCCGGGACGGCGGCGCTGTTGATCGTGCCGGTGCTGTTGGTGAGCGCGCTGACCGGCTTTCCGATGACGTTCTCGTTTCCGGCGCTTGAGGGGTTCAACTTCGACGGTGGCGTCGTTGTGCTGCCTGAGTTGATGGCGCTGGTCATTGCGCTGGCGACCTATACGGCGAGCTATATCGCCGAGATCGTGCGCGCGGGCATTGAAGGCGTGGCGCGCGGGCAGACGGAGGCGGCTCAGGCGTTGGGGCTTAATCGCGGACAGGCGCTCAGGCTCATCATCGTGCCTCAGGCGATGCGCCAGATCATTCCGCCGCTGACGTCGCAGTATTTGAACCTGACGAAGAATTCGTCGCTGGCGGTGGCGATTGCCTATCCGGATCTGGTGTCAGTGTTCGCGGGCACGAGCCTTAGCCAGACGGGGCAGGCGATCGAAATCATCGCGATCACGATGGCGGTGTATCTGACCATCAGTTTGATCACGAGCTATCTCATGAACCTCTACAACTCGCGCGTTGCGCTGACGGAGCGATGATGGGCGGCTCGCACCATCCCAACTCCGTCATGGCCGGGCTTGACCCGGCCACCCAGTGGCCGCGCGTCTGCGCGGCCGTGAGACTCTTCGCGCACAGTAACTTCAACGGTTTCAGTGAGTCTCCAGCGCGCACGGACGTGCGCGCACTGGGTGGCCGGGTCAGGCCCGGCCATGACGAGTTAGAAGATGCAGGGGTGGCGTCATGACGGCTTCACGTCTCCCACCGCGCGTCATCTTGCCGGGGCCGATCGAGTGGCTGCGGGAGAATTTGTTTTCGTCTTGGGGGAATTCGGCGCTGACGCTTTTGGCGCTCGCGTTTCTCTATTGGACCGTTGTGCCGTTCGTGCAGTGGGCGTTCGTTGATGCGGTTTGGGTTGGGGCGGGGCGTGATGCGTGCCTGCCTTATCCCGATGGCGCGTGTTGGCCGTTCATTAGCGCGCGCATGGGGCAGATCATCTACGGCTTCTATGATGTCGCTGAGCGCTGGCGCGTCGACTTTGCGCTGATGGGTCTGGCGTTCGGGTTGTTGTGGGTGACTTTGCCAGGGATGCCGGCGAAGGGGTCCGTCGGCGCGGCGATGGTGCTGGTCTATCCGTTCGTCGCGTTCGTCTTGCTCGCCGGCGGGTTCGGGCTTGAGCAGGTGCCGACGACGCGGTGGGGCGGGTTGTTGATGACGCTGGTCGTCGCGATCACGGGGATCGTGGCGTCGTTGCCGATTGGGATTTTGCTGGCGCTGGGGCGGCGGTCGGAGTTGCCCGTCGTGAAGGGGTTCAGCGTCGCGTTCATTGAGCTTTGGCGCGGCGTGCCTCTGGTGACCGTGTTGTTTATGGCGGCGAATATGTTGCCGCTGTTTGTGGGCTTGTCGATCAACAAGCTGCTGGCGGCTTTGATCGCGGTGGCGTTGTTCTCGTCGGCCTATATGGCAGAGGTCGTGCGCGGTGGTTTACAGGCCATTCCGAAGGGGCAGTATGAGGCGGCGGCGGCGATGGGGCTGTCTTATTGGCAGTCGATGCTGTTCGTGATCCTGCCGCAGGCCTTGCGGTTGGCGTTGCCGAATATCGTCGGCAACTTCATCGGGCTCTTGAAGGATACGTCGCTGATTTCGATTATCGGGTTCTTCGATCTGCTCGGCATTGTGCAAGCCGGCGCGACGGATCCTGCGTGGGCGACGCCGAATACCGCTTTGACGGGTTATGCTTTCGTCGGGGCGGTGTTTTGGGCGATGTGTTTCAGCATGTCGCGTTATGCCAAGCATATGGAAGGCGTGTTGGGCGCGGGGGAGCGACGGTGACGAACGCAGTCGAGATTTCCAGCCTCAACAAGTGGTTCAAGAATTTCCACGTGTTGAAGGACATCAACCTGAACGTCGCGCAGGGTGAGCGCGTCGTGGTCTGCGGGCCGTCGGGATCGGGGAAGTCGACCTTGATCCGCTGCATCAACGGGCTTGAGCGGCATCAGGAAGGGAAGCTGACCGTCGAAGGCGTGGAGTTGTCGGAAGAGATCGGGCACATCGAGGCGGTGCGCGCGAATGTCGGGATGGTGTTTCAGCAGTTCAATCTGTTTCCGCATTTGACGGTGCTTGAGAATTGCACGCTGGCGCCGATGTGGGTGAAGCGCATGCCGAAGGCGAAGGCCGAGGCGCTGGCCATGCAGTATCTTGACCGCGTGCATATCCCTGAGCAGGCTTTAAAATATCCGGGGCAACTTTCGGGCGGGCAACAGCAGCGTGTGGCGATTGCGCGGGCTTTGACGATGGAGCCGCGGATCATGCTGTTCGACGAGCCGACGTCGGCGCTCGATCCGGAGATGATCAAGGAAGTGCTGGAGACGATGGTCGAATTGGCCGAGACCGGGATGACGATGTTGGTCGTTACGCACGAGATGGGCTTCGCGCGGACGGTCGCGAATCGGATTGTCTTCATGGACATGGGCGAGATCGTTGAAATTGCGCCGCCGGACGAGTTCTTCACAGCGCCGAAGAGCGAGCGGACGAAAGAATTCCTAAGCCAAATCCTCCGCTGAGGGGTGCACGTTCTACGTGAGTGACCCCTTCGCCCTCGTTGTCCGATAGCGGTATCGCAACCTCTCGGAGAGCGGCTTCATTGCGCGCACCGCGTGCGGCTGTTTGCCGTAGACATCACAGATTGTGCGGCTAGTTTCGCGTCCAGAGGTCGACGGCGACTGGGAGGTTTCGTCGGTTTCTTGCGGTTTGTTCTGCGAAAGCGCTGGGGAGTGCGATCGCGCGGGGGACAGGCCGTGTTGGGTGGCTATGGCCGTTCGGCTTGTGGGCGTTTCGACGTCTGAGGCGTGCGGCCGGTACTTGGGGACCGCGCGATGGGACGCTTCAGCGTCGTTAGACTCTCGTCATGTGCATTTGTGGTTGTGCTGGGTTTGGGTGGCCAGGCGGCCGCCGACGACTGCACGAACATCCACAGCCCGACGACGATATCCACAAACAAGCAATGCGTGCGCGTCACCGACCCGGTGAACGGCAACGTGGTCAACAACGCGACGGTGGGGCGTTCGGATCATGATCGGCCGGGCTTCTTCATCGGCTACGGCGGGTTGCTCACCGGTCAGCTGATCAACAACGGCACGATCCGGGGCGGCGGCGACGAATGGGGCGCGCTGACCTTGGGTCGCAATGCGGATGTCCAAGGCGGCATCATCAACAACGGCACGATCGTTTCGACGCGCGGAAATGCGGTCCAGCTCGGTTATCGCGAAAACTGGTGGGAGCAGCCGCGGGCAGCGGCGCTGACCGGGGACATCGTGAATTCGGGTTTGATCGACGGGCGCGACAATGGGATCGCCGCGCTCTACGGCACGATGTCAGGCGCGCTGATCAATGAGGCCGACGGCACGATTACGGGCGGCGATGTCGCCGTTCTGATTGCGAACAGCTTTACGAGTTGGACCGGCGGGATCGAGAACCACGGTTTGATCGCTGGCGATGAAGCCGGGATCCAGATCGGATCGCTGAGCAGCTATGGCGTCGTGTTCGCGGGCGGGATCGTCAACGCGGCGGGCGCTGAGATCACCAGCGAAGACGGGCCCTCGGTCGCGATCGGCGGCGAGAGTTTCTCGGGCGGGTTCTTCAATGCGGGCTTGATCACGCAGACCGGCAGCGGCTGGGCGTATGAAGGCGTCGGCGTCGTGTTTGCGTCGCGGACGGTTTCGGGCGGGCTGACCAACGACGTCGGCGGCGTCATCGAAGGGACACTCGGCCCGGCCGTTTGGGTCATGAGCCGGACCACGGTGTTCGACGGCGGCATCGTCAACCGGGGCACGCTCGACGGCGCGACGGACGGCGTTCTGATTGAAGCCGACAGCTTTCTTGGCGGCGTCGTCAATACGGCGTCGGGTGAGATTCTCGGCGGCACCGGCGTGGGTTTGAATATTGCGGGCTGGTCCTTTGCTGGCGGCGTGCAGAACGCGGGGCTGATCGAAGGTTCGATCGGCGTCGTGTTTGCGGCGAATGAGATCGACGGCGGGTTGCTGAACGATGTCGGCGGTTCGATCGTTGGTCGCAGCGGCGCCGCAGTTCAGGTATCGGGCGGCACGTTCGCGGACGGGATCGTGAACCGCGGGTCGATCGAAGGCGCAAGCGACGGCGTTGTCGTCGGCGCGGGCTCGTTTGCCGGTGGGATCGCGAATGCCTCGGGTGCGACGATCACGGGCCACGGCGGTGCTGCGGTTCGGGTGACGTCGGCCACGGCGGCGTTTGCTGGCGGTCTTGCCAACGACGGCTCCATCGAAGGTTCGCAGAACGGCGTGCTGATCGAGAGCGGGTCGTTCGCCGGCGATGTCGTCAACAGCGGGGGCATGGAGGGTGGTGAGATTGCCTTCTTCATGAACACGTCGCTGTTCGACGGTGCGTTCACGAATTCCGGGGACATTGCGGGTGGCGCGACGGGCGTTTCGCTGGTGTTGGGTCGGGCGACCGGTGGGTTTACGAACAGCGGATCGATTTCCGGCGATACGGGCACTGGCGTGTTTATCGATGTTGGCACGTGGGGTTCGGTGGAGGCGCCGGCCGATATCGTCAACGCTTCGGGCGGTTCGATCTTTGGCGGCGAGACGGGGTTCTGGCTTTCCGCGCTTAATGTGTTCGGCGACTTCATCAATGATGGCGAGATTTCGGGTGGTGGTTCGGACACCGGTATCTACATCGCCGTCGCGAACTATGTCGGCAACATCGTGAACAATGGTGCGGTCGATGCGCCTTCGAACGCGATGAATCTGCAGATTGGTACGCTGACCGGACAGGTGATCAACACGGGCTCGATCACGGCGACGGCGCCGAACGGTGTGGCGGTTGCGCTCAACATCGGCAACGGCACGACGTTCACGAACGAAGGCGGTGGGTTGATCGTCGGCGATGTCTTGATGAGCGGTCCTGGGGCGTACACGTATGTCGGTCGCGATGGTGGACTTGAGGGCGATCTATCCGGAAATCCGACTGGTCCGCTCAATGACCGTTTGATCGTCGAAGGCGGGACGCAGTACTTCGTCGATGGGCAGCTCGCCAATCTTCTGAGCTTCGACGTCACCGACGGCGGCGTCGCGGTGATGGGTGGGCGCTTTGTCGGCGATCCGAACGGGCCTGGCTATGGCTCGACGAATGTTGATGCGCTGAACGTGAATGCTGGCGGGCAGCTTTATCTCGACGACGATACGGTTTTGAACGTCGGTTCGTTCACGCAAGCGTCGGGTGGCGAGCTCACGTATTATCTGGTTGCGCCGTCTTCGGGCGATCCCGTTGCGGGCGTCGACTATGGACGCATCGACGCTTCTGGGCCGGTGACGCTCGGCGGCACGTTGTCGGTGATCTTGGATGCGGCTTCGTTCGGCGGCACTTTGCAGAACGAGTTCAATTACACGGACATCATTCGCGGGTCGTCGTTCAACGGCGAGTTTGAGGATTTCCAGATTCTCGGCAGTTCGTATTTCTTCGAGCTTGAGCTGACCTATGGCGGCAGTTCGATCAATCTCGGCGTCACGCGCACGCCGTTCGACGTGATCTTGTGCGAGCAGTTCCAATCGCAGAACGCCGAGGATCTGGGTGCGGCGTTGGAGGCGGCGTTTCTGGCGGGTGGGTTTACGCCGGAGCAGATTCAGCTGTTCAATTTCCTCGGCAATTTGGACGACGTCTGCGGTGCATATTTCGATCTCGGCGGCGCGGTGCTTGGCGACATCAACGCGATCACGGTTGAAACGGCGGGTCCTTGGAAGAGCGCGGTCAACGATCGATTGAACTCGACGGGCGCGACATCGTGCGTGGTCGCCGGCTCGGCCGGGTGTTTGACGCGCTTTGCGCAGAACGAGGTCGGCGGTTCGCAGGTTATGTCGGACGCTGCGGATCCATTTGCTTGGTTGCGCACCGGTGTTCGACCTGACGCGCAGATGTCGGTGTGGGGGCGATTGCTTGGTGTGCAGGGCGACAACCAGGGACGAGGATCGTCGCTGGGGTCGGACTTCACGGTGACGGGCGGGATCGTCGGCGCGGACTATGTGTTCTCGCCGCGCTTTATCGCGGGCTTGGCGGCGCAGTGGACAACGACCGACGTCGACTTCAAGCAGCGCATCGATACGGCCGACGTGCAGAGTTTTGAGTTCGGCGGATATTTCTCGTACGGCGACGCTGATTTCTGCGTCAACGGCAATGCCAGCATCATCCTGCATCAGTTCGACACCTATCGCTTTCCGCTCGCTGGCGGCGCGCATGGGTCGTATGAAGGGATGACGGTGTCGGGTTATGTTGAGGCCGGCAAAGTGTTCGAGATCGACTTGCTGCGCATCGAACCGGTCGTGGCGTTGAGCTACGCGGCTCTTGATACGGACGCGTATAGCGAGACGGGGACGGCGCTCCTGAATCTTCTCAACGTCGATGGTGCGTCGCATCGTTCGCTGAAGAGCGTCGTCGGTTTCCGCGTCGCCTATCCGCTCGACATTCTGGAGAGCGGCCGCAAGATCGTGCCGGAGGCGCGCATCATGTGGGCGCACGAGTTCCTGGACGATCAGGCGCAGTTCCGCGCGGCCTTGCAGGTGCTGCCCGACAATCCGTTCAATGTGCGCGGCCAGCGGTTTTCGCGGGACAGCCTGCTGATGGGTGTTGGCTTCAACGTGCCACTGACGTCGCGGGTGGTGCTGTTCGTCGACTATGACGCCGCGGTGAGCCGGGATCAGTCGGTGCAGAGCCTGTCGCTGGGTGCACGTCTGTCCTGGTGACCTGCCATTCGCGCTTGTGGCGCGCATATCACGGGGCGCGACTCTGAGTTGAGTTGCCCCTAGCTGTGGTGGCGGGTGCTGCGCGACCTACAGCATGCGCTATACCGTGTTGCAATCTACGCTCCTGCTGTGACTTGGACCGTCGATAGGGTCTCCCCCAAGAAGAAGACTTTGGGGGACAGTATGCGCCGCGGCGTTTGCCGGGTTGCTCGGCTTGGGGTGGCGCTTGGGAGTCTCGTGCTGGGCTCGCTGGGCGCACGTGCGGAAACGCTGCAAGAGGCGCTGACCCTCACCTATCAAACCAATCCCGATCTTGCGGCGGAGCGTGCGCGTCTGCGCGAGGTGGACGAGGACGTGTCGCAGGCGAACGCGAAGTGGCGGCCGTCGCTGGCGCTCGAGGGTGAGATCGAACGCGTCTCGGAGTCGGTGAAGAAGAAGAGCGGCAAGTTCGATTACCGCACGCAGTCGTGGTCGGCCGATCTTGTGGCGACGCAACCGTTGTTCACCGGTGGTCGGAACAGCGCGGAGAAGCGCGGCGCGCTGGCGCGCGTCGAGGGCGCGCGGGCACGGCTGCGCGTGAGGGAGCAGCGGGTGCTGCTTGATGCGGTGAGAGCTTTCGTCGACGTGGCGCGCAATGAGGCGGTACTGGATCTGGTGCGGCAGGATCTGTTGCTGCTGCAGGATTTGTTGAAGGACGTTCGCGAGCGGCAGGAGAAGACGCAGGCCACCGAAAGCGATGTCGATCAGACGGTGGCGGCGTTGGAGGCTGCGCGGGCGCTGTGCATCGCGAACCTTGCGGAGCTGCGAGACAGTTGGCGGGCTTACGAGCAAATCGTCGGCAGCGTTCCGGCGCTGGCCGCGGCGCCGGAAGGCGATCGGCGCATCAACGCTTGTCTCGATGCGAAAAGCGAACGGCTCCGTTCGGCCATCGTGATGCCGGAAGAATTGCCGGCGGCGCCGGCGTCCTTGGACGAGGTCGAGGCGGCGGTGCAGGGGAGCGTGCCGGAACTCGACGCCGCGCGCGCCGAGGAGGAGGAGACGCGGTATGCGGTCTCGGCCGCCTATGCGGAGTTGCTGCCGACGGCCGAGATCACCGCGCGTCTGGGCACAAGCGGCGAGGAGTTCGATCCGACGTCGATCACGCGCGAGGCGTCGATTGGGGCGGAGTTCGTGATCCCGATTTTCAACAACGGCTCGGAATGGTCGGAGATCCGCGCGGCGCGCGAGCGGAACAACCGGGCGCGGCTGAGCATCACGAGCAGTCAGCGTCAGATCACGCGCGACGCGGTGCGTGCTTGGTACGATCTGGTGTCCATCCGCGCGATCAGAGCGGTCAACAAGATGCAGGCCGCCAGCGTGCAACGCGCGTTCGAAGGTTTGCGCAAAGAGATGGCCGATCCGAAGCTGCATCGGTCGATGACGGATCTGTTGGGATTGCGTCAGGCGGCGCTCGGCACGCGCAGCCTGCTGATCGCCAGCGATCGCGATGAGGCGGTTGCGCTCTATCGGTTGCTGGCGTCGATGGGCAAGCTGAACGCGGCGTTTCTGCAGTTGCCCGTGCAGGTGTACGACGCGGAAGCCAATACGAAGACGCAGGCGAAGCGGGTGATCGGCGACTCGATCCAAGGCGAATAGCTGGCGCAGAACGCGTGCTGTTGCTAAAGCCTGGTGCGGACAACCGAGAGACGCCGCCGTGGCCCAATTCGTGAAAGAGATTTGGCGCTATCCCGTGAAGTCGATGCGGGGTGAGCGCCTTGACCAGACGCAATTGGGTAAGAGTGGCATTCCGTTCGACCGCGGTTGGGCGGTGCGGGATGAGGCGGATCACGCCATTCGCGGTGCGAAACAGATCGCGGGGTTGTTGAACTGTTCTGCGCGCTATCTGATGGATACGCCGGCTGCGCCTGTGCCGATGGCCGAGATCACATTGCCCGACGGCCGGCGCGTGAACACCGACGACACGAAGGTGAATGCGGCGTTGTCGGATGTGGCGGGGCGTGCGGTTACGTTGTGGCCGCTGCAGCCGCGTGAGAACACGGCGCACTATCGGCGCGCGCCCGTCGCGGATGTCGAGGCCTATCTGCGCAACACGTTCGCCTTGGAGGCGGACGAGCCGCTTCCGGATCTGAGCGCGTTTCCGCCGGACGTGTTGAGCGAGATTTCGGTTTATGCCTCGCCGCTTGGAACGTACTTCGATGCGTTTCCGGTGAACGTGCTGACCGAGGCATCGTTGCGTTACATGAGGAGCCTGCTGCCGGACTCCGTGATCGACGTGCGGCGGTTCCGGCCGAACTTCCTGGTTGGCGATGATGGCGCGGAAGCGGCGCCGGTCGAGTTCGACTGGGTCGGGCGCGAGATTTCGATGGGCGCGGCGCGGATTGCTGCGATCATGCGTTGCCCGCGCTGCATCATGACGACGCGCGCGCAGGAAGGCGCGGGCGTGAACTTGCCGCGCGACTCGGCGATCATGCGGGCGCTCGTGCGTGAGACGGAGCAGAACCTGTCGATCTACGCGACCGTCGCGCATGAGGGACGCGTTGCCGTTGGCGATATTGTCGGCGTCAAGGCGGCGGCGTGAAACCGTCGTCAGACGGCCGCGCTTTCTGGGCGGCCGGCCCAGGGCGCTGTGGGCCAAGAGCGGTGGGCGAGAGGTCCCGATCTTTCTCCGTTGAAGGGGGTGGGGTACGGCGGTTAATGCTTTGCTAACGTCGCCTTCAGGCATTCTTAGGGGCTTTGAAACCCGTCTCTTCTTAATCTGATCCAACGCCCGGACTGTGGGCGCTGGGTCAGATTTTATGCGCGAACATTCTCCGCCAGCTCTTGAGATCAAGGGCCTTCGTAAGTCGTTTGACCGGCCCGCGGTCGAGGGGCTGGATCTCACGGTTCGGCCCGGCGAGTTCTACATGCTGCTGGGACCGAACGGTGCGGGCAAGACGACGACGCTGCGTATGGTGAGCGGTCTGCTGCAGCCGGATGCGGGCGCCATCTCGATCTTCGGTGTCGACGCGCGGGTCGATCAGGTGGCGGCGAAGCAGATCGTGGGCTGGCTCTCGGATGAGCCGATGATCTACGACAAGCTGACGCCGAGCGAGTATTTAGAGTTCGTCGCGGGGCTTTGGAACGTCGACAAGGCTTTGGCCGAGACTCGCGCGCGCGATCTCATCGGGTGGCTGGGGCTTGAGAAGGTGGCACATGCGCGGTGCGAGCAATTTTCGCGCGGTATGCGGCAGAAGGTGGCGCTTGCCGGTGCGCTGGTGCATGAGCCGAAGCTGATTATCTTGGACGAGCCGCTGACCGGACTGGACGCGGGCAGCGCGCGGCTGGTCAAGAATGTGCTCACCGAGCGTGTGCGCGCCGGCAGCACCGTCATCATGACCACGCATATTCTCGAGATCGCCGAGCGGATGGCCGATCGCATCGGCGTGATCTCAAGCGGGCGACTGATTGCGGAAGGCACCTTGAAGGAATTGCGCGACCGTGTCGGCCGCGGCGACACGACGCTTGAGGATATGTTCCTGACCATCGTCGAGCAGGACGTGGCCGCGGCATGAGTGCGTCCGGATCGCTGACCTGGTTTGCGCAGCACGAGACACGACTCGCTTGGCGCGAGACGATGTCGATGATGACGGGCGGGCGTCCCGAGCGGTTGCGCAAGGTCGCGCTCGGCGTGATCGCGTTCGTCGCGTTTATGCATCTCGTGGCGTATTTCGCCGTCGGTCATCTGGCGTACGCAGCGCTTGAGCGTGATTTGTCGACGCTGATTGCGATTATGGCCGGTTTGCTGTTGTCGGGGTCGGCCATTCTGTCTCAGGCGATGGAGAGCGTGACGCGCACTTTCTACACGCGCTCGGATTTGGAGTTGATCTTGAGTTCGCCGGCGCGCTCTCAGCGGCTGTTTGCCGTGCGTATCGGTGCGATTGCATTGTCTGTCGGCGCAATGTCTTTGGTGCTCATGGGGCCGTTCATCAACGTGCTGGCCTGGCAGGGCGGTGCGCGGTGGCTTGGCGCCTATGGGGTGATCGTCGCGGTTGCGCTGGTCGCCACGGCGCTTGCGGTTGTTATGACGGTGTCGCTGTTTCAGATCATCGGGCCGAAGCGGACGCGGATGATTGCGCAGATCGCGGCTGCGCTGATCGGCGGCATGTTCGTGATCGGCCTGCAGGTCGCGGCGATGTTTTCGACCGGGACGATGGCGCGGTTTGCCTTCCTGCAGTCGGGCACCGTTCTGGCAAACGCGCCGGGCGTCGACAGTGTGTTCTGGTGGCCTGCGCGCGCGGCGCTCGGCGATGTGCCGCTGATGATCGCCGTCGTCGTGTCGAGCGTGATCGTGTTCGTTGCGGTCACGGCGCTCTATGCGCCGCGCTTTGCGAATTTTGCGGTGGCGGCGTCCGGTGTTTCGCATGGCGTTGCCGCTCAAGGCGCGGCGCGTGCGTTTCGCGTCGAGGCGGCTTCGGCTGCTTTGCGGCGTAAGGAGCGGCTGCTGCTTATCCGCGATCCCTGGTTACTGTCGCAGTCGTTGATGCAGTTGCTTTATCTGCTGCCGCCGGCGCTGTTACTTTGGCACAGCTATGGGGCCGATGGCGGCGCAGCGATCGTGCTTGTTCCGGTGCTGGCGATGGCGGCGGGGCAGCTTGCGGGCGGTCTTGCCTGGCTTACGATTTCGGGTGAGGACGCGCCTGACCTCGTGCTGACGGCGCCCGTCGCGCAAAGCCGTTTGTTGCGCGCGAAGATCGAAGCCGTGATGCAGTGTATCGCGGTTGTCTTCCTGCCGTTTGTCGCCGGACTGGTGCTTTATTCCGTCAACATCGCGGTGATCGCCGCGGGCGTGATCATGGCGTCGGCGGCGTCGGCGACGGCGATTCAATTTTGGTTTCGTGCGCAGGCGAAGCGAAGTCAGTTCCGCCGCCGCCATACGTCGTCGCGCATCGCGACGTTTTCCGAGGCGTTTTCGTCCATCACCTGGGCGGCAACCGGCGCCGTCGCTGCGTCCGGTGGCTGGGCGGCGGCGATCATCTTGGTGTTTGTCGCTGTCGGCATTCTCACGGGCGTGCGCATGTTGAGTCCGGCGCGGCGTTAGGCCGGTGCGGCGGAATTCCATGACGCTGGTATCGTCGTTGCCGGGATCGACAGAGCTTTGCCGATGACAGCCTCACCCAATGCGGCGGCGTGTTTAAAGCCGTGCCCGGAGCACGCGGAAACTACCGTGGCTTGCGGGATGTCCGGATGCGGGCCGACCCAAAAATTGAAATCGGGCGTCGCCGTGTATAGGCACGTCGCGCCGCGTAGATGTGCGCCGAGTTCTGGAAACGCGGCGCGCACGCGGGGCGTCACGATGTCGATGTCGTGGCGGGTGATTTCTCGCGCAACGGTGTCGGGATGCACGACGGCGTCGAGTGTTTCCGTTGCGATCTTCACGCCGCCGCCAGGTGTCGCGATGGGAAAGCCGTAGAGGTCGTCCCAGATGAAGGCGGGCATGCGCTCGGGCTCGTAGGCGGATGCGTTCGAGGGCGGCGCGAACCAGTGCAGGCTTTGCCGCGTTACGGTGAGGCGGTTCGCATAGGCCGGCGGTAGAAACCCCGGCGTCCAAGCGCCCGCCGCCAGCACGACATGAGCGGCGTGGGTCGTTTCTGTTGCTGTTCGGATGGTGACGCCGTTACCGTCTTTGGCGATCGAGAGCACAGTCTCGTTGAGGCGTATTTGCGCGCCGAGCGCCCGTGCGCGCGCGAGTTGTGCTGCGACCGTACGTTCCGGATGGGCCATGCCGGCGCCGGGTTCGAAGTAAGCGCGCTCACCGTCGAACTGCGCGTAGGCAGGAAAGCGTGCGCGCACTTGGCCTGCGGTTAGGACTTCGTGCGGGATCGCGTAAGCGCCGGCGGCCGCGAGCGTCGTTTCGGTGAAGTCCTTTGGCGCGTGCATTGCGTGGGGGAGGATGCCGCCCAGCAGCAGCAGGCCGCAACGGGTGACGAGGCGCTCGCCGGTTTCGGCACTCAGTTGATCCCATAGTTCGAACGAGCGTCGTGCGAAGGGCGTGTAGACCAGTCCCTCGCCGGTGGCGGCGCGGACGATGCGCGTCTCACCATGCGTTGAGCCGAGAGCATGCGGCGGGGCGAAGCGGTCGAAGCCGATGACCTTGGCGCCGGCGCGTGCACCGGCCAGCAGCGCGGCGCCACCGACGGCGCCGAGACCGACGACGGCAATGTCAAAGGACGGCATGGTGCGATTGCTTCGTTTCGGGGCCATTCTAGTTTGTCGATCGCGCGGGACCAACTGCTTGGTGAATGTGTACGGTGCCATTATGACTGAGGTCGTAAGTGGCAGCGGGAGAACTTCATGAGCGTCATGGCGGCGATTTTGTTGGCGGCGGCGGCGGCGCCTGCGGTCGACATGAAGAGTTTGCCGGTGCCGCTGGCATGCTTCGGCGGCGAGCCGTTTTGGTCGCTTGAGATTCGCGATGCGTCGCACGTGCACTACAAGGACGATTTGGGAGAGGCGACGTTGCGTGTCGCGCGCGTCGACAACGCGATGATGCGGCCGGCGACGTGGCGGATCACGTTCGAGGGTAAAAACGATCGCGCACTGATTTTTGACGAGCATCCCTCATGCAGCGACAGCGATGGGGACGAGCCGTGGCCCTATAGCCTTATGCTCGAACTCGACGGTGGGTTGTTGCGCGGTTGCTGCCGGCCGAAAGAGTGAGCCCGCGCTATTTCGCCGGATTGCGGCAATAAGGCCGGACGAATTCGGCGTCCGCGCACTTCGGTGTGGATTCGCCGTTTTGCGAGTGACTCGCACAATTCTTGCGGCATGTGAAAAAACGGGCAGTTGCCATCGAGGGGTGCACTTCGACTGTAGCGTGCGTGCCGCTCTGTGGCTTAATTGATGATAAAAGTGTAACAAACTGCACCGGAGCGGACCGGTTCTGTTGACCAGTGGTTGCAGCGATTATTACGATCTTGGCACAAGTTGCGGGTCTTGGGGCGCAAGTGCGGTGACCGCGGGGGCGGGAACCGAAAGCGAAAAGCACGCAACAGGTGGGGTTTACGGGGGCGGACCAACGATTTGGCCGGCCGCGGATCGTGCGTTTTTAGGCGCCTGGGTTTGGGGCGCGCGTGGATGGGGGCTACATGAGCAGCATTACGGAACGTGCCGGATGGCGCGCTATTCTGATGACCAGCGTTTCGGCGGTCGCGATGTCCGTCGGGGCGTCGGTCGCGTTTGCGCAAGACGCGGCGCCGCCGCCAGCCGAAGAGGCGGATAAGCCGGTCGAGAAGGTAACCGTCACCGGTACCCGCCTGAAGAAAAACGAATTCACCAGCCCGTCACCTGTGCAGATTATCGATCCGGACAAAGCCGAAAAGCGCGGCAGCATCGACACAGCGAGCACCATCCAAGGGTCGTCGGTCGCCAAAGGCTCGGCGCAGATCACGTCGGCGATCTCATCTGCGTTCGTCACGAACGGCGGTCCCGGGACGCAGACGATTTCGCTGCGCGGTCTCGGCGCGGAACGCACGCTCGTTCTGCTCAACGGCCGGCGCGCAGGTCCTGCGGGTGTACGCGGCGCGGTCGGTCCATTCGACTTGAACGTCATACCGCAGTCGATGATCCAATCCGTCGAAATCCTGAAGGACGGTGCGTCGTCGGTCTACGGTTCGGACGCCGTCGCGGGCGTCGTTAACATCATCACCAAGCGCGATACGGACGGGATTGAAGCACAAGCGTTCTACGGCGCGCCTTTTGAGTCGGGCGGCGAGGAAGAGCGCTACAACGCGCTTTGGGGCATGACCTTCGATGGCGGCCACATTCAAGCGTCGGTCGACTACTATAAGCGCCACGAGTTGAAGATCGGTGATCGCGAGTACCTGGACTGCGCTGAAGACAACGTCTACAGCGTGAGCGGTCAGCGCATCGACCGGATCGACCCGCGCACCGGCAGCCCGACCTGTCGCGATCTCCTGTGGGGTCACGTTTGGCTGTACGACTACAGCTACTACTACAGCGCCCTGCCGTCGAACACGACGGCGCCGAGCGGTCGGCCGATCCAGCGTATGCAGTTCAGCTATCCTGGTGATAATCTGGGGAGCTACATTCCGCCTCTCGCTGCGCCGCTTGATCCGTTCCAATTGGGGACCCCGGCAGGGTTCTACCCGGTCGGATACGACGGGCCCTCGTATGGCGTCGAGAACGCGACGCATCCCTTCGTGCGTGACGCGACGTTCATTCCGGAGACCGAACGCTTCACCGTGTTTGTCGACGGTTCGTTGCAGGTCACGGACGCCATCGAAGTGTTTGCCGAGGCGATCTACAACAAGCGCGAGACCTATCAGAATGGTGCGCGCCAATTCTGGCAGTTCGGCTTTACGTCGGACTTTGACGGCACCGGCTTCGGCGATCCGTTTGCGCCGGGTTGGACGGGTGCATACCTGCTGAGCCCGACGGTGATCACGGATTGGTTCGATAGCGGGCAGAAGGTGGACTACTACCGCGGTATGGCTGGGGCAAAGGGCGACCTCGGCGGCTTCATGGCGGGTTGGTCATGGGAAGTCTATGGCCAGTACAGCCGCTCGGATGGTGATTACTACCAACAGGTGGTGCTGCAGGAAGCGATCGACAGCCAGGACTTCCGCACGTCGTCGTGCGTCGGGTCATTCTTGCCGATCAGCGGCCGTCCTTGCATCGACATCAACTGGACCGATCCGCAGGTTCTGGCCGGCAACTTCACGCCGGAGCAGCGCGCGTTCCTGTTCGACGAAGAGACAGGCAACACGAAGTACACGCAGATGTCGGCCGAAGCTTCGGTCACCGGATCGCTGTTTGAAATCTGGGCTGGTTCCGTCGATGTCGCGTTGGGTGCCGCCTGGCGCAACGACGAGATCAACGACACACCCGGTGCGGTGACGTTGGCCAATAATAGTTGGGGGCTGTCGGGCGCCGGCATTACGGCGGGTGAAAGCACGACGACGGAATTCTTCGCCGAGGGCGATATTCCGCTGGTGGTCGATGCTCCGCTGATGAAGTCGTTCAACGTTCGCCTGTCGGGCCGGTATACGGAAGTGGATACGGTCGGCGACGGGGATGAAACATACAAGATCGGCGCCAACTGGCAGGTCAACGATTGGCTGCGCTTCCGTGGTTCGTACGGAACGTCGTTCCGTGCGCCGCAATTGTTCGAGCTGTTCCTTGCGGATCAGACGAGCTTCCTTTCGCAGCGAAACGTCGACCCCTGTATCCAGTGGGGCAACGCGCTAGCTGACGAATTGATCTCACAGCAGTTTGCCGACAATTGCGCGGCCGACGGCGTAGGCCCGAATTACCTTGGCGGTGCGATCACGGCGACGATCGTCACCGGGGGCGGATTGGGTGTGTTGAAGCCTGAAACGTCGGTTGCCAAGAGCTTGAGCGTCGTGTTGACGCCCAACGAGTTCTTGCCGGAAGGCACGCGCTTGAGCGTGGCCGTCGACTACTTCGAGATCGAAGTGGAAGGTGAAATTGCTCAGTTGGGCGCCGGGAACATCGTCAGCGGTTGTTACGCTTCGGACTTCTTCCCGAACGATCCGTTGTGCGCTCTGTTCACGCGCGGCTCGCCGACCGATCCGAACACCATCACGGAAGTTCGCGACAGCTTCATCAACATCAACAACCAGTCGAATCGCGGCATCGACGTGACGGTCGAGGCGCGCCAGGAACTGCCTGACGGGTGGGGCGACTTGAGGTTCCTGTCGCAGATGACCTGGCAGTTCGAAGACACGGTTGCGCTGTTCGAGGGCACCGAAGTCTCGAATAACGGCGAGGACGGCGAACCGATCTGGGTCGGCGACTTCCAGTTCGAATGGACCAAAGGCGAATGGAGCGTGTTCTGGGCGATCGAAGCGATCCAGCATACGAGCGACATTGCCGATTTCATCGACGCCAACGGCTCGACGTGTACGCCGAACCCGCCGACTCCGCCCGGGGCGATCTTCGGCGAGCGTGTTTGCCGCGACTTGATCGGTGAAGCGCGGATGTACCACTCGCTTTCGGTGACGAAAGAGTTCGGCGACGATATGCGGATCACGCTGGGCGTCGCCAACGTGCTCGACGAAG
The DNA here is from genome assembly GCA_034440355.1 of Alphaproteobacteria bacterium. Lineage (GTDB taxonomy): Bacteria > Pseudomonadota > Alphaproteobacteria > Micropepsales > Micropepsaceae > SZUA-430. The sequence goes on from JAWXBY010000093.1 coordinate 35,973, forward strand.
AGCCGCCGTCGGTTTCCGGCAACAACCTCGCCGAAATCACAACGGTCGGCAAAGCGCCGTTCACCTCGAACTATGACTTCGTCGGCCGGCGGGCGTTTATCTCGGTGTCGAAGAAGTTCTAACGGCAAGCGCATTCAGCTTAACGAAGGGCGGCGGAGCGATCCGTCGCCCTTTCTCGTTGGCGCAGATACCGCGCCGCCTTAGTATCCCGGCAAATTAGGCAGCCAGGATCGCCCGATGCCCCGCATTCGAATGCAGCCCGACACGCTGAACGAGCAGAACGTTAGGTTCGCGCAGGCGCGGCTCAGCGCGCCCGTGTTCCTCAACAGCGTCCCGAAAAGCGGCTCGCACTTGTTAAAGAACATCGTCCGCATGTTCGTGCCGGTCGACCAGCAATACATGGAACAGGCCATCCAATGGCCCAACATGAAGCAGCATCTGGTCGCGTTCGACAAAACCAAGAACCAACTGAGTTGGGGTCATTTGCTTTACTCGGACATGTCCGTGTTCGAGCTGAAAGGCGTGCGCAAGATCGTCCTGGTGCGCGATCCCTACAATTGGGTTCTAGCGCGGGCGCGGTTCTTCCTCTCCGACGAGTTCAAGGGCAACGTCGAGCACCTGAAGGGTGGCGCGATCACGATCGATGAACTGCTGAATCTGATGATCTTCGGCATCTATCAGAAGGCGCCGCCGATGGTGGAGGTTTACACCTTCAATGCCGTGGCTTGGCTCGGTACGAGTGCGGCGGTTCTGAAGTATGAGGATCTGGTCGCCAATTTGCGCAAGCTCGACACGCCGGAGGCGGAGGCCTATTTCGCTCGACTGCTTGAATTGTGCGGCATTGCGATGCCGGCGGATTGGCGGGAGCGGGTGCGAATTGGGGCTGACCGGAAGTTTTCGGGCACGGCGCGGGAGAACCTTACCGGCCTTCCCTTCGAAATCCCCGACGAGTTGCCGGATGTGCAGAAGCGGCTGGTCGATTATGCGGCGCCGGCGCTACGTGGGATTCTCGGATATTCCTGAGGCGTTGCGCGGGCGTGGGTTTCCGCGCGACACTCGGCGCTCCTCAAGGCGTCGGGGGGCGTCCTCATGAGCGACATCGACATGCCGTCCGCGCGCGAGCACGGGCTGCTCGATCTTCGGCGCAAGCGTGCGGGAATTGCGGCGGGGGTGGTGTTGTTCGCCTCCGCGATCGGGTTGTTCGCGTCGCGCGAGATGGGATTGGCGGCGCTGCCCGTCGTTGCGCTTCTTGCGTATCTGTCACTTCCGTCGTGGGTGGGCGTCGAGCCGCGCTTTCCCGTACCGACGGTATGGGTGGCGTTGCGCGACCACATGCTGAGCTTCGGCGTGCCGATGGTCGGCGTCATGCTGATGTACCTGATGCTCAACAAAGGGGAGTTGGCGTTTGCGATTATGGTCCCGCTGGCGGCGGTCGGCGCTGTGATCTACGGCGCTTACCGGTGGCGCTATTCGCAGGCGTCGATGGCGCGCCTGCGCGGCGGGGATGAGGCCATGCCGCTCCTATCGCGGCTGTGGCGGCATTATCTTGGCTATGCGGCGGGTCTTGCTGCCGGGGCTGCGGCGGCGCTCGCCGGCGACACCATCGACTGGGCGATCGCGGCGACCGGGTTTGTGGGCGCTTTCCTGGTTGCGAAGGCAGCAGTCGATCTGTCGCTGCCGCAGCCGCCG
>JAWXBY010000094.1:0-6218 GCA_034440355.1 Alphaproteobacteria bacterium
AGCGGGGGAGGATTAGTGAAGCATGCGTGGTTGATGCGGTTCTCATTCGGCTAGTTTCAATCTGTTGGCGATGTTGTTCTTTTGTATGTTGGACGAACCGCCGACGATGGGCAACGAGATGGCGTCGCGGACGTAGCGGACCATGTCGGTGAGGTCGGAGAGGCCGTAGGCGCCCATCACGCGCTGGCAGGCGAGCGTGATTTCGGCAGCACCTTCGCAGCAGAAGAGTTTGGTCATCGAGGATTCGGTGGCGCTGGGCTTTCGCGCCTGCACCAGCGCGGCGGCGTGGCCGAGCATCAGGCGCATGGCGAGCGCTTTTGTTTTTACCTCGGCGATGGTGTGGCGGATGGCTTGGTGTTGGCCGATGGGTTTGCCGAATTGGATGCGGGTTTCGGCGTATTCGATGGCGTCGGCGATGGCCGCTTCGGCGAGACCGAGTGCGACGGCCGAGAGTTCCAGTTTTTCGACTTCGAGGGCGCGGCCGGCGAGTTGGCGCCAGCCTTGGTTCCACATTTGCGCGCCGCCGAGGATGGCGTCTTCGCCGATCTCCACGTCCTCGAAGATGGCGTCGTTGGTTTCGACGCCGCGGATGCCGAGGTGGTCGAGCGGGCGGATGGTGACGCCTTTCGCCTTCGGCGGGATGAGGAGGATGGTGAGGTTCTTGTAACGCTCTTCCTTCGGGCCGGTGCGGGCGAGGCAGAAGATGTAGTCGGCGATGTGCGCGCCGGTGCACCAGCGCTTTGTGCCGTTGACGAGGATGCGGTTGCCTTCGCGGCGCGCCGTCGTTTCGACCATCGCGAGGTCGCCGCCGACGTTGGGTTCGGAGAGGCCGTAGGCGAACATGAATTCGCCGTTGGCGACCTTCGGTAAGAAGGCGCGCTTTTGGCTTTCGGATCCGGACTCCACCAGATTCATGCCGGCGTAGCAGGCGGCCATGATGTAGGGGCAGACGACAGCGGACGAGCGTTTGCCGAGTTCTTCGATGACCGCCATCGTCGCGGGGATGTCGACGCCCTGCCCGCCGTATTCGGTTGGCACCGTCAGGCCCATGACGCCCATCTTGCCGAGCTCCGCGTAGACCTCGCGCGGGAAGATGTTTTCCTTGTCCCATTTCTTCGCCGCGTCGCGGGGCATGTGTTGGTCGACGAAACGGCGGGTCGCGTCGCGCAGCAGTCGGATGTGTTCGGGTTCGTCGAGCGTCATCGCGCGCGCCTTAGGGTGAGATTGATGCGGCCGTCCTCTGGTAGCACAGGATGAGCGATCGGCGAGGTGCCGGCGCGGATGCGTTTGACGCCGTGGTAGCGCAGGCGGCTGGGGCCGCCGAAGACCATGACGTCGCCGGAATGGAGCGTGATCGCTTGCGTCTTGTCGCTGCGCTTTAGGCCGCCGAGTGCGAAGTCGGCGTCGTTGCCGAAGGAGAATGAGACGATGGGCCAGGCGAAGTCGGCTTCGTCGTAGTCGCGGTGGAGGCTGAGTTTGCCGTCCGCGGCGTAGACGTTGACGAGGCAGGCGTCGGGTTCGAAGTCGCCGAGGTTCCCTTCGCGCACGAGTGTTTTGGCGAGATCGCGGATGAGGGGCGGGATCGGCGGCCAGGGTTTGCCGGTCGTCGGATGAGTCGGTTCGTAGCGGTAGCCGCGCTTGTCGGAGATCCAGCCCAGCGCACCGAGGTTCGTCAGGCTGTTGATCATGTAGGGGCCGGTGGGCATTTGCGGGCGGAAGAGCGGGGCCTGCGCGATTGCTTGCGCGACGTCGTCGAGGATGGCGCGTTGCTCGGCCGGCTTCACGCGATTGCGGAAGACCGCGACGCCGTCGGGCAGCACATCCGGCAGGTCGGCGAAGAGCGTCGCCATTATGTCCCCGTGAAGTTGGGTTTGCGCTTTTCGAGGAAGGCGGCGACGGCTTCGCGATGATCCTTGGTTGCGAAGGTCATCATTTCGTACGCCATCGAGGCGTCGAGGATGGTGTGGGCCAGCGCCTTGAGCGCGAGGTTGGTGGAGACCTTGGTGTATTTGATGGCTTGCGGGGCGCCGGCCGCGAGTTTCTTGGCGAAGGCGTCGACGCCCGCGTCGAGCTCGGCCTCGGGGACGACGTGGTTGATCAGGCCGATGCGTTCGGCCTCCTTGCCCGTCAGCGGGTCGCCGGTCATCAGGTATTCCTTGGCCCGCGCGTAGCCGACGAGTTGGGGCCAGATGACAGCGCCGCCGTCGCCGGCGACCACGCCGACCTTCACGTGCGGGTCGGCGAAGCGGGCGGTTTCGGCGGCGAAGATCACGTCGCAGAAGAGGGCGATGGTGCAACCGAGGCCGATGGCGGGGCCGCGCACTTTGGCGATGATCGGCTTTTCCAGATCGAGCAGACCGAAGATGACCTTCTTGCCTTCGTTGGTGCTGGGGCCTTCTTCTTTGCCTTCCGCCGCGCGGCGCATCCACTCGATGTCGCCGCCGGCGGAGAAGGCGTTGCCGTCGCCGGTGAGGACGACGATGTCGGCCTCGCGGTCTTCCTGGACGTCGTAGAAGATTTGCGCGAGTTCGCGATGCATCAGGCCGTCGACGGCGTTCATCTTCGGCTGGTTGGTCAGCGTCAGCGTCAGGATGCGGCCTTCGCGATGGGCTTTGATGCGTTCGTAGTTCGCGTAGTTCATCTGCGCATCCTCAGCATACGTGCGGTTCCGTGTGAGCCATCGGCTGGCGACTATACGAACGAAGGGCGAACCGCTCAACCGCGTATGTGACGCTCCCGTCAGGCAGGCGTGGTGTGATTACTCGTCGTCTGAGGCGCGTTGTGTCCGCGCCTTCACCTCATCGCTCAGCCGCCGCACGATGTCGGTGGCCTTGCGGATGTCGGCTTCGCCGAGTGCCACGGTGATGGTCGAGGCGGTCGCGAGAAAGCGGGTGTTGAGATCGCGGTAGCGCGCCTCGCCTTTCGCCGTGAGTTGCACAAGCTTCGAACGCCGATGCTTTGGATTGTCGACGAACTTGACAAGCCCCTCGGCGGCAAGCTCGTCCGCCAGGCGCTGCATGCGCTGGCGGCTCGTCGGACGCATCAGCGCGATCTGCGGCACGGTCAGCGGACCGAGCAGCGCCAAGCTTCGCATGAAGCCGAATGCGCCGCCGCCCCAACTCGTTATCAGCCCCGTCTTCTGCCCGATCGCCCGGATCCTGAAGAAGCACTGGGCGACTTCGAGCATCAGCTCACCGATAGCTTCGACCTTGCCATCGACGACCGGACGCCCGCCGGGGCCTGCTCCAGATTTTTGCCGCGCGGACGCCATCGCCTCCATTCCCTTGCCGGCGCGCATCATCGCCAATTGACACCCATGGTGTCAACTGACACGATGACACCCTGGTTGTCATTTTGCGACCGACCGGGTCGTGATCGGAGTCCCCAATGAGGTCAGGCTTGTTCGTGATCGGCATTCTTTCGCTTTCGCTTGTCTCCTGCGCGACGATGCCGACGCCGGAGGCGGCGAATGAGGCGTTGCTCACGCTTCGAAAATACGAACATTGGGCATGGGCCTTGGGCATCGCGCTCATCTGGGCCGACCTGGTGTTGCCCGTTCCGCAGACGGCCGTGATCGCTGCGCTCGGTATTGTCTATGGCGCATTGCTCGGCGGATTGATCGGCAGCGTCGGCCTGATCAGCGCGGGCCTTCTGGGCTACCTGCTGATGCGCACCTCCCTTAGGCGGCACGTTCACCGCTTCGTCAGCGAGCGATCTATGCAGAAGATGGAACGCTTGTTCGATCGGAACGGCGCGTGGGCGATCGTGCTCAGCCGCAGCCTTTCCCATAGCATTCCCGAGGCAATGGTGTTTCTCGCCGGCCTTGCGGGGATGCCAATGAGAAAATTCATCGCGGCGTTGACGCTCGGGAGCGTACCCACCGCTTTCGTCTTTGCGGCCATCGGCGCGGGCTGGTCCGACCAACCGATCCTCGCGCTCGTGGCGAGCTATGTGCTGCCCCTCCTATTGCTCCCGATCGCGCTCTATTTGATACGGCGGGGCGCGCAATAGAGATGTCGGCACTTGTCATCGCTCTGCGTGTCGTGTCGTTGTTGGCCTTTGCGGGACCGATGTTGCTGTTGCGGCGAGGGTCCGAGGCGCGCGTCCACCAGAGCGGCGGCGATCGAGTGCCGGTCATCGCCAACCTTGCCGCCGTCGGCTTGTTCATTCCTTCGCTGTTCGTCTTTTCCGGCCCCCTTGCCGGTCTCCCTGCGTTGATGCTCGCCATTGTGGGATCACTTCTAGCGATTGCGGGTGCGGCCCTCGTGTCCAGGTCACGCGCGGCGCTCGGCAATGCTTGGAGCCTCGTGCCCGAGGCGGATGTGGGGACAGAGCTCGTTACAACCGGCCCCTACCGCGTTGTGCGTCATCCTATCTATCTCGGCCTCGCACTCATTGCCACGGGCCAAGCGCTTGCCTTCGGCAGCGGTCCGGCTCTCGCGATCGTGCTGTTTGCGATGGTTCCGACCTTCGCTTGGCGGGCGCGCGCGGAGGAGCGACTGCTGGCCCAGGTGTTCGGCGCACGCTACGACGACTACCGAAGGCAGACGAAGATGATCATCCCGTATCTTCTTTAGGTGAGCGCATCATGACCACCCAAGACACGCCCGGCGTCGTTGCCCCTCCGCCGCTCATCTTTGTTGGATTTCTGCTTGCCGCCTTTGCGTTGGACGCGCTGGCGCCGTTGCCGCTGCGTCCCGCCGGTATCGATGCGACGTTCGGGTGGTGGTCCGGCGGCGTCTTGGTGCTTCTGGGCGTGATTACATTTGTGCTGGGGATCGGCAATTTTGTGCGCGCCGGCACGCCCGTTCCGACGCGCGAGGCCACGCGCGCGCTGGTCACCACGGGCGTCCATGCCCTTTCTCGCAACCCGATCTATGTCGCGATGTTCCTGATGTATCTCGGCGGCGGCGTGCTTGCGAACACGGTTTGGAGCCTTGTGCTTTTCGTGCCGCTGGCCTTGCTCATGCGCTATGGCGTCGTCGGGCGCGAAGAAGCCTATCTTGAGCGAAAATTCGGCGATGCATATCGCGCCTACAAAGCGCGCGTGCCACGCTGGCTCTGAAGGCATATACTTGCGTCGGCGCGCGCGGCTTGCCGCCGAAGTGCCGCTTCCTCAATTGTGCATGGTGACGCGATGGCGGACCTGAGTGCGTTTGCCGGCAAGCTTGCGCTGGTGACGGGCGCCGGCGACGGGATCGGTGCGATGCTGGCGAAGGGGTTTGCTTCGGCCGGTATGCGGGTTGCGGTGCAAGACATTCGCGCCGAGGCGGCGGAGCGTGTTGCGGGCGAGATCGGCGCGGGCGCGTTTCCGGTCGTGTTCGATGTCAGCGATCGCGCGGCGGCGGTGGCGGCTGCCGAGGGGCTGCGGGCGAAGGGCGAGGCGATCAATCTGCTTTGGATCAACGCGGGCGTGGGTGTCGGGTCGCCGATCGGCAGTGGGTCGCAGCGCACGATCGAGTGGGCGTATTCCGTCAACGTGCTTGGATTGATTTGGACGACGCAGGCTTTCGGGCCGTTGGTCACTGAGGCGAGCGGTGCGCGGCATGTGGGAGTCACCGCATCGACGATCGCGCTGCGGGCGCCTGAGCCGCCGTTTCCGCTTTACGGCGTGACCAAGCATGCGGCTCTGGCGCTCGCCGAAGCGTTGCGCGGCGAGTTTGCGGCGGTGGGTGTCGGGACAACGATCCTCTGTCCCGGGTTGATCAGCACGAATATTTGGGACGGCGCGCGGGCACGACCGGAGCGATTTGGCGGGGCGCGTTCTCAGGATCCCTCGATCGCCGGACGCTGGCGCGAGGCGACGAAGCCTGAGGCGATGTGGCCGCATGTCGCGCGCGTGGTGTCCGAAGGCGGCGGGTATTTGGTGTGCGCGACAGACGGTGATGAAACGGCGATCGCGCTTGAGGCGCGGACAGCGGCGATCAAGGCCGGTATCGTGCAGATCTGAACCCGGAGCGCCTGCCCATGGACGAGCGTGAAGCGGACGCCCTTGTTGTTGTTCTTCAGCCGCTGCTGCGTGCGTATGAGATGTTGTTGTTCGTGGCGCGGCACTTTCATCCGCCGCGCTTTGCGTCCGTCATGGCGCAGATCGGTGTGCCGGATGAGGATTTGCGCCATGACGGACGCAAAGCGCGGCGGACGACCGTGACCCGCCACGAACAACAACACCTAATACGCACGCAGCAGCCGCGCGAGCACAGCAACAACAGCGTCCG
>JAWXBY010000095.1:0-40926 GCA_034440355.1 Alphaproteobacteria bacterium
AGGGCGGCCTGCTTCTGCTTATAAGCGGCGCTCATTTCCTTGGCGTAGCCGCCGGAGGTTTCGGCTTGCTTGGATTCTTCGTCCTCGACCATGACGAAGGTGCCGCCGAGCGACTGCACTTGTTCCTTGGTCGCGGCGCGCACGTCGGTGGCCGACACGATGGCGCCGAGGCGCTTTGCCGTCGCGATGGCCTGGAGCCCTGCGACCCCCACGCCCATGATGAAGGCGCGCGCCGGGGCGATGGTGCCGGCCGCCGTCATCATCATCGGGAAGGCGCGGCCGTAGGCGGCGGCCGCGTCGATCACCGCTTTGTAGCCGGCGAGGTTCGATTGCGACGACAGAACGTCCATCGACTGTGCGCGCGTGATGCGCGGCATGAATTCCATCGCGAAGGTGTTCACGCCTGCGGTCGCGTATTTCGCGGCAGCGGATTTGTCGGCGTAGGGCGCGAGGATGGCGGCGAGCATCGCGCCGCGCTTCAGTTGCGGCAGTTCTTCGTCCGTCGGGCGCATGACCTTCAGTACGATGTCGGCGCCGAGCGCCGCGGCTTGCGTTCCGATTTCGGCGCCGGCGGCGGCGTAGTCTTGATCGGCGAAGTGCGAGGGCGCGCCGGCGCCCGATTCCACCACGACGTCGAGGCCCAGGCCCTTCAGCTTTTTCACGGACTCAGGCGTTGCGGCGACACGCGATTCGTTCGCGCGCCGTTCCTTGGGGATGCCGACTTTCATAGGACCTGTGCCGGTTGGAGGAGGCTTTGCGCGATGACAGCGTTCGTTAGGTCAGGAAGTAGGCCATCAAGGCCATCAGGATGACCAAGCCGATGATGCTGACCTTTGTCCACCACCAGAACAGGCCGAACGTCGCCTGGTGCTCGCTGAGGTCCATTTTGCCTTTTTGGTACGTGTGCGGCGCGCTGGCCATCGAACTGCCTCGTGATCAACTACGGGATTTGACGGAATGGCGAGAACTCGCCGGTCGGGCGGGACTATAGCAACGGAAATCGCCCCGGCAACCGCAGTTTTGCCGCGCTTTTGCGGTGATCCACGCCCGTTAATTTATGAGGGCAGCGACGCCGTTGGCTAATCCAATGGCTTCAAGCGGTCCTTTAGGGGCGTGCCGACGTCTTTGATCAGTTCGTTGGCGGCTTCGTTGCCGGCGTTGGTGACGGTGAGGAAGATCATGTCGTGTTTGGGGAGGATGCGGATGTCGGCGAGCCAGTAGCCGTTGCTGCCGGAGTGGGTGATGATTTCGGGGATGCCGGTGGCGCCGAGTTTGGCGCCCCAGCCGAGGGCGTAGTTGCCGGTCACGGGCGTGTGGAGCTTGCGGTAGGTTTCCGGCTTCAACAGTTTGCCGTGGCCGTGAACGCCGTCGAGTTGGTCTTGGGCGAAGAGCAGCCAGTCTTTCAGCGCGATATTGATCGTGCCTGCCGGGCCTAAGGCCGGCGGGTTGTCGGCGTCTTGCGTTGGATCGAGGGGGACGAGTTTGCCGGCTTGCTCGGCGTGGCCGCGGGGTTGGTCGAAGGTTGCGGAGGTGCCGGGAGCGCCGAAGCCTGCGTTCTTGATGCCGAGCGGCGTAAAGATTTGTTCGCGGATGAGGTCTTCCCAGGCTTTGCCGGTGCGCGCTTCGGCGATGGCGCCGGCAATGATGAAGCCGAGGTTCGAGTATTCGAATTCGCCGGCCTTCGATGCCGGTGGCATCGTTAGATATTTGCGCGCGATCGCGGCGCGTTGGCCTTTGACGTCGGGCGCGGTTTTTATCACCGCGATGAAGGGCGGCAGGTCTTTGTTGTCGGTGAGCGAAGGGAGACCGGCCGTGTGGCTCAGCAGCTGCGTGATCGTGATGTTGCGGTAGGCGGGGTTAATGTCCTTCGCGAATGCCGGGAACGAGGCGGCGAGCGTGTCGTCGAATTTCATCACGCCTTGTTCGACGAGACGTGCGATTAGCGTTGCCGTGAAGGCTTTGGTGTCGGAGCCGATGTGCCAGCGGTCGTTCGTCGTGACGCGTTCGGGGTGGCCTTCGGCGCGGATGCCGAGTGCTGCTTCTGCCTCGAGCTTGCCGTTGATCTGCACGACCGCGGCGACGGCGGGGAGATGGTTCTTGTCGCGCGCGGCGGCGAGCGTTTGTTCTAGGAAGGTTTGGAGCGCGGCGTCGGCGTTTGCGATGGGCGTTGTAAAGGCGAGCGCGACGAGGGCGCAGAACGCGAGAAGCGGTTTCATTTCTTGTCTTTCAGATGCGCCGCGTTGGGACGGAGTGGTTCCAGTCGGCGAGGAGCGCGCGCAAGGCCGCGACGAAGGCGAGCGGTTGGTCGAGCATGACGTGGTGGCGGGCTTGGGGGATTTCGATGACCGGGGCGGCGCGGCCCAGCAAGTTGAACATGTAGTCGCCGACTTCGGCGGGGAGCAGGACGGACATCTCGCCGCGCATGATGGCGATGCGGCACTTGGTGGCGCGCAGGCGTTCGGCCGTGTCGCCGATCGAGAAGCGGGTCCAGATCGCCGGGTCGAATTTCCAGGTCCAGCCGCCGTCGACTTGCTTCAGCGATTTGCGGGCGATGAAGTCGACGACGTAGTCGTTCTCGCACGGCTGCTCCGGGGCGAGGCGGAAGCGGGCGAGCGCCTCGGTCAGCGAGGGATAGATGCGGTGTGGCCGCATTTCGCGATGCGGCGGGCCTTGTTCGCCGCGTTCGGGTGGGTTCACGGGTGAGTCGACGATCACGGTGCCTGCGAGTTTGTCGCCGTGGAGCGCGCCGGTCAGGATGGTGACGAAGCCGCCGAAGGAATGCGCGACGATGACCGGCGGCTCGGCGTTGTCGAACATGCCGGCATCGCGCAGAACGGCGAGCTGTTCCTCAACGTAGTAATCCATCTTGTATTGTGGGCGCTTATCGGAATCGCCCATGCCGGACATGTCGATCGCGGCGACATTGTATTCGCGCGCGAGGAACGGGGCGATGTAGCTCCACCAATAGGCGTGCGCGCCGTTGCCGTGGACGAGCAGGAGGCCCGGGCGTTTGCGGTCGCCCCAGCGCAGGTAATGAATGCGTGCGTTTGCGACTTCGACGAAGGCGCTTTCGGCCGGTGTCGCGACGGCGTGTTCGAACCACGCAGGGGCAGGCACGGGCTCGCCGTTGAAGCGGCCGAGCGGGCCCGGCGTTGGAGTCGTGGTCATGCGGTGGCGGGCTTTCGCTTCGGGGGGCGTTGGCCCAGTGCTTTGAAGATGCCGGTCGCGGTCATCACCGTGCGCTCGCCGCACCAGATGCGGCCTGTCACGGTGTAGATGTCGTCGTCGCGACCGGCGATGTGGCCCGTGCCTTCGATCCAGTCGCCGATCTGCGCGGCGTCGATGAAGTCGGTCACCATGCGCACCGTCACCCAATAGCGATTTTCTTCGAGCGAGATCGCGTGGCCCAGCGCCATATCGGCGAAGGCCATCAGCATGCCGCCGTGGCAATTCTTCATGCCGTTGGTGTGGGCCTCGGTCACCAGGAAGGCGCGGGTGTAGGTCTTGTCCGCGTTGATGCGTTCGTAGAGCGGGCCGATTTGGCGGCCGAAGCCTTGAAACCAATTCATGCGCTCGTAGCCCTCAGGGATTTCGGGCGCGTATTCTTCGAGGAGGTCGTCGGTCATCGGGGCTCTGCGGTTCAGCCGCGCCACTCTAGCCAAGCGCCATGCGGGTCGCATAGGGCGATGGTGCGGGCCTGCGGCGCGCTGTTTTCGTAGCGTTCGACCTTGATGGGGTAGTCGCTGTTTCCGTCCCATTCGATCGAAACGCGATAAATCGGACGCGCCAGCGAGAGCGATTTGATGATGGTGTCGAGGCGGCGGCGCATGTCCTCGCTGAACTGATAGGTGACGTGGCTGTGATAGACGACGAGCGCTCCGTCGCGCGGTGTGCTGCTCCCGACGTCGGCAAGATTGGCGAGGGCGTCGCCGATCACGACGTGTGGCGGATGCGCACGAGCGGTTTCGATGGCGGCGTCGAGGCGTTGGAAGCGCGCGGTGAGTTCGGGCCAGATCAGCGCCTTCAGCCACAAACGATCTTCGGCGCTCGACAGGTCGACGGGGTTCAGTTCGAGACCGACGCGGCTTGCCACGCGCGGCAGCGCTTCGGCGAGCGGCGGCAGGTCTGCGGTGCGCAGCTTCGCTTCGAGGACGAGGTTTGCGTCTGCCGGGCCGCGTGCGACTGCGTCTTGCTCGGCGCGATAGATGTATTTGTAACGGTCCCAATTGAGGTTGAAGCCGGCGGAGGGGCCGATCTCGATCAGGTGCAGCGGCTCTTTCGTTTCGCGCGCGATGAAGTCGAAGGCGGGATAGAGCGAGGTCGACCGGGCGACTTCGTTCGTGTTGGTGACGCGGTTTTCGATCAGGCGCAGGAGTGCGGCTTCGTGCGCGAGGCAGAAGTCACGGAACAGCGGGACGGGATCGCCCGCGCGTTTCGCGGGGTGGCGGACGCTTGGATAATGATCCGCCAACGGATGATCGGCGTCTTCGAGCAGGAGATAATGCGCGGCGGCGAGGATGAGGTTGGCTTGCGGTTGACCCGGCTTGACGCGCGCCGCGAGGCCGCGGAGTTTCTCGTCGTCGCGGATGCCGAGCGCCAGGCGTTCGTAAAGCGGCGAGTGGCCGCGTTTGGCTTCGCCGGCGAAGAACGTCCAATAGTCGGTGGGGGCTGGCTTGGTCATGACCGGCGCCATTCCTAGCGCGCGGTCATCGTGCTTGCTAGGCGCAACCGCCTTCGTTGCGGCAGCTTTGGGCGAGCAGGTCGAGGACGTTTTGAGCCATGCGCTCATCACCGATGTCGCAATAGCTTTCGGCGTTTCTGAGGCCGGACATCATCTCGCCGTAGCCGAAATCGCCGGTCTTTTGTTCATACGACGCCTGGAGTTGGCTGACGCGGGCATCGCAAGGGTTCGCCGTTTCGGCAATGGCCCAACCGCCGAGTGCGGTCGCCAGGAGGGATGCGATGCCGATGACCTTGAGCATGAAAACCACTCCGGCGCGTTGATTCGTTGAATCAAGTATGCGCGCGGGCCTTTAAGGAACCGGATCAGTTCTCGCTCAGATTTGTGCGAGGTTGTTTTACCGGAATTAAGGAAGCGGGACCTTAGCCGCCGCGAAGGCCGTCTTCTGGCGCTTGCCCACTTCCGCCAGCGAGAAGCCTTCGATCTCTTCGTTGAAGAGCTTGTGGAAGTTGAGTTCGGCGGCGAGATGCAAGAAGACGGCGCCGAGGCCGATGGCGGCGCGGTCCATGAAGACGAATTCGCGCGGCGGTTTAACGGGGCCGAGTTGGCTGAGGCGTTTGTGGACCTCGAACGCTTCCTTTCGTCCGTAGGCTGAGGGTTCGACGCCGTTCGCCACCGTGCGTACGCGGTTGTCGAGCATCGGCGCGTAGATGAAGCGGGCCCAGATGTTCAGGGTTTCGATCACTTCTTTCTTCAGGCCGTTAAAGCCCCAGGTTTCGTAGGCGTGGACGGCGAGGTCCGGTTCGTTGCGTTCGAGGGCGCGGTAGAGGTCGATGACGCCGCCGACGAATTTCGGCTCGGAGGTGCGGCTGCAGCCGTAGTCGAGCAGATTCAGATCCAGATTCTCGCGCACTTGGTAATTGCCGAGATGCGGGTCGCCGTGGATGGTGGCGAAGCGGCTGAAGGGGTGCCACCAGGCGCGAAACAACAGCGTTGCGAGTTTGTTGCGGTCGGCGAGCGGGCGGTTCTTGAACTCAAGGATGGGGCGGCCCTCTTCCCAGCTCATCGTCAGCAGGCGTTCGGTCGAGAGGTCGTGGAAGACTTCGGGCACGTGGATTTGCGGGATGTCTTTCAGCATGTCGCGGTAGAGGGCGATGTGCGCGGCCTCTCTGCGGTAGTCGAGTTCTTCGCGCAGGCGCGCGCCGACTTCTTCTGCGATTTCCGAGGGGTCGATGGCGCGATCCATGCGGCGGTAGACGGCGAAGATGAGCTTCAGCTGCGCGAGATCGGCTTCGACGGCGGAGGCCATGTCTGCGTATTGGAGTTTGCAGGCGAGCGCGCGGCCCTTTTTGTCGGTTGCGCGGTGGACTTGGCCGAGCGAGGCGGCGGCGGCGGCGTCGCGTTCGAAAGTTTTGAAGCGCTTTTCCCAATCCGCGCCCAGTTCCGCGATCATGCGGCGGCGGACGAAGGGCCAGCCCATCGGCGGGGCTTGCGTCTGGAGCGTCGCGAGTTCGACGGCGAAGTCGGCGGGCAACGCATCCGGCACTGATGCCAGCATCTGCGCCACCTTCATCAGCGGGCCTTTGAGATTGCCTAGCGCAGCCTTGAGGTCAGCGGCTTCGCTGCGCGTGTCGCGCTCGCGGCCCATGATACGGTTGCCCGCCATGCGCGCGGCGGCGCCGCCCACAGCCGACGTGACATCGGCATAGCGCTTCAGGCGGCGTGTCAGTGAGTTGCGTTCGTCGGTCATGACGCCTCAACTCATATGGCATGCGCTGAGCGCTTCCTCGAATAATTTGGCGTGCGGCGTGGTGTCCATTTTTCGCGACACGGCTTCGGTCATGCCGTCGTAGCGGGCTTGGGCCTTGGCGCACTCGCAGGGTCTTTGGGTTCGGTTGGCGAGCGCGGCGTCGAGTTTGGCGCGTTCTTGGATCAGAACCGGCGGTGGGGGCTCAGGTGTGACGTCGACGCCGGCGAGGGCGTCGCGGCCTTTGGCGGCCAGGGTCGTCGCTTCGTCCCAGTGGCGGCCGGCGCGGAGTTGGACACGGGCCTGGGTTTGGTACTCGCGCGCTAGACAAGAACGCCAGGTATCGCCGGTGATCTGTTCGCGCATGAACGGGCCGACGTCGAAGGTGTCGGAGACGCTGGCGCAATTGGTCAGAAACAGGGTTGCGAGGGCCAGAAAACAGCAGCGGCGTGCCCAGTCCGTAGGACCTAGCACGCCGCGCTTCACCCCCTCGATGAACTTTCCAGTTCCCCCATTCGCTCGCTCACTTAGCAGAGCAACCCCCGCGAGCCGGACAACAGAAAAGCGAGCTAAACTTTCCATTAACCCCTGCCACTTTCAAGACGTTGTGGCTGTTAAGCTTCGGAATCGCGGAGAGTGTAGCGCGCCGAACACACGAGAGTTTAACGAAGCGCTAATTTCTGCCGAATTCGACCCAAGCTGAGACAACTTAAACGCGGCTTTTACCGCGCACCCCGCACTGTGGCGGCCGGTTTCGGGACGACTTCTCGCCCCGCTCCATCTGAGGGCCCTATGGCGCACACGATACTTGTTGTCGACGACGATCCGACCCAGCGCCGGCTGCTTCAGGCGCAGGCCGAGAAGTGCGGATTCCAGACCATCACCGCGGCGTCGGGCCAAGAGGCTTTGGACACGTTGAATTCGCCCAAGGGCGCGTCGATCGGGCTGTTGCTGCTCGATCTCGTTATGCCAGGGATGGACGGGCTTGGCGTGCTGGCGCAGCTGCGGCCGACGCACCCTGCCCTACCCGTCATCGTGCTGACCGCGCAAGGCGGCGTCGATACGGCTGTGGGCGCGATGCGCGCCGGCGCCGACGACTTTCTGGTGAAGCCGGCCTCGCCGGAGCGTTTGCAGGTGTCGATCCAGAACGCGCTGAAGGTGAAGGCGCTGACCGGTGAGATCCAGCGTCTGAAGAAGACCAACGACAATCGTTTGTCGTTCGGCGATCTGATCGCCGAGAGCCCGGCGATGCGGTCGGTGCTTCGCATGGCGGAGCGTGCGGCGCAGTCGAACATTCCGATTTTGATCGAGGGCGAGAGCGGCGTCGGCAAGGAAGTTCTGGCGCGCGCCATTCAGGGCGGGTCGGATCGCGCCAGCAAGCCGTTCGTTGCGGTGAACTGTGGCGCGATTCCGGAGACGCTGATCGAGAGCATTCTGTTCGGGCACGAGAAGGGCTCGTTCACGGGCGCGGTCGACAAGCATATCGGCAAGTTTCAAGAGGCGAACGGCGGTACGCTGTTCCTCGACGAGATCGGCGAGCTGCGCCTCGACATGCAGGTGAAGTTGCTGCGCGCGATTCAGGAAGGCGAAGTCGATCCGGTCGGCGCCAAGCGGCCGGTGAAGGTGGACATTCGTTTGGTGTCGGCGACGAACCGCAATCTTCAGCAGCAGGTGACAGAGGGCAAATTCCGCGAGGATTTGTTCTATCGCCTCAACGTGTTTCCGATTCAGTTGCCGCCCCTGCGCGATCGCCGCGAAGACGTGCCGGCGCTGGTGGCGCATTTCATCCGCCGCTTTGCGGTTGAAGAGAACAAGAAGATCGTGGGCATCGAACCCGCGGCGCTTGAGATGCTCGCGAGCTATAACTGGCCGGGCAATATTCGTCAGCTTGAGAACGCCGTGTTCCGGGCGGTCGTGATGTGCGACGGCGAATGTTTGCATCCCGGAGATTTTCCGCAGATCGCCAGCCTGCTGGGAATCACGGTGAAGGCGAGCCACGACGAAGACAGCTTCGTCGGTCAGGCCGCGAAGCGTTATGTGGCGGCGACGCCATCCGCGCCGCTTGCGCATGAGGCGGTTGCCGGTGCGCGTGCGGAAGGCGTGAACGTCATGGGCATTGACGGGCATCTGCGCAAATTGGAAGAGATCGAGCACGAACTTATCCGCTTTGCGATCGAGAAGTACGAAGGGCACATGTCGGAAGTCGCGCGGCGGCTGGGCATCGGGCGGTCGACGCTCTATCGCAAGCTGCGTGAGATGGGCCTCGACGACGAACGTGGAGCTGCATAAGCCATGATGTTTCGGATTGTTCTTGGCGCCGTCGTGGTGACCGGCGCGGCGCTCGGTTGGTTCGTCGCGGCCGGCCCTTCCATCGTGTTGGGGTCGATCAAGGACGACTATGTTACCGGTGCGGAACGCGCCGGCATCGACATGAGCCGATGCAAAGCGCGCCAGAAGACGCTCCTCGATCCGAGCGGCGGCATGCAGACGTGCGTGCAAGACGTCTATCGCGCGGTTCAGGACCAGGTGACCGAGATCGAGAACGTCGAGCTTCGGCCGTCGTCGGCCCACGAAGCGCCGCCGATCGAAGAGCCGTCGTTCGAGGAATAACCACGTCTGCTGTGTAGCTCCTACTTCTGCGGTGCGTCGGCTTTCGGCTTGATCGCCTTGGCGTAGTTCGTGAGCGAGCGGTTGTAACGTGGGAGGTGGCGGGCGAGGGCGGTGAGCGTCATCGCGGCGGCTTCGCGTTCGCGGCCGACGTCGGTGAGGGCGAGCGCCAGGAACGCCGTGACGGCGTCGTCGAGATGGTCGGATGTGCGGTCGCGTTCGGCGGTGAGGAGCGTGACGGCTTCGGCGGCTTGGTCGACGTTGCGCAGGCTGCTGGCCAATTGGATGACGGCGCGGCGGCGGCGGTCGCCGGGCAGGCCCGCGGCGAGCGCCTGGCGGTAGAGCGGGACGGCGTAGTGCGGGCGGCCGGTCGAGTCGTTGGCGGCGGCGCGTTCGAAAAGCGCGACAGCGTCGCCCGCGCCGCGCTCGGCGGCGAGCGTTTCCATCTTGACGACGAAATCGGCGTCATCGTTGTCGTCGAGCGTGGCCCACAGCGCGGCCAGGCGTTGTTCCCAAGCGTCGCCTTGGTCCGTCATGGTTCGTCCTTTGGAAGTCTTTGTCCGAAAAGCAGCTATCATTTTGAGAGCGGTCTGGCGCTGACAAACGACCGCGACTTGGGCGGTTCCGTTCTGCCCTGGCGCTGGGCAGCGTGCCCGGAAATTGGCGGACCGCCTGCCAGCGAATTCCCTTACCGCTTGCAAACGGCGGGCGTGCGCCGGTTTTTCTTGACTGTGCATGGGCTTGCGAACTTCGCTGTCGCCATAAATCGTGTTGGGGGACGCGGTGGCAGCAGACATTCTCGGCGATGCTCAGGCGTCGCCTTCCGCGGCAGGGTTGACGGGCTTGTGGGCGCGCAAGAAGCCGGAGGCATCCGATTTTCAGCTAAGCGAGTTCGAACTCGACGGTTCGGGGTCTGTCGCCTCGGGCCGGCGTTTGTCGCGGCTTGGCGTTGCGACCATTGCCGGCGCGTCGATCGCCATCCTGGGCGGCGCGGCGATGACGGTGTTCGGCATCATCGACGCGTCGGTGTTTCGCGTTCTGTTGTTCGCGGTCGGCGTCGTTGCGATCGCCGGGTATTGGCTGTCGTCAACGCCGCATGCGAAGCGCGTGACGGCCTTTCATGCGGCCGCGGCGCGGCGCGATGCGTTCAAGCACGCGGCGGCGCAGTTCGAGACGCATATTTTGCCGTGGCGTCAGCAGCAGACTGATCCGCAGTATTGGGCTACGCTGGAAGCGGGGAATTTCGATCAGGCGGTTGCGGACTTGATCCTCGGATTCTTTCCGGACGGAACCGCGTCGTTGACGCCGGCGGGCAGTCAGTCGTCCGACATCGTCGTGAGCGGCGGTTCGACCACGGTCGTCGCGCAATGCAAGCGGCACGGGCGGGCGAGCGTCGATGACGTTCGCCAACTCGCCGGCGCGAAGTTGTTTTACGGCGCCGGTATCGCGATCTGCGCGGCGTCTTCGTTCGAAGACACGCCGCAGATGAAGGAGCACGAAGAGCGCTGCGGCCTGACGTTGTGGGACGCGCGGGATCTGGCGAACGTCGCCGCGCATCTGATCGACGGCCAGACGGCGGCGAAAGCGCCGCGCGTCATGCCGATCTCCGCTTAGAGCACGACTAGGGCGAGCAAACCGGCTAAGGCGGGGAACGCCATAATCGCCGCGCCTTGTGTGGCCAGGATCAGGAACGCGGTGCGATCGGCGGCTCGCGCCGGCCGCACCTCTAGTGGCGCGAAGAGGCGCTGCGCGGCTTGCAGCGGCATGTTCAGCAGCGCGTCACTTATCGGCGACCCGTAGAGCGTCTCGCTGTCGCGGCCTCGCATGAAGGCGGCAAAGGTGCGGCGGGGCGCCACGACCGCGCCCATCGTCACCAGCGGCAGGCAGAAAGCGGTTGCGCAGACGTGGTCGAACGGGCCGGCCGCAAATTCCCAGGCAGCCATCTCGAATTCTCCGACGATGCCGCATTCGTAACCGGTGATCACGTGATGCAGGTCGTGACGAACGATCGCGCGCTTGCGCCATTCGAAATTCGGAAGCGTGAGCGTGATGGGCCCGATGCGGCAGTTCCACGTGCGCGCCTGTTCGCCGCCATCGGCCGGTAACCCGTTGGCGGTCAGGAACTGCGTTTGTGCTTCGCGTAGGGTTCGATCTGCATTCATATTTGTCTCGCAGACACTGCAGTCGCTTTGAGCTTGCAACAGTGTAGCTTGCCAATTAGGAAACGGCATGGACGATTCTGCCAGAAGATCCGCAAGAAGCGCAGGGCCGCGCGCTAAGAAGCGCGGGGAATCGATCGCCGATCACGATGCGGGATCTCCGACGGCAGCGATGTTGCAGTTCGCCGATTACTTTGCCGAACTGGGACCGCGGTGGGGTTTGCGCAGTGCGACCGCGCGCGTGCACGCGTTTCTCTATCTCGCCGATGGGCCGACAACCGCCGACGTTGTCGCTCGCGCTTTGCAGATGAGCGACGAGGATGTTGGCGCAGCGCTGACCGACTTGACGGATTGGAAGATGGCCGAGCGCACTGCGGCGGGCTGGGTCGTCGGCGACGATCCTTGGGAATTGCTGGTCACCGGGCTTGAAGAGCGGCGCAAGCGTGAGATGCCGGAAGCGTTGGCTCTGATGAAAGCGTGCGTCGCGCAGGCCGAGAGCGACGGCGCGACGCCCGGTCAAGCCAAAGACAAGATGGCGGACATGCTTTCGTTGATCCGCGATCTTGAGGCCATTCATCCGTCGCGGCAGATACTGTCGTCGCGCGCGATGCGGCAAATCATCAGTTTCGGCGCGAGCGCGAGCCGCTTGTTCAAGAGGTCTTGAGACAACGCCGTTTGGAGGCGCGCATGTCGAACTCGTCGTCGTCCGATCCGTATCGCGTCAATTCGCTGACCCAGCTCGATACGGCCAGTCCGGTCGAAGGGCGCATTGTGTGGGATGCGCCGCGCTCGCTTTGGAACGGGGGAATGTTGATCGCGGCGCTGGTGTTCGCGCCGTTGACGATCAGCTGGGATGCGTTCGCGGTGTTTCTCGTCACGAGCGCGGTCACGTTGTGCGCGGGACATTCGGTCGGGTTCCACCGGCGTCTCATCCATCGCAGTTTCGAATGCCCGAAATGGTTGGAGCGGGTGATGGTCTGGCTGGGCACCGCGGTCGGCATGGGTGGGCCGCTGTGGACCATTCGGCTGCACGACACGCGCGATTGGGCGCAGCGCCAGGTCGACTGTCACGCCTTCCTGGCCCACAAGAGGGGCTTCGTTCTGGACGGGTTGTTCTATCTGCATGGCCGATTGGTGCTGGCGCGTCCGCCCGGCTTCGATCCGGGACCTGGCATCGGCGACGATCCGTTCTATCGGTTTCTCGATCGGACCTGGATGTTGCATCAGGTGCCGATCGGGCTGGTGCTGTTTGCGTTGGGCGGTTGGCCGTGGGTGGTTTGGGGCGTGTTCGTGCGCGTCGCGGCTTGCACGACGATGCATTGGTGCATTTCTTATTTTGCGCATACGCAAGGGCCGCAGAGCTGGATCGTCGATGACGCCGTCGTCCAGGCACACAACGTTCCGATCATGGCCATACCGACCATGGGTGAGAGCTGGCACAATAATCATCACGCTTTCCCGAGTTCGGCGCGGCACGGTCTTTACCCGGGGCAAATCGATTTGGGATGGGAGTTCGTGCGGCTGCTGCGCGCGATGGGCCTCGCGTGGAATGTGAAGCTGCCGGAGAATCTGCCGCCGCGACGCGGCATCACGCCGGTTGATGCTCGGGCGCTTAACGTCGCGTCGCCCGAGCAGGCGTTGGTGTCAGGTGTGGCGCCGGCTACTCGAAGCGCTTGCTGATCGTGATGCCGTAGGTGCGCGGGGCGCTGTAGGTGCGGTTGCCGTAGCCGAGGGCGAGGACGTTGAGACCTTGGGTGACGTGTTGTTCGTCGCCGAGGTTCTTGCCCCAGAGTTTTGCCTCCCAACCGTCGTTGGTCGAGAAGAGCGACGCGCCGGCGTCGAAGGTCCAGAAGCTGTCTGCGGTGACGATGGGGTCGTTGATCGCGTCCTTGAACACGTCGTCCGAATAGTGCGCGCCGACTTGGAGCCCGAGGAAGAGCGCTTCGCCGACGGGGATGTCGTATTTCACGCGGCCGGAGAAGGTGATTTCGGGCGCGTTCGGGAGTTCGTTGCCTTCGGGGACCGGACCGTTCGCCGTTGAGAAGGCGCCGAGTTCGCTGTGGAGCAGGCCTAAGCGCGCGTCGATGGTGAGGCCTTCGATGTCTTGCGGTTTCCAGGTTAGGTCGAGGTCTGCGCCGTAGATGGTGGCTTCGTCGACGTTGCCGAGGCGCTGGACCGGGATGAGGACGTCTTCGCGGATGAAGGTTTGGACGTCGGAGTAGTCGTAATAGAAGAGGCTGCCGGTGAATTGCAGTGAGCGGTATTGCTTCTTCAGACCCAGTTCGTAGGCGATGAGCTGTTCGGGTTTGTAGGGAGCGAGTTGGAAGTCGAAGGTGGCGATGCCGGAGAAGAAGCCGCCGCTTTTCACGCCTTGCGACGCGTTGATGTAGATTAGCGTGTTTTCGTCCGTCTTCCAGTCAAAGCCGACTTTCCAGGACCAGTTGCGGTCGGTGATCGTCTCGTTGACGGCGGCGATCTGACACGTCGCGACGCAGCCGGACAGTGCGCTGCCCGGGGCGAAGGGGACGAGGTCGATCGTGCCGCCGACGTCGCTCTTTTCTTCCCAGGTGTAGCGCAGGCCGGTGATGAATTTGAGGCTGTCGGAGAGATGCCATTCGGCGTGGGCGAAGGCTGCGGCGGAATCCGTTTCCTGATCGGCCAGCGTCAGGGTGTTGGTGTTGAAGAGATGCTGGTGGAAGCCCGGCGTGTAGACCTTCACGTGGTCGTGCGAGAGGAAGCCGCCGATGAGCCAGTCGACGAGGTTTTCTTGCGAGCCTGCGAGGCGGAGTTCTTGCGAGATTTGGTTGACGTTTTCGGTTTGGATGAAGTCCGTTTGAAGGGCGGGCGTGCCGTCGGTGTCGATGTAGAAGGCGCGGTCGAACCAGGCGTAGCCGGTGACGGAGGTCAACGTCGCGCCGCCGAGGTCCGCGTCGGCGCGCAGGGTCGCGCCCCATTGGTCGATGTCGTAGAAATGGTCGCCCGACCAATCGCCGGTGAACGGATCGCCGTCGCTGTCGAAGTAGCCGAAGAAGTCCGTGCATTGCGGATTGCCGGGGCACGGCACCGTCGGGAACGCGGCGTTGGGGAG
This sequence comes from Alphaproteobacteria bacterium, assembly GCA_034440355.1. GTDB lineage: Bacteria > Pseudomonadota > Alphaproteobacteria > Micropepsales > Micropepsaceae > SZUA-430. The sequence continues at coordinate 14,283 of JAWXBY010000095.1, forward strand.
AAGGCCGAAGAATTCGCCCTGCCCCATTTCGGAGCGCGAGCGTTGGCCTTCGATCTTGAGGTTGAAATCGAGCGTGTCGTTGGGTGTCCAGGCGGCTTGGGCGCGGCCGGCCATGAAGTCGCGTTGGCCGATGTCGTCGCCGATGACGCGGTTGTACCAGAAGCCTTCGCCTTGCTGGATCGTCTTGCCGGCGAAGCGGACGGCGAAGGTGTCGCTGACCGGCAGGTTCAGCATGCCTTCGGCGTCGAAGGTTTGGAAATTGCCGTAGCCGGCGGACGCGAAGGCGTCGAACGCGTCGGTTTTGGGCTTCGCGGTGATGACGTTGATGGCGCCGGCGGTCGAGTTGCGGCCGTAGAGCGTGCCTTGCGGGCCTTTCAGCACTTCGATGCGTTCGAGGTCGAAGACGTCGAAGCTCATCATCGCGAGCGAGCTTAGGAAGACTTCGTCGATGTAGACGCCGGCCGACGGGTTGTTGGTCGATGAGAAATCGTCGAGGCCGACGCCGCGGATGGTGATGACCGGCATGGCGCCGGGGACTTGTTCCTTCACGTCCAGGTTCGACATGGAGCCCGTGAGGTCGCGCATCTGTTCGACGCGGCGGTCGCGGGTGTCGGAGCCTGTGACGACGGAGACGTTGAGACCGACGTCGAGGATGTTCTGTTTGCGCTTCTGCGCGGTGACGGTGACCTTTTCGACCTCGTCGTTCGCGGGCGGTGGTGCGTCTTGCGCGAAGGCCGGCGTCGCGGCGAGAGCGGCCGCGACCGCAAGATGCGAAACGGAATAGCGCGCAATCCGGCCAAGCCGGCGCTTTGAACCCAACATGACGTCCCCTTCCCCTGGGCCGAGGCGTCCCGGCGGTCATCCGCCTTTTTGACACTCCGGTATGTTTTTATCTCCTCATGTTCAAATGCACTTGTCAACAGATTTGACGGTACGGTATGTTTTTCTGATGACAGCGACGAGTCGAAAGCCTGCCCGACCCCGCCTGGTTAAATCCGGCGCGCCCGCCGTGTTGGCTCCCAAGCGCGCGTCGAAGCGCGATGCGGTGCTGGGGGAGGCGGCTCTGCAGTTCAACGCGCGGGGGATTTCGGGGACGGCGCTCAACGATATCGCGACGAAGCTCGAGCTGACGCGGGCGGCGCTCTATTACTACGTCGACGATCGCGACGATCTGGTGTTTCAGACATATCTGCGGTCGTGCGAGATCACGGCGGATGATCTCGAGGCGGCTTACGAAAGCGGGCGCAACGGGCTTCAGCGTATTTTGGCTTACGTCGAGGGTGCGCTGGATGCGGAGCGGCCGCCGGCAGCGGTGCTGAGCGAGGTCACGTATTTGACCGGCTCGCCGCGCGCCATGGTGGAGAAGGCGCAGCGGCGGAATCTGGAGGCGCTGCAGCGTTTCGTCAGCGAAGGGATTGCCGACAAGAGCATTCGGGCGTGCGATCCCTATCTCGTCGCGCAGACGGTGACGGGGTTGGTGTCTTGGGCACCGTTGTGGCCGGATTGGCTGGGCGGTACCGCGCAGACGGCGCGCAATTTCCGGCGGCGCGTGGCGGCGGCGACGCGCGATCTGCTGGATCAGGGATTGGCGAGCGATCCTTCGGTTTCGGTGCGTTGTCCGATCAACGTCGAAACGTTCCGATTGCGGCCCGCGAACGTGTTCGACCGGCGCGATGCGCAGGCGATGAAGATCGAGCAGATTGCGATGACGGCGTCGCATCTGTTCAACCGGCAAGGCATCGACGGCACATCGCTGGATCAGATTTGCGAAACGCTGGGGGCGACGAAGGGCGCGCTCTATCACTACTTCGCCGATAAGACTGAGCTTGTGGTGCATTGCTATAAGCGCGGGTTCGATTTGTTCGAGGCTTTCACCGAGACGGCGGCGCATGCGGGCAAGAGCGGGCTTGAGCGCGGCATGATCGGCACGCATCTGAACGTGCAGGCGCAGGCTTCGGGGCTTGCGCCGTTGATGCCGCAGCCGGGGCTTGAGGCTTTGCCGGCGCGTGCGCGGTCGGACGTTACGCGACGGGCGCTCGGCATCGAGCAGACGTTCGAAGGATTCGGGCGGCAGGGACGCGTGGACGGGAGTTATCGCGACTGCGATCTCGACACCGTGGCGCTGCTCGGCGCGGGCGTCTTTGCTTGGATCCCTAAGTGGTATCAGCCGGATGAGCGGCGCTCGCCGTGGCAACTCGCCGACGAGACGACGGAGCTTTTCACACGCGGTTTGCGACGGAGGTAGGCATGTCTGGTTCGACGCTGCGCAAGGTGGATGCGCCTGCCCTTTCGATCGAAGGCACCGTCGCACCGGGGTTCGAGCATGTGCGCGACGCCTTCGCTTCGAATTTTTCGCGGGGCGACGCGTATGAGGATGTTGGCGCCTCTCTTGCGGTTTATCGCGGCGGGCGGTGCGTCGTCGATTTGTGGGGCGGGTATCGCGACGGTGCGCGCGCGCGGGCTTGGACGCGCGATACGCTGATCAATGTGTGGTCGACGACGAAAGGGATCACGGCGCTCGCCGTTGCGTTGCTCGTCGATCGCGGCAAGCTCTCTTACGCGGATGCGGTTGCGAAGCACTGGCCTGAGTTTGCGGCGAACGGCAAAGGGGCGATCACGGTTGCGCAGTTGCTGTCGCATCAGGGTGGCTTGCCGGGCTTTAGCGAACCGACCTCGGTCGAGGATTTCTATGATTGGGAGCGCGTGACGTCGCGGCTGGCGCGGCAAGCACCGATGTGGGCGCCGGGCACGCAGAACTCGTATCATGCGATGACGTATGGGTTTCTCGCCGGCGAATTGGTTCGGCGGTTGAGCGGGATGTCGCCGGGCGCGTTCGTTGCGCGCGAGATTGCCGGGCCGCTTAACGCGGACGTTTTCATTGGGTTGGACGCGGCGCTGGAGCCGCGTGTGGCAGAGATGATCAAGCCTTCGGTCGAGGTCGATATGGCGGCGCTCAATCTGCCGCCGGAAGCGATTGCGGCGCTCACGAATCCTGCTGTCGAGCCGGAGCGGCCGAACTCGCGGGCGTGGCGCGCCGCGCAAGTGCCGGCGGCGAGCGGACATGCGACCGCGTTAGGGCTGGCGCGGGTTTATGGCGCGGTGGCGGATGGCGGGTCGCTCGACGGCGTGCGTTTGCTCTCGCGCGAGACGATTGCGCGCATGACCGAGGTGCAGACCACGCGGCCGGATTTGATGCTGGGCTTCAGTCCGAATTGGGCGATGGGGTTTGCAACCAACGGGATCGGCGTCTATGGACCGAACCCGCGCGCCTTTGGGCATTCGGGTTGGGGCGGGTCGTTCGGTTGTGCGGACACCGACGCCAAGATCGGCATCGGCTATACGATGAACCGCATGGGCGCGGATCTGGTGGGCGATCCGCGCTCGAAAGTTCTGTGCGACGCGATCTTCAGCCGGCTTTAGTTCGCCATACCGAGTGCCGAGAGATAGAGGTCGAGGAGCGCGTCTTGTTCTTCGCGCTCATGCGATTCCATTTTCCGGATGCGCACGACCTGACGCATGATTTTGGTGTCGAAGCCGTTGCCTTTGGCTTCGGCGTAGACCTCGCGGATGTCGCCCGCGAGCGCGGTCTTTTCCTCTTCGAGGCGCTCAACGCGCTCAACGAGGGATTTCAACTGATCCTTGGCGAAATTGGCTTTGGCCATGCGAGGGAAACCCAGGTTCAAAATGACGATAAACGCATCGGAAGGGCGCGAAACCTAATTCGGCACGCGCGCGCGATCAATCGCGAACGGCAATGATTCTTGTGGGATTTTTTTGTTTTGCCGGCACGGCGGTGTTGCGTTTGGCCGCGAACTTGGATTCGCCTGTCGCGCTAGCCATGATTCTTGTGGGCTTTCTCGAATTGCGCCTTTTGCTCCGTTGACGCCTCTTTCTGGTAGCGCGTCTTCCATCCGGCTTGGGGCATGCCATAGACGCGGGCGCGGGCATCCTCTTTCGTGACGTCGTGTCCATGTTCGGCGGCGGCGTCTTTGTACCAATCGCCGAGGCAGTTGCGGCAGAAACCGGCCAGATTCATGAGGTCGATGTTTTGTACGTCGGTGCGGCCCTGCAGGTGCGCGACAAGGCGGCGGAAGACCTTGGCTTCGATTTCGTTGCGGGTGGCGTCGTTCATTTGATCCTCGCTGGGTTGCCTCGAATGTAGGCGCGCGAGGGCGGTTCTCAATATGGGGGTGAGGCGTGCGGACCATTTTGCCGCCCCTGCAGCATCGGCGATCAGGTCTTGGCGGATCTCGATGAGGATATGGGCGAAGCCGTGGGCGAGCGCGTGTTGGGCCATGCAGTCGCCCTCAAGCTCTCCCGCGTAGGGTTCGTTGTCGCCGACGACGATGTCGCCTTCGGCGCGCAGGGCGTCGAGCAGCGGTTGGGCGAGGCGGCCGTCCTTGTGGTCCCACAGGATGCCGATGTGCCAGGGGCGCTTTCGGCCTTTCCATTCGGGCGTGAAGCTGTGGATCGAGACGAGGACGGGTTTGACGTTCGCCGCCCTGGCGCGCGCGATCTGGGCTTCGATGGCGTCGTGGTAGGGCTGGTAGTAGGCCGCGATGCGGGTGCGGATTTCGTTCCCATCGGCTTTGGCGTTGCCGGGGATGATGGCGCCGTCGGAGAGTTTCATCACCAGCGTCGGATCGTCTGCGCCGCGGTTCAAATCGATGAGCAGGCGCGAGTAGACGCCGAGAATGGCGGGTGCGTTGAAGGCTTGCGCGAAGGCGCGGGTGACGTCAGCGGCGCCGATGTCGTAGGCGATGTGGAGGCCGAAGAGATTTTTTTCCAGGCCAAGCGAGCCGTGCTCTTCGGGTACCGCGTTCGAGGCGTGGTCGCAGACGAAGATGAGATCCGGCGATGCGGTTGGATTGACGATCTCGTAGGCGGGCATTGCGCGGGTTCCGGTTTGCTTAGTGACTGTAGTGATTGGAGAGGGCACAGCGAAGGGGCCATGTGGTCCCAGGCCACGTTGGATCGGCTTGTGGAGCGTCGCTTCAGCCTCACCACGAAGGCACCAAGGGCACGAAGTTGCACGAAGACTCCGTGCTGGAGGCGCGCTCGGCACTCAACTTCGTCATGGCCGGGCTTGACCCGGCCACCCAGTGCGCGCACGTCCGTGCGCGCTGAAGACTCGCTTGAGCCATCAATGAGTAGACGGCGGTAGATGAGTTTCACCGGCCGCGCAGACGCGAGGCCACTGGGTGGCCGGGTCAAGCCCGGCCATGACGATGAGAGAGGGGCGTGCCATAACGCGGCTTATGCAGAACGCTCCCGAGATTCTTCACCGCTTGTTCGATGCAGCCGTCACGGCTTGCCATCCTTCGCGCGTCGTCGGACCTGCCCTGCCCGTTCGGCCTGCGGGACGGGTTGTCGTTGTCGGCGCGGGGAAGGCTGCGGCGGCGATGGCGGCTGCGGTGGAGGATGTCTGGGGGCCGCCTTTATCCGGGCTTGTCGTTACGCGGTATGGGCATGGCGCTGCCACGCGGTTCGTTGAGGTTGTTGAGGCGGGGCATCCTTATCCGGATGCGGCCGGTGAGGTTGCGGCGCGGCGGTTGCTTGAGTTGGTTCGCGGATTGACAGCCGCCGATTTCGTTTTGGTTTTGTTGTCGGGTGGCGGGTCGGCTTTGACCGGCGTGCCGCTGGCGCCACTGACGCTGACTGAGAAGCAAGACATTACGCGGGCGCTTATTCGCTCGAGCGCTTCGATTCATGAGATCAATTGCGTGCGCAAGCATCTATCGGCGATCAAGGGTGGGCGGTTGGCGGCTGCGGCGTTTCCGGCGCGGGTGTTGACGCTCGCGATTTCGGATGTGGTGGGTGACGATGCCTCGGTGATTGCTTCGGGACCGACGGTTGGGGATCCGACCACGCAGGCGGACGCGCGGGCGATCCTCGCGAAATACGGGGTCAGTTTGCCGCGTGCCGCTGACGTTGTGTTGAGCGATCCGGCGCTTGAGTCGATCAAACCAGGCGATGCGCGGTTGGCGTCTTCGGCGATGCAGATTGTGGCGCGCGGGGCGGATGGGATTGCGGCGGCGGCGGATGAGGCGCAGCGGCTTGGGTTTGAGACGCGCGTTCTGGGCGTGAACGTTGAGGGCGATGCGCGGGCGGTTGCTTTGGCGCATGCGGAGATTGCGCTTCATTCGCCCGCGTCGTCGCGGCCGTTGGTTTTGTTGTCGGGAGGAGAGTTGACGTTGACGGTTTCGGGTCAGGGGCGTGGCGGGCCGAACCGGGAATATGTTCTGGCGCTGGCGCGGGCCTTGAACGGCGCTGAGGGGATTTGGGCAATTGCTGCCGATACGGATGGGATCGACGGCAGCGACGATGCTGCGGGGGCTTGGGTTGGACCGGAGACGCTTTCTCGGGCGGCTGCGCTTCAGTTGGATCTGCGGGCGTTTCAGGCCGCGAATGATTCCGGTGCGTTCTTTGCGGCGCTCGGGCAAGCCGTTGTGACGGGGCCCACGCGCACCAATGTCAACGATTTCCGCGCCATTTTGATCACGCCCGCGGTTTGACGCGGCGTGCAGGGGGGATGAGACTCGCGCACAGTGATTCTGCCCTCACGGATTTGCGCCCGTTCGATGCCTCGTTTCAGCGTTCTTGTTTTGGCTTTGGCGTTGTTCGTTTCGCTTGGCGCCTCAACCGCGCAGGCGAAATTTGAGGTGTGCAACAAGACCGAGCATCCCTTCGCCGTCGCGCTTGGTCATATGAGCGGCGGCAAATGGGTCAGCGAGGGCTGGTGGCGGGTGGAACCAAAGGGGTGCACGGACATTTTGCGCGGAGCGCTGAAGGCGCGGTACTACTATCTTCGCGGCGTGCATCTGGGCGTCGACGGCGCGTGGGACGGCAATCGCATGTTCTGCGTGACGCGCAACAATTTTACGATCAAGGGCCGCGGGAATTGCGCGAAGCGTGGGTATGGGCAGGCCGGGTTCTTCGAAATCGACACCGGCGACTACACGACGTGGGTGCAGAATCTTTCCGACTGAAGTCTCTCAAACCAAGAACACTGCGAAGGTAAGATGCGCCGGCGCCGCAATGTGAAGATCGTCGCGACCTTGGGGCCTGCGTCGAGCGAACCCGAAATGATCAAGCGTCTGTTCCAAGCGGGCGCGGACGTGTTTCGCATCAACATGAGCCACACGAACCACGCGATGCTGGCGTCGCTCGTCGCGAACATTCGCGCGGTCGAGGCCGAGATCGGGCGACCGATCGGGATTCTGGCCGACCTGCAGGGGCCTAAGCTGCGCGTCGGCGCGATGGCGGGCGGCGGTGTCGACCTCGTCGTTGGATCGACGGTGACGATTGATCTCGATCCGTCGCCGGGCGATGCGCATCATTTGACCCTGCCGCACAAAGAGATTTTCGCGGTGCTGAAGCCCGGGGGACAGTTGCTGATCGACGACGGGCGGCTACGGCTGCGCATCGAGACGGTTTCCGGGGACAGCGTGACGGCGCGCGTCGAGATCGGCGGGAGGCTGACGGATCGTAAGGGCGTGAACGTGCCGGATGCCGTGCTGCCGATTGCGGCGCTGTCTCCGAAGGATCGCGCCGACTTAGATCGCGCGCTGGAGCACTGCGTCGATTGGATTGCGCTGTCGTTCGTGCAGCGGCCTGAAGACGTGGCGGAGGCGCGGAAGATCGTGGCGGGGCGCGCGGGCGTGCTGTCGAAGATCGAGAAGCCGGCGGCGTTGGACCGGCTGGATGAGATCATCGAGTTGTCAGACGCGGTGATGGTTGCGCGCGGTGATCTGGGCGTCGAGTTGCCGATCGAGGAAGTTCCGCGGCGGCAGAAGCAGATTACCCGGGCGGCGCGCGCGGCGGGTAAGCCGGTCGTGGTTGCCACGCAGATGCTTGAGTCCATGATTTCGAGCCCGATGCCGACGCGGGCGGAAGTGTCCGACGTTGCGACCGCTGTGTTCGACGGCGCGGATGCGGTGATGCTGTCGGCGGAATCGGCTTCGGGCAAGTATCCTGTCGAAGCGGTCGAGATGATGGACCGCATCGCGCGTTCGATCGAGGGCGACGACCACTACCGGACTTTCATCGACGCGCAGCGGACCGAGCCTGAGGCGACGACGGCCGATGCGATTACCGCGGCGTCGCGGCAGGTTGCGCATACCGTCAAGGCTGCGGCTATCGTGTGCTGGACGAGTTCGGGGTCGACGGCGCTGCGTGCGTCGCGCGAGCGGCCGAGCGTGCCGATTGTCGTGCTGACGCCGATCGAGGCGACGGGGCGCAAGCTTGCGATCGCTTGGGGCTTGCACTGCGTGGTGACGGAGGATGCGATCGACAACGAAGATATGGTCGATCGCGCGTGTCAGATCGCGTTTCGCGAGGGATTTGCGAAGTTGAACCAGCGGCTTGTTGTGACCGCGGGCGTTCCGCTGCGCACGCCGGGCGCGACGAACTTGCTACGCGTCGCTTTCGTCGGCGGCAAGACGGGCGGATTTGTCGGCTAAATCGGCGGCGGTTTGCTGTCGATTTCTTCTTGCAGCTGCATCGCGCGGCGGGCGGCTGCTTCCATCATGGGGTTGAGCGAGGCAGCGCGGCGGTAGGCGGCGAGGGCTGCGGCTTTGTTGCCGGCGGCTTCGGCGAGGCGGCCGGCGATCGCCAAGGCCTTGAAGTGACGGGCTTCGAGTTCGATCGTCTTGGCGAGGTCGGCTTCGGCTTCTTGTTGGCTGTCCATCAGCAGCAGAAGTTCGGCGCGGCGGTACCAGACTTCGGCGTAGTCGGGTTTCATTTCGACCACGGCGTCGAGAAGTTTCTTGGCGGTCGCCACGTCTTGCGCGGCCATCGCGGCTTCGGCGCGGGACATCAGCACGTCAACCGTGTCACTGCCCGACTTGAGCCAGATGTCGATGATCTGCGCCTCGAGGGCAGAGGCCTCGGGCGCGGTGCGCACGGCCGCCAGTTGGTTAAACAGGCGGTCGAGGCGTTTGTCGGTTTGGTCGGCTTGGGCCGGAGCCACAAGTGCCACGCTGAGCGCGAGCCAGACGAAGAATGTTCGCATGCCCCATGCTAATGTGGTCGGGGGCACATGGCCAAGCGGCATTCGCAATGAAAATGAACCGGCGGAACTTCGCGCAATTTGCGGCGGCGCTGGCGTTTGCGCGCGCTGCTGGCGCGGCCACGGTTTCCGATCCCGATGTCGTGATCGTCGGCGCGGGGGCAGCAGGGATCGCCGCGGCGCAAGTGCTGATCGCGGGCGGACGGCGCGTTCAGCTGATCGAGGCGAGCCCGCGTATCGGCGGACGCTGCTTTACCGATACCGCGACGTTCGGCGTGCCGTTCGATCGGGGCGCCGCGTGGGTGAAGGGCGGCGACGGCAATCCACTGACTGGGTTTGCTAAGCTGTATGAGTTTCAGCTGGGCGATCATGATACGCGCGAGTTGACGTTTGCGCGCGGGTCGACGCGACCCACGGCGTCGAACACCGCCTATGAGCGGGCGCTTGTCGTCATCAGCGACGCGATCGCGACAGCAGGCGAGGAGCCTGACGATACGCCGGCGGGCGATATCGCGCCGATGCTGCTGGACGACGACATTCGCGCGTGGGCGGCGACGGCTTCGGCTGCCGTGGGGCCGCTGGATATGGGCGTCGATTTGGCGACGCTGTCGGCGAAGGATTGGTTCCAGCGCGACGAGGATGAAACGCGGCGGATGGTGCGCCAGGGGTTAGGCACCTTGGTCGCGCGCATCGGGTTTGGGTTGCCGGTGGCGGTGAATACGGTGGCGCGGCGGCTCGTGGCGTCGGGCGATGGCGTTGCCGTGGAGACGGATCGCGGGACGATTCTCACACGCGCGGCGATCGTCACCGCTTCGGTGGGCGTGTTGGCGCGTGAGGCGATTGCGTTCGATCCGGCGCCTGATGCCGCGATGGTTGGCGCGTTCAACGGTTTGCAGATGGGATTGCTGGCGAAGATCGCCCTGCATTTTGCGCCGGATGCGCCGGTGCTGAAGTTCCCGCAGGATTCCATGCTCATCCCGCAGGCGAGCGACGAGCGCGGGCATGTGTTCCATGTGCGTCCGTTCGGTGCGCCGCTTGCCGTATGTCATGTCGGTGGATCGTTGGCTTGGGAGCTCTCGACGCAGACGGAGCGTGCGGTGATCGACTTTGCGCGTGAGCGGTTGCGGGCGCTGTTGGGGTCGAAGGGCGATTCCGGATTGCGCAATGCGCTGGTGACGGATTGGGGCCGCAATCCGTTTTCGCGCGGTGCGTTTGCGGCGGCGCTGCCTGGGCAGTGGAAGGCGCGCGCGGCGCTGGAGACGCCGCTGGGCGGGCGCATCTTCTTCGCGGGTGAGGCGCAGGGCGGCAAGGCGGTGCAGACGGTGCACGGCGCCTATGCGAGCGGACAACGCGCGGCGCGGCGGATCTTGAAGCTGCTCAAGGTCTAGAGCCGCCTGTCGCCCAATCGATGAGTTCGATTGGGTGGACGACGGGTACGTTCACGGCGGAGGCGATTTGCGTGAGGCAGCCGATGTTTCCGGTGGCGATGAATTTCGGCGTCGTTTCCATCAGCGTTGCGGCTTTGCGCTCCTGCAGGCGGTCGGCGATATCGGGCTCCAGCACGTTGTAGACGCCGGCCGAGCCGCAACAGAGCGTGTCGCGCGGTTCGACGACGTCGAAGCCCAGCGCGCGCAGGATTTGCGGCGCGGCTGCGGCCTGCTTCATGCCGTGCGTCAGCGAGCAGGCGGCGTGGTAGGCGACGCGGACGGAGCGGTGGGCCCTGCCCCCGGTCTTCAGCGGCACGTCGCGCAGCAGGTCGGTGATGTCGCGGGTGCGCGTGCCGACGGCAGCAGCGCGTTCGTCGTTGAGCTGGAAGCCGATGTCGCGGATGACGCTGCCGCAGCCCGACGCTGTCGTGACGATGGCGTCGAACGGTTCTTCGCCCTCTTGGCGCGTGATGTCGTCGACGAGCGCCTTCGCGTGGCGGTGGGCTTCGGTGGTTTGACCGAGGTGGTGGTTGAGTGCGCCGCAGCAGCCGGTGCCTTCCACCGTCGTCACTTCGTAGCCGTGGCGCACGAGGACGCGGATGGTGGCGCTGGTGATGCGCGGGGCGATGACTTCTTGTACGCAGCCTAGATGAAGCGCGACGCGGCCGATCGGTTTGCCGTTCGGGCGCGAGACGCGCGGGATGGCGGACGTGCGCTCCGGCGCCGGCAAGCGCGCGGCGACGCGTGCGGGTGCACGCAATGCGTTGGGCAGCAGCCACACGAATGACGCGCCGATGCGGCCTAGGGCGAGCAGCGGGCGCAGCAGGTCGCGGCGCGGCAGGACTCTGCCCAGCATCTCGCGCAGCAGGCGGCGGGGCCACGGGCGCGTTGCTTTGCGTTCGATGTGGTCGCGGGCTTTGTCGATGAGGCGCGGGTAGTTCACGCCTGACGGACAAGCGCTGACGCAGGCGAGGCACGACAGGCAGCGGTCGATGTGCGTGACAACCTTGGCGCTGGGCGTCGCGTCGGTTTCCAGCATGTGCTGGATCAGTTGGATGCGGCCGCGGGGGCCGTCGAGTTCGTCGCCGAGCAAGACATAGGTCGGACATGTCGCCGTGCAGATGCCGCAATGGACGCAGGCGCGCAGCTGCTTTTCCGCGGCGGCGAGTTGCGGGTTTTCCAGTTGCGCCGGGTTGAAGTTGGTGCGCATCGCGTCAGATATCTTTGTACATGCGGCCGGGGTTGAGCGTGCGTGCGGGGTCGAAGGCGCGTTTGATGCGCGCTGTCAGCGCGTGCGTTGCCGCGTCAAGCGGCGGGAAGACGTCGTCGGTGGCACCTGCGCCTTTGCGGATCAACGTGGCGTGGCCGTGGAGATCACGGGCTGCTGCGTGGATGACGGTCGCATGCGGGCTTTCGCTGAAGGCGAGCCAGAGGATACCGCCGGCGGCGTCGGCGAACCATGAGGCGGGATTGAGGCGCGTGATCGTGCGGTGTGCTTCCGTCGGTGGGACGGAGATGCGCCAGAGCGTTGTTGCGGGATCGAACAGCGGGTGGATGTCGGCAGCGTCGCGGAAGAGTTTCTTTCCGACTTCGCTTTCGAGCGGGCGTGCGCGCGGCGCGATCGTGCGCGTGAGTTCGGCGGCGCGGGCGGCGACGCCCTCGCTGTGACCTTCGAGGCGGATGAGGGTGACGGCGCGCGGGACGGCTACGTTGGCGGCGGCGCTTGCTGGGAAGTGAACGAGACCGGTTGGTTCGAACGGCGATCGCGCGATGGTCCGCATAATTTGGAGCGCATCGGCGGGGTCTTGGTTTTGGACGGCGAGAAACGTCGTGTCGCCGCGCGGGATGGCGCGCAGCGTGAGTTCGGTCATCGCGAAGAGCGTGCCGAAGGAGCCGGCGGCGAGTTTCGGTAGGTCGTAGCCGGTGACGTTTTTGACGACGCGGCCGCCGGCTTTGAAGCGTTCGCCTTCGCCGTTGACCGCCGTAAAGCCCAGTAAGTGATCGCGCGCGGCGCCGGCGGCGAAGCGGCGTGGGCCTGAGACTGCGGCGGCAACGACGCCGCCGATGCTGGCGCCATAGTCGGCGTTCCAGAGTTTGCCGAGGTTGCCGGGTTCGAAGCCGAGGCATTGGCCTTTGGCGGCAAGCGCTTCTTCGATCTCGGCGAGCGGCGTGCCGGCGCGGGCGGTGAAGACCATCTCGTCCGGCTCGTACATCGTGATCCCGGTGAGGCCGGACAGTCTGAGCACTGTGTCGGCGGTGACCGTGCGGCCGAGGTTTTGTTTGGTGCCGCGGCCTTCGAGGATCAGCGGTGCGCGCGCGTCGTGGATGGCTTCGACGACTTGATCTTCGGTGTCGGGTTTCAGGACGCGCATCTATAGCCTTGGCAGATTCGCGAAGGGCATGCGGCCTTGATGCACGTGCATGGCGCCGCCTTCGACGCAGGCGGAGAGTGCGGGGAAGACTTTGCCGGGGTTCATGAGGGCGTCGGGGTCGAAGGCGCATTTTACCGCGCCTTGGACGGCTAGGTCCTGTTCCGAGAACATCAGCGGCATCAGATCGCGCTTTTCGACGCCGACGCCGTGTTCGCCGGTGAGGACGCCGCCGACTTCGACGCAGAGTTTCAGGATCTCGGCGCCGAATTTTTCGGCGCGGTCGAGGTCGCCCTCCTTCATCACGTCGAACATGATCAAGGGATGCAGGTTGCCGTCGCCGGCGTGGAAGACGTTGGCGACGGGCAATGCGAACTCCGTGGACATTTCGGCGATGCGGCTGAGCACGCGCGGCAGCGCGCGGCGCGGGATGGTGCCGTCCATGCAGAGCATGTCGGGGGCGATGCGGCCCGCGGCGGCGAAGGCTGCTTTGCGGCCGAGCCAGATGCGGTCGCGATCAGAGTCCGATGTGCTCGACTCGCAGGTGAGCGCGCCGTTGCGGTACGCGATGGCGTCGATTTGTTTTGTCGCGGCGTCGACTTCGATGTCCATGCCGTCGACTTCGGCGATGAGGATGGCGGCAGCCTCGCGCGGGTAGCCCGGCGCGCAATAGGCCTCGACCGCGTCGACGGCGAAGCGGTCCATGATTTCCATCGCGGCGGGGACGATGCCGGCGGCGATGACGTCGGCGACGCAGGCGCCGGCTTGTTCGATCGACGGGAAGGCGATGAGGAGGGCCTTCGCGCATGGGGGCTTCGGGCGCAGGCGCACTGTGACTTCGGTGACCACGCCGAGTAGGCCTTCTGAGCCGGTGACGAGTCCCAGCAAATCGAGGCCACCGGGATCGAGGGCTTTGCCACCGAAGCGGACGCGGTTGCCGTCGAGCATGGCGAACTCGACGCCCATCAGGTTGTTCGTCGTCAGGCCGTATTTGAGGCAGTGGATGCCGCCCGAATTTTCCGCGACGTTGCCGCCGATGGTGCAGGCGACTTGGCTGGAGGGATCGGGGGCGTAGTAAAAGCCGTCGCGTTCGACGGCGCGGGTGATGCCGAGGTTCGTGACGCCTGGCTGTACGACGGCGCAGCGGTTTTCGAGATCGATCTGCAGGATCTTGTTCATGCGCGAGAGGCCGAGGAGGACGCCGTCGCCGACGGGCAGTGCGCCGCCGGAGAGCGATGTGCCGGCGCCGCGCGGGACGACCTTCACTTTGTTCGCGGAACAGAAGCGCAGGACGGCGCTGACTTCGTCGGCGGATTTGGGAAGGACAACGGCGAGCGGCTTTTGGCGGTAGGCGGTCAGCGCGTCGCTGTCGTAGGCGACGAGGGCGTCGTCGTCGGCCACAACGCCGTCGGGGACCAGGCGGCGCAGTGCATCCACGAGTGTGGCGCGGCGGGAGAGAATGCCTTGGTCTAGTTCGGGCATGCGCATGGGATGGGCAGTATCAGCCGCCCGGCCTTGACGCACCAGCAATCCGTCTGGGGATTAGCCCTGACGCGCTTTGAAGCGCGGGTTCTTCTTGTTGATGACGTAGACGCGACCCTTGCGGCGGATGACGCGGCAGTCCTTGTCGCGGGCCTTCAGCGATTTGAGCGAGTTACGAACTTTCATAGGTCTGGTTCCGCTGAGGCAAGGCCTTGAGGGGGTCTGTCGAAGAGGGCGGACCATTAAGGTGACAGTTGCAGGTTGTCAACGGTCCAAAGCACCGCGTGTGTCGCCGATTCCCTTGCTTTTCGGGGCGACATCGTGCCATCCGAGGGGCATGTGTTGCTTGCGTATCCTTTCGATTCCGGGCCTTCGGCTCTCGGTTCTTTGCACCCTGATGCTGGCCATGGCCGGATTGGGGGCTGGGGCCGTCTCTGCGCAGCCCTCGGGCGTGCGGATGTCGCAGCCCATTCCGGACGATCCGGATCGCTCGCCCGAGTTTTCGGCCTGGATCGAGGCTTTCAAGGCCGAGGCGCGGACCAAGGGGATCAGCGAGCGAACGCTGGATAACGCCTTTCGCAACGTCCGGCTCAACACGCGGGTCATCGAGCTTAATGAGAATCAGCCCGAGTTCAGCCGCGCGATCTGGGACTACATGGACGGCGCGGTGTCGTCGGACCGGGTATCACGCGGGCGCTCACTGCTGCGCCAGTATCGCAAACCCTTGGGGCGCGCGGAGCGGCACTACGGCGTGCCCGACAGCATCGTCGCTGCGATTTGGGGGCTTGAGAGCAATTTCGGCACGAACCTCGGTGGCTTTCGTGTGGTCGAGGCGTTGTCGACGCTGGCCTTCGACGGGCGACGCGCGGCCTTCGGGCGCGAGCAGCTGTTGGCGGCGCTGAAGATTCTGGAAGAAGGCGACATTGCGCCGGAGCGCATGATCGGCTCTTGGGCCGGCGCGATGGGGCAGACGCAGTTCATCCCGACCGTGTTCCTGCAATACGCGCAGGACGGCAACGGCGACGGGAAGCGGAATCTCTGGGACACGAAGGCGGACGTGTTCTCGTCGACGGCCAATTATCTGAAAGAGAAAGGCTGGCAAACCGGCGCGCCGTGTTTCGATGAGGTGAAGCTGCCGAGCAACTTCGACTATGGCAACGCGGATATCTCGATCGAGAAATCCGTTCGCGAGTGGTCGGAGATGGACGTCCGGCAGATGGACGGGCGTTCGCTGTTGAAGCGCAAGGGCCAGGACGCCGATGCGCCGGCGGCGTTGATCTTGCCTGGGGGTTATAGAGGGCCGGCGTTCATCGCCTACCCGAACTTCAAGGTCGTGCTGGCGTACAACAACGCGATTTCTTACGCGCTGGCGATTTGCGAGCTGTCGGTGCGGTTCAAGGGCGGCCCGGAGTTCGTGACGCCGTGGCCGCGTGGCGAGCAGCCGATCCTGGCGCGCGCCGACCGGGTCGAGCTGCAGACGCTGCTCGCGCAACGCAAATATGACGTGGGCGAGCCGGACGGCGTGATCGGGCGCAAGACGCGCGAGGCTATTCGCGCGTATCAGAAGGCCAAAGGCTTGCCCGCCGACGGATTTGCGACGATGTCGCTGCTGCAGAGTTTGCGGACGTCGCCTTAAGCGGCGATTGCTTTGCGGCGCAGCGCTTCCGCGACGGCTTGCACGCGTGTTGCCACGCCCAGCTTCTTCTTCGCGTTCTCGATATGGAAGCGTGCGGTGCGCGCGCTGATGCCGAGTTTGCGGCCGATGTCGCCGTCGGTGTTGCCGTGCGCGGAGAGGCGCAGACATTCGGCCTCGCGCGGCGACAGCAGTTCGACCTCGCGCTTGCCTTCCAGGAACGTCACGCGCGTGAAAGCGAGTTGGGCGAGGAAATGCAGCGCGGAGCGCGCGATCGGCGTCGTCATGGGATCGCGACCGGCGAGCAGAAGCGCGCCGAGGTTCGCCTCTCCGTTCTGAACGGGCACGATTAGGCCGGCTCCGATGCAGAGCTTTGCGCGTGTGGTCTCCAGCGCCTGACGCTGCGCTTCGGTGAACAGGTCCGAGGGCACGTCATCGGTCACGAGCGGGCGGCGGGCGTCGAGGATGTACTTCGCCAGCGCGGCGTTGCCGGCAAAGCCCGCTTGGACGAACGCCTCAGCCAGATCCGTCTGCAGCGTGCCGTGCAGCGTCGAAAAGCGGGGTTCGCCATCGCCTGCCCGCAGGACGAACGCCTGCTCGAAACCGAACGCAGCGGCGACGGCGCTCATCGCGGCCCACACGGCCTGCGGCGAGCGCGCGCCTTCGATGTCGTCGATTGCGCTTGTCGTGGTGACCCAGCAGTTGCTCATCATCTTCGTTTGTCCGTTCAGGCTTCAAGCCGCGATGGTTTGGAGGCGCATTGCCTCGGCCACGGCTTGCACGCGCGTCGCGACACCCAATTTGCGCTTCGCGTTCTCGATATGAAATCTGGCTGTGCGGGGCTTGATCGACAAGATCACCGCAATCTCGGAGTCGGTTTTGCCGACCGCGACCCAGCGCAGGCATTCAAGTTCGCGCGCGGTCAGCGTGCGGGATTCACTCTTGCCGCCCTCGGCCAGCGTTTCGCTCTTCTGGAACGCCAAGTGGGCCAGCAGATGGAGCATCGAGCGCAGGACGGGCGACATGTCGGGCTTGGCGCCTGCGATGACCACGATGCCTTCGCGGACGCCGTCCTTGGTGATCGGGAAGGTCCAGCCGTTGGTGATGCCCAGCGTGTCGCCGACATAGGCGAGCACGTTGCCCTGCTGCGCGGTCAGTTCGGTTGCTTTCGCCTCATCGCGCGAGAACGGCTCGATCTGATCAAATGCGCGTGAAAGGACCGGATGGTCGTCGGCGCTGTAGCCGCCGCCGTCGAAGGCCGCGATCACTTCCGCCGGCGCGTTGGTGTGAACGAGCGATATTGGCTCGCCTTCCGGCGCCTTTAGGACCGTCAGAAACGTGAAGCCGTGCTGAGCGGCGATGGCCTTGAACTGAGCCCACAGCTCGTCCCGGCCGCCGATCACTCCCAAGCGGCGCACAAAGCGCGCCGCATCTACGATGCGTTCCATTGCACTAGTCCTCGCAAAAGCGTCTGCCAGATCGTCCTGGCTTCAACCCGTTACGAAGGCCGTGCTTGCGCCCTGGGAGCCTTCTTCGTCTGCCGGAAATTCCGACATTGTGCATTGCAACATCGGAATAAGACGATTTCGTGGCAAATAGTGTTTTCCGGCTGTCAACGCAATGTGACCGGGGTCGAGTTTCATTGAGTTAGTTTGTCGCTGACCGGATTTCAAGCCGGTGGCCCAGGTGGAGTTGTATCGTCATGTCTTTGAATTACAGCGATTTTTAGGCGCCGGCTGTTCACAATGAAGAGAAACAAGCCCGCAAGCAGCGCTGTGCCCAACCAATATGGGAGATCGGGACTCCATGAATAGAGTGCATTCCCAATCAGAGGAGCAAAAATGAACCCCGACGCCCCTGCCCCGCTGGTTAGCCCCGCCACCGCCCCTTGCTCGTCCTGGCCAACGGCGAGGGAAGCCGCCGCCGCGATCCCCGGACGCAGCATGCCGAAGCCCAGCCCCGAGAGCACCAGCGCGAAGGCGATGAGGCCGTAGTTGGAAGCCACGATGAGCAGCAGGTTCGAGACCAGAGCGATCAGTGTGCCGGCGAAGATCAAGAACTTGGTCGTCAGCTTGAAGCGCTGAACCAGAACGAATTGCGCGAAGAGCGTGGCGATCGCCGAGCACATGAGGGCGACGCCCGTGAGCTGCTGAATTTCGGCGGTCGAACCCTGCAGCGTGTCGCGGAGGAGGAAGGCGATCGTCTGGATCGGGATGGCGCCGGCCGTGCCCTGGACGACGGCGAAGATGATGAACGGCACGACGCGCGGATCGAACCAGGACAGGTGCTTTACTTCCTCGCGCTTGCGCGGGAGGGAACGTTCGGGGAGCAGAAGCCAGATGGCGAGCGCAGACAGGAATGCCAAGAAGGCGACGAAGTAGAGCGGCGCGACCTCGCCGAAGATGATGAGCGCTGCACCGACGCCCGGACCGATAGCCGCGCCGAGGCCGAAGGCGGCGTTCAGCGTCGCCATGCCTTCGGTGCGTTCCTCCGCCGTCGTGCGGTCGGCGATGTAGGCTTGCGCGGCGGGATAGGCGCCTGCGCCGAAGATGCCGTAGATCGAACGCGTGGCGACGAGCAGCGCGTAGGTGACGATTGGGGCGGTCAGGCCCCAAAGGCCGAACTGCATGACGCTGGCGAAGCCAACGGTCGAGACGCCGAAGGCGGCGAGGCCGATCAGGATCACCGGCCGCCTGCCCCAGTAATCGCTGCGCACGCCCCAGTAGGCGGACGAGAAAACCCAGATCGTGGCGGAGACGGCAAAGATGGAGCCGACTTCGAATTCGCTCAAGCCCAGATCGCGCGCCAGCGGCGGCAGGATCGCGAACATCAGCGTCTGGCCGAGACCGTTGGCGATCAGACAGACAAAGAGCAGCGTGATGGCGCGCTTGCGGCCTTCATCCGTCGTGCCGCCGCCTTCTTCTTCAGGCGCGAAGCTGGCGCGCGCTCTTTCGAGCCAGCTCAACTTGGACGGGGACGGATCAGGGGTTTGCATCGCGACGTTTCTGGCGAGAGCTGCGCGTCATCGCAGCGTGGCATATGCGCGCAAGAGCGGCTGCTAGTTTTCCGCTTTCAGTCGGATCTGAGAGGTGTCGCTGCGGCCGTCGGCGTCGACGACGGTGATGCGTGCGAAGCCTTCGCCCTCGGGGGTCCACCAGCTGTCGGTGCCGAGCATCGATTGGTTCTCGAGCGGCATGCCGTTGATGACCCAGCGCAAGGGTGCGCGGCCGCCCTGCGCTTTGAGCGGCAGGGCCTGCGGTTTCTTCGGGTCTTCGAGCGAGACGGTTGCGCCGTTCGGTGGGAAGGCGATGCGGGGTGGTTGCGTGCGCTTGAGGCCGGCAACGAGCTGCGTGTTGCGGCGGAAGCGTTGCAGGCCGCGCGGAAGTTGTTCCGCGTTCTGGACGACGTAGGCACCTTCCGGTGGCGGGGATGACCAGCGTTCTTCGCTGGGCAGGAGGTCGAAGACTTTCAGCAGCAGCGGGGCGGCGTCGTTGCGGCCGATGTGGCCGGGGCGGGTCGAGCCGTCGGCGCGGCCGACCCAGATGCTGACTGTGTAGCGCTGCGAGAAGCCGAGCGCCCAGGCATCGCGGTAACCGTAGGACGTGCCGGTCTTGAAACCGATTTGGCGGTCGCGCTCGATGCCTTGGCCCATCGACCAACCGTCGGGGAGGCTCGCGTGCTTCAGCACGTCGACGAGATACCAGGCGGCGGGCTTGCCGAAGAGGCGGTGGGTTTCGCCTTCGGGTGCACCAACGCGGAAGTGCAGGTCTTTCACTTCGCCGCCGTTCGGGATGGCGACATAGAGCTTCGTCAGATCGCGCAGCGTGATGCCGACGCCGCCGAGCGCGAGCGGGAGCGAGGGGATTGCGCCCTTCTTCGGGAATTGGAGTTCGGCGCCGGCGTTGCGCATGAGGGATGCGAGGCGGATGGGGCCGATGCGGTCGAGCAGCATGACGGCGGGGACGTTCAGCGATTGCTGAAGCGCGCTTGCGACCGTCACCGTGCCTTGGAAGCCGCGATCGAAGTTGCGCGGTTCGTAGTCGCCGAACAAGGTCGGCTTGTCATCGATGAGCGTTTGCGGGTGAACGACGAGGTCGTCGAAGGCGATGCCGTATATGAAGGGCTTTAGCGTCGAGCCGGGCGAGCGCGCGGCTTTGCCGAGATCGACTTGGCCGGCGTTGACCCAGAAATTTGCGCCGCCGAGGTAGGCGACGACGTTGCGCGAGGCGTTCTCGACGACCATCACGGCGATGTTGGCGTCGTCGTCGAAATAGCCGCGTTCGCGCTTGGCGAGGTCTTCGAGTTTCGTTTGCGTTTGCGCGTCGAGGGTCGAGACGATGACGGGGTCGCCGGCCTTGTTCTGCGCGAGCAGATCTTGCGCGAGATGCGGCGCGTGGAATGGGAACGGCAAGCGGCGAAGCGGAATGGGTTCTTCTTGGCCCTCTTTCGCTTCTTGCTGCGTGATGACGCCGCGTTCGGCGAGTGTTGCTAGAACGCGGTCGCGCGCTGCCTTGGCGATGGCGGGGAAGCGGTCGGGGCGACGGCGTTCGGGCGATTGCGGGAGCGCGACCAGAAGGGCTGCTTCACCGATGCTGAGGTTGTGCGGTTCTTTGCCGAACCAGGCGAAGCTTGCGGCGCGCACGCCTTCGAGGTTGCCGCCGAAGGGGGCGAGGGTGAGGTAGAGTTCCAGTACCTCGTCTTTGGTGAGGTGCATGTCGAGCTGGATCGCGCGCGACATTTGCAGGAGTTTGGCGGAGAGCGTGCGTTCGCGCGGCTCCATCAGGCGGGCGACCTGCATCGTGATGGTCGAGCCGCCGGAGACGACGCGCGCTTTCACCGCCATCTGGTAGGCGGCGCGCAGCATGGCGAAGGGATCGACGCCCGGGTGTTCGCGGAAGCGTTGGTCTTCCCAGGCGAGCGCCATGCGTAAGTAGCGCGCGTCGACTTTGTCGGGCTTGACCGGTAGGCGCCATTTGCCGTCGCGCGAGACGAAGGTTCGGAGCAGCGTGCCGTCGACGGCGGTGATGACGACGGAGCGGTCGTCGGCGCGCGTGCGGCCGATCGGGTTCAGGCGATCGATGACGGCGAGCGCGAGGGTGAGGCCTACGAACGTGAAGGCGGCGATGATCGACGCTGTGCGCGCGCGGGGACCGAACCAGTTACGCAGGGCACGCATGACACGCCGTGGACTGAACTCGTTCTGACTCGGAGGTGGCTGATAGTCCCTCCCTCACCCCCGACCCCTCTCCCTCCGAGGAGGGAGAGGGGGGAAGTTGGATGGCGGAGGTCTTCATGATGAGGTTGCGCGCGTCTTAGTTCGCGGCAATCGACATCGTGCCCATGTTGGTGCGCGCCTGGACGTCGGGTGCGTACATGTCTTCGACCGTGGCGGCGGGGACCGTGTACGAACCCGGGACCGTGGCGCGGACGATGTAGGCGAAGTTGAACGTCGGGCGGCGTTGCTTGGCGATTTCCTTCGGGTCGGTCGGTTGGTAGGTCGAGCCGACGTCGAAGGTCGTGACGAAGCGGTCGTCGCGCGCTTCAGTGATGTTCGCCGAGGCAAGGACGGGCAGGAACGGATAGATCGTCGAGCCGTCGTCCTTGCGTTGGACGGCGCCTTCGATCTCAAAGCCTGCCGGCAGGAGATCGAGCAGCGCCATCAGACGTGCGCGGTTGTCGGCCATCTCACCGGACAGACGCACGATGAAGCGTTCGTTCTGCTTCACGTTCGTGAGGCTTGCCGGTTGACCGGTCATGGTCAGGATCGCCTTCGACAACGTGACGCCGTTCTGAGACGCAGGCAGGGCTTGCGCCGGGATGCCTTCGGCCGAGACGATGCGCCAGACGTCTTTCTGGCCATTGTTCTTCACGGCGACGCCTTGGCCGACCTGCGTCAGCGACGGGCTGAAGCGGAGGATCTTGCCGCCCGGTGCGCCGGCGGTGACGCTGGCGCCCGAGACCGCGACGTTGACGGGCGGCGTCGATGCTTCAACCTCGTGCGCGGCGAGGAGCATCCAGGCCTTTTCCTGCGTCGTCGTGTAGTTGATGCGCGGATCGAAACCCGCGACGCGCGTGACGAGCGCCGGGATGAGACCCGCCTGCCCCGCCTTGGCCGACATCGCCGTCAAGCCGGCCACGTCGCGCAGCATCGAGCCGTAGTAGCTGTCGACTGCGTATTTCGCGGGTTCGACTTGAAGCGCGATATCGCGCGCCTTGGTGAAGGCCGGCGCCGCGCGTGCGCGATCACCGATGTCGCTTAAGGCTGCGCCCGTCAGGCCCAGCGCGAACGCGTTGGTCATGCCGGCCGTGCGCGTGTCGGCGAAGTAGCGCAGTTCGCTGGGGTTCAGCGAGCCGGCGCGGGCCAACAGGTAGAAGCCGTAGGCGCGCGAGAGGTCGGTGCTGCTTTCCGAGCCGGCCGCGCGGCGCGCCCACCCGAGGGCGCGTTCGATGCCTTCTTCCGGAATGACGTAGCCCTTGGCCTTCGCCTGCATCAGGAAGTCGATCGCGAACATGCCGATGTAGTTGTCGGCTTCGCCCGAGATCGACGACCACATGCCGAAACTGCCGCCGTAGGTCTGCATATCCAGAACCTTGTAGGCGGCTTCCTGCACGCGATCCTTGATGTTCTTGTCCTGCTTCACGCTCGCGAGGAGCGCCATGTCGTTGTAGTAGACGAGCGGGAAGGCACGGCTGGTCGTTTGTTCGATACAGCCATACGGGTAGCGATCGAGCCAACGCAGAAGGCCGGGCACGTCATCGAAGCCGCGGCCGCCCGTGACCGTCACCGCAACTTTTGCCGTGCCGGGTTTGAACGAGGCGAGCTTCTCGTTGCTGAAGCGGTCTTCCTTGCCGGGCGCGATGGCGACCGTGTCTTCGCTCGAGACTTCGAGTTGCGGTTCGCGCACTTCGATGGGCCACGAGCGGGCGACCTTGAAGCCGCCCGGACCTTGGACGTCGAGCGAGATGGTGCCGATGCCGGCGTCGTTGGCATTGATCGGCACGGGCAGCAGGATGCGCTCGTTGGCCTTGAGGTTGGGGGTCAGACGCGTTTCGGCGCTGACCACGCCCGTGGGACCGGGCATCGAGGTCTTCACCGTCGCCGTGTACTGGCCGGCCGTGCCTTCAACATTGTGCATGTTGAGGGCGGCCGTGAGTTTGTCGCCGGGCGCCATGAAGCGCGGCAACACGACTTCGGCCACGACCGGATCGCGCACGGTGAGCGGCTGTTCGGCATGGCCCAGCTTCGTCGGCGTGTAGGCTACCGCCATCAAGCGGAGTTCGCCGTTGAAGTCGGGGATGTCGAACGCGATGTTGCCCTTGCCGCCGTCGCTGAGTGCGACGAGGCCTGAGAACAGCGACACCGTCTTCTGCGGCACGACCGCTAGCGAGCGGCCACCGACGCCGTCACCACCGGTGCGGAGTTCGCCGACGATGGCGCGGTCGGAGGCGATCAAGCGGCCGTAGTCGTCGCGCATGTCGAGACCGAGGCGGCGCTTGCCGAAGTAGTGCTTGTTGGCGTCCGGGCTGACGAAGTCCGTCAACTGCAGGATGCCTTCGTCGACGGCGGCGAGCGTGACGTAGACCGCCTCGCCCCAGCCTTGGTTCTTCACCTCGATCGGGATCGAGATCTTTTGGTTCGGCGCGATCTTCTTCGGCGCACCGAGCGTCACGGCGAGCGTCCGCGGGGCCGGATCGACGGCGAGCCAGGCGACGCCGATCGCACGCACCGGCGCGCGCGTCTGCGCCGACGACAGCGGACGGTAGTGCGTGATCAGCGCGTAAGCGCCTGCGCCCCATTCCGACGACACCGGGATCGACACCGTCGTGCCGGAGGCCGAGACGTCGACCATCTTGGTCATATGGATCTTGTTCGACGCGATGACGATCAGCGCCTTGCCGTCCGTCGGTGGGTTGATCACGATCTTCGCGTTGTCGCCGGAGGCGTATTGCTGCTTGTCGGCGGCAACGGCGACGCGGTCGGGACGATCGTTTTCAGCGCCGCCGCCCCAGCCGGACCAGAAGCGGTAAGCGGTCGTCGCCTTGCTCGCCGGATCGAGGACGGTGAGGCGGTAAGAGCCCCACGGCAATGCCTTCGACACCTTGAACGGCGCGTTGCCGTCGAGGTCGGTCGTGCCGCCTTCGACGATGCGGTCGTTGACGACGCGTTCGTACTTCCAGTCGTTGTCGACTTGGTACCAGCGGTAGTCGACGTCTTCGTTGACGAGTTCCCAGGTCACGCCACGCGCGGCCTTGGGCTTGCCTTCGGCGTCGACGGCTATGATTTCGAGGTTCGCCGGCGTGTTCTCTTGCACCGAGTCCCACTGGAAGCCGGGGCGGACGCCGATCAGCGTATCGCGCGTGCGCAAGGGTAGCGTGACTTGATCGGAGGTCGTGCGGCCGCCGGGTTCGAAGATCGCGATGTTGATCACGGCCTTCAGCGGCAGCGAGGTCTCCGCGAGTTCTTCGATCGCGGCGGTCGCTTGCGTTTTGCCCGCGGCGTCGGTTTCGGGGACGCTCATGGTCACTTGCGTGCCTTCGAACGTCTCGTCGACTTTGCCGAAGCGGAAGCCTTTGAGCGCGGGGACGCCGTCAAACGGCGCGGAATCGCTCGTAATCGTCATCGTGCCTTCACCGGCCAGACCTGACGCCGGCGCGCCGTAGAGGAAGCGGCCGTTGACGTCGATGACGGCTTGCGTGCCTGGGCGCAGGATTTTCTGCGTCGCCGTCAGTTCGACCTTCAGTTTTTGCGGGACGAAGTCTTGGACGTCGAACGCCACGCGGCCGATCGCTTCGCCCTTCGGGTCGAGGAAGGCTGCGATCTGCCAGCGTCCGCGCGGCGCGGTCGCGGTCAGCGTCACGGCGCGTGCCGCGCCGCCGGCCTGGAACTGGTTCGATTCAACGACCCATTTTTTCGACTCGAGACCATCGGGACGCGAGAGGACGTAGGTCAGGCGGTCGTTCAGCGACTTCGCTTGCTGATCGCGCAGCAGCGTGACGACGTTGACCGTCTCACCGGGGCGATAGACGCCGCGGTCGGTGTAGAGATAGGCGTCGATCAGGTCGGGCGAGGCGCGGCCGTCGACGCCGCGGGCCGTGAGGTCGAATGCCGGGCGGCGCAGGTCGAGGAACGAGAAGTCGTTGCCTTGGTAGGCCATGACGGCCACGGGCTCCGTACCGCCGGTGCCGCGCGTCATGGCGCTTGAGAAGGTGACGCGGCCATCGCTGCCAGTCTTCTTCACCTCAAGCTCTTCGTTGTTGCGCGCGATGAGGCGTAGTTCAACGCCGGACACGCTTTCGGCGGTCTTGAGCGAGCGGACGAAAACGTTGAGGCCGTCTTTGCCCTTGAAGCTGGTCAGGCCGAGATCGGTGTCGACGACGAACTGGGCGGCCTTGGGCTTCCAGTTGGCGTTTTCTTCGGTCGAGTCTTCGTCGGCCGCGTCGGTCGCCAGGATCATGTAGGCGCCGTTCTTGCTCTCATTCAGCGCGCGGCGCAGCGGGAAGAGCGTCACGACCTCGTCGTTGCGGCGGTTGTTGGGGACCGTTAGCTGACCCGTCCAGACGACGCGGCCTTGCTCGTTCTCGATGTTGTTGCGTTCGTATTCGTAGAATTCGCGCTGGTCGATGATGCCGGTCTGAAGCTGCGCCAGCAGACGGTCGCCGATGCGGAGGACCTTGATGTTGAGCTTCGAGACGTTGACGGTCGTGATCGGTACGCCGTCGGCGCTGTCGCGCGGCAGGACGAAGCCTGAGCTCATGCGGACGAGCGCGGGCTTGTCGCGCAGTTCGACGGTGATCTTTTCCGGCTTGGTCAGCTTCTCGGTGCCGCCGGCGGCGGGGAGACCTGCCTTGAGCTCAAGCTCATAGGTCTGCGCGAAGGTGAGACCTTGGATGCAGAGGCGGTCTTGCGTGACGCGCAATGCGAATGTCACTTCCGGATCGAACTTCAGGTAATCCTGATACTTCGCGTCGGTGTCGAGCTTGCGCGTGAAGACGAGACACGCTTCCGGTTCGTCGCCCGAGGTTTGCACTTCAAGACGGCGGAAAGCGAAATAGGGCGCCGGTAATTCCGCGGCGGCGGTGACGGGGCCGGTCGTCGAGCCTGTCGCGCCCGTGGCGCCGGTGGTCGACGATGTGTCCGTGACTTCGATCGGACCTGTTTGCTGTCCGACGTAGCGAACGGCCAGGAAAATAGTCGCCGTGAGAGCGACGACAACGGCAAGAGCTATCAGCACGCGCTGCATAGAAGGTCCCCGAGATGAAGTTCGACGGCGCGATCGCTTCGACGCGCCGGCCGCGTTGTTAGCACAACACGGCGTGATGTGCGCAGGTTAGCGGCAGCCGTCACAGTGGACACGCATCATGACGGCTTTTTGTCGCAAAGTCGGGGACTTTGAGGCATTTTCGCGTTGTCGGGCATGCGCCGCGGGCGCGTCTGTGGCAGCGATTGTCCGACGTTGCGAATCACCTCTTGCGGGCGTCCTCCACTGGTTGTTCCATGCGCCGGTGTTTCCCGCACTGGGCGTGGGTCCTGAAGTCTCGCGGCGGGAACGAGCACGAGCAAACATGAGCAAACACATCGGTTTTGGGTTTTCCGCACGACGTGCGCTGATCAACGGCGCGGTTGCGGCGGCTTCGGTATTCAGTTTTCCGGCTTGGGCGGCGGCTTGCGACGACATCGCGGGCGCGGTGCGGGACCTTGGCGCCTATGCGGCGGTCGACGTCG
>JAWXBY010000096.1:0-55449 GCA_034440355.1 Alphaproteobacteria bacterium
AACGGCAAGTTCACGCCGGGACTGTAGAGCCCCCGCATGTGATTAGACCGATGTAGCGAACTCATTTCGCCCCTCTCCCGCCCTAGGGCGGGAGAGGGGTGAAGATGTGTGCTTAGCGGAGGCGGCGGCCGGGTTTTGTCGACAGGTATTTCATCGCGTCGAACTTGCCCGCCGTCAGCGCGGCTTCGGCGCCTAGAGTGAGTGCTTTCGGCGCCACGACCGGCTGGGCGGCGCCGGGCTTCGTGTCGACCGACGCGGTCACCTGCGATTGCATTGCCTTTTCGAACTGCGCCGGCGACGTCAGGAACACGGCCAGGTTGTTCTTCAGGTTCTCTTCCGTCACACCGCCGGCGGGCACGTAAAGGTCCATCAGTGCGACATTGCCGCTCGACATGGTCGCCGCTTGCGCGGTCAAGTACATTGCGTTGAAGCTGTTGAGCGCGGCCGGCGTGAAGCGATCATCCTTGTCGAAGATGATGCTCATCTGCAGCGTGCCGCAACCGTCGGCCGTGCATTCCAAGAGCACGAGATTGACCGCGCCGTTGCCGTCGTTGAACGTCACGATTTCGACGCCGGCTTCGGGCTTTGTCGCTGTGATGTCGGTGGCGCCGGCGGCCTTGAGCATGGTCGTAACACGCTCGGACGTCAGCCGCGAGAACACGTCGGCGGCGTAAGCTTGCGTCGTGGAAAATGCGATGCCGGCCGTCATTGCCGCGGCCAATAGTAACGTTTTGCGCACGTAAAAATTCCCCCGTTTTTCTCCCATCCACTAAAGCGAATGAGATAGGCGCTGTCGAGCGGCCACGTCACGAGCGAACGCGACTGTGACTTTGCCGCGCCTCTCGCCCCAAAGCGAAGACGGTTAAAATCCCGCCATCGTTTTGCCTTGTGCGCAGAGGTTGGTAGAGGGTCGCTTGGATTTGAGGGGGCTGCGATGCGGTTTGTGCTGAGAACTGTCGGCGTCATCTTCCTGCTGTTGGTGTTGGCGGCCGGCGGGCTTGCCGGACTCTATTTCTCTCTTCGCGAGGCGATTCCGGAGCTTGAGACCGACACTGTCGCCGATACGCAGACCGATCCCGGCGTCGATCTGCAGGCGCTGGCGTCCGCG
The DNA here is from genome assembly GCA_034440355.1 of Alphaproteobacteria bacterium. Taxonomy (GTDB): domain Bacteria; phylum Pseudomonadota; class Alphaproteobacteria; order Micropepsales; family Micropepsaceae; genus SZUA-430. The sequence continues at coordinate 1,109 of JAWXBY010000096.1, forward strand.
CGGGCGCGGTTGACCCAGCTTCGGCGCGAGATCGGTTATCCGTCCGTATCGGTGGCCGTCGCGATCGGCGGCAAGGTGGTTTGGCAGGAAGCCCAAGGATATGCGGATCTGGCGGCGAAGCGGCGGGCGACGATCGCGACGCCATATGCGATCGGTAGTGTGTCGAAATCGCTGACCGCGGCGGGGGTGATGCGGCTGGTTGATCGCGGTGTGTTGGCACTGGACGTCGATGTGCGTGCGTATGTGCCGTCGTTTCCAGTGAAGCCTTACGCAATCACGATGCGGCAGTTGCTGTCGCATCAGGCGGGCATTCGTCATTACCGGTTCGAGTTGTCGCCGCCGACGTTCTCGGACTTCGGATCGAACGTCCGGTATGCGAGCGTGCGTGACAGTCTCGTCGTGTTTCAGGACGATCCTCTGCTGTTCGAGCCGGACACGTCGTTCTCGTACAGCACGTATGGCTACACGTTGGCGAGCGCGGCGGCGGAGTCGGCGGCAGGTGTGCCGTTTCTCGATATGATGCAGACGGAGGTGTTCGGGCCGCTCGGCATGACGTCCACGGGCGGCGACGACAAGCTGCATCCTGCGGCCGGCCGCGCGAACGACTATCAGAACATCGCGCGCGACGGTCACGTGATCGCGGCGCCGGAGGTGGATGTCAGCAACAAGTGGGCGGGCGGCGGTTTTCGTTCGACGCCCCACGATCTGGCTGTGTTCGGTGCGGCGATGCTGGACGGCAAGGTTGTGTCGGCGGACGGACTCGCGGCGATGTTCACGCCGCGCAAATTGCGCAGCGGCGCTGTAAATCCCCAGGACTATGGCCTTGGGTTTCGCGTCGATGTGCTGAAGGATACCGCGTATCCGGGTAAGAGCTGGCGTGCGATTCATCACGGTGGCGTTGCCGTAGGGGCGCAAGGGATGCTGATGCTTTTCCCCGATAGCGGTGTGGTTGTTGCGCTGTCGGCGAACGCTACGACACAGCCGCCGGCGCGCGGAATGTTCGATGCGGCGAGCGATATTGCGGTGCTGTTCATCGAAGGGCCGCCGCGCTGACTCACAGAAACTTGTGTGAGCCTTGAGGCGCAAAACCGGCGCGAGTGTGACGAGCTAACTGGCGTGGGCCTGTGGTCACACCCCAGATGTGACCTCCCCGCTTGTTCGTTTTGAGGTCCCCCGATGAATATGGCCGTGCACGTGCCTGTTGTCCGACAGCTCGCCATGACGGACATGCTCGATGTGTTCGATCTGGAAGGCAGCGTTGCAGCGCTGGCGCCGGAAGGTTTTATCCGCCCGAAGGATGACGGCGAGGTGCATGGGTATCTCGATGGATCGTTGGGCGCCGCGTATGGCGTTGTCGACGATACGGGATTGTCCGCGGTGTCGCTCTTGCGGTTGCCGAATGAAGATCATGCGAACGGTGGGCTGACGCCGTTTCCGCGCGTGCCGGCGGAAGATTGGCAGTATCGTGCGGCGTTTCTCGAGAACACGATGGTGCGGCGGTCGGCACGCGGACGCGGGTATCAGCGCATGTTGTTGGACGCGCGCATCGAGCATGCCGAGCGCGCGCAGATGAAGTGGGTGTGCTCGGGCGTTCATCTCGACAATGTCGTGAGCTGGACGAACCTGATGGCGAAGGGGATGGCGATCGTCGGCATCCGTTTCGATCCGGGGTATCCCGTCATTGGGTTGCTCAAGGGGTTCGACGCGCGCGCGCTGCAATCGGACCCGAACGACCACGTGCTGGTGCCGCTGGCCGATGCGAGGCGGCATGAGATGGTGCTCGACGCCGGGTATGTCGGGGTGCGGCCGATCGGCGACACTGTCGTCTATCAGCGTCTGATCTCGGATCGTTAAGCACTTGTGCGGTTGCGCGGCGGCCGGGCTCTCGTGTAGACGAAGGGCATGACGACGCGCATTTGCACCTCTGTACAGTTTTGGTGGCCCGCTTAGGCGGGTGGCGCGCGTTTTTTTACGCGAGGTCGCTCCGGTTCGGATGCGGCCTTTTTTCTTGTCGTTTTCCGTCCGGAGCGTCCTTCGACAACGAAGGAGATGGACCCATGGACGACTATTCGAACGACATTGTTCTGACCGGTGACCGGCCGACCGGGCCCCTGCATCTGGGGCATTACGCCGGGTCGCTGGTGAACCGGTTGGCGCTGCAGGGGAACTGCCGGCGGCAGTTCATCTTGCTCGCCGATTTGCAGGCGCTGACCGACAACGTCGGCGATCCCGGACGGGTTGCGCGCAACGTGCTGGAAGTGGCGCTCGACTATCTGGCGGTTGGGCTCGATCCGGCGCGCTCGCCGTTCGTGTTGCAGTCGGGGGTGTCGGAGTTGGCGGAACTGACGGTGCATTATCTCAACCTCGTCACCGTGGCGCGTTTGGAGCGCAATCCGACGGTGAAGGCTGAGATTCAGCAGCGTGGTTTCGCGCGCGACATTCCGGCGGGGTTTCTTTGCTATCCGGTGTCGCAGGCGGCGGACATTACCGCGTTCAAGGCGACGCTGGTACCGGTCGGCGACGATCAGCTGCCGATGATCGAGCAGACGAACGAGATTGCGATGCGGATCAACCGGCTTGGCGGTCGCGATATCTTACCGGAAGCGAAGGCGTTGCTCTCGACGACGCCGCGCTTGCCCGGCATCGACGGCAAGGCGAAGGCGTCGAAGTCGTTGGACAATGCGATCAGTCTGTCGGCCTCCGCCGACGAGGTGACGCGCGCGGTGCAGATGATGTTCACCGATCCCGCTCACCTGCGCGTGTCGGATCCTGGGCAGACGGACGGCAACGTCGTGTTCGCTTATCTTGAGGCGTTCGATCCGGATCGTGCGAGCGTGGCTGAGTTGGCCGCGCATTATCGGCGCGGCGGGCTTGGGGACAGCGTCGTGAAAAAGCGGCTCAATGATGTGCTGCAGGCGTTGCTTCAGCCTATTCGCGAGCGGCGCGAACGTTACGCGCGCGATCCGGCGCAGGTGAGGCGGTTTGTGTCGGAGGGCACGATGTTGGCGCGTGAAGCGGCGGCGCGGACGCTGGATGAGGTGCGGCGTGCGTTTGGCTTGCGGAGTCACGAGCGGCAGGTAGACGTGCGCCAGCGCTTTGCGGTGACATGGTAGGCGCGGGAGCGCTCTACGTGAGCTTCCATCCGCCCAGCAAAGGGACGGTGGCGCAGCAGGGGCCGCCGTCCTTGCCGATGCCGTCGATTTCCGTTTCGAGGGTGGCGCTCTTGGTCAGGCAGGCTTCGATCCGTTTGCTGTCGACGGTCGTCACCATCACTTTTGCGCGGCGGTCCCATACGGTGTCCTTTTGGCCTGCGCGCCGGCCCCAATTCACGTAAATGAAGCGTGCGTTTGGCGGGCCTTGTATCGCGGGGCCGGTGAGGCGCAGGTCACCCGACGGTGCGCGCGTGACTTTCGCCTCGGTTTCGAACGTCAGTTTCGCCTTGGTCGCGGGCTTTGGCGGCTGCAAGTCGTCGCGACCGATCTGCATGGCGACGGCGACGCCGGGCATCGGATTGCGCACGAGAATGCGCAGTCGAATGGTACTGGGTGGCGAGGTTTTTGCGGGCATCTGGTCTGTGTTGCGTGTCTCTGTGCGGCGGTGGAGCGGGCGAGGGGCCGATGGAGACTCAGCGGACCCCTCACCCATTTTTCGCTGAACGCGAAAAACGATCCTCTCCCGCCCGCCTACGCCGAGGCTTCGGCGGACAAAGGTTCTGCCCCTGGCCGTCGTAGCTTTAGCGAAGACGGCAAGGGGAGAGGGACTTATGGCGCGTATTTGAACGATAGCGAAACGCGGGCGCGGTACTGGACGACTTTGCCGTCGTCGATGCGCATGTCGAGTTTGGTGATTTCGGCGATGCGTAGATCGTGCAGCGACTGCGCCGCCGTTTCGACGGCGGACTTCGCCGCGTCCTCCCACGAGGTCTTGCTGGTGCCGATGATTTCAGTGACGCGATAGGTACCCGTGTCGGCTGACTTCTTCGCCATGGACCTTCCTCCTTATGGCCGGCGGCCTTGAGCGGCCGACGGCGTGGGAGGGAGATAAGCAGGTTTTGGCGGCGCTGTCGGCGGCTCTAACGGGTGAGGCCCCGGGTGGACACAATCGTTATGGTGTAGCCGGCGATCACGTCGATAAGTTGCATGAGCGCGAGCATGAAGAAGACGGAGGTCGTGAAGCCCGGGAACGAGATAAACTCGACGACGTAGAACAGAAGCGTCATCACCGCGATGCCGTGGTTGACGAGCGAGAGCATCGGGGAACCGACCGACTTCAAGATCTCGATGAAGAGGAGGCCCATGGCGGCGGCGACGATGACGTCGGCCTGGGTCATCGACCAGGTGGCGCCGGAGAACATCGTGAGCTGAAATGCGGGTCCAGCCAGCCAAGCGTTTACCGCTGCCGGGTCCAAGCCGATGATGAAGAAGACCATGAAATTGTAGTAGAGCATCGGCAGCGCGAGCAGCGGGAAGACGTCGAATGTGGGCGACGACGAACTGAGCCGAACGCGGCGTTCACGGTAACGCGCCATTAGGTGATCCCTCGAACCAATGATTCGCCAATTATACCGCGTGTGGGGGCGGGGCAATTTGGCTGCTGCCATGGTCGTGACAGGTGGCGTGTTAAACTGCCTGCGTAGGAAATGCGGCTAACCCTCTGCGGATGTTGAGTCATGATTCTCGTCGGCCAATACGACTCGCCTTATGTGCGGCGTGTTGCAATCGCGCTGCACCATTACGGTATTGCGTTTACGCGCAACCCGATCTCCGTGTTCACGAATGCGGCCCAGATGGCGGCGATCAATCCCCTGGTGCGCATCCCGTCCCTTATTCTCGACGACGGCGAGGTGTTGATCGACAGCGGGGCGATCCTGGACCACCTCGACGAGGCTGTCGGACCGGCGCGGGCGTTGACGCCGCGATCAGGACTTGAGAGGCGGCGTGTGATGCAACTGGTGGCAGTCGCTACTGGTGCGATCGACAAGGCAGGCGCGCAGGTCTACGAGCGGCATTTTCATGCTGCGGTCAACGTAGAATGGCTCGCGCGGTGCCGGGATCAGATGCGCGGCGGCATGGCGTATTTGGAGGGACGCCTTGCGGGCGAATGGCTTGAGCTTGGCCGGTTCACGCAGGCGGATCTGACGGCGGCGGCGCTGGCGGGTTATCTGAAGTTGCGGCTGAGCGAGATCGATATGGCGCGCGATTATCCTCGGCTTGCGGCGTTGGCTGCGCGCTGCGAAGCCATGCCTTCTTTTGTGGCGGCTCGGCCGAGTGCGGATGAGGTGATGCCGGGTTAGACCTTCGCGCGCTTCTTCATCTTGGCGATGGAGCCCGTCACAATTTTCTTCAGCACGGCCATGTCGATGTCCGACAAGCGCTTGATGTACAAGCACGATTTACCGGTCGTGTGCGGGCCTAGTTTTTTCAGCAGGGCCGTCTGTTCGTCGAAGCCGGGCATGATGTAGAGCGTGAGGTTCTGCTTGCGCGGCGAGAGGCCGATGAGCGGCCAATCACCGGTCCGGCCGCTCGCATAGCTGTACGTATACGTACCGAAACCGATGATGCTTGTGCCCCACATTACGGGATCGTGTTTCGTCGCGTTTTTCATCAGCGCGATGATAGTTTCGGTATCGGCGCGCTTTTGCGGGTCCGGTATTTTCTTTAGAAATGTGGGGACGCTGTCTTTCGTCGCCTTTGTTTTTGGCTCCGCCATTGTGGAATGCATAGCTCCCGAGCGTCATCACATTGACATAGATGATCTGAATATAACGCGTGCGACACTTGAACGTCTGCCAATTCCGGCGAAGTCGAACATAGTTCCACAGATTGAATGGGGAGATTTCGCGTGCGGTCGCGATCAGCCCAGAGCCTCCGTTTCGAAGAGCTAGTGCGCAGGGCGGCGCCACCGCGCGGCGTTGCGCGCCTTCAAGCCATCGACTTTTCGGCGTTCGGCGATCTCGCGCCGTGGGTTTCGGTGCTGGAGCCGGATCAAGCCATGTTTACGATCAGGTTCGTTCGCGCGGGCGAGAGCCTCTGCAAAGCGCTCGGGCGCGATCTTGTCGGCGCCGACTATCTTGAGTTCGTGGATCCTGCGATCAAGGGTGAAGCGTTCGATAGCGCGTTCGTGATGCTGTCGCGGCCTTGCGGCTTGTGGCAGATCACGCCCGGACTGACCAAGAGCGGGACGACCGTCGAAGCGGAGTACACCGGCTTTCCGCTGTTCGACGATGAGCGCAAGCGCGGGCTCTTGATCACCATGGCTCATATTGCCATCGACCCGCCGCCCCAGATCGCGCAGGTTCGGCACGCGACGGAGTGGACGTGGCTTGAGTTGAAGAGCGGCGGCGCGCTGCACTAACGCGCCGCGCCCCAATGCGTTACGCCGCGGCGTTTGCGTTTCGCAGGCCGAAGAACTGGAAATCGGCGAAGGCGAAGACTACGAGCGCTTGCGCGGCGATGAAGGCGTAGCCGAGCATCGTCGGCGCGACGACGCCGCCGAAGAGCACGAAGGCGCTGGCTGCGACCCAGGCGATGTTGATCAGGATCACGGCCCAGACGCTGCCTTCGCTCGGCTGCTCGCGCGTCGCCAGATACGCGACCATGGCGGTGAACGGCATCAGGATGGCGCCCGATACGGTGAGCAATTGTTCTGGCAGGCCTAGCAAGCCGGACAAGAAACCGCCGCCGGCGATCATCAAGAGGCCGGTCGCGCCGCTTGCCACCGCATCGCCGATCAAGGCGTAGCGCAGCAGGTTCGGGGAACTGAGAAGGGACATGTCACTCTCCATCTTTTGAACGCGATGGTCAGCATCTTGGCCGGGTTTGTGCTGTTGTCGATTACGCAGGAGGTAATCGGGCGGTCGCTTTTGGGCGCGGTTCGTGTAGGCTTTTTGAAAATATCAAGAGGAGAGAACGTCATGCGCTATCGCCACGATCCCGAAGGCCTGCGGCTTCCGTTCAAGGTGGACACGACGTCGAACGGCGAGTTCGTGCCCATGCCGCTTGAGCCCTATCACGAGCAAGCGATCGCGCATGCGCATGCGTGCGTCAGCGACAACGCGCGGCGACGCGGGGTGGGGCGGCGCGATTTTCTGGTGTCGACATGCGGCGCGGCGACGGCGTTGCTCGCGATGAACGAAGCGCATGCCGCGCAGGGGCGCGTCGGCGGTTACTTTGATCTGCCGAAGGTCGCCGGTGTTGACCAGGATGTCGCGGCGGCGACGCTTGAAGGTACGGAGTTCATTTTCGACGTTCAGAACCATCACGTGAATGCGCTGGGTCGTTGGCGCAATCCGAATTCCGGATGGATGAAGGGACTCAAGAATTTTCCGAACTCGGCTTGCACGCATGAGATCGGGAAGGGCGAGTACAATTATGTGAACTGCTTCAACGGCGAGAACTACATCAAAGACGTGTTCCTGGATTCGGACACGCAGGTCGCCGTGATGTCGATGGTGCCGTCGACTTATGAAGACGCGCCGCTGACGATCGAGGAGGCGGATGCGACGCGGGCTTTGGTCGAGAAGCTGGGCAACGGGCAGCGGCTGTTTCTGCACGGCAAGGTCAATCCGAACTTGCCGGGCGACATGGAGCGCATGGAGGAACTGAAGAACAAATGGGGCGTGATTGCTTGGAAGAGCTACACGCAATGGGGGCCGGGCGAGTCAGGCGGGTATTATCTCGACGACGAGAAGCACGGGATTCCGTTTATCGAGAAGGCGCGCGCGCTCGGCATCAAGATCGTTTGCGTGCACAAGGGTTTGCCGTTCGGGCAGAAATCCTACGAGCATTCCACGTGCCGCGATATTGGCGTCGTGGCGAAGCGTTATCCCGACATGATCTTCATGATCTATCACTCGGGCTATGACGCGGCGCGGCCGGAGGGCGCGTTCGATCCGGCGAATGCGAAGGCAGGGGTCGATGCGCTGGTGAAGTCGCTGGTCGATAATGGGGTGAAGCCGAATTCCAACGTCTATGCGGAATTGGGATCGACGTGGCGCATCTTGATGACGCGCGATCCGGCGCAGGGCGCGCATGTGTGGGGCAAGCTGCTGAAGCATGTCGGTGAGAACAATGTGATGTGGGGGACGGACTGCATTTGGTACGGCTCGCCGCAGGATCAGATTCAGGCGTTTCGCGCGTTCCAGATTTCGGACGAGTTTCAGCAGAAGTTCGGTTATCCGAAATTGACGAAGGAACTGAAGGCCAAGATTTTTGGGTTCAATGCTTCGAAGATTTATGGCGTCGACGTGCCGGCGCAGCGCAAACGTGCAGCGAACGATAGTCTCGCACGCGAGAAGCAGGCTTATCTTGAAGAGCGCGATCCGAGTTTTGTTACTTACGGGCCGAAGACGCGGCGCGAGTTCTTTGCGCTGCGGCGGGAGCAGGGCGGGCGGCCCTAAGGGACCGCCTTCGCCTCTGTATGCGGGCGTGTTGCGATCGTCGCGGCGGCGAGGGCGCACATCAGCAAGAACGCGGCGAGGAAGAATGGCGCGCCCATGATGGGCAAGTCCGGATAGGCGTCCTTCGCTTCGATCGCCGAGGCGAGGACGTTGGTGTAGAGCGGGGGCGAGATGATCGCCGCCAAGCCCATCAGGCTGCCGAGCGCGCCTTGCAGGCGGCCTTGTTCCGTCGGGCTCACGGTTTGGGTCATGATCGATTGTGCGGCGGGCGTGTAGAAGCCCCAGAGGGCAGAGACCGCGATCGCGATCCATACCGAGATCGATACGGGGCCGATGCCGTAGATCAAGAAGCCGCTGATGCCGAACAAGAGGCCGACGACCATCGCGCGGCGCGCGCCCAGGTGCTTGACCACCGGACCGACGAGCAGCCCCTGCACGATGATGCCGGCGGCGCCGGAAGCTGCGAGCGCGAGGCCGTTCGTCGTCTCGCCCCAGCCATAGCGGTACATGGTGAACCACACGAAGACGGCGGGATAGACGTTGTGCGCGACGCTGTAGAAGAAGTGCGCGGTGGCCAATCCGGCGAGCTGCGTGTTCGATGCGAGAAGGCGCAGCGAGCCCAAGACGTGCGCGTTGGCGAGGGAGAATTTTTTGGCTCGCCGTTCGGGCGGCAACGATTCCGGCAGGACGAAATAGCCGTAGAGCGCGTTGATTAGACACAAGCCTGCCGAGACCCAGAACGGCAAGTGCGGATCGAAACTGCCGGCGAGACCGCCGAGCGCGGGGCCGATGATGAAGCCGATGCCGAAGGCGGCGCCCATGAGGCCGAAAGCGGCGGCGCGTTTGTCGGGCGGCGTGATGTCGGCGATGTAAGCGTTTGCAGTGCCGAAGCTGGCGGCCGTCGCACCGGAGATCGCGCGCGCGACGAAGAGCCAGGCGAGCGTCGGGGCCAACGCCATCAAGATGTAATCGAGGCCGAGGCCCGTCATCGACAGCAGCAGGACGGGGCGGCGGCCGAAGCGGTCGCTGAGCGCGCCTTGGATCGGGGTCACCAGAAACTGCATCACGGCCCACACGAGGCCCAACAGGCCGCCGATGCGGACGGCGTCGGCTTCCACACCGGGCGTCAGGCTTTCGATCAGCTTCGGCAGCACCGGGATGACGACGCCCATCGACAAGACGTCGAGCATCAGCGTGACGAAGATGAAGGCGACGGCGGCGCGGCGGCCGGGTGGTGCTATTTCTGTCATTTGAAATATTTAACAAAAAGTGGAAATATATGTCAATGCGCGCCGGCGAAGGCGCGCGGGTAGGCGACGCGCCACTTGAGCGCGTCAAGGACGCCGGGCTTCAGTTCCACGGCCATGAACGCCTCGCCGGAATAAGGCGCGTCGAGCAATTTGGCGAGAAGGCTCGAGAAGCCGAACTGCGGGTAGTAGGCCGGGTGGCCCAGAACGACCACCAGGTCTTCGCCTTCGTCGCGCAGGCAGGTGTGCGCGTGACGGATAAGCGCGCCGCCGATGCCTTGACGCTGACGATCGGGCGCGACGGCGACGGGTGCGAGGGCTACCGCGCGCAACGCCTCCGATCCCGTCTGCACATTGAGGCGCGAGAAGGCGATGTGACCGATAACGGCGCGCGCGTCGAGCGCGACGAATTCGGCGACCATGTCGCCGTCGGTGCGCAATTGCGTGATCAGCGCCGCCTCGTCGGGGCCGCCGAACGCTGCGGTTACGACGGCGGCGATGGCTGCGTCGTCGGTGGAAACGCGCAGGCGTATCGCGATGTTCGTTTGCGCCGGGGTCATCGATCGCGCATGTTTGGCCGCATGGGAAACAAGACACAGCTTCGGATCGGCATCATCGGCGCGGCGCGCGTGGCTGTCTACGCCATGGTGGCGCCGGCGAAGGAAAACCTGCGCGTGGAACTGGCGGGCGTTGCGGCGCGCGATCCGGCGCGGGCGCGGGCCTTTGCGGCGGAGCATGGTGCGGGTCGCGCCTACGCTAGCTATGACGCGTTGATCGGCGATCCGGCGGTCGATCTCATCTATGTGGCGACGCCGCCTTCGGTGCATGCTGCGGTGGCGATCAAGGCGCTTGATGCCGGCAAGCATGTGCTGGTCGAGAAGCCGTTTGCGATGAATGCGGATGAGGCGCGGGCGATCTTGGCTGCGGCAGAGCGATCAGGGCGGCGCGCGTTCGAGGCGTTTCACTATCGTCATCACGAGTTGTGGCATCGCATCGTTGCGCTTGTACGGACCGGTGGGATTGGCGACGTCAAAAATATCGACGCGACGTTCCAGGTGCCGATCCATCGCGCGGCGGATGAGTTTCGCTGGAATGCCGAGTTGGGCGGTGGCGCGTTGATGGACCTCGGGTGTTATCCGTTGCAGTGGGCGCGCGTCGTGGCGGGCGGTGAGCCGACGGTGACGTCGGCGCGGATGCGCATGGTCGACGGCGTCGATGTCGAGACGACGGCGCAGCTTGCGTTTCCGTCGGGGGCGCTGGCGCGGGTTTCTTGCCGCATGGACGGCGATGCGGTTCAGGCGACGCTTGACGTCGAAGGGTCTCGCGGCCGTTTGCGCGTCATCAATCCGCTCGCGCCGCAGATGGGGCATGTGCTCGAAATTCACGCAGACGGCGCGGACCGGAAAGAGGTCGTTGAAGGGCCGTCGACCTTTGCGGCGCAACTAGAGCATGTCGTCGCCGCGTTGTTCGACGGCGCAGGGTTTCCGTTGGCGGACGACGATCCGGTGAAATCGATGATGGGGATCGACGCGGTGCGTGCGGCCGCACGTTAGGGTTTCTCGATCAGCTTCAGGGCGTCCGTCACGATCTTGTTGTGGTCGAAGGCTAGTTTTTTGTTGCGCCAATCGGCAACGAATTCGGCGGCATCGGCGTCGTCGCCGGCCTTTGGATTCTTTCCGGTCGTTTGTACCAGAAATGCAACGGAGACCGTGTGGCGGCGCGGATCGCGCTTTGGATCGGAATAAATTCCGACGAGACGCAGCGATTTGGATTTCAATCCGGTCTCTTCCTGCAGCTCGCGCGCGGCGGCCGTTTCGACCGTCTCACCGACCTCGACAAAGCCGCCCGGTAAAGCGTACCGGCCTTTGAAAGGCGGGAATTTTCGGCGGATGAGAAGCAGCGCACCTTGTGCATCGAAAACGACTGCATCGACGGTCAGGGCTGGGCTCATGTGCCGCATTTTTCCACCTTGGTTGATGACGGAAACGACAGTTGCTTCATTTCGCGTCAGACCGCTTGGTTAACGCGCCATTTACTGTTGTCAATCAAAGTCTAAAGGCTGGAAGAGACTTGGCACACCCTTCCTCCGTCTACGGAATATCGCTATAGGAATGCAACGTGCATCAGTGGCACGGGCGGGCGATTCACGCATGGGGAGAGCATGCTCGCATACGAGGACCTTAAAGGCTCTAGCGGCCGGCAAATCTTCTTTCGGCCCAAGCGCTATGAGGCGGCCGATCTGTTCGCGGGCGCGCCGCCGAAGGTGTGGCTCAAGGCGGCGATCTTTCGCCTGAGCGACATCAGTTTGACGGGCGTGAGCGTCACGGCCAACCAAAGCGTCGATGCGACGTTCGAGGTCGGGGAACTTATTCCTTTCGCGGTGAAGCAAGCCGGGCTTTCGATTTTCGAAGGCCGGGCGAAGGTCGTGCGCGCCGAACGTTCGGTGTTCGGGTCGAAGGTTGCGCTCAATCTCGTCGACGGGGTCGTCGATTTCCATTCGCTCTTGCGCCGTAACGCGCAAGCACGCATTTCGCAACAGCTTGCGACGCTCGATCCGCATGTCGGCGGGCTCGTCAGTCAAGAGTATCGCGCACATTGCGCCGACGTGCTGCGTTTCCTGCGCGCCTATCGTTCGGTCGTCGAGGCCAGCGTCAAGCCGTTTCCGCATCAGTCCTCGGGCATGTCGATCGACGAGGCGTATGAGATGTGCGAGGAGCGCATCATTCCGCAATGGCGCAGCCTATGGCGCGCCGGCAATCAGCTCGTCGTCGACATCATGGCCGACAAGAAGCGGCTTGAGGCGATGAAGGAATATACCGAGCTGGTCGTCACGCCCGAACTCAATCACGGGCCGGTCTGGCACCGCAGCTATTACAAGCCCGCGGGCTATCCGGGCGACTTCGAGATCATGAACTACGTCTATGACTGGCAGCGCGAAGGCGCCGACGTTTATGGCCAGCTGATGCACCGCATCGGACTCGACGTCGCGGAATGCATCGGCACGCGCATGCATGTTGTGCGCAAGCTCTTGGGCGATGCCGTGCGGGCGCACAAAGGCGACACGCCGGTGCGTGTGCTGAGCCTCGGCTGCGGGTCGGCGCGCGAGGTCGAACTCTATCTGAAGGATCCGGAGGCGCCGCAGGGACCGGTACGCTTCACGCTGATCGATCAAGAGGCGAACGCGCTCGCCTATGCTTATGAGCACGCGCATCCGCTGACCCTTAGCGCGAAGCCGCAGGCGAAGGTGCAGGCGATCAACGTGTCGTTCACCGATGTGCTGCGCGGCGGTGCGTGGCTGGACGATGTGGGGCCGCAAGATTTGATCTATTCGGTCGGGCTGATCGACTATCTGATCGACCGGCGGGCGCGGGCGTTGGCCGCCAGGCTCTACGAGCGCCTGGCGCCGGGCGGCATGCTGATCATCGGCAACATGAACGAGACCGAGCTCAGCAATCTGTGGCCGATGGAATTCATCACCGATTGGCACCTCTTCTACCGCAGCGACAAAGACATGGTGGGCTGGACCGAAGGCCTCGCCGGTGCGCGAGCCTGGACGGAACTGGAGCCCACGGGCCGCGTGCGCCTGCTGTTCGTGCGCAAAGAGGGCTGACACCCTTCCCTCGCTCCAAGCGGGCGTTTGACTTGGATCAGGGGCGCGGCCTGGGCTGCGCGCTATGAGGTGACGGTGCGCGGGTCGTTCCGGCGCATGCACTTGGACCCTTGGTTGCGGCATACTCGCGATATGACGACTCCCGGCATAGCTCGATCGGAGCACCGCTCTTGGCGCGCGGTGTTGTTCGCCTTGGCCGTATTGGCGCAGCTCGTGCTGCCGGCGATCGTGTTGCGGGCGCAGGCTGTTGCGGGCGAGCTTTGCGTCACCGGCGACGGTTCGGACTCGCCATCGTCGCAGGGGCACGCGCACGAGCAGCAATGCGCGCATTGCCGTCTGCACAATTGTTCGTCTTTGCCGCCGCCCGCCACGAGCGTTGTCGCCGTTGTGCGGGTTGGCACGCAAGTGCCGAGGCCGCCCGTCGCGCGTGCAGTGCCGTCTTCCACGCACAGCGGACAGCCGCCGCCTACGGGCCCTCCGACGGTTTGATCGCACAGCTTCGACATGCGTCGCGCGCCCCCCTTTCGGGGTGACGCGTTTTTGTGCTTTTCCTTCTTCAGGTCCAAGGAGTCTTTCTCATGACGATCGTTTCGCGTCGTTTCGTTTTCGCCGTTCTTGGCGTGTCCGCCTTTGCAGCGCTTGGCGCTTGCTCACCCGCGCCCAGCGCAAAGCCCGGCGAACTGCGTGTCACCGACGCCTGGTCGATGGCCACGCCGCCCGGTGCGGCGGTCGGCGCCGGCTATATGACGATCCAGAATCAGGGGAGCACGGCGGTTCGTCTGACCGGCGGCGAGTCACCGGCGTCAGAGCGCGTCGAAGTTCACACGATGTCGATGGAGGGCGGCGTGATGACCATGCGCCCGGTCGATGGCGGACTTGAGATTCCGGCGGGCGGTGCGGTCGAGCTGAAGCCGGGCGGGCTGCATCTGATGTTGATCGGGCTGAAGGCGCCGTTGGCCGAGGGCGGCAGTGTTCCGCTGACGCTGATCTTCGACAACGGCGCTCGTATCGACGCGCCGCTCAGCGTGCGCGCGATGGGGGGCGGGCATGGCCATTGAGACGCTGCGCATCATTCGCTACGGCGCGCTGGCACTGATCGCGATATTGGTGGTGGGCTGGATTGCCGTGGGGCTCGGCGTCGTCGATGTCGGCGGGCGGGCACCCGTCGAGGGCAAGTTCGCGATCGGCTCACCGGTCGTGGGGTCGTTCAAGCTCACCGATCAGAACGGCGTGACGGTCAGCGAGGCGGATGTACTAGGGCGACCGGCCGTCGTGTTCTTCGGCTTCACCTATTGTCCCGAGGTTTGTCCGACGACCTTGGCTTCGCTGTCGGGGACGTTGGGGAAGATGGGGGCGGAGGCCGACAAGCTTGGCGTCTACTTCGTTACCGTCGATCCGGAACGCGATACGCCGGCGGAGCTCAAGCCTTACATGGCGCAGTTCGATCCGCGCGTCCGCGGGTTGACCGGTCCGGCCGATCAGATCGCGGCGATCGCCAAACCGCTGCGCGTCTACTATGCGAAGGCGAAGGTGGAGGGTGGCGCGGGGTATACGATGGATCACGATGCGACCGTCTATTTGATCGACGCGAAGGGAGGCTTTGCCGGCAGCATCGCTTACGGCGAAGACGCGGCGACGGCGCTGGCGAAGTTGGAACGGTTGGCGAAGGGCGCGCCGTAGAGTCACGGCGCGGTCTGACGCGGCTTATTTTGTGTCCAATAGGCGCACGCCTCTTCCGCGCGCTTGGCTTGCGGCATTGTCGGCGATCAACTCGATGCCGGCCGTCTCAAGCGCGCCGACGAGTTTCATGAGCGAGTCTACGTTGCCACGGATGACGCCGTCGCTCGCTTCCATGCGCTGAATCGTCGGCAGCGAAAGACCCGAGAGCTCGGCCAGTCGCCGCTGATCAATCCCCAGAAGCGCACGCGCCGCCCGCAGTTGGCCGGCCGTGATCATGTTGCGCTGCCCGCCGTGGACAGGCTGCGACACGATGTGCAAATGATTGTTTCTGATGGTTGGTACATCATAACTCTAGTTCAGAGCGTGTGTATCATGCTTTCAGGCTTTAGAATTCGTTCTGCGCGCGAGTGCGTCGGCATTCCGCGAACGTTCGAAGTTGCACGGATCGGCTGTGCGGACAAGGGATACCGTGCTCGCGCTGGGGCCGCGTCCGGACGAAGCAGGACGGCGCGTCCATGAAAATTCTCATCGTCAGCGCGTTTCCGACCATCACGAGGCTGCTGGAGAGCATGCTTGCCGACCTCGGCTTTCGCGGTGCTGAAACGGCGGCCGGCAGCGACGCGGCGCTGAGAAAGATCCGCAGCGGGAAATTCAGGCTGGTGCTTTGCGATCGGGAGCTTGCACCGGACTCGGGGCTCGATCTTCTCGAGAAGGTGCGTGCGGAGGCGCGGAACGCGAACTTGCTCTTTGTGCTTATGTTTGCGGACAGCAGCGCGGAGAAGATCGACGAGGCGTACACAGGCGGCGCCGACGGCTGTCTGGTAAAGCCGTTCGACATCACGGCGGTGAGTTCAGCAATCGCTTGCGCGCTTTCGACGGCGGACGCCTAGGCGGGTTTCTCGTTCTGGGAGAGCGGAACCGAAGATCGTTCGTGCGGGCCGTGCTGTCCCCGAAATTTGTAGAAGCGCCTTGCAAGCGAACTCTGCGATTGCAGGCACAATGAGAGCGGGAAACGGCACGGATTCGTGTTTCAATATTCGCACATAGACAATCACAAATGATTTTTATCGCGTAAACATCCATGTTCTCGCGCGCATAATTTGATACTCGTCGGCCAATATCTCGTGGGGACGAAAATGCAGCTGCTTCAGAACATCGACGTGCTTCAGTTTGAGATTTTTGCCGTCGCGGCCTTGCTGTCGGCAAGTCTGTTTGCGATCGGATTCTTGTTGGGCCGCGTGTCCGGCAAGACGAAGTCCGTGAAGGTGCCGATGGAAGTCATACACGCGCTGGCGTCGGCGAGATTCGCCGTGCCGCATGCCGCGCCGATGGCGAAGGCAAGCGATGCCGTTCTGCACGCCGTCGAGGCGGTGCTCGATCACGTGCACCACGAGAAAGATTTCAAGAAGGCGCAGGAATACGCGCTGCATGAGATCGAGAAGATCGAACACGATCATGGCGCGACGAAGGAACTCGAAGAGCTCCATGGCAAGATCGAGCATGCGCATAACAAGGCCGAAATCGAAGCGGCGCTTCAGGCGTATATCGATCACGCCAAGCATCACTGATCCGGATTGCACGAGCGGCGCTGTAGCGCCGCTCGGTGGACGTCAGCCCGCTTGCTGAAGCTGTGCCGGGGCTTGCGCGTCGGCGCCTGTGCGGACGCGGGCGGCGGGGAGGTCGACGCGGACGGTCGTGCCTTGGTTGACCTGGCTCGACAGTTTGAGCGCGCCGCCGTGTATCTCGATGACGCGCTTTGAATAGGGCAGGCCGAGGCCCGTACCGCCGTGGCGGCGGGACAGGGCGCTTTCGACTTGTTCGAACGGACGCAGGACGCGGTCGAGGTCTTTGGCGGCGATGCCGATGCCGGTATCCGTGATCGTCAACGTCGCACCGGTGTCGCGTTCGATGCGCACGTCGATGGTGACGCGGCCGTTCGCCGGCGTGAACTTGACCGCGTTCGAGACGATGTTGAGCGCGACCTGACGGATCAAGCGTTCGTCGGCGAAGATGTGCAGATCGCTGCGCGCCGGGGTGAAGTCGATCTTGATGTTGTTCTCGTCGGCCTTCTGCTGACACATGCGAAGGGTAGATTCGATCTCGGCGTTGAGGTCGAACACGCTCTCGGTGAGTTCGAGCTTGCCGGACTCGGCTTTCGCCAGATCCAAGATATCGTTGATGATGGCGAGCAGATGCTGGCCGCTGTCGTTGATGTCGCCGGCGTATTCCAGATATTTGGGCGAACCCAACGGGCCCATCATCTGCTGCTTGAACATTTCCGAGAAGCCCAGGATGGCGTTCAGCGGCGTGCGCAGCTCGTGGCTCATCACGGCCAGGAATTCGCTCTTGGCGCGGTTGGCGGCTTCGGCCTCGTCGAGGAGGCCGCGCATCACGAAGTTCTTTTGCTCGATGATCTTCTGGGCGACGTAGTTGTTGCGAATGTGGGTTTCGAGGATGTACGAGCAGAACAGGCCAACGCCCGTCGACATGCCGAGGAAGAAGTTGTTCGAGATGTAGTCTTCGGTCGAGATCGGATTGATGAAGAGGCTGACCACCTGGTACGACGACAAGAGGCCCAAGGTCACCATCATCGAGTACGAGAAGCGCAGGCCCAACAAGCTGCCGGAGTAGATCACCACCATGATGATGCCGGCGTAGTATTGGCTGTTGAACGGAGGCCCCAAGACCGCCGTCATGAAGACGACGCCCAGACCGCCGGCCGCCATCGCGATCGACAAGGCGGGCTGGACGTATCTCTCGAATCCCTTCGTGAAGGACAGCGCGAGCACGACGAGCATCAGAGGTACGGCAAAGCCGTAGCGGATCAGCCAGAGCGAGCCGCTGTACTCGGCGCCGATCAATCCATCGAGGATGCCGAAGGCGGAATAGAGCAGCACCGCCGCGACGAGGTAGAGGCGGATGAAGAAGATCGATTGCGTGAACGAGTGCGCGCTGAAGTCGCGCTCGACTTCTGCGTTCTTAAAAATGAGGAGAATTCGGTTCAACGCGAACCGAGCCGCCCCCGTCTCTGGCTGCGTGACTTGCACGCTTATCCCCACCACCGGAGTCTTCGAGTTATTGGGTCAAATTCTAGCAACAGGCGAGTTAAGGACACTCTTACGAAGGGGGGCGTTCAGACTTCCCTAACCTTTGCATTTCATTGATGTTTTGGACGCGTTGGTTTGACTTGTTCTACGGGCTGTGGGACTCATCAGATCTAGATGTTGTGGGGTGCGTTGCGAATGCGCGGCAGTGCGGGGCTCGCGGCTTTTCTGTCCGCGGTTGCAGCGGGTGTGCCAATTTGGGCCGGTTCGGCCCAGGCGGCCGGCTTTGCCCTGCGCGAGTACGGCTTCGATGCGACGGCGACTGCTTTTGCCGGCGCGAGCGCCCAGGCCGATGCGCCGGGCTTTCTCGCCACCAATCCGGCGGCAAGTTCGGGCGTGGACGATTGGGATGCGCAGTTCACGCTCAACGCAATCTATCCGACGTCCGAGGCCTTGTTCACGACGGCGACGACGTCGCTGGGCACGCCGACGGGCGGGTCGGTGAACCCGACGGACTTTATTCGCGATGCCTATGAACCGGGCATGTCGGTTCGGCTGCGCCTGGATGAACGGCTGACGGCGGGATTTGCGCTCAGCGCGCCGTGGGGTTTGGCGACGAAATACAATCCGGGCTGGGCGGGGCGGTACTACGCGGTGGAGTCCAAGCTGTTGACGGCGAACCTGGCGCCGTCGTTGGCGTATGAGATCACGGATGACTTCGTCGTGTCGGCCGGGCTGCAAGCGCAGTGGGCGAAGGGCACGCTGTCGAACGCCATCGACTTCGGAACCATCGGGGCGGTGAACGCTGTGCCGGGGTCGCTGCCGGGTGAGCAGGACGGGTTTGCCGAAGTTGTGGGCAGCGATTGGGGCTTTGGTTTCATCTTGGGTGTGCAGTGGCGACCGACGGACGGCGTCTCACTGGGGGCGTTCTATCGTTCGGCGGTCGCGCATGAGCTGCAGGGCGATGTCGATTTCGAGCTGGATACGGCCGGGGTCGGCGCGGTGCTGTCGGGCGTCACGGGTGCGTTTGTCGATACGCGCGGGTTCGTCGATTTGACGACGCCGGCGGTGGCGCAGGTAGGCGCGCGGTTCGATCTGACGCCGGAATGGGCCGTGCTTGCGGAGGCCGGGTTTACGCAGTGGAGCGAGATTGCGGAACTGCGCGTGCGCTTTGCGAATCCGAGCCAGCCGGACAATTTCACGATCTACGACTGGAAGGACACGTGGCTGGGCGCGGTCGGGTTGCGCTATCAGCCGCAAGCCGATTGGATCTTTCGCGCAGGCGTCGCTTTCGACGAGAGCCCGACGCGCGATGGAACGCGAGATCCGCGCATTACCGACTCCGACCGCACGTGGGTTGCGTTCGGCGTCCATCATGACCTGACTGAGACGATGGCGGTGCAGGTTGGCTATTCGCGGCTGATGTTCCCGGACGAGCCCATCTTCCTGTCGGCTGCAACGCCGGGGAACGAGGTGCGCGGCAATCTTGTCGGGCGCACGGACGCCGACGCCGACATGATCACGCTGCAGCTGACGTTTCGCTGATCCATTAACGATTGATACAAACGCGTGCGGCGTGTCGTCTCGCGTTTGTTGTCGCGCGCCCTGCGAGCGCCTATACTTAATAGAAGGTTAACGCGCAGGACTTCTTGAAGATGGGTCAGATCGATATCGACCGTATGACGCTCGCGCCGTTTGCGAAGCGGTCGGCGACGTTGTCGATCACCTATCTGGTGTTGGATCTCATCGTCTATGCAGCGTTCGTCTATGGCGCGATCGCAGCGGAAGCCGTTTGGCTGAAGCTTTTGTTTTCGTTCGGCGCGGGCACGATGATTTCGCTGGCCGCGATCGTGGGGCATGACGCGGGGCATCAGAGTTTTTCGAACAGCAAGGACGTGAACCGGTTCTTCGGGACGATCGCGTTCCTGCCGGCGCTGCATCCGTTTTCGTTGTGGGAGCATCACCACAACCGGGTGCATCACCGCTTCACCACGCAGCTGGGCGTCGACAATGCGTTTCCGCCGATGACGGTGGAAGATTACCGCAACGCGTCGTGGGGGCGGCGGACCTATTACCGCTTCATCCGCAGTCTGTGGGGGCAGCCGTTCTTTTATCTGCTGGATGTTTGGTTTCCGCAGATGCTGCTGCCGTTCACGCAGAAGGATCCGCCGATGACGGCGCGGGTGTGGTTCGATCTGGTGCTGGTCTATCTCTATTTCATCGAGTTCATTTTGCTGACCACGCTGGTGGCGCTGACCGTTGCCGGCGACGGGGATGTCGGGGCTGCGTTCGTGAATGCGTTCGTGTTCGCGTTCTTGGTGCCGTTCCTGATCTGGAACGCGTTCATTTCGTTCCTCTCGATCGTGCAGCATACGGGGCTGGACGTGCGCTGGATGGCGCCGACGGGGCAGCCTTCCACTGTCGAGCAGTCGCTGGCGGGGACGGTGCATGTCGTGTTTCCGGAATGGCTCGACCGCCTGATGCACCGGATCATGCAGCATCAGGCGCACCATCTGAACGTCGGCATTCCGCTGCAGGAACTGAAGGCGGCGCAGGCTGTCGTCGAAGAGAAGAACGACCACGGGCTCGTGCGCGTGTGGACGCCCGCCTATCACTGGCAGCTGACGCGCATGTGTCAGCTCTATGATCTCAAGCGCCATCGCTGGGTGCGGTTTGCTGACGCGTATGCGGCGGAGCCGGCACACGAGTTGGCGGCCTAGGTTGCTTTCGCGCGTTAGCGCGATTTGGATTCGGCTTCACCACGAAGCCACGAAGAACACAAAGTCGCACCAAGAGGCACGAGCAGCTTCGTGGACCTTTGTGTTCTTCGTGGCTTTGTGGTGAATGGGCGCCTGCGGCGCCACCGGAACTCCAGGAAAGGTTCTATGTTCATCACCGTCGACGATGGGCAGCGCATTTTCTTCGATGTGGTCGGGTCGAAGCTTTCGATCGACGGGTCGCGGATGCGGGAGAAGCCGACGCTGATCGTCATGCATGGCGGGCCGGGGTTCGATCATTCGGGGTTTCGGCCGGACTTCGATGCGTTCGCCGATATGGCGCAGGTCATCTACATCGACCATCGCGGCAACGGGCGCAGTCAGCCCAGCGATCCGAAGACGTGGACGCTGGATCGTTGGGGCGATGACGTTAGGAATTTTTGCGATGCGCTGGGCATCGAGAAGCCGATCGTGCTGGGTCAGTCGTTCGGTGGGATGGTGGCGCAGTCCTATGCGACGCGGCATCCCTCGCATCCGGGCGCGCTGATTTTATCGAGTACGGCGGCGCGGATGGATTTGCCGGCGAGTCTCAAGCTCTTCGAAGACAAGGGTGGGGCCGAGGCGCGGGCCGTTGCGGAACGGTTTTGGAGCTCGGGAACCGACGGCGAATTCGACACGTACATGCAGGTCTGCATGCCGCTCTATAATACGCAGCCGCGCGCCGGCGGGGCGGATGCGCAGGCGCGGGCGGTGATGCGGCGCGAGGTTTACCGGCACTTTTCGTTGCCGGGGTGCGAGATCCATCGGATGGATTTTCGCGCGGCGCTGAAACGTGTGGCTTGTCCGACACTTGTGCTTGCCGGCGCGGAGGATCCGATCACGCCGCCGCATTTGGCCAAGGAAATCGTCCAATCGATCGGTGACAAGCGCATGACGCTTCGGATATACGACCGCTGCGGTCACGGTGCGTTCCGCGACGAGCCCGCTCTGGTCCTCGGCGATATACGCGCATTCATCGCCGGGTTGTGAGAGCGACGCGTTTGCGCGCTTGGATATGCTCAATGGTTAACCCGCACGGTGGGAAGGAATTCATTCCCGCTGTGCCGACTGTCACATGGCACCTTCGCGCGCTTGTGGTTTACAACTAAAGTGTCGTCTCCAATCTAATTGGAGTTAGCTCATGGCGCGTTCCGCCCGTGGGTTTCCGAAGGGAAACGCGGCGTTTTTTGGGGTCTGGCCGGTTTTTCCATTCGAGTGAAACGCCTTGGAAGACGAACACAATGCGGGGGGCATTGGTGGATAACACGATTGTTTGGCTTATCGACGCGCATCCGCTTCTGCGGTCAGGACTGCGCGCGCAGCTTGAAGGCAAAGGGTTCGCCGTCGCGGGTGAGGCGGGGACCGTCGCCGAGATTTCGCGCTCGTGCGCCGAGGGGCCCGCGCCCCAACTCATTATCCTTGATTTCGCGCAGGGGTCTGAGTCGGTGGCCAGCCTGAAGATTGCGCAGCCGCAAGCGCGCACGGTGGTGTTTGCGGAGTCGGCGGAGCTTTCGCATTTGGCCGATATGTTTTCGGCAGGCGCCGACGGGTATTTGCTGAAAAGCATTTCGGCGAGCGCGCTGATCGAGTCTTTGAAGCTGGTCGCGCTGGGTGAGAAAGTTTTCCCAAGCATGCTGACCGACTTTCTGGGTGCGATGCGGGCGAACCAGACGGGGACGAGCGAGCGCGTGCGCGTGGGCGACGTCGCGCTGTCGCAGCGCGAGATCGACATCATTCGCCGCTTGGCGGACGGGCATTCGAACAAGTCGATCGCGAAGGATCTCATGATCACCGAGGCGACGGTGAAGGTTCACTTGAAAACCGTGCTGCGCAAACTCGGCGCGTCGAACCGCACGCAAGTTGCGATCTGGGCCGTGCAGCATGGCCTGACCAACAACGGCAGCAACAGCCAGCGCGGTAACGGACGTTCGAAACCGGCTTGACGCTGTGAGCGCTCGCCGCGTGAGTTTCACCACGAAGGCGTGAAGTACACGAAGTTTCACAAAGGGCGGCCACGTGCCGCCCTTTTCGTTATGTGCGGACAAGAAAGAATCTCACGCGAAGCCGCGAAGAAGAAAAGACGCGAAAACTAGAGCGTTGCCTTCGATGTGAGCTGCGTTTCAATCGGAGGATGGCGCTGCGCGCCGGGAGACATCTTTTCGGCGCGAAGCGCCAGGCAACGGGTTGTTGCCATGAAAGCGGTTCCTCAACGGGAACACTTCGCGTCCTTTCTTCTTCGCGCCTTCGCGCCTTCGCGTGAGACTCTTTCGAAAAACGAAAAGGCGGCACGTGGCCGCCCTTTGTGAAACTTCGTGTACTTCGCGCCTTCGTGGTGAAACTGAATCGCCGCCAAACGTTCGTTGTAGAATTGTCCGCCTAGTTCGTGTTGTTGAACGTCGGGTGGGTTTCGAGTTCGGGGTGTGGCCGGAATTCGGGCATGCGGGTCAGATCGGGCGTGGTTTCGCGGCGGCGCACCGGGCCGCGGACGCGGCCCATGTAGTAGGCGCCGGCCGTCCAGCTGTCGATCGCGCTGCCGTAACCCGTGTCGATCACGCCCGACACGCGGTCCGTCCACGCCGTCACCGCATAACCCGGCGCGAAGAGGCGCGCGTAGTCGGCGGCGTAGTTCGCGAACGATTGCGAGGCCAGCGCATGCGTGAGGAAACGATACGCATAGGCGTCGGCGCTGGGCGCGAAGGCGGCGAAGCGTCCGTAGTTCGGCGTCACGAGCGGCAGGGGAATTTTGTCCGCCTTCATGCCCTTTACGCCAAAGGCGCCCAAATTCGGCGATAGCGCCGATTTCGTTTCAGCGGCCGGCGGCGCGAACTGCGGTGCGGCGGTGATCGTCGCCCCGCTCATGCTGGGAAAGGCGAACTTGTCGCCAGCCGTTGCGGGACCGGTGAAGACGCCGGCGAGGGCCATCGCCGAAACAGCGGCGGCCAAAATCTTGCGATTGTGTCTCATGACGATCCTCAAACGGGCTGAACGCATCGCGGGTTCGCGACTCGCGCGTAAATCATTGCAAATGAAATGGAGCGCGGGAAGCGTTCTTCAACGCTACCCCGAAAGTGACGCCCGTCACGCTGCGGACCACTCCGTTGCACTTCTTGCGTGCGGTTCGAGTGCTCTCACTCGGTGTCGGGGACTTTTGTCCACACCCAGCGACCGTTGGGGGTACGCCAAATGGAGTGCCCTTTGGGGGCCTGCGCATTTCGACGGGGGAACACACCCTTGGGGTAATTCGTATGACGCGAAAGCTGAGCCGTTGTCTCCAATGCTATCGCGTGTGAACTCACCGTAATTTCCGCCCAACGGCGCTGGGTGGCGCGACCTCAATATTATGTGGGGGCAACCCAAACGCGCGCATTTGGGGTGGGACATATGAAACGCCTGACGGCCCTTGCACTGGGGCTTTTTGTGTCGACGACGCTTACATCTTGTGCGGGCCTTGCGCCCGGCGACCAAACGGGGGTGAAGCCCTTGGTGGTCTACCCGGTCACATCGAACGACACGCCGTATAGCCAATGTCTGCGGAAACTGCAGACGGTTGCGGCGTCGACGTTGCCGGTGTTCGCGGTCGGCGAAATCGCGGACAAGACGGGGCAGGTTCAGTACTACGACAAGGCCGGGAACAATCTGACCCAGGGCGCCGCCGAAATGGTGATGAGCGCGCTGTACAAGACCGGCAAGGCGCATTTGGTCGAACGCTATGACCTGCGCATTCCGCTCGCGGAAGTGAAGCTTGCGGAACAGAACCGTCTCAATCGTCCGTTGGACGGCTTCGGCAAGTTGCCTGCGACGGACTTCGTTCTCGTCGGCGCGCTGACCGAGCTCAACTACAACATCGTGACCGGCGGCATCGGCCTGCGCGTTGCGGGCGTCGGCGGCGGTGCGCGCATGGCGGTCGTCAACGTCGCGATGGATTTGCGCGTCATCAACTCGAAGAACTTTGCGGTGGCGTATGTGTCGTCGCTGCAGAAGCAGATTTACGGATACGAAGTCGAAGCCGACGTGTTCCGCTTTTGGGACTCGACGCTGGTCGAACTCGAAGCCGGCCACGTGCGTAACGAGCCCTTGCAGCTCGGCGTGCGTTCGGTCGCCGAGATGTCTGTCTACCAGATCATGACCGACTTCCTGAGACTCCCGAGGGATCCTAGCTGCGCCCTCGTTGAGAACGACCATATGTCGTCTTATTTAGAGCAGCTGAAACCTAATGGGGAGACCAAACAATGACAGCGCTAAAGAGCGTGAGAACCCTGGCCGCAAGCCTCGGCGTTCTCGCGATCGGCGCTATGGCCGCGTCTCCGGCCATGGCGTTCGATGATGTGGATTGGGACTGGCACAAGGACGTGAAGGAAACGGTAGACATCGATGTTGACATCGATATCGACCTGGAATCCACGGGCTTGGTCGAAATCGAGAAGCTTCAAATCTTCCTCGGTAACGTCACTGCCACGTCGACTGTCCACGACATCAATAACAAGCAGTATGATCGCGACCAGTACGTCGATCTGCACTACCCGGTTCAAGCCCCGATGCTTTCGGGCAAGTACGATCGCGGTTACAACTTCTGCTATTGCTATCCGGAAGTTGATATCGACGAAGCCGCATTCGACGCGGTCTACCAGCTCCCGTCCGTCGTAAGCGCGGCGACGGCGGTTGGTAACAACCAGTCGATCACGTCCGACGTGCCGGTGTTCCTGCACGACGGTCAGTTCGTGGCGAACACGCTGGGCAACTACTACGACTGGGACACGCTGGCTAAGGCGATGCCTGGTGCGAACAGCGTGCAGAGCCCGGGTGGCGGATATCAGGGCGGTGGCGAGGGCAACCTCCACACCGATCTGGCGATCCTCTTCACCTTGGCGTCCGGTATCGGCTTCCTGACGCCGGCGGAAATCAAGGCGACCTCGACCGTGTTCAACATCAAGAACGCCACGGTTGACAGCACGGCCACGGCCGTTGCCAACAACCTGAGCGTCACCTTGGAATCGGAAGTTGACGGAACCGCCACTGCGGGTCTCGCCACCGTGAAGACGGGCGGCGGGCAGCAGTGCCAGTCGTGGGATAAGAACTGCCATAACTATCCGAATCCCACGGTCAGCACGCCGACCCTCAGCAATCACGTTGTGATCGCCGACATCACGCAGTTCGCGTATGCGAACGTCAGCGCGGTGTCGAACGTTTGCGACGTGTCGTTGAACGAGTACTCGAACCTGTCGCCGAATGTTGATCCGGTGACCGGCGATCTGCTCGGCAACAAGCTGGGTCGTCCGATCGTGAACTCGGTGGCGACGGCTGTCGGCAATAACGTCAGCATCACTGTTGGCGTGCCGAGCGTCGACTAACCTTCGGGTTGGTTGCCTACAAAATGACGGGCGGGAGTTTCTCCCGCCCGTTTCCAGACAGATTGGGGACATAAGGATTTTTGCGATGAGCAAGCTTGTAATTGGAACGATGCTGAGCGCCGCCATGGGCGTTGCCATGTTGGCCGGTGCAGGTGCTGCGCAAGCCGATGCCCTGGGCGGCAAAGAGCCGTGGGATTTCACGCCGGTGAACCGCGCCGGTTTGGCTGTGGCGATCAAGCAGATCGAAGACCCCGGTTCGGGCGGTTCGGGCAGCGGCTCGGGAACGACCATCGTTTGCGGCGGCACGAGCGGCGCGGGCGGCGACGGCGCGACGGGCAGTGGTTCGTCGGCGACGGCGAACAACAACTGCGTCATCATCAACAATTCGGACGGCGCGATCGTCAACACCGACCAAGATTCGGTCGGCAATCAGACTTCGAACGCGAACGCGAACACGGGCAGCAGCAACAGCATCGACGAAGTGTCGTCGATCCTGAACGGCAACAAGCAAGGTCTATAGGTTTCGGCCGACGGCGCTTAACGCCGTCCGCCGTCACTGCCGGCCGAACGCAAGAGAGCGAGTCTATGCGCGCGCAACTTTGGTTGACCATTGGAGCGATATCCGTGGCTTTCGTTTTGGCGCCGGCGAGCGCCGCTAGGCAAGAAGCGCCAGCGGCGCTGAAGAAGTCGGCGGCGCAATGCTTCGGCAAGCAGCATGTCGGTTGGCAAGAACTCATCGATGCCTGCACCAAGGTCATCAACGGCCAGGTGAGCCGGAAGCACAAGGCGGGTGCCTATTATAATCGCGGCTCGGCGTATCTACGTTTGGGCGGCGGCAAGACGGCGCTCGACGATTTCAATTCGGCGATCAAAACCGACCCGACTTTCGCACGCGCTTATGTCGCGCGCGCGGGGATCCTGATTGGCCAGGGCAAGGCTGATTTGGCGATGGCTGATCTGAACAAAGCGATCTCGCTCGACGGCAAGTCGTCGCCGGCCTACAGCAATCGCGGCATGGCTTATCTCGCAAAAGGCGAGAACAAGAAGGCCATTGCGGACCTGACGAAGTCGATCGAACTTGAGCCGTCGGATGCGGCCGGCTATTCGGCGCGCGCGAGCGCGTATATGGCCGACAAGAACGAGGCGCAGGCGCTTGCCGATCTCAACAAGGCGCTTCAGCTCGATCCGAAGCTCACCATCGCGCTGATGAACCGCGGCGCGATCTATGCGTCGAAGGGCGAGAAGGAAAAGGCCAAGTCGGACTTCCAGGCCGTGCTCGCCATCGCGCCGGACAACAAGCAGGCCAAGGACTACTTGGCGGCGTTGAACAAAGGCTGATGACAATGATGCGGGTTCTGCTCACCGCGCTTGCCGCGCTGTCGCTTGCGTTCACGCTGGGCGTGGCCGAGGCGAAGGAAAAGCCGAAGCCGAAAGGGCCGAAGCCCGGGCAGCTGACGCAGGACGACCTGCGCACGTGCATGGGGCTGAACAATTCGACGCCCAAGCAGCAGATTCCCGCGTGCACGAAGATCATCAAATCGGGTGACGTCAAACATCCGTACGAAGCCGACTATTATGCGACGCGCGGGGCCGCGTATTTCGCGATGGGCAAGCTGGACGAAGCGCTGGCGGATTTGAACAAGGCGATCTCTACGCGGGCGGGACCGGAGTTCTATTTTCAGCGCGGGCTCGTTCACATGGCGCGGGCCGAGACGGCCGAGGCGAAGGCCGACCTCGATCAGGTCATGAAGCTGAAGCCGGACTTTGCGCCTGCGTACATGATGCGGGGCGTGGTCGCGTATCAGTCGGCCGAGTATTCCGATGCGGTGAAGTACTTCGATGGCGCGGTGAACCGCGTGCCGACCTATTACCAAGCGCTCTATGCGCGCGGCGCCGCCAAGAAAAAGGCCGGCGACAGTTCGGGCGAGAAAGATATGGCGGACGCGCGCGGCATGAGCGCGAAGGTCGACGCCGATATGAAGAAGCTCGGCATCACGCTCTGACGACCGGCGTTAGTCGGTCGCGGTTTGGACGTCGCGGAGGCGGCGGCGGCCGATGATGACTTCGGTGCCTTCGGGGGCGGCTTCCTGGATTTGGGCTTGGAACTCGGAGCGCTTCTCGTGGATCGAGGCGATGACCGGGCCCATGGCTACGCCGACATCGACCAGGACCGCTTCCGATAACTGCAGGCTGGCCTCGATGGTTTCGGGGACGGCGTGGCTCACGCCCATGCGGTACAAGTGGGCGGCGTGACGGGCGTCTTTGGCGCGGGCGATGATTTGCAGGTCTTTGCGCTCGGCTCTTGCGACGGCGACGACTTGGTCGACCGCCGTGCGCGAGTCCATCGTGATGACGACCGCGCGGGCGGTGTCGAGATGGCAGCGGCGCAGGAAGTCAACGCTCTTCATGTCGCCGTAGTAGACGCGCTGTCCGTTGTCGCGGCCCTTGGTCACGACGCGGATGTCGGAGTCGATCGCGACATAGGGGACGTTGTGGGTGTCCAGCATTGAAGCCACGACCTCGCCCACGCGGCCGAAGCCTGCGATGATCACGCGCGGCGTTTCATCGTCCGGCACGGCGATCTGGGCGATCGGACCGTCGACGCTGCTGGGCAGGCGCTGCTCCAGCATCTTGCCGAGTTTCGACAGCAGCGGGATCGAGGCCATGGTGATGGCCGCCGCAAGAAGGGCGAACTTGCCGGTCGCTGCGGGAATCAAGCCTTCGCCGACGGCGAGGTTGATGACGACGAAAGAGAACTCGCCGCCGGCGCCGAGGAGGAGGCCAGCCTGAATGCCGGTGAGCCAGCTTAAGCCGAAGAGGCGCGCGGCAGGGGCGACGATCAATGCCTTCAGCGCGACGAGGCCGGTGGCTGCGATGACGACGGCGACCGGCGTTTGGACGACCTGAACGAGGTCGAGGGTCATGCCGACCGAGATCAAGAAGACGCCGACGAGGAGGCCTTTGAACGGCTCGATCAGCACTTCGATCTGGCGGCGGTATTCGGTCTCGGCGAGCAGCAGGCCTGCGATCAAGGCGCCCATGGCGGCGGAGAGGCCGGCGATGGCGGTGATGAGGCTGGTGCCCATGATGACCAGAAGGCAGGCGGCCATGAAGAGTTCGGGGCTGCGGGTCTTCGCGACCTGACGGAACAGGGGACGAAGCAGAAGCCTTCCGCCGGCGATGAGGGCGACGACGGCGAAGGCGGCTTGGCCGAGGGCGATGCCGAAGCGGCCGAGGATGCCGCCCTCAACGTCGAGGGCGAGCATGCTGACGCCGAACAGGATAGGGACGACGGCGATATCCTGAAAGAGCAAGACCGAAAAGCTGGAGCGGCCGACGGAGGTGCCGAGACGTTTCTCCTCCGACAGGACTTGGACGACGACGGCGGTCGATGACATCGCGAGCGCCACGCCGATGATGACCGCCGGCACCAGTTGCATGCCGAGGAGGAGGCACAAGAGGGCGATCGCCACGCTTGAGAGGATGAGTTGGACCGAGCCTAAGCCGAAGACGAGGTTGCGCATGGTGCGCAGGCGTTCGAACGACAGTTCCAGGCCGATCATGAACATCAGGAAGACGACGCCGAACTCCGCGACGAGTTCTATGTCTTCATGATTGGGAATCGTGACCCAGGAGAGGGCCGGGTATTGCGTGGCGAAAGCGCCGAGGCCGAAGGGGCCGACCGCCATGCCGACCAATAGAAACCCCAGAACGGGGCTTAGCTTGAGGCGATAAAAAACGGGGATCACCACTGCGGCGGAACCGAGGATGATCAATGCTTCTTTGAAGGTACCCGGATCAATCGTTGCTGCCATACCGATAGGTATTCAGCATCGGCGCGACGTTTGTCGATGGCGCAAAATGTCCTCCTTCGATCAGGTGTTGAGGTCTTCGCGCGTGACGCCTTCGAAGGTGGTGACATAGTCGGCGCCGAAGGCGAGGCTGGGCGTTTGGAAGCCTGGTTTTGCTTCGCCGTTCGCGACGCGCTTGGCGATGTCGAGGCCGGTGAGCGCGGTCAGCGAATAGCCTTCGGGTGTGCGCAAACGCGAACGCACCGTGTCGCCCTTGGCGTTGCGGCCGACGCCGATGAGAATCGCGTGGCCGCGCTTGCGTTCGTCGTCGGTCGGGCCCTCGGGGCGTTTGTCGATTTGGTGCTTCAGGAACGATTGCATGAAAGACAGGCCCAGGAATGCCTTCACGAGCGTGGGCATTTTCAGCATGCCCTTCATCTCGGGCGTCATTTCGAAATGGACTTCGATGTTCGGGATTTTAGTCGAGTGATACGCTGTCGAGACGTCGCCCCAGCTGATGGCGATGGTGGGCTTAGGCCCGGTGCCGAAGTCGATGAGGTCTTCGTTCTGGCCTTCCAGCAACTCGATGTCGCCGTCGCGGCGGACGCTGGTGCCTTTGGCGACGCCTTCGACCATCGTCTTCGCCGTGCCGCGCGACACGCCGGAGAGGCCGCCGATGTAGATCTTCAAGTCCTCGGCATCGGGCAGGCGGCGCTTGATGTGCGCGGCGAGGCAGTCGGAGGGCACGACGTCGAAGCCGACGCCGGGCAGCAGCATCACGCCCGCGGCCTTCGCTTCGGCGTCGCGCTTGGCGAGTGATTCGAAGACCGCGATCTCGCCCGTGATGTCGAGATAGTGCGTTTTGGTGCGAATGCAGGCGTCCGCCATCGGCTTCGACGTGGCGGAGAAGGGGCCGGCGATGTGCAACACTGTGGCAACTTCGCCAAGGGCGGCGTCGAGATTGGCCTTGTCCGCAAGATCGAAGGCGCGCCATTCGAGGCCGAGTTCCTCGGCCAAGGGTTTCACCTTGTCGGCGCTGCGGCCGGCGAGAATTGGCTTTAATCCTTGAGCTTTAGCGGTGCGGGCGGTCAATTTTCCGGTGTAGCCGGTGGCGCCGTAGATAAGGATCTTGCCCGTTCGGGACATGCTGATTCTCCGTGTGCGGCGCAATGGTCGGCGGTTGCACAACCGGGCGTCAAGGGCTGCGGCCCATAGGCGTGTGTGGTAAGAGTCAGGTCAAGGGACTGGGGCATGTGACTATGATTCGACTGCCTCTTTGGGCGATGTCGATTGCCGTTGTTTTGGGTGCGCCTGTCGCGGACGCCGACAGCGTGACGACGACGCGCGCCTGGACCAATTGCCAAGGGGGCGAAGGCATCTTCGCGGAGATGCGGATCTCCGGCTGCAACGACGTGATCAAGTCGGGGAAGGCCGTCGGGGCGGAACTGGCCAAGGCCTATTACAACCGCGCCAACACGCTGCTGCAGAAGAGCGAGTATCGCAAGTCGATCGAGGACTACACGCAGGCCATCGCGCTCACGCCGGAAGACGCCAACGCGCTGCACGAGCGGTGCTGGGCGCGGGCGGTGTTGAACATCGATCTGGAAGACGCGCTGTCGGACTGCAACGAGTCGCTTCGCATTCAGCCGAACGATGCGGAGACGTTGGGCGGTCGGGCGTTCGTTTACCTGCGGCTTGGGTTCTTTCGCACGGCCGTCATCGATTATGACGCGGCGCTGAAGGTGAAGCCGCAAGACGCGCTGCTGCTGTTCGCGCGGGGTACGGCCAAGACGCGGGCGGGCGACGAAGACGGTGGCAAGGCCGACCGCGGTGCGGCGCGGGCCATCGATCCGGAGGTTGAGGCCACCTTCGCGCGCTATGACTCCGCCGCCGACGCCGGGGGCATGTGGGCCTCGATGGTCGAGTATTGGCGTGCTGCGATGCGGTGGATCTACTAGCGCGCGAATTTTGCCGCGTTTGACAGATCGTCGGAAATTGTCAAATCTGTCGTCATGGAACCCAAGGACGGAATCCTGAAGGCGGCGCAGGTCGTCTTTGCGCGCCACGGCTTTCGCCAGACGGCGATGGCGATGGTGGCGGAAGAGGCCGGGCTGTCGCGTCAGGCGCTCTACCATCACTTCGCCTCCAAAGAGGCGCTGTTCGCGGGTCTCGTCGATGCGCTGCACGAAGGCGCGCTCGATGCGTCGAAGGCGGCCGTGGCGAAGAGTGCGCCGCGCGCGTCTGAGGCGATTGCCGGCGTGATGCTCGCCTATCACAAAGCGTTGGTGTCGCGCATTCAGGGCTCGACGTATGCGGCGGAGTTGATCGAAGAGAGCGGGCGGTTGTGCGGCGCGGCGGTGTCGTCGTTCGGCAAGAGGTTCGAGAAAGAGCTTGAAGGCGTCGTCGCCGCGTTCGTGCGCGACGGCCGGTTCAAACTGCGCGGCGGGATGACACCGCGCGACGTGACGGAGATGGTTCAAGTGGCGGCCAAAGGTGTGAAGGCCGCGCATGCGGGTGAGAGCGAGGCGAAGTATGCGCAATCGCTTAAGCGCATGATCGACGTGATTTGCGCGGGTGTCGAAGCGCCGGGGGGCGTGAAGCAACCGACTGCCAAAGGGACAGCGAGGAGGATCGCCAGATGACCACGATTACTGTGAACGGAACGGCGCACGAGGTGGATGTCGAAGAAGGCATGCCGCTGCTTTGGGTTTTGCGCGACGTGCTCAACATGACGGGCACGAAGTATGGCTGCGGTGTTGCGGCCTGCGGGGCTTGCACGGTTCTGATCGACGGCGTGGCGGCGCGCAGTTGCTCCATTCCGGCGTCGGCGGTGGCGGGGCAATCGGTCGTGACGATCGAGGGGCTCAAGACCGGGGACACGTTGCACAAGGTGCAGCAGGCGTGGATCGACGCGCAGGCGCCGCAATGCGGGTTCTGTCAGTCGGGGCAGATCATGGCGGCGGTGGCGCTGCTGAAAGAAAAGCCGCAGCCTACGGACGCCGAGATCGACGAAGCGATGACGAACATTTGCCGCTGCGGGGCTTATGCGCAGATCCGCGAAGCCATTCATTTGGCCGCGAAGGCGTAGGAGGCGGTCATGTCGCTCACACGCAGGTTGTTGATTATCGGCGGCGGCGTTGCCGCTGCAGGCGGGCTCGCGGTCGGGTATGCGTTGCTGCCGTGGTCGAGGCTCGATCAGGCGAAGGGGCTTATCGCCAAGGAGGGCGCGACGCCGCTTTCGGCGTGGGTCAGGATCGGGACCGACAACACGGTCACCGTGTTCGTGCCGCATGCCGAGATCGGGCAGGGTGTGCACACGTCGTTGCCGATGATGTGCGCCGAAGAGCTTGATGCGGATTGGTCGCTGGTGCGCATGGAGCAGGCACCGGCCGATCTGGCGTTCGCGAACGGCGCCATGGCGCTTGAGTATTTGCGCGGCGACACGTCGATCCCGAGCTTCCTCTTGGGCACGGCCGTGTTCACGACGCGCAAGATGGCTGAGTTCATGAACCTGCAGACGACGGGCGGTAGCATGTCGGTGCGCACGACCGGCATTCGCGGCATGCGTGTCGCCGGTGCCGCGGCGCGCTCGATGCTGATCAGGGCTGCGGCTGCTGCGTGGGGCGTGCCGGAGAGCGAGGTCGTCGCGAAGGCGAGCCGGCTCACGCATGCCTCCGGCAAGTCGGCGACCTATGGCGAGATGGCTTCGGCCGCGGCAGCGTACGATCCGCCGATCGATCCGCCGCTCAAGGCCAAGAAGGATTACACGATCGTCGGCAAGCCGATCGCGCGCTTCGACATTCCGGGCAAGTGCGACGGCAGCGCCGTCTACGGACTCGATCTTCGCGTGCCGGGCATGAGCTATGCGGTGATCGCGGCCTCGCCAGTGTTCGGCGGTACGCTTGCGTCCGTCGACGAAGCGCCAGCGATTGCGATGCGCGGCATCAAGAAGGTGGTGAAGATGCCGGCCGCCGTTGCGGTCGTCGCGGACAACACCTGGCGGGCGAAGGAAGCGCTGGCGGCGCTCAGTCCCAAGTGGACCGAGGGCGCGAACGCGAACGTGACGCAAGCCTCGATCTTCGCCGGGATGGAGAAGGCGCTCGACAAAGGCGAGTTCACCGAGGATCACGCGACGGGCGATGTCGATGCGGCGCTTAAGGGCGCCAAGCGCGTCGTCGAGGCGTCGTACCGCGTGCCTTATCTCGCGCACGCGACGATGGAGACTATGAACTGCACGGCGGAGTTCAAAGGTGACAAGCTCACGATTTGGGGCGGCTTCCAAGGCGGGCTCGACGCGCGTGCGCGTGCGGCGGCGACCGCGGGCCTGCCGATCGAGAACGTGACGCTGAATTACACCGCTATCGGCGGCGGGTTCGGCCGGCGCTTGCCGCAGTATTACGACTATATCGACAAGGCGATTGCGGTCGCGCGACAGGTCGAGGGGCCGGTGCAGGTCGTCTTCACGCGCGAAGAAGACATGACGCAGGGTTTTTATCGCCACGCGTCGGTTGCGCGGATGAAGGCGGCGCTCGACGACAAGGGGCACGTGGCCGCTTGGCTGCACACGTTCACCGAGAAGCACGATCCGCCGGATTCGCTCCTCGTGAACTACGACTTCGCCAACCGTGCGTCGCGCTATGTGAACGGCACCAATCCGATTCCGTGGGGTGCGTGGCGCAGCGTCGATCATACGCAGCAAGGCTTCTTCATCGAGTGCTTCATGGACGAACTCGCGCATGCGGCGGGCCAGGATCCGTTTGCGTTCCGCCGTGCGCATCTGGCGGGCGCGCCGCGGCACAAGGCGGTGCTGGAAGCGGCGGCAGAGATGTCCGGATGGGGAACGCCGGCGCCTGAAGGCCGGGCGCGCGGCATTGCGCTGCGCGAGGCATTCGCGACGGTCGTGGCGCAGGTCGCGGAAGTTTCGATCGAGAACGGGCGCGTGCGCGTGCACAAGCTGTGGTCGGCCGCCGATCCGGGCGAGGTCGTCAATCCGGCGACCTTCACGGCGCAGATTCAAGGCGGCGCGATCTATGGTCTGACCGCGGCGCTTTACGGCGAGATCTCGATCGATAAGGGGCGCGTCGTGCAGCAGAATTTTCCGGACTACGAAATGGTCCGGATGGTCGACGCGCCTGAGAACCATGTTCGCATTATCGAGTCCGGTGCGAAGACGGGCGGGGCCGGCGAGCCGGGGACGGCGCCGATTGCGGCGGCGGTCGGCAATGCGATCTTCGCGTTGACGGGCACGCGCATTCGCGAACTGCCGTTCAAGAACTTCGATCTGAAGACAGGCAACAAAGTCGCCGCGCTGAAATCGGCACGCGCAGCTTAGAGGAGAGACTCGCATGGTCTCACGCAGGTTCGTGATCGTCACCGGTCTTGCGGCAGCCGGTGGGCTTGCCGTCGGCTATGCGCTGTCGCCGTTTTCGACGGTCGATCGCGCGAAGGGCTTGATCGGGAAGGAAGGGGCAACTGCGCTCAGTGCGTGGGTGCGGATCGGCACGGACAATTCCGTTACCGTTATCGTGCCGCATTCCGAGATGGGGCAGGGCACGCACACGGCGATGCCGATGATGCTGGCCGAAGAGCTGGAAGCCGACTGGTCGCTCGTGCGTATGGAGCAGGCGCCGGCCGACATGGCGTTCGCGAACGGGGCGCTCGCGCGCGAGTATTTGCGCGGTGACATCTCGATCCCGGGTTGGATGTCGGGCACGGCGGATTTTGCGACGCGCAAGATTGCCGAGACCATGAACTTGCAGCTCACCGGCGGCAGCACGGCCGTGCGCTTTACCGGCGTGCGCGGGATGCGGGTCGCGGGTGCGGCAGCGCGCGAGATGTTGATCAAGGCGGCGGCTGCGGCGTGGGGCGTGCCGGCGGGCGAGATCGTCGCCAAGCAGAGTCGGCTGACGCATGCGTCGGGCAAGAGCGCCACCTACGGCGAGATGGCTGCTGCGGCTGCTGCGTTTGAACCGTCGATCGATCCGCCGTTGAAGGCGAAGTCGGCTTACACGATCGTCGGCACGCCTGTCGCGCGTTTCGATATTCCGGCGAAAGTGGACGGCAGCGCGACATACGGCATCGACGTGCGGTTGCCGCAGATGAGCTATGCCGTGGTCGCGGCGACGCCGGTGTTCGGCGGCACGCTGGCTTCGGTCGACGAGGCGCCGGCCAAGGCGATGCGCGGCGTGAAGAAGGTCGTGAAGCTTCCCGATGCCGTCGTCGTGGTCGCGGACAATACGTGGCGCGCCAAAGAAGCGCTGGCGGCGTTGAAGCCGGTGTGGAACGAGGGTGCGAATGCGGCGCTGACTCAGGACTCGATTTTTGCGAGCATGGGCGCGGCGCTGAAGGGCGATCTGACGGAAGATCACGCAAGCGGCGATGTCGATGCGGCGCTGAAGGCGGGCGGCCGTGTGATCGAGGCGGATTATCGGGTGCCGTTTCTGGCTCACGCGACGATGGAGACGGTGAACTGCACGGCGCAGTTCGACAAGGGCAAGCTCACCATCTGGGGCGGGTTTCAGAACGGCTTGGGTGCGCGCGTGCAGGCGGCGCAGACGAGCGGTCTGCCCGTCGAGGACGTCACGCTGCATCATACGGTGATGGGCGGCGGGTTCGGGCGGCGCGGTTCGACGCTCGATTATCTCGACAAGGCGATTGCGGTGGCGCGCGAGGTCGAAGGGCCGGTGCAGCTGGTCTACACGCGCGAAGAAGATATGACGCATGACTTTTATCGTCATGCATCGGTCGCGCGGATGAAGGCGGTCGTGAGCGGCGACGGCAAAGTCACGGCGTGGCTGCATACGTTCAACGAGAAGCACGATCCGCCGGAGGCCATTCGCGTCAACTACGACTTCCCCAATCAGGCGGCGCGCTATGCGACGGGCACCAACCCCATTCCGTGGGGGCCGTGGCGCAGCGTCGATCATACGCAGCAAGGGTTCTTCATCGAGACGTTCATGGACGAGCTTGCGCATGCGGCGGGGAAGGAACCGTTCGAGTTTCGCCGCGCGCATCTTGCCGGTGCGCCGCGGCACAAGGCGGCGCTTGAGGCGGCGGCTGAGATGGCGGGATGGGGCACGGCGCCTGCGAGCGGGCGCGCGCGCGGCATCGCCATGCGCGAGGCGTTCGGCACCATCGTCGCGCAGGCGGCGGAGGTTTCGATCGGCGAAGACGGGCGCGTGCGCGTTCACAACGTGTGGAGCGCAGTGGATCCGGGGGAGGTCGTCAATCCGGCGACGTTCACGGCGCAGATCCAGGGCGGGGCGATCTATGGTTTGACGGCGGCGCTGTACGGCGAGATCTCCATCGACAAGGGACGCGTCGTGCAGCAAAACTTCCCGGACTACGACATGGTGCGCATGGCGCAGGCGCCGATGCATGAGGTTCGCATCATCGAGTCCGGCGCGCGCACCGGCGGCGCAGGCGAACCCGGCACGGCGCCCATTGCGGCGGCGGTCGGCAATGCGATCTTCGCGCTGACGGCCAAGCGCATTCGCGAATTGCCGTTCCGTAAGTTCGACCTGAGGACCGGCAAGCAAGTGGCGTCACTCTAACGACGACGGAGAAACACATGGCCAAGACATTGGGCGGCAAAACCGCGATCGTGACGGGTGCGTCCAGCGGAATCGGCGGCGCGATTGCGCGGGCGCTGGCCGCCGAAGGCGCGGAGGTCTATGCGGCGGGGCGGAGCGAGACGTCGCTCAAGGGCCTTGTCGATGAGATCCGCAAGGCGGACGGCAAAGCGCACGCGGCCGTCATCGACGTGCGCGACCCGATGTCGATCAACGGGCTTGTGGACCGCGCGGTGAAGGAGACTGGCCGCGTCAACATCATGGTCAACAATGCGGGCCTCTCTTATCCGGACGCGATCGCGAACGGCAAGTTCGAACACTGGAAGGAGATGTTCGAGACGAACGTGCTGGCGTTGCTCGCCGGATCGCAGGCCGCGATCAAGGCGATGCGCAAGGGCAAATTCGAAGGGCACATCGTCAACATCTCCTCCATCGGCGGGCGGCGCGAGGGGGCCGGCGTTTACGGCGCGACGAAGGCGGCCGTGAACATGATCGGCGATACGCTGCGCATGGAGCTTGAGAACGATTCCATTCGCGTGGTGCAGATCATGCCCGGCGCAGTGCTGACCAACTTCGGACGGAATTTTCCACCGGCCGTGATCGAGGGTTTGCTGAAGTCGATGGGCGAGAGCGCGGCGCCGGATATGTCGGGCAAGCTGCCCGACGAGGTGATCGAACGCGCGCAGGCGAAGGCGGCGCAGATGTTCGCGCACGCCGACGACGTGGCGCGCGCGGTCGTCTACGCGGTGACGCAACCGATCACCCTCAACATCTACGAGATGGTCGTGCGCCCGCAGCGCGGTTTGCCGGACGCGGTGATCAGGCCTCAGGCGAAGTAACTTAGAACCAGTCCAAGTTCACTGACTGTTATCCCGGGCGAGCGAGGCGAGACCCGGGACCCAGGGGACTGGGCTGAGAATCTGCGCCCGGTCTCCTGGGTCCCGGCTCGCAGCTTCGCCAACGATCGCTTCGCGATCGGGCTTCGCTAGCGTCCGGGATGACAGTTGTAGGTTGTCATTTATCGTCCGCCACTTCCTTCGCCCATTTTTCCATTGCCTCGTAGAAGAGGATGATGAGGCGGCGGGCGTCGGCTCTTGGGTCGGGCTTTCGTTCGGCGCGGCGTTTGGCGTCGGCTTGGCGGAGTTTGGCGAGTTGTTCGGCGGCGAACGCGCCGTCGGCCTTCGCTATCGCGCGGCGCGTGGCGGGTGTCGCTTGGCGCATGAAGACCGCTTTCAGCATCGGCTCATAGCGCATGGTGTAGTCGGCGGGTTCGCGCAGCCAGGCGGTGAGCGCGGTACGGCCTTCCGGCGTGATGGCGTAGACGATGCGGCCGCGGGGGCCCGTATCGGCGACGCGGATGGCGCCTTCGCTCTCGAGCGCGCGGAGGATTTTGTAGATCTCGTTCTGCGGGGCGGGCCAGATCACCGACAGGCCCACGTCGAACTGGCCGACGAGGTCGAAGCCGCTCATCGGGTTTTCCGCCAAAAGTCCCAGTATCGCGAATTTGAGCGTCATGCCTCTTCTCACCGGGTTGCTGGCCCACTATATCACATGTGACTAATCACAGGTGAAGGAGAATAGTCATGAGACGTGCCTTGTTCGGGTTTGTGGCGCTGGTGGGTTTGGTTGGGCCGGCGGCCGCAGCCGATCCGGTGACGGCGGCGCTGGAGGCCGACGATCCGATGGCGGTCGAGGCGCTGTTGCGCAATCCGGCCGGATTGAGCCCGGCGCAGGTTGGGCTGCTGAGCGGGGCGGCGGCCGCCATGCGGTTCGACGACAAGGCGGCGGTCGAGGCTTTGACGCGGGCGTTGGCGGCGAACGGGATGCCGCCGGCGGTGAGGCGGCAGGCCCTGTCGTTGCTGGGCGGTGTGCAGCTTCGGGCGAACAATTATGCGGCGGCGGCGACAGCTTTCGACGGCGCGCTTGCGGTTGCCGATTCCGGGCAGAGCGAGAGCGAGCGGCACTCGCTGCAGCAGACGCGCGACGTCGCGTTCGCGCTGCGCGGCGAGGCGGCGCAGACGCATGAGCCGTTGCGCGAGGGGCGCGTGGCGATTAAGCGCGATATGGCGGAGTTGCCGCGCTCGATCGGTAGCGTGAACGGGGTCGACCAGGAGTTCGTGCTGGATACCGGCGCCGGCTATTCGACGATCACGCGGTCGACGGCGGCGCGGTTGAAGGTGCGCATGCTGCCGGATGCGATCACTGTCGGCAGCGTGACCGCGAAGGCCGTGCCGTCGCAGTTGGGAATCGCCGAGCGCGTCGAGATTGCGGGGAACACGTTCCACAATGCCGTGTTTCTGGTGATGGCGGATGAGGCGCTGACCTTCGGCGGCGGGGTCTACAAGATCGACGCGATCTTGGGTTTTCCGGTTTTGGCGCGGCTGGGCCGGATCGAGTTTGCGAAGACGGCTGATGGCGAGGCGTTTCGCGTGGGTGTGCCGTCGGCGCCGTTGGGCGGCAACGTGCGCGATCTTTATCTCGACATGCTGCGGCCGATGACGATCGTCGAGTTCGGCGGCGCGGGGCGGACGCGGATGTTGCTCGACTCCGGCGCGCGGCGGACGTCGCTGAACGCGAGGTTTGCGGCGGACTTTCCGGCGGTGGTGCAGAGCGCGCCGACGGAGAAATCCACGATCGGCGGGGCAGGAGCCACGCAGACCATCGACGTGCGGGTGCTGCGGAACGTGACGGTGCTCGCCGACGGGCGGCCGCGGCGGATCGAGTCCGTGACCGTTTCCGGCGAGAAGAAGGACGAGCACGGTGCGATGGGCCAGGACGTGCTGCGTGCGGAGGGCGGGTTTGCGCTCGACTTCAATACGATGGACTTTGTGTTCCTGCCGGGGCGGTGACCGTCCGCGATCCCTCGGCGAGGGGCGGCTTGACAGATAGTTGTTGATTTGGTGAAATATTGTCTATCACCGAAAGGAAACAGCTATGGCCGCTCCCCGTCCTTCTCTGTCGTCTGCGCTTTGCTATCGCGATCCCAAGGCGGCGCTGAAGTGGCTAGAGAAAGCGTTTGGGTTCGAGACCATCATGCTGATTACCGATGCCGAGGGAAACCTTGGACATTCGGAGATGAGCTTCGGCAACGGGATCGTGATGATCGGCAACGAGTGGACGGCCGATCACAAGAGCCCGGCTTCGA
This sequence comes from Alphaproteobacteria bacterium, assembly GCA_034440355.1. Taxonomy (GTDB): domain Bacteria; phylum Pseudomonadota; class Alphaproteobacteria; order Micropepsales; family Micropepsaceae; genus SZUA-430. The sequence goes on from JAWXBY010000096.1 coordinate 41,699, forward strand.
TCGATGGCAAGAATACGCAGACCGTGCACGTTCACCTGAGCGAGGATATCGACAAGCATTGCGCGCGGGCGAAGGCCGCGGGGGCGGAGATCATCATGGATCCGGCCGATCAGTTCTACGGCGACCGGACGTATCGGGCGCGCGATCCTGAAGGGCATATCTGGACCTTCGGGCAAACGGTGAAGACGGTCTCGCGCGAGGAAGCGGAGAAGGCGTCGGGTCTGAAGATCGAAGGTTGGGTGTGACGCGCAAGGCCGCCCGACCGAAGACGCAGACCGTCGACGCGGTGCTGGCGGCGTTGGCCGATCCGCAGCGGCGGAAGGTGGTCGATGTGCTGCGAGCGGGGCCGCGGAATGCCGGCGATCTTTCGCGGCTGGTGGGCGTGTCGGCGCCCGCGATGAGCCGGCACTTGCGGATGCTCAAGGGGTCGGGGATCGTCAGCGAGACGCACCCCGACTATGACGCGCGCGTTCGTGTGTATGCGCTGCGGACGGAGTCGCTGGGGGCGCTCAAGGATTGGCTTGAGACGACGGAGCGTCTGTGGGCGGATCAATTGGCGGCGTTCAAGACGCATTTGGAGCGCTGAGCTTTGACCTCGCGGGTGATCGTGGCGTTGCGGGTGAAGGCTGAGCCCTTGCGCACCTTCGACGTCTTTACGCGCGAGATCGGAGCTTGGTGGCGGCCCAACGAGATGTTCCAGTTCACGCCGCGCAGTCCGGGGCGGCTGGCGTTTGAGCCGCCGGCGGCGGACGGGCAGGGCGGGCGTTTTACTGAGACGCTTGCCAACGGGAAGGTGTTCGAGGTTGGGAAGGTCTCCGTGTGGGAGCCCGGCGTGCGGCTGGTGTTCGGCTGGCGGCAGGCGACCTTCACGGCCGATCAGGCGACCGAGGTCGAGGTGCGCTTCGAAGCCGTGGGCGAAGAGACGCGCGTGACCGTCGAGCATCGGGGTTGGGACAGCGTGCCTGCGGCGCACGTGGCCAAACATGGTTTCCCGGAGATGCTGTTCCAGCGGCGGCATGCGGAATGGTGGCGCGACCTGCTTGAAGGAATGGCGGGGCGGGCTCAGACTGAGGGCGGCTAGACGGGGTTTGCCCATGCGCGCGTTTTTGCTTTCGACGGCGATGTTCGTTTCGGTCATCGGCGGGTCGGCGGCGGCTGCGCCTGCGGATGACTTGGCGCGATCGCTCGCAGGTCCGTGGGGCCGCGTCGACTTCAACTGGCAACCATATAGCGGCGTTCTGTCGAAGAATTCGTGCCCGGCTCTAGGCGTGCGTCAGGCCTCGACGGTCGGGATCTTCGGCGACGGCGGGACGATGTGGATCGAGGCTGAGCCCGGGAAGTTGTTGGTGCACGAGGGCGGGCCTACGCCGCGGGTTCTGGCGCTTACCCGCGTCGAGACGGCGTCTTCGGCTGTTTATCGCGAAGGCGGGGTCGAGCGGCGGCTGTCGGTCGTGGGCTTGGATCGGCTGGTCGAGGAGCGCGTGCCGGCCCTCCCAGGAGTGCCGGCGACCAAATACTTGCGCTGTAAGATCAAGAAGTAACGCGGCCTTTTCAGGCGCAGCTCTGCAGCGTTTCGTGCAGTTTCTTCGACAAATGCGCGCGAAGATTTTCACTCGGGACCGAGTGTGCATCCTCGCTGAACGCGCGCGAGAGAACCTTGTGTACCGCCATGTAGGATTCGTTCACGCCCTTGCCGTGACGTTTGGCTTCGTCACGCAGCTCAGGGCCCAACTTCACCAGTTCGAAAAGCCGGTCTTTCATCACTCACTCCCATGTTCTGCGGTTCGTCCACCCTCGGCCGGAGTGCTGCAGCCGAAGATTCAACCTCCACCTTATGCCGTCATGCTGACACACGATTTATGACTTGTCCCCCAATGTTTGGTGACAAATTGTCCAGGCCTAAACAACAGCTAAACGCGCACACTAAGATTTGTTCAGTCGCCACACCAAAGGTGCGATGCAGCAATCGGCAATTGTCCAGCAAACGAGCGTGCGATGGCGCACAATTCGTCATCTGCTTTTTGCGCTGCAGCGAGCGACTGACGATCGTCGCCGGAACCTGGATTAACTTCATTCCCAAGTCCGGCGACGGTGATCGTCAGTGAGTGGACGACGGTGTCTCGCGCGGTTCCACGGTTTTGGCGCGCTGAGTCGACGGCTTTTTCGGGATCGCGTGCGCGCTGGATTTGCCGTTCAGCGGGTGCGCTTTCATTTCGGGCGGCACCTTCACCTCGCCGTTCTCGGCGAGCTGGCCGGTGAGTTTCGACATCATGTCAAACTGCGTCTGCACGTCGTCCATGATGCGGGCCATGGCGCCCGAGACCCAACGCTGCCACGCCTCGGCGCGCTTTTCGTTGTCGCGTTCGCCGCGCAGCTCGTTGATCATCGTCACCGCCGCGTCGGCGCCTTCGGCGCGGCGTTCGAACCATTTGTCCAGGTTCTGATGCACGTCGTCGAGCATGCGCTTCTGCATTGCAATGACGCGCTTCATCGCCTCCAGGTAGGCGACGTTCGGAAAGGGCACATTCATCAATTCGCTGAGGACTTCGGAGGGGGTTTTTTCGTGCGGCATCGGTGCTGTTCCTTGCTTCGCTCTCGCGGGCGAAAGGTCTGAACGTCTCGGCGGGAATTCCCCGCAGCACATAAAACGCAAGTCTGTGTTCAGTTCCGGGTGGCGATGCGCTTCTTCTATCGGTCGAGAAGCTGTCTGTTCGCCGTCGCGGCCAAATCCACGCCGATGCTCGATCAAACCGGAGGTGGGCCGCTGCCCCTTCCGGCCGCGCATACAATATGGCGCGCGCCGAACATCCCGCACTCTTAACAAACTTCAGGGACTATGTCCTGAGACGTCTTCGTGTTGTGCCCAGACATGCGCTGCACCGGGTGGGCAATGCAAGTTGAGTTTTGTTCAGGATGATCACGCTTGCGTCGGATGCCAAGGCGTCACACGCGGGATCCAGCGCGGGACGTTGGTGCGATAGGTACGGAAGGCTTCGGGGAAGCTTTTCGCCAGTGTCGGCTCTTCGTACAAAACGACAAAAGCGTGACAAACGACCCAAGCAAGCAGGCCGTAAACGAGGACGTTGTCGTTCCCGAACAGGATCCCTTGTCCCAGGATCGCGGTGGCCACTGCGACGTACATCGGATTGCGGACGTGGCGGTAGTAGCCGGTGATGACCAGGCTGCGTGTGGGGTTTGTTGGCGCGGGTGTGCCTTCGCCCGTGATCGCGAAGCGGGCGAAGGAGTCGACGATGATGTCGAGGGCGGCAAAAATCAGCGCTGCGCCGACGAAGCGGGTGGCGTCGGTTCCTAAGAATGGCGGGTTGAACGTCCAGCCGGAGATCAGGAACGGCACGAGACCTGCGACGGTACCCGGCGCCAGGAAGAAGAACAGGATCGAGCCTTGAACGGGCGTGAGTCGCATTCGGTACTTCTAACACTCGTGGTGGTGCTGCGGCCCTAGGCGGGCGGGCAGTGGGCGCCGGCCTTGATCCAGGTTTGCGCCGCGGCGAGGAAATCTCTGTGCGTGACCGGCGGCGCAGTGCGTTTGCCGCCCGGGGTCCAGGCCCACACGACAAGGCGGTCCGCCTCGAGATGTTCGATGATTTTGACGCCGGTGCGGTTGCCGTTCTTCTTGGGATCGGTGATAGCGCGGCAGAGCGCGCCTGGTGTGAGACCGGTCCAACCTTGGGACAGCGAGGCCATGTGCCAGTCCTTGGCGCCTGGAATGTTGGCGACGTTCTTGTCCTTGTGGCAGGTCACGCACTTCATGCCGGGTGCGCCTCTGTCGTCCGGGCCACGCGCGACATTCAAGGTGTGGCGGTGCTGATCGTCGCCTTGTGTCGGCCAGGCGACAGTCGTGTGGCAGTTCATGCAGCGCGGGTGGTTCAGCACTCTTGCGACCGTTTGAAACGCGGCGATGGATTTGGCCTCATCGCCCGGTGCAGCAGAGACGGCCGGCAAGTCGAACTGTGCCAGCGTGAACGCGCACGCAATTGCGCCAACGGTTGCCAGTACGCGCATCGATCCCCCTCGCCCGCGTGGAACCCAAGTGTGCGGGGTCGGCCACGGCGATGCAAGTTTTGCGACAAATCCCAGGCCTTAGGGGTGGTAATTCGTCCGTAGGCTTCCTAACTCGGTTTGAATGGCTCTTTTGGGCCGGGTCGGAGTTCGCCTTGAAAGAGCCTGCCGCCACGATATTGACGGACGCCCTGCGCAGCGCGCGGGTGCGGCCGGACTCGTGGCTGGTCGGTGCGTTCCTGGTGCTGTTCGGCGTCGCCGTTTCGGCGGCGGTGCCCCAAATCACTGGCGCGGTTCGCACGGCGGTAGCCGATGCGGCGAAGAGCGGCACGACGGAGCGGGCACAGCGTCCCACCGTACGTCTACATTTCATCGGTGTTCGCGCGTTGCAGCCCAAGCTGCTGGGCGGCCACGATTTCGTTCCGGCGACGGCGTCTTCCGTCGCGATCGTTGCGGTCAATGATCGGATTTTTGCGCGGCCGACCGATTTGGCGGCGCGCGCGGCAGAGCGCGGCTTTAGGGCGCGTGCGCCCCCGGCTTAAGGGCTGAAGCCGGGCGCCGCAGCCCATCTGCGGCGCCGCCCATTCCCTTTCCATAACTTTGCTTCGACACGTGCGCGCGAGAGAACCCGCGGGCGTGGGCGAAGCGCAAACGTATTGGATACGACCATGCGCACATCCGCGTGGCGGCTCCTCGCCTATGCGATCATTATTCTCGCGGGCGTTGCGACCGCTCTACCGAATTTATTCACGCCGCAGCAGCTGAGTGCGCTGCCGGATTGGTTGCCGAAACAACAAGTCGCGTTGGGGCTCGATTTGCGCGGCGGTGCGCATTTGGTGCTCGAAGTCGACGCCAAGGCGCTCATCGCTGAGCGGGTGCAGGACGTGTTGCGCGAGACGCGGCGGACATTGCGCGACGCCAAGGTCGATCCGGTTTCCGTGCGGCGCGACGGCGAAACCGTCCTCGTGACACTGGCCGACGGTGCGGTGAGGTCGCGGGCTTCGCAAGCGCTGAAGAAGCTGTCCGGCGTGGCCGCGGCGGCGTTCGGTGAGACGGCGGAGCTTGAGGTGGCGACGTCCGGCGCCACCGACTTGCGGGTGACATTGACGCAGTCGGGCATCGACGCCCGCGTGAACGCGGCGGCGGAGCAGAGCCTTGAGATCGTGCGCAAGCGCATCGACGAGTCGGGGCTTTCAGAACCGACGCTGCAGCGGGTGGGGCTCGACCGGATTTTGGTGCAGTTGCCGGGTGTGCAGGACCCTCAGCGTATTAAAGACCTTCTGCGGACCACTGCGAAGATGACGTTCCACATGGTGCGCGAGGACGTGGACGTTGCGCGCGTGCCGCCGGCCGGTGTTTCTATCCGCGACGGGTCGCTGCCCGGCGAGCGTTATGCGATCGAAGATCGGGTAATGTTGTCCGGCGACCGGTTGAGCGACGCCAAACTGGGCTTCGACTCCGTCACCGGTGAGCCTGTGGTGACCTTCGCCTTCGACGGCGTCGGTGCGCGCCAGTTTGCCGTGATCACCAAGAACAATGTCGGCCGGCCGTTTGCGATCATGCTGGACGAGAAGGTGCTGACGGCGCCGGTCATCCAGCAACCGATCCTGGGCGGCAGCGGACAGATCAGCGGCAGCTTCACGTCGCAGAGTGCGTCGGACTTGTCGGCGTTGCTGCGCGCGGGCGCTTTGCCCGCGCCGCTGACGGTGATCGAAGAACGCACCGTCGGCGCCGACCTCGGCGCGGACTCGATCGAGAGCGGCATCTTTACCGGTCTGTTGGGGTTCGCGTTCGTGTTCGTGTTCATGGCGCTGCTCTACGGGCGGTGGGGCATGGTCGCGAACTTGGCGTTGGCGCTGAACGTCATTCTGACGTTTGCGGCGCTGAGCGTGTTGGGCGGTACGCTGACGTTGCCCGGCATCGCGGGCATCGTGTTGTCGATCGGCCTTGCGGTCGACGCCAACGTTCTGATCAACGAGCGCATACGTGAGGAGACGCGAAAGGGGCTTGGCGCCATGGCGGCGCTCGACGCGGGCTTCAGGCGCGCGTTTGCCACCATCGTGGACTCGAACCTGACGGCGCTGATTGCGACGTTGCTGCTGTTCATGTTCGGCACCGGGCCCGTGCGCGGGTTTGCCGTGACAATGGGTCTTGGCATCGCGATCTCGATGTTCACGGCGGTGACCGTCGTGCGCGTGATCATGAACGAGATCGTGCGGCGGCGGCGGCTGAAAGTGCTGAACATTCAGCCGATGTTCCGCATGAAGCTCATTCCCGACGGGACGTCGATCAAGTTCATGCGGGCGCGATTCTTCGGGCTCGCGTTTTCCGCGGTGCTGTCGGCGGCGTCGGTCGCGCTGTTCTTTTATCCGGGCCTGAATTACGGCGTCGACTTCAAGGGCGGTATCCAGATCGAGGTCGTGACGAAGGGGCCGGCCGATTTGGCCACGCTGCGCGCGGGGCTTAAGTCGCTCAATCTCGGCGAGGTCGGCTTGCAGGAGTTCGGCAGCACGTCGCACGTCTTGGTGCGCGCCGAGCGGCAACCCGGCGGCGATGCGGCGCAGCAGACGGCGGTCGCGCAGATGCGCACGAAGATCGCCGAGGTGGCGCCGGGGTCGAAGATCGAGCGGACCGAGGTCATTGGGCCAAAGGTCAGCAGCGAGTTGGCGGAGACCGGCATCCTCGCGGTCGTTCTCGCGAGCTTTGCTATGCTCGCTTATATTTGGGCGCGGTTCGAGTGGCCGTTTGCGGTGGGCGCGATTGCGACACTGGTCCTGGACGTGACGAAGACGGTTGGCTTCTTTGCGTTGACAGGGCTCGACTTTAATCTCACGGCGATAGCGGCGTTGTTGACGCTGATCGGGTATTCGGTGAACGACAAGGTTGTCGTCTATGACCGGATGCGCGAGAACATGCGGCTCTACAAGAACATGGATCTGCGTGAACTGATCGATCGCAGCATCAACGAGACTTTGGCGCGAAGCCTCTACACGTCGTTCACGGCGCTGTTCGCGGTTCTGCCGATGGCGATTTGGGGCGGGAGTGCGGTCGAGAGCTTCGCCATCCCGATGGTGTTCGGCATCATCATCGCGGCGAGTTCATCCGTGTTCATCGCGGCGCCGATCCTGTTGTTCATCGGCGATTGGCGGACGAAGCGGCGGAAGGCGCAGGCGGTGGTGGCTGCTGAGGAGGAGGGCGCGGCGGCGTAAGCGCAGCGATCAGCTCTCCAATTCCCCGGCCAGCGCGATGAGTTTGTTGATGGTGTTCCAGTTGCGCGCTGTGCCGGGGGTGGCGAGGGTTTTTTCGATGGTGGGGCCGGCGAATTTTGAGGTGCCGACGCCTCCGGCGTAGTGGATGTAGAGTTCGCGGCCGTCGACCTTGTGCGGATCCGTTGCATGTTTCCACGCGGCGAGGGCCTTTGCCGACTCCTTCGTCGGCGCGTCGCCTAGGAAGGTGACCAGCAGGTGGCTGGGGTCGTCTTTGGCGGCGGCGGGGAAGGGGTTGCGTTTGACGACATCGCGCAGGTCGCCGGGTGTGCGGACGATGACGCGGATGTCGGCGCCGAAACGGGCGCGGATCATCGCTTCGAGTTTTTTCGACAGCGCCGCGGGTGTCGTGCGGCCGGTTCGGAGGACCAGGTTGCCGCTCTGCAGGAGTGTGCGCGGTTCTTTGAAGCCTTCGCTTTCGCAGAGGTCGCGCAGCGCGGCCATCGGGATGATGCCGTTGCCGCCGACGTTTACGCCGCGCAAGAGTGCGATGAAGACGGGCATGGTCAGCGCCCCGTTTGTTGGAGTTTGAATTGGGCGGTGAAGGCGCGCTCGCCTGCGGTCGTGAAGTCCACAACGCGCGTGCCCTTCGCGCGTTTGGCCCAACCGAGTTCGAAGATGCGGTCGAGGATGGCGGCGCCCAGCGTGCCGGCAAGGTGGCTGCGGCGCACGCTCCAATCGAGGCATGTGCGGCAGAGAGGGCGGCGGACGGTTTCGAGTTCGGCGACGTCGATGCCGAAGGCGGCGAAGGCCGTGCGGCCTGTTTTCGGCACGGTGACGTCCTGGCCGTCGACGGTGATCCATTTGCCGGCGCGCATCGCATCGAAAAGACTGACGCCGAGGTCACCGGCGAGGTGGTCGTAGCAGACGCGGGCGCGGCGCAGTGCGGGTTCGCGTGGGCCGGTGCGCACGCGTGATGTGCCGCGCTGTGCGGCGACACCCATCAGGCTTTCGAGGAGATCGCCGACGTCTTCACCGTGGAGGCGGAAGTAGCGGTGGCGGCCTTGGCTTTCGACGGCGAGGAGTTCGGCGTCGAGCAGCTTGGCAAGATGGGCGCTGGCGGTTTGTTTGGTCACGCCGGCTTCGGCGGCGAGTTCGCTGGCGGTGAGGGCTGCGCCCGATGAGAGAGCGGTCAGCATGTTGGCGCGGGCGGGATCGCCGATCAGGACGGCGATGCGCGCGATGTCGGGACCTATTTTCATGGTTCGACGGTAGACGAACCATATGCGTCGGGCAAGTTGCTATGACGGCCTTTCAACGAGGAGAGGGTCGCATGCGCATCACCTGTTTCATCCGTTATGAGATCGATCCGTCTCAACGGGCGGCGTTTCAGACTTATGCCGAGGCTTGGGGGCGGATCATTCCGGCATGCGGCGGGGATCTGATCGGGTATTTCTTGCCGCATGAGGGGACGAACAACGTCGCGTTCGGCTTGATCGGGTTCGAGAGCCTGGCGGCGTATGAGGCCTATCGTGCGCGGTTGAAGGCGGATCCGGAGGGGCAGGCGAACTTCGCGTTAGCCCAGGCCAAACGCTTCATTCTGCGCGAGGAGCGGACGTTCCTTGAGAATGTCGCGCTGGCTTCGTAGATTGGTCCCGACTTCGAGGGGGCTTCGACATGCGTATTCTTGGATGGTTGTTTGCGATCGTGGTGGTGCTGGCGGGCATCGCCGCGGCGATCCATTTCACCGGGAACACGCTCACGCTTATCGTGTGGCTGAATGCCCCGTCGCACGGGTGGGATTTGTCCAAGAAGGCGCCGGCGCCGGATTACGCGCAGGCCGACGCTTGGGCGGCGCGGCCGGGTAGGGAGAGCTTTGCGACATTCGTTCCGGAAGGCGTCGCAAAAGATCCGGGGGCGCGTGCGGTCGACGTCTTCTTCGTCCATCCGACGGGCTATCTGAACGGGGGCGATTGGAATTCGCCGCTCAATGCGAACAGCCGCACGGAAGAGAATACAAAGTGGATGATGGCCAATCAGGCGAGCGCGTTCAATTCGTGCTGCAACGTCTATGCGCCGCGGTATCGCGAGGCGTCGATCTTCCGCTATCTCGACGCGCCGCCGGACCTGGCGCAGAAGTCGATGGACTTTGCGTATGCAGACGTCGTGCGCGCGTTCGAGCATTTCATCGCGAGCGACAATCAGGGGCGGCCGTTCATCATCGCGAGCCATAGTCAGGGCACGTCCCATGCGTTCCGTCTGATTGCCGAGAAGATCGACGGCACGGATTTGGCGAGCCGGATGGTGGCGGCGTATCTGATCGGCAGCCAGGTGACGAACGCCGAAGCAGACGCGCTGAAGACCGTGCATGTGTGCACGAGCGAGAGCCAGACGGGATGCATTGTTCACTGGGCGACGTGGGGCGAGGGGCACGGCGCGCCGGACGATCAGCTCGACAAGCTGGTTTGCGTTAATCCGCTGACGTGGGCGCGTGACGGTGGACGGGCGGCGGCCGAGTTGCACAAGGGCGGCGTGGCGGCCAGCGGGCAGTTCTCAGGCAAGGTTTGGGGCGATGATGCGCCGCAGGGCGTTGAATTCCTGCCGCTGACGGCGCCTATGAAGGCTCGGACGTGGGCGGAGTGCCGGCGCGGGTTGTTGGTCGTGGCGGACCAAAGCGGCGGGCCGCTCGCGAGCCTTGCCTTTGGGCCGAAGAATTATCACGGGCTCGACTATCCACTCTTTCACATGGACATCCGGGAAAATGCTAAGGTGCGGGTGGGGGCCTATCTGGCAGGCGCGGGCGGGACTGCCGCGGCAACGCCGTGATTGCACCTTGTTGAGATTAACTCTTGTCCCCGCAATGATGCGGGCGGGTAGATTGGGTAGCGAGTGACCATGCGCGCGACGATGCGAATTTTGATGTTGATGACGGCGGCGCCTTTGGTGTTGGCCGGATGCACGTTCTTTTATGCCGACACGTCTAAGAGAGACGCGATGATGGTGGAAAAACCCACCGGCAAGCTGAACACGGAATGCGCGCGGCTGCAGCCGCTGTTCGCGCCCGACGGCAGCGATTTGACGCGCGAGCAGATGGACGCTTCGTTGAAGCTTGCTCTGAAGAAGTGGGATACGGACGGCAGCGGCGATCTGACCAACAGCGAGGCGCAGCCCTTGAACGAAGAGCTGCGCGCGGAGAATGTCGGGGCGTCGCCGGTCAGGGACTGGAACGCCGACGGACGGATCGACGAGAAGGAATTCGGCTCAGGCTGGCGGACGATGTTCGAGCTGTGCGATCGCAACCGCAACGACATGGTGTCGATGCGCGAGCTTGGTCGTTCACCGAATGTGACGGGACCGCGAAGCGCGCCGACGCAAGCGAAGAAGAAGCCCGAGGGTTCGAGCAGCGAGGAATCGCGGCCGCGCACGCCGAGTTATTGATTCACGCTGCGGCTTTCACGCCGGGCTGCGGCTTTCGTTCGTCGCCGGGCGTTGCGGCAACGAATGCGCGGTGGTCGGCTTCGCAGATCGCGCGGGCGACATTGCGGCCCATGGCGGCCGCGCCCGATACGCCGCCGCCGCCTGCCCATTGGCCGACCATGTAGAAGTTCGCGAGGCCGGGCAGCGTTTGGCTCAACGTGCGGCCGAAGATCATGCTCAGAAACAGTGCGACGACCGATGTCTTGTAGCCATGCGCGTTGCCGGTGAAGCGGTAGGTGGTGATAGGCGTCGCGACGTCGACGGCTTCGATTTGGCGCGCAATGCCGGGGAAGCGCGTCTCAAGTTGGGCGATTACCGCGTCGGCGATCCGTCGTTTTTCCGCCTGATACGCCGCGTCGTCGTTCGCGAGTGATTCCCAGCGGCGATAGGACGTAGGCAACAAGACACGGATGACGGAACTACCCTTAGGCGCGAGGCGAGGGTCGAAGCCGAACAACTGGATATAGAAACGATCGCGCGCTTCGCCGGCGATCTCCGCGGGTTTGTCGAGGGCCAGGATCAGCGCGTGCGGTTCGTCGGAAAGGTCGCGCGCCACACCGAGCGAGACGTGAATGCCCATCTCAATGCGGTCTTCCGGGTGGGCGTAGTAGTCGCGGATCGCGGGATTGGTGAACCTGCCGCCCAGCATGTCGAAGATCGTCGTGTGGCCGTTGGCGTTGGAGACGATGATGTCGGCGCGTTCCTCCGTTCCATCGGCGAGTTTGACGCCGACGGCGCGGCCGTTCTCGACGATGATCGATTGGACTTTGGCGTGGTAGCGGATCTCGCCACCCAGGTCATGGAAGCGTTTGGCGATGCGGTTTGCGAGCTCGCCCGATCCGCCCATCGGCCAACCGAGATCGCCGACGCTGCAGCGGCCGAGGAAGGTGAGGAGCATCAGCATCGACTGCTGCGGCCAATCGTAGACCAAGGTCGGGAAGGCGCGGCGCAGGAACGGGTCGATGAAGCGCTTGGCGAATTCGTCCATCGTGAAGCGGCCGTACTTCACCATCAGTGGGATCGCGCTGAGGAAGCTGAAGCGGTCGGTCCACGGGCGGGCGCTGAGGCCCATGATGTCGACCCGCGCGAAGCGGCGGGCGTCTGCGATGAGGGATTTGATCGCGGCGCTGTCTCTTGGAAACAGCGTCGTCATGTGGGCTTCGAGGCGATCGAGGTCGGTGTAAAGCGTCAGCGGCGGGCCGTCGGGCCGCTCGACCTGCACCATTTCGCGATAGGCGTGCAGCGGCGTCGCCGGCAGCACGCCGAGTTCTTCGAACAAGCCGTGGAAGCCGCTGTCGGGGCTCGTCCCGGCGAGATTGTGGATGCAGCCGTCGAAGGTGTAGCCGTGGCGCGTCCAAGAGGTGCAGAGGCCGCCGGGGCGTGCGTGGGATTCCAGGATGCGGACCTTGTAGCCGTTCATCGCGGCGTAGCAGCCTGCCGACAATCCGCCGATACCGGCGCCGATGATGAGGACCGAGCGCGCCATGACGCTAGCTCGCCAACGGCTTCATGCCGGCGAAGCGGGCGCGCATGGCATCGACCGTCGCGGCGAGGGCGTCCCAGTTGGTGAGTTCGACATCTTTGCCGGGTTCGACTTTGACGTTCTTTTCCCAAGCGATGAGTTTCAAGACCCAGCGTTTGAAGAAATCGTATTCGGTGAAGCGGAAGGCGCCCGCGACCTGATGCACCGCCGGCATCGTCCAGTTGGTGTCGGCCTTGAAGCGTTCGGCGCAGTCGGCGATGCCCTTCAGGTCTTCCGGATCCGTGCCCGCCGCTGAAAGCGAAACCGAGATGAACGCCGACGGCATCAGGTTGAGCCAGTTTTGGTTCGTGCGCGCGAACTGGGCGACGGAGCTTTGGTATTGTCCCGCATGCAATGACGCTGCGATGATCGCGGCGTCATAGGCGCGCAGATCAACCAGAGTCGTGTTGCCGGTCGCGTCGACGAGTGTGACGGCGTCGCCGATGTCGCTCAATCGTTTGGCGACGAATTCGCAGATCTTTCGCGTTTGCCCTTCGGTCGTGCCGTAGAGGATCAGGATTTTCATGAGTGGACCCCATTTGCGATGAGGTCCCTTCATATGTGCGGCTTGGGCCCGGCGCGTTGACCTAGATCAGTTTCCTTTGGCGTTGAGGCCGAGAGCCGCTTCCACGTCGGCCCAGGAGACGTATTTGAAGTTCTGGGCGGCGCCGGGGAGGGTGTTGATGTCGTCCTGGACGACCAGGATGCCGCGCGGGAATTCCGGGCCTAGCGGCGCGCCAGAGGCGTCGAGGCCGTCGGTTGTCGTGACGGCGTCGACTGTACCGGCGGCATTGCCGCCGATCGCGAAAGTACCGCGGTAGGCGTTGTTGCCTGTGCGGTCATAGACGTTGAAGCGCGATTGGCCTTGCGCGGAGACGACCAGGTAGCCGTGGCCTTTCGGCCCGCGCCAGATGGTGACGCCTTCGACGTCGGCGGCGAGGTTGCCCTTCGGGCCGATACCGTCGACAAGCGTGGTCTGGTCGCCCTTCGCGGGATCGAGCGCCACGCGCCAGAGGCCGACGAGTTCCTGCGAGATATAGACAAGGCCCGCCTCGTCGTCGACGACGCAGCCTTCGGCGATCGAGCCCAGCGCGAAGCTGCGCGTGCGGGTCGCGGTGATCGTTCCGGCGTTGTTGGTCAGCGTCCATTGCGCGACGTCGCCCGTCTTGTTGGTCGCGACGACGACGAAATCCTTACCCAAGCGGCCGAGCGTGATGCCGTAGACCTCGGCAAAGCCGGTTGCGATGCGGGCGCGGGCCTTTGGGTCGAGTGTTTTGGTCTTGGGGTCGAAACGATAGAGCGCGACGGTGTTGTCGATGCGGTCGCTGGTGGCGACGATGGGGGCTTCGCCTTCCGCCCAAGGAAACGCCTCGCGCATGTCGACGTTGTTGGGTAGGCCGCCGGGCGCGGACTGAACCACTTTGCCGTCGAGATCGTAGACGTAGAGGCCGCCCTTCTTATTTGTGCCGATGACGCGGGTGCCGGCGGGTGTGCTGCCTACGATGATCGCCGGATCGTCGGCCGCG
>JAWXBY010000097.1:0-60779 GCA_034440355.1 Alphaproteobacteria bacterium
AAGGCCCGCGCGTCGCCTACCGCTACATGAAAGAAAACCTGAACCGCGCCGCGGGCGTTGCAACGATGACCGATTGCCTAGACCTGGAAGCGACGCACCACATCCACACCGGCCTCACCGAAGACCACCGCGAAGCCGCCAAAGCCTTCGTCGAAAAACGCACACCAAAATTCCAAGGCCGCTGAGACGCGCAACCACCATGCCCAAGATCGACATCGCCAAAATCCCCGAACGCAAAGGCTGCCCCTACCCAAAACCGTTCGACGCGCCGCACGCCGAACGCGTGCGCCAGAAACTCGGCAACGCCGGCGGCCTCACCGACTTCGGCGTAAATCTCATGCGCCTGCCGCCGGGCAATTGGTCGAGCCAGCGCCACTGGCACAGCCACGAAGACGAATTCGTCTACGTCCTCGAAGGCGAACTGACACTGATCGAGAACGACGGCGAAACCATCCTCCGCGCCGGCGATTGCGCGACCTTCGCGAAAAACAGCGGCAACGGCCACCACCTCATCAACAAATCAAACAAGACGGCGACGTATCTAGAAGTAGGCTCCCGCCACCCCGAAGACATCACCACCTGCTCCGACATCGACATGAAAAGCACCAACGCCGACGGCCGCTTCACCCGCAAAGACGGCACGCCCTATCCGGACGGTTGATCGAAGAACACCGCCCGCGCCGAGAAGGACAAGGCCCTGGGACCGCGGGCGTCCTCGCCCGCTCTTCTGGACATCACCCCACGCACAAGCCTAGCAAAGAGTCAGAAAAGAGCGGGCGAGGACGCCCGCGGTCCCAGGAAAAGAGCCCACATGAAAACCACCGCGCTTACGATCGCCGCCCTACTGATCACCGCAACAACCACCTGGGCCGCCCCCATGACAATCCCCGACAAAGACCTCGCCGCCACCCTCGACGCGCACGTGAAGGCCGTCCAATCCCGCGACCTCCCCGCGCTGGAAAAAACAATCACCACCGGGCAAGCCCTCGACCTCATCCTGCCGAACGGCAAGCGCATGACGACGCGCGCGGAGTACGTCGACCTCCACCGCGACTGGTTCAAAGAAACAAACTGGACCTGGAAACTAGAACCACTCGCCGTCACGATAGCCACCGACATGGCCATCATCACCGCCCGCACCCACTACGAAGAAAAAGAAGGCGCGAAAGTCACCGCCACCGAAAACTACCTCTCCCTCGCCTTCCGCAAAGAAGCTGGCACCTGGCGCTTGGTTCACGACCAGAACACGCGGATTGCGACGGCGCCTTGACGGCAGCGCCCTCAGCGCGATGTTCCTCACCGAGCCGGTGTAGCATGCAAGGCGACAGCACGACTCGGCACCAATGTCCTCAGACTTGAATCCCCTATTCCTCGACGCACCCATCCTGGAGATCCTAACCCGCGGCGGCGCGGTCGGCGCCTTCATCGGCGTCGCCATCGTGATCGCGCGGTCGCCGCTCACGCCCGCGCGCGTCACCGGAACACTGTTCTGCTTGGCCGCAGCAGCACACACCTTGACGCAACACCCGGCCATCCAACCCGCGCTCGGCTTCGCCTGGCCCGCGGTTTGGACGTTCGCTGTCATGGGTGCGGGACTCTTCTGGGCCTTCGCTACGGAGCTGTTCGGCGATCGTACTCGCCTCGAGCCTGTCAGGTTTGCGCCGGCAGCAATGCTGCTCGCATTGGGCATTATGGGGAATCTCGCGGATAGTGCGTTCATCAAGGCGTTTCTCCTCGCGCACAATCTCGTAAGCGCCGCTCTGATGGTCCACGTGCTGATTGTGATCTGGAGCGGATGGCGCAACGACCTCGTCGAATCCCGTCGACGTCTACGCGGTCCGATCCTGGCCGCTGCGGCGGTCTACGCAGTCGCCGTGATCGCTGTGCAGATTTCGGAGATCTTCTGGGGTTCCGCCCAGGCACTGTCCCCCTTGGCAGCGGCGGCGCTGTTCGTCTTAGGCCTTGCCGGCATTGCTGCTCTGCTGCAAGCGGATCCCGACCTCTTTGCGCGAGCCGCCGGGCCCCGCCCGCTGATACCCTCGCCCGAACCTGTCCCGACAGCTTCAGGCGAAGACACCAAGATCACGCAGAAACTCGACCGTCTCATGCGTGAGGAACGCGCCTATCGCGAAGAAGCCCTCACGATCACGGCCCTCGCGCTCAAGCTGGGCGTTCCCGAATACAAATTGCGCCGTCTGATCAACCAACAACTCGGCTACCGCAATTTCAGCGCGTTCCTCAACCAATGGCGCCTGGCCGACGCCAGACAGGCGCTGGCGGACCCGGCGCAACGCGACGTCCCTATCTCGACCATCGCGCTCGACGCGGGCTTCCAATCCCTTGGCCCCTTCAACCGCGCCTTCAAGACCGAGACCGGCCAAACGCCAACGGAGTTTCGAACACGGGCGCTCGCCACCCAGGCCGCGAAACCGGCGGTTTAACGGGACTTTTCGGAATCGGCGAGGCCGTTTTCGGAATCGGCTAGCCGCCCACCGAACGCGGCGAGCCAACCGCGCAGGGCATGGATCAAAAGGACGTCACGCCGGAATGGTCCGGCGCGGGAGCGTGTCCCTTGGTCCTCATCAAATCCATCGCCGCATGGCTGACGTGGCCGGCGATCTTTCTCGGCCAGTTGGTCGCGCTCGACCGCGCCCTCTGTTTCGATTTCGATCCCGCGCTGACGCTGCTCGCGGTCACCGTTGCCAACATGGCGGTGATCGCCGGTCTCGAACTCGTGTTGCCCGACCGTCCCGAATGGGCGTGGACGAGCGACGGACAGGTCGTCAACGACATCGTGCACGGCATCGGCAACGTGTTTGGCGACGGGCTCGGCCGCAGCGCGCTGTTGATCCTGTTCGCCACCATCGGCGGCATGCTCGCCGCACAGGGCAATCTCGGACTCTGGCCCTCAACGCTGCCGTTGTGGGGACAGATTCTGGTCGCCGTCGTGATCGTCGATTTCTTCGATTATTGGAAACACCGCGCCTACCACGGTTGGGCGCTCGCGTGGCCGATTCACGCGCTGCACCACAACATGGACCGCATGCACGTCTTCAAGGGCATTCGGCTGCACTTCCTCGAGGCGACGGTCCGCGCCCTTGTCGTCTACGCGCCGCTCGTCGTGCTGGGCGCGCCGGCCGACGTGATGCTCTGGATCGCCGCCCTCATGACGTTCTTAGGTAGCCTGAACCATTCCAATCTCGCACAGAGCATGCCGCGCGTTGCGCACGCGTTGTTGGTGACGCAGAAAACCCACTGGCTCCATCACAACAAGGACTATGCGCGCGGCGCGTGCAACTTCGCGCCGTTCACGACGCTGTTCGATCACATGTTCGGCACGTTCCGCCATCCGCTCGACGAACCGCTCGATGAGGTCGGCA
Source organism: Alphaproteobacteria bacterium (assembly GCA_034440355.1). GTDB lineage: Bacteria > Pseudomonadota > Alphaproteobacteria > Micropepsales > Micropepsaceae > SZUA-430. The sequence goes on from JAWXBY010000097.1 coordinate 3,381, forward strand.
TCGTGCCCGATCCGATCCCCGCGAACATTCCAGCCCAACTCGCCGCGCCGCTTCTATGGCCGCTGCTCATGTGGCGTCTCAACCGGCGCCGCGCCTCACGCAACACCTGAAGAACCTTGGAGCAAATCTCATGACATGGCTCGATACATTCTTGCGCGAAATCGCCGCGGTCTTTCCGATCGTCATTTCCATTGAGGTCGGCCGCTACCTCATCACCGCGGGTCTGGTCAGTTTGATCGTTTGGGCGTTCTGGAACGCCTATTTCAAAGGGCGCAAGATCCAAACGCGCGTCGCCGACGCCGCCGACTACCGCCGCGAGATACTCACATCCTTACGAACGACGCTGGTCTTTGCGGTCACAGGCTTCGGCACGTACCTCGCCGCCAAGGCCGGGTGGCTCACAGTCTATCAGGACTTCGCGCTGCGGGGCTGGAGCTACTTCGCCGTCACGTTGCTCGCGATGATCGTCGCGCACGACGCCTATTTCTATTGGACGCATCGGGCGATGCATCACCCGCGCCTCTTCCGTCTCTTTCATCGCGCGCACCACAAATCCAAGACGCCCACCCCCTGGACCGCTTATGCCTTCGATGTGCCCGAAGCGATGGTGATGGTCGCCTTCGTGCCGCTCTGGGTCGCGGTCGTGCCGATGCACGATGTCGCCGTCTTCACGTTCGTCACGTGGCAAATCGTGCGCAATGTCATGGGGCACGCGGGCGTCGAGCTGTCGCCGATATCGGGACAACGCTCGCGCCTGTTCGGGTGGCTCAACACCACGACGCACCACGATCTGCATCACCAGGACGCGCGCACAAATTACGGCCTCTATTTCAGCTGGTGGGACCGGCTCATGGGCACGGAGCATCCGGCGTACCAGGCGCGCGTCGCAGAAATCGCCAAGCGCGGACGCGAAGGCGTCGCGGCACCAATGAAGGAAGCAGCCTAATGCGCCGCCCCGATTTCATCGCACGTCAAGGCCGCCACCCGACGGGCTGTCTCGGCGCGATCATCGGCCGGATCATGGCCGGCGAGACGGCAGCGGACAACGACCGCGCCGTCGCGATGCTCGACATCCAACCCGCCGATCGTGTCATCGACATCGGCACGGGTCACGGCCGCTCGCTCGGCGTGATGGCCGCACGCGCAACCCGCGGTCTCGTTGTCGGCGTCGACACGTCCGACGTCATGCTGACCATCGCCAGACGGCGCAATAGGGCTCTCATCCGGAAAGGCCGCGTCCAAGTCGAGAAATGCCCGAGCGACAACCTTCCCTTCCCTGCCGCATCGTTCGACAAGGCCCTTGCGGTTCACACGCTCTATTTCTGGCAACCGGCCGAGCCGCATCTTCAAAGCATCGCCAAGGCGCTAAAAGCGGGCGGTCGCTTCCTCCTTGCCTTCCGCCCCGCCGAAGACACGGCGGTCACCGCGAATTTTCCCACCGGCATCTACACGTTTCGGACAACGCCTGAGGTCGAGTCCCTAGTGAACGCGTGCGGCTTTGACGTCGTCGCTTCTGAGCGGCGAGACATACCTGGCAACACGATGGTTTGGCTTCTTGCGGTAAGGCGCTGACACGCTGCCAACACGAACACATCAGCGCTCAGCGAGCTAGCGTTTCTGCAGGAACAGCACCACCCCAACCACCGCGCACCACCCAAACCAAGCCGCAAACAGCGCCCGCTGCGCTATCCCATAAACTGGCTTCACGGCGGCCCAAACCTCCCCGCCCTCCATCGAACTCAAGTTCAACGCGATCGCGACCCACACGAGCGCGAACATGATCCACGAGAACGCGACGAGCCCTCTCGCCCGCGCGTCGCGCCGCCAGCTCAGCGCGAACACCAACGGCGCCTGATAGCCGACCAATTGTGAGAGTCCGAAGACGTTGTGCAGCGGATCGGGGTGGGCGAAGACGCCGACGCCGATCGCCGACAGCGCAAAGGCGCCGATGAAATAGGCGGCGAGCGGCGAACGGCCGGCCTCGATCGACGCGCGGCGAACGCCGGCCGCGAAAACCAAAAGGCAGAACGCAACGCTGCACAGCAGGATCGCGAACGGCACGCGCGCGGGCGATCCGATTTCGCCGATCTCGCTCACCGTCTGACGAACGTGATCGTAGCCCTGAACCGTCGTCGCCAGATCGACGATGCCGAACGCCAAAAGCGCCGCCGCCAGAGGCCCAAACAACAACCCGTAATGCCTCGTCATGCGATCCCCATCGACGCGTGCGCCGTCACTCTAACGCAGCCAATTTCGTTGAGCTTGCGCGACTAAAGTTCTATATTTGTTCCATCAATTCCTCGACGAAAAACCCAGCGTCACATGTGACACCGGCGTGACGGATATGTGATGGCAGAAATGGCTAAATTCAGCCGATGTGACGGTGTGACGGATCGGATTGCATCTGTTTTTTCGATGTGTGCGAGCGAGGCCTCGGCCACAAAATCTGGGCCGCTACCCGGCGCGGACGCCCAACGCGCAGCCCGGCACCGCAATCGCCTCGTCGAGCCGCGCCTTGCGGATCTCGCCTGCCATCGCATCGAGCGCACCCTCGACCAGCGCGAGCCCCAACACGCGCGAAAGATCCACCGGCCCCGGCATCGTGATGCGGCCCGCGGGCGCAATGCGTTTGAACCCGGCGCGCGCGTAATAGGGCTCATCCCCCACCAGCACGACGGCGCGATGGCCCGCCTCGCGCGCGGCGGCCAAACTCGTGTTCATGAGCGCGAGCGCGATGCCCTGCCCCTGCCGGTCGGCGACGATCGCGATCGGCCCCAACATCAACGCCGCCTGCCCGCCGATCATCACCGGCCAGTAACGCACCGTGCCGACGATGCGCGCGTCCTCCAACGCAACGTAAGAAAGCGCCGCGACCGGCTTCACCCCTTCGCGCAAACGATAGGCGGTCTTCGCATAACGCCCGGGACCGAACGCCGCCGCCACGATCGCATCGCACGCGGCGGTGTCGGCGGCCGTCTCAAGCCGGATCGTCGCCATCGCTTATTCTTTCGGCTTCGCGTCGCACAGTTGCGAGAGAAGCTTCAGCTGCTCCTCATGTTTCTGCAGCATCTGCGCCAGTTGATCGGTGCGCAACTGATCGAATTTTTCGTGCAGCGCCATGATCTCAAGCTCCGCCTTCAGGTTCACCTCGTAATCGTGCTGCGCGGTGATGCGATCCTTCACCGACTGCCGGTTCTGCGACATCATGATGATCGGCGCCTGCAACGCGGCCACCATCGACAACAGCAAATTCAAAAAGATGAAGGGATAGGGGTCGACGGACGCGCTGAGCAGAATGATCGTGTTCAGCACCGCCCAAAAAACCAGGAACGAGCAGAAGAGCATAATGAAGGTCCACGAGCCGCCGAACTCGGCCACCTTGTCGGCCAACCGCTCGCCGAACGTGTCCTTCTTCACGTCCTCTTCCGCTACCAGGTCGCGGCTGACGACGGTGCGGTCGATGACGTGCTTCAGGATTCTCCGCTTGCGCTCGGACTGGGCGTCCTTGCCGAGGCCGAGCCGGTGTTCAAGCGTCTGCAGCAAATGATGCGCGTTCATAAGCGTCCTTCCTGGAACATGGCGATTCGTACGGTCAGGCAAGCGCAGCTTATAGGACGCCCGGCTTGGGACTGGAACGCTTTGCGCGCGGCGGTTAACGTCGGCGCCCTCGACGCTATTAAAACAGGGAGGAAATCATGGGCGTTCTGACGGGCAAGGTGGTGCTGGTCACCGGCGGTGCGAACGGCATCGGCAAGGAATGCGCGCTTCTGGCCGCGAAAGAGGGCGCGAAAGTCGTCGTCAACGACCTCGGCGGCGGCGCCGCAGGCGGCGACGAAGGCTCAGCCGGCCCCGCCGAACTGGTCGCGCGCGAGATCAAGGCCGCCGGCGGCGAGGCCATCGCCAACTCGGAATCGGTGACGAACCGCAAAGCGGTAAAGCACATGATCCAGCAGGCGATGGACACCTTCGGCGGCCTGCACGCGGTGATCAATCCGGCCGGCATCCTGCGGGACAAGATGTTCCACAAAATGGACGACGCCGATTGGGATATGGTCATCGATGTCCACCTGAACGGCGCCTACAACGTCTGCCGCGCGACGATCGAACACTTCCGCGAGAAGCAGGACGGCGCCTACGTGTTGTTCACCTCGACCAGCGGCATCATCGGCAACATCGGCCAAGCGAACTACGCCGCCGCGAAGATGGGCGTCGCGGGCCTCTCGCGCATCATCGCCATGGAAGGCGCACAAAAGAACGTCCGCTCCAACATCATCGCCCCCTTCGCCTGGTCCCGCATGATCGCGACCATCCCGATAAAGGACGAAGCCTCCGCCAAACGCGTCCAACGCATGAAAGACCACATGCGCGCCGACCAGGTCGCCCAGCTCGCCATCGCCCTCTGCGCCCCGGAATCAAAAGACGTGACAGGTCAAATCTTCGTCGCAAGAGGCAACGAAATCTTCCTCATGTCGCAATCAAGGCCCCTGCGAGGCATGGCCAAAATCGAAGGCTGGACCCCCGAAACAATCTGCAACCACGCCTTCCCCGCCCTGAAAAACCAAATGTACGACGCCGGCGCGACAACCTCAGTCTTCGGCTGGGATCCAATCTAGGGACACGATGATGAAGCCATCCCACATAGCATCACCCCTCGCCCTCCCACTTCGGGAGGGAGAGGGGCCGGGGGTGAGGGAGGGCGCCGTCACAAGCACCGACTCGAAAACGACCGATCACCGGAGAGGCCATCCCTCACCCCCAACCCCTCTCCCTTCCGATACCGGAAGGGCGAGGGGAGCAAGCCAATGACCTTCACCTACGAAGCCTACCCCCAAGACCGCGTCCATTTCGGCAAATCCGTCCGCGAAACCCTCGGCGACGAAGTCGAACGCCTGGGCGCCAAACGCGTCTTCATCGCCACCTCCAAAACCCTGCGCCAAAACACCGGCGCCCTCTCCCTGATCGCGACAACGCTCGGCGCGAAATGCGTCGCCATCTTCGACGACATCGCCGAGCACGCGAAACTCGACGGCGTCCTCTTAGCCACCAAAGCCGCGCGCGAAACGAAAGCCGACCTCCTCGTCGGCATCGGCGGCGGCTCCGTCATCGACGGCCTGAAGGTCGTCCAACTCGCCCTCACCGAAAACGCCCACACGCCCGAAGCACTGATCGCCCTCGCCGGCCGCCGCCACACGAAGCCCGCCGCCATCCGCCAAATCGCAATCCCGACAACACTCTCCGGCGCGGAGACGACACCGTTCGGCGGCGGCACCGACACGAAACGCGGCAAGCTCGGCTTCGCCGGCTTAAGCCTCGTCCCGCAAGTGATCATCTACGACCCGGCCCTCGGCGCGCTCACCGCCGAATGGCTCTGGCTCTCCAGCGCCATCCGCGGCGTCGACCACTGCTGCGAAGGCTACATCGCGAAAAACGCGAACCCGCTCACCGACATCGCCCTCACGCGCGCGCTCGCGATGTTCGCCACCTCGCTCAGACACACGAAGAAAATCCCCGGCGACCCCTTCGCCCGCATCGACAGCCAAGTGGCCGCCTACCTCGCCTGCGCCAATTCCTCGCGCTCAGGCACGGGCGCCAGCCACGGCATCGGCTACATCCTCGGCGGCCGCTACGGCGTCCACCACGGCCACTCAAGTTGCGTCATGCTCCCGCACGTCCTGCGCTGGAACGAGCCGGCAACTGCCGCCCGCCAACGCGAGCTGAGCGCTGCGATAGGCAATCCGAACGTAGCCCTGGCCGACGCCGTCGCCGCTCTGATCGCCGAATTGGCCCTGCCCCAACGCCTGCGCGACGTCGGCATCAAGGAAGAAAACCTGAAACCCATCGCCGAAGAAGCCGCGCGCCATCCAACCGTCCTCTCCAACCCAAGACCGATCACCGGTCCCGGGGACATCATGGAAATCCTAAATGCGGCGTGGTGATCATTCCGTCGCGAACACCAGGCGCAACCCAGCTCCCACATCCGGACTGGTCTCGCTCAACCCCGCCGACCCATACGCCAACAACCGCGTACTCGACCCGACATCGAACCCGACATACGCGCCCGCCTGCGAAGAATCCCGCCGCAAATCCGAAGTCGTCTGCGAAAAATCCAACGTCCCGCCGGCAATGACCCGCTCCGCGACATACGTCTCCGCGCCAACGCCCGCGATCACGCCCCCGCCGCCGCTCTCAAACGCCTGCTCATATCCGACCGACCCGAACACCGCCGACCGCGCACCGATCGCCTGCCGCACGCCGCCGCCGACAGCGACCGAACTCTCACCCGTGCCGAGCCGCTTGCTCGCATCCGCCGTCGCAAACCGCACGCGCCCGTTCAGCGAAACTTCCGTCCCGCCCTCCAACTTCACCGGCACCACCGAAGCCGACAACGATACGTCGCCAAGGCCCGTCGCATCGACACCGCCAATTGGCGCCGCAGCTTCGGCACCGCCCAGCAGCCCGCCAAGCGGCCCACCGCTCAACCCGCCAGGCACGATCGTCCCCGGCCCCTCGACGCTGACGATCGGCACGACCGCCGTGACGCTCCACCCCTCGCCCACATATCCGGCGGAGAAAGGCGCCGTGATGATCGTCGTATCCTGCGCCTCGCCGTAGTCGCCGTTCGTGTAATCGACACCCGTCGAAAACACCCAACGCCCGTCATCCGCGCAAGCCACACCGATCGAAAGCAAAAACAAAAAAACCCAACGCATGATCGCCCCTCGAGAAAAAAGAGGCGGACGCACCCCTTGGCTGGCACGCCCGCCCACGAGAAGCGTCTGCGGTGACGCTTCCCACATCAGCTAGGCCAAGGCCTAGAAGATGTCGAACCAGGCGTCGCCTTCGGCCGCCGCATTCGCCTTGCCGACGGTCGAAAGTGTCCCCGAAACATCGCTGGACGTCGAAGCCATCGCCTCGAGATTGACCTTCGCTTCGGCCTCGCTCACGACGCTCCCGCCGGTCTCAACCGTCTGCTCAGCCTTCGCCTTACCTTCGGCCGCCGTATGCTTCACGATCCGCACGCCCTTATGCGCCGTACCCTTCGCGGCATCCGCCGCACCGCGCAACGTCGCGACAGTCCCGACGACGGTGTCCGTGGCCACGCGCGTGTTCACGTTGGCATTGACGCCGACATCCGCGACGGCGCGGCCCGAGGCGACAGGCGCCGGCAACGACGGTACGTTCAGCGCACCACCGCCGCCGATCGCCCCGCCGACGCCGCCGCCGAGAATCCCGCCTGCAAACGCAGGCGCCGCCGAGATGAACGTGCCGCACATCAACGCGACGATGAAGCTTCTGTTGAGTGTCATGCTGCTGCTCCCCTTGGGTTGTCCGAGAACGGCCGAAGGGCCGCTTCATCAAGACAACGGAACAGCGAGAATTTTCTTCCGGATATTTTTTCGAAAGTTCAGCGCCAGCCGCCGTCACGAGCGCGACGCTCAGCCTCGGCATCGAGCGCCTCGCCGCCGATCATCGCGGCGACCGCATCGCGCACCGCCACAGGCATGCCCGCCGACGCGGTCTCATACGCAGAACCCGTGCGCGCCTCGGCAGCAGACAATGCCGCGATCGCCCAACCATCGTCATCGCGGCAAGCAACGCCGGCACGATTATCACGCTCGGCGCGCATATCGAACGTACGGCACACAGCGCCGTCCTTCGACCGGAACGTCACGCCCACACGCGGCCCATTGAGCACCTCATCGCTCGCCAGCTGCGTCTCCAACGCCTGCGCCAGCGAACCACGCGCGGCCAGCGGCCCGCCGCCATCATGGCCCGGAATCATCCGCGCAAAGAAGAACCCCACGCCAAGACCAACAACCAGCAACGCCATCGCCGGCGCGAAACGCGGCACGAACCCGCGCGTCTCAGCACCGCCGGACAAGCCGGCAAACGCGCGGCTCAAACGCCATTGCCACGACACGGGCGTTTTGCCCACCAAATCCAGAAACCGCTCCGGCACGGGATCGTTGACCAACGGCCCGAAGGCCTTGTCCAACATCACATGCACGCGGGCCTGCCGCTCCAGCCGCACGCGCAAATCCGCATCCAACGTCAGCGCCGCGTCGACACGCGCCCGCTCATCCGCCGGCAGTTCGTTGTCGAGATACGCCATCAGCATCTCGTCGCTGATCGTCATGTCAAAACCTCCGAGGGCTGAGCCCCCTCCCCACCAAGCGCCGCAGCCAGCGCCGCGCGCGCCCGAAACAACCGGCTGGTCAGCGTCCCGATCGGCACGCCCAAAACCTCCGCCGCGTCGCGATAGGCCATGCCGTCGACCAGCACCAACGCGACCGCCACGCGCTGCTCCTCCGGCAGCTTCGCCATCGCCGCCGCCGTCGCCGTGAACGCGAGGCGCGCCTCCATCGCCCGCGCGCCATCGACCGCCACCACGACGGCTTCATCCGTATCGAGCGACGAGGCCTTGCGCACCTTCCGCGCACGCACCGCGTCGATCCAAATATTCTGCGTCAAGCGGAACATCCAACTATCCAACCGCGTCCCGGGCTGCCACCGGTGCAGATTGCGCAATCCCCGCTCGACCGCGTCCTGCACCAAATCATCCGCATCGGTCGCATTACCCGTCAGCGAAAGCGCAAAGCGGCGCAGTCGCGGCAAAAGCGCGACAACCTCCCTGCGTACCTTTTCTAGGGCCACGTCCATACGTTGATGGATACAACGAACAGCCCGCCGCTTTCTTCCCCGCCCCGAATTTTCGCCGGGGAAAGCGCCGGTTCCATCGCGGTCCGCCAGGCAACAAAAGAGGCTGACGCCCCGTTATCCCCACGTTATGATTCCCGCCATGCTTCGAAACCTCAGGCGTTATCTGAAGCGCACGCGCATCGCCGCGGTCCTCGTGGCCTGCGTGTGTCTGCCTGCGGCCGAGGCAGGCCCGCTGGGCCTCCCCATCCAACCCGGCACGGTCCTGCGCAACACGGTCACGACGGTGCGCGACACCGTTGGCAAAGTCACCGACACGCTGACAAACACGGTCGAGCAAACGCTCCCGGAGATCCAAATTGACCCGGCAGGCCGACCCATAGACCCCGCGATGTTCGAGCACGATGAGAACGGCGCCCGTATCGTCCGCGGCGTCATCGTCGCCGTCGCCCTCTCGGATCGTGGCCGCAGCGCCGCGGAAGAAATGGACATCGAAGTCGACGCCGGCGAAGAACTCGACGCGTTGAACCTTGAAGTGACAAAGCTCGAACTTCCACCGGGTCTCCCCGCGAGCGCCGCGCTCGAAGCATTGCGGGCCGCCGATCCCGAAGGCGTCTACGACTTCGAACATCTTTACGATCCGTCAGGCAGCGCCACGACGGCCCTCGCACCGACGGCGCAGCCGGAACTGGTGACGCGCGACAACATCGAAATCGGTATGATCGACGCCGGCGTCGAGGATGATCACCCCGCCCTGCGCGATGCCGACATCACGATCAAAACGACAACGCAAGTTCGCGGCAAAGCAAAGCCGACAGCGCACGGCACAGCCGTCGCGTCGCTGCTCGTCGGCGAAGACCGCGATTTCCACGGCGCGTTGCCGGGCGCAAAGCTCTACGCCGCCGACGCTTTCGGCGGCTCACCCACCGGCGGCAGCGCAGGCGACATCGCGCGCGCCATCGCCTGGCTGGTCGCGGAAGACGTCCCCGTCATTAACATCAGCATCACCGGTCCGAAGAACGCACTGCTTGAAGCCGCCGTAGGCGCGGCAATCGAACGCGGTCACGTCATCGTCGCCGCCGTCGGCAACGACGGGCCGGCGGCCCCGGTGAAATATCCCGCAGCTTACGACGGCGTCATCGCCGTCACGGCGGTGGACGAGCGTGGGCGGATTCAACTCGACGCCAACCGCGGCCCCGCGGTCGCGTTTGCGGCACAGGGTGTCAACGTCCGCGCCGCACAACTCGCCGACGAATACGCGTCGATCACGGGCACATCGTTCGCAAGCCCCATCGTCGCCGCCCGCTTTGCCGAACTGATGCCGCAAGCCGGTACGGAGCACGCAGCCGCCGCGCGCGACACGCTCATCGCCGCCGCGAGGTCGCAGACGAACGACAAACGGAGTATTGTCTACGGCTACGGCGTACTAGCACCATCGACCGTCAACGAACGAACAGCCGCGCAATAATCCATGAGCAAGGCCAGAGACGCAAGCTGCCTTCCCCTCGTCGGCGACGGCGATGAGGAAGACCTGTTGACTCAGATCGAAGAGAGCTTTGGCCTGAAGTTCGGCGAGGGAGAGTTGGCCGACGTCGACACCGTCGGCCAACTGCACGAACGCCTGCTTCGCAACCTCTCAGGTACGGTCTCGGGTCCGCGCACACATTGCAGATCGGCCGCCGCCTTCCGCCGGCTGCGGCACGCGTTCAAACGCGTGAGCGGAAGCGACGTTCGTCCGTCGACAGCGATCGCTGCCCTGATAGACCGTCACCGCCAAGGCCACATCATCCGCGAGCTCGAACGGCATTCCGGCCTCTCGCTTGACGCGCTGTCTTTGCCGCGCGGCGCGATATTCGCATCGCTCGCCGTCGCCGTGTTTCTGTCGATCAGTTGGATCGCGCTTTGGCCGCCGCACGACGACGGCATCGCCAACGCGCTTGTCGCCATACTGGCGATCGTGCCCGGCGGGGTTTTCCTCCTGTTGTCATTCGCGCTTGCCACAGGTGATCGCTTCAAGCGCTTTGGCGACGTCACCGTTACGGTCGGTGACTTGGCGGAGCGCGCGTCGCACCTGAACTTTGCAAAACTCACAGGCCGCGACGAACAAAATCATCCGGACGACGTTTGGCGCACGCTGACATGGCTATGCCGTGAGGCAACCGCGCATGTTGGTGAAATCAATCACGACACGCGCTTGATCAGTTGACCTGTTTGGCCGGGACAGGAGCGTCAATCGCGCGCGACGAACCGCTGCCAGTAGTGGGCCGGGCGATACTCATTGTACCGCGCCGTGAACGGCAGCGCGTTGTGATACGCCTGAAGCGGTTCGTTCTCGGAATTGCGCACCGCGTTTTCGGTCAGGCTGATGACGCAAGCGCGCGCCGTCGCGCTGCGCGAGCGGAAGCCGCCTTCAAGCGAATGCCAGCACTGCGCGCCCGCACGGCGCACGATGCGTAACTGCTGACTGTCGAGATTACGCAACGACGCCTCGTCGCGTGGAAAGGCCCCCGGCTGATACGCCACCGGCACCGGCTCGGCTGCCGCCGAACCAACCAACGCCACCGCCAAGACGGCGGCCGAAAGAATCGCGCGCATGGGACATCTCCTTCTGACGCGATAGATTGAACTGGTTCGGACACCATGTCTGTCAAGATGTCCCGCCGTTCACGAACACGGCAACGGCCCGGACTTGCGGCCTGTCGCATATGCCACCACTTGAGCCAGCAACAATATTTCGCCACTCAAGAATTGGAGAACCACCATGATCGACGTCCGCCCCTTCGAAAGCTTGGGCACCTTCCAGAACGACTGGCTCAAAGCTCACTATCACTTCAGCTTCTCCGGCTACCGCGACAACGCCCGCGACAACTGGGGTGCGCTGCGTGTGTGGAATGACGACACCATCAAGCCCAAAACCGGCTTCGACCGCCACGGCCACAAGGACATGGAAATCATCACCTATGTCCGCAAAGGCGTGATCACGCACAAAGACCACCTGGGCAACGAAGGCCGCACGGTCGCGGGCGACGTGCAGGTCATGTCCGCCGGCCGCGGCATCCTGCACGAGGAACACAACCGCGAAACCGACGCGACGCAGATCTTTCAGCTCTGGATCTTCCCGAACGAAACCGGGATTACCCCGGGCTGGGCATCGCAAAGCTTCCCGAAAGGCGACCGTTCAGGCTCGTTGATCACGCTGGCCTCGGGCCGCAAAAAGGACTCGGGCGCCCTGCCCATCCATCAGGACGCTTCGATCCTGGCCGCGACCTTGAAGCCGGGGCAGAAAGTGAACCACGAGCTGGAAACCGGCCGCTACCTCTATCTGGTCCCGGCTTTGGGCAAGCTGATCATCAACGGCCAGACGGTGAAAGCACGTGACGGGGTCGCCATCCACGGCGTAGAAAAGATCGACATCGAGGCCATCGACGACTCCGAAATCCTGATCGCCGACGTGCCGAAACTCTAAGATATGGGGACAGCGCATGGCAGCTTTTGCGGAGTACCGGAATTATGACGCGATGGCTCTGGCCGAACTCGTCAGAACCAAGAAGGTCACCCCGCAAGAGCTGCTGGACGCTGCCCTCGCCCGTTCGAAGCAAGTAAACGGCAAGCTGAACGCCATCGTCCTCGACCACGAAGATGTGGCTCGCAAGGCGATCAAGGATGGCCTGCCGCAAGGCCCCTTCAGCGGCGTGCCGTTCTTGTTGAAAGACCTCGGCCAGCAACTCAAAGGCACCGTCACCACCGGCAGCCTGAGTCTCTTGCGCGAGAGCGTCGCCGCAATCGATACGACCTACGTCGAACGCTGCAAGAAGGCCGGCCTCGTGATCTTCGGCAAGACGCATTCGCCGGAACTGGGCCTAAGCCCGTCATCGGAGTCGCGCATGTGGGGCGCCACGCGCAATCCGTGGGATACCTCGCGCATCGCAGGCGGCTCAAGCGGCGGCGCGGCTGCGGCAGTTGCAGCCGGGATCGTCCCCGTCGCGCATGCGACCGACGGCGGCGGCTCAATCCGCATCCCGGCCTCGTGCTGCGGCCTGTTCGGTTTGAAACCCACGCGCGCCCGCACGCCGGGCGGACCGAAGCGCGGCGAAGGCTGGGGCGGCCTGAGCGTCGGCCACGTCGTCTCGCGCACTGTGCGCGACAGCGCGGCCTTCCTCGACGCGACCGCAGGCGCCGCGCCCGGCGATCCCTACGCCGCGCCTGCGCCGGCCCGCGCCTTCCTCGAAGAAACGAAGGCAAAGCCGAACAAGCTGCGCATCGCGGTCTCCACGACGCCGGCCATTCCCGGCGAAGTCGATCCCGACTGTGTTCATGCCGTGCACGAGGCGGCGCGACTGTGCGCGAGCCTGGGGCACGAGGTCGAAGAAGCGGCGCCGCAGTTCGACGGTTTGGACATCATGACGGCGCAAGGCGTCGTGATCAGCGCCAACGTCGCCTTCACGATCGACGAGGCCGCAGCCGCTTTGGGCCGCACAGCTCGCGCCGAAGATGTCGAACACGCGACGTGGTTCCGCGTCGAGCGCGCACGCGCGACCGATTCCTCAGCCTACGCAAAGGCGATGAACACCCTGCACTATGCCGGCCGCACGTTCGCCGCCTTCATGGAAGACTACGACGTGATCCTGCAGCCCGTGATGGCGAAACCGCCGCTGCCGCTCGGCATTCTCGACATGGAACGCCGCGACCTCGAGGCGATGTACCGCGAGATGATCGCCTTCATCCCCTACACCGGTATTTACAACATCACCGGCCAGCCTTCGATGAGCATGCCGCTGCATTGGAACGAGGCGGGCCTTCCCATCGGCACGATGTTCACCTCGCGCTTCGGCGACGAGGCGACCCTCTTCCGTCTCGCCGCACAGCTCGAACAGGCCAAACCCTGGACCGATCGCTACGCAAAACTCTGACGCCTCAGTGCGCGGCGCCGAAGTCGCGCCGCGCCGTCATGATGGTGATGACGAACCCGGCGATCACGTCGATGAACGTCATGACGGTGAGCAGAAAGAACGCGGTATTCCCGAACGCCGACCCGGTCACGAACATAACCGTGCAGACGATCGCGACCATGACGGATAGGCCGTGATTGAGGATCTCGTTGGATTCCGTGTTCACGGATTTGAGAATCTCGACGAACAGAACGAGCAGGCTGATGAGCACGAAAACATCGCCGTAGGTCATCGTCCACGTCGCGCCGGAATACATACTGAAAGTCGTGAAGCCGGTGGTCGTCCACCCATCGCCCATCGACAGCGCCAGCAGTGCGAACACCGCAACCGGAAAGATCATAAGCGGCATGATGCGAAACATCGACGAATTCATGGGATCCTCCGGGCAACGGCGCAACACACTGACGACATATGCCGCCTCATGAGTTGCAACGCCTTGATGCTCTCGAAGTTCCGCGCCCGCCGAAGCCGCGCCGCGATTCGCGCTATGTCGCTTAAGGCCTGACAGTTCCCAACTCAGTGGCCAAAGTCGCGCCGCGCCGCCACGATCGTAATGACGAATCCCGCGATCACATCGATGAACGCCATCGTGGTCAGAAGGAAGAAGGTCGAATTCGTGAATGCCGCCCCCGTCACAAACAAGATCGTGCACGCCACGGCGACCAACATAGACAGCCCATGATTGACGATCTCGGTCGCACCGGTACTCACCGACTTCACGATCTCGACGAACAAGACCAGCAAGCTCACGAAGACGAAGATGTCGCCGGACGAAACCGCCCAATGCGCGCCCGAGAACATGTCGGTCTCAAAGAACGTCGACGTCGTCCAGCCGGCGCCGAGTGCCAACGCCAAGAGCATGAAGGCCGCCAGCGGAAACACCAGCAGCGGCACAACACGCAACGTCGCAAGCATGACAATTCCCTCGTTCTGACGGCGCAGAACGCGCCGCCCAGTCAGGTTCGATTATATCATCGAACGCGTCGCGACTGGGGAATTTTGGGGACGGATTTTAGCGGCCCCCACGAACGGGAATGAAGCGGGGCTCGGGGAAGACGACCAGCCCGACGCCTAAAACGCCGACCGCCGTGCCCAACATTAGAATTGCGGCCCAAAACTCGGCGCCGATGGGCATGCCGATCATTCGCGCCAGACCCGCCGTCGAACCGATGACGGTCAACACCAGCAGCAGACTGGCCCACACAAGAACTCTCATCTTCGTCCCCTTGGCCGGCCCACACATACACGGGGCCTCCGGTGCAGCAACGCGGCATCGCTCCAAAGAGTTGCCCCCCGCATCCGTCGACAAACGGCGCAAACGAGCCGTTTCTTCAGGTATGCATCGAATAAACACCAGCACGAACCGAAAGAGCCCGCGTTTGATGCAGATTTACCGCCGGAACCTTTTCGCCCGACATCGCGTTGCCGCCCTCAGTTCGAGCCGTTTGACGTTCGCACGCTCAAATCGCCGCCGCCTGGCCGTTATTGGCGCGGGTGGGCGCGATCACCAAAGGACCACCCAAGACATGATCATTGCACGACGCTCGCTGATGGCCGGCGCCTTCGCCGTTATCGCCGCGCTCTCACTTGCGGCCGCCGGCAGCGCGCAAGCCGCAAGCGCGGACGACTTGAATCGCGACAGCGCTCAGGCGCTGAAGCAACTGACGCAAACGAACAGAACCGCGGCTGACATTGCGCGCAACGCCCGCGCCGTCCTCATCTTCCCGAATATCGTCAAAGCGGGTCTCGTCTTCGGCGGCGCCTATGGCGAAGGCACGATGATGAAGAACGGCAAAGTCACCGAGTACTACAACACGGTCACCGGCTCGTGGGGACTGCAGGCCGGCGCGCAGTCCTACGGTTACGTCGTCTTCCTGATGAACAACAAAGCGGTCGAGTACGTCGACAAGAGCGACGGCTGGGAAATCGGCGTCGGCCCGACGGTCGTCATCGTCGACGAAGGCGTGGCGAAGAACCTCTCGACCAGCACGCTGAAGGACGACGCCTACGCGTTCGTCTTCAATCAGCAAGGTCTGATGGCCGGCGTCAGCATCGAAGGCTCGAAGATCTCGCGCATCAAACGCAACTAGACGAAGCCCAAGGGTTAATGCAGACGGCCGCCTCGAAATCAAAAGCGAGGCGGCCGTTTTTCATGGTCCACAGTGGAACCTTTGGGTTCCATTGCGCGTTCTTCTTCCTGACGGTCCTTGCGGTATCGCCATCCGGCCATGCCGAGGGGATCGATGGAGCATTCAAATGGCCGACAAAACGAGCAAAACATTGCTGATCTTGGTTCTAGCTGCCGCCGCGATCGGCGGCGGCGTCTACTACTACAACAACTACATCGAGCCGCAGAACGACGGCCCGATGGAGCGCGCGGGCGAAAAGCTCGACAACGCCATCGACGGCAAATAGGGAGAACGAAATGCCACTTATCAACCTCGTCATCGCACTCGTCGTCGTCGGCGTCCTGCTTTGGCTGATCAACACTTACATCCCGATGGACGGCAAGATTAAGCAGATCTTGAACGTCGTCGTCGTCATCGCCGTCGTCATCTGGTTGCTGCAAGTGTTCGGCATCTTGAGCGGCATGGGCAGCATCAACGTCGGTTGATCTGCAACGGCCGGCGCACGCTTACCAGCTGGCGCCGGCTTCAGCCTCACCCAACAGTTCGGCCAAGCGCCGCCGCGTGCCCCCCGTCGTCCCCTTCGGCAAATCGCGGATCGGAAAGAAACCGGTCTCCGCGATCTCAAGCGGCCGCGCCTTGCCGGCAATACGACGCCAATCACCCGCTTCAAACAGCACGATGTGATCCGACTTCCGGTTGGTCGTGCTCAAGAACACACCCACCAGCCGCGGCGGCGACGTCGCTTCGACCAACGCCTCTTCGCGCAGCTCGCGAACGGCCGCATCCACCGCCGTCTCGCGCCGGTCGATTGCCCCGCCCGGAAAATGCCAGCCCGGCGTGTACGTGTGACGAACGAGCAGCACGCGGTCTTCGCCGTCGCGCACGATGATCCGTACACCAATCGTTAAGGGCCAGCGCCCGACCCGCGTCATCCGCATGACGCGCTGGTAGGCATAGATGGAAGAGCCGACGATACGTCCGGGAAGTGTGCTCATGGTCACGCTCTTTTAACCGCAATACGCATGCCCGGGTAAAGCGTTCCCTAACCCCTCCGACGTTACGCTCCAGGCCGGAATTCGCTATCGGGGGACGTCCATGTCGATCCAGCAAAAGCGCGTCGAGGCCGAGAGCCTGTTCGCCTACGCGCGCCGCGTTCTGTCGGGCAAGGAAGAGCCGGTCACCGCGCCCGTCGATCCCGTGGACATTCGCTCAGGCATCGACCGCGCGCTGCGCCAGGTGCGCCCAGTGGGCGTGCACGCCTCCGTCACGGAAACCGCCGCGCGCGCCGTGTCGGCGGTCGAGGGCACCTTGGTCGCCATCGACTCGATACACAGCTACTTGAGCGAAGCGCTCGACCTGACCGCCGAAGCCCTCGCCCATCCCGACGAGACGAAGCGCGCGATGATCGCCGACCGCTACGAAGAACTGCGCTCGCGCATCAACACGGTCGCAGCCGGCGCGACGTTCGAAGGCGTGAACCTCATCGACGGCGCCCGCAAGACCATCGAAGTCACGATCCCCGAAGGCGGCCACCCGCGCCACGCCATCGGCCACATCACACTGGTCGCCGGCGAACGCGGCCTATCACTGAAATCGCCGAACGAACTCTTCGCGACGAACGACGAAATCGAGGCCGCGCGCCTCACGCTGTTCGCGGCGCGCCAACGCCTCGACCGCGCGGCGGAAACATTCCTCAATCAAGCAAGCCTCCTCGCCCCGCATTTGGGCCAAGGGCCCGACATAGGCGAGGCGTAAGTCAGACCCAGCGTCTGACGCGCGACCGGTAGGCGCGATAGACCTCGCCGTGCACGCGTTCCAAGAACGCCTCCTCGCTGCGGATCTGCACCTCAAGCGAAATATACGCCGCCGCAAGCAACGTGACCGTGACCACGCTGGGCGACCACAGCGTCATGCCGGCGACGAAGGCCAGCATGCCGAGAAAAATCGGATTGCGCGAAACGGAAAACGCGGCGTCCGTACGCAACGGCGGCGCCTCGCTCGGAATGCCGATGCGCCACGACTTGCCCATCGCAAACTGCGCATAGCCGGTCCACACGATGGCGACGCTCATCAAACCCCCGCCCGCCCAGCGCGTGGCGTCACTCGCCGCCCAGGTCAAAAGTCCAAGCCCTTGCTCCAAGCCAGGCCAAAGCGCCAACGCCGCGCAATACACGAGCAATCCGGCGACCACGACGGCAAACACATGCGCCACGAACCGATGCAACGGATCGTGATGATCGATGACGTAGGGGTTCACCCCTGCCGTCCGCCACAGCCAAAAACTGCGCGCCAGCGTAACGCCGACAAACGCAAGTCCGAACAACAAAGGTGTCATGTCCATCATCCGTGGTCGTGCGCATGCCCGTGCGCATCGCGCGGCGCGGCAACGCCGGTCTTCAGTTCGTGCGCCGCCGCTCGCACCGTCTCGACGGACGCGCTCAGCGCAAGCCCCGCCATCACGGCGGCGACGGCGATGTCTGGCCACAGCGTGCCCGTCCCGAACACGCCGAGCGCGGCGACCATCACCGCCGCGTTGCCGATCGCGTCGTTGCGCGAGCACAACCAAACGGACCGCATGTTGGCGTCGCCCTCGCGGAACCGGTACAGCAGCAACGCGACGCCCACATTCGCGATCAGCGCCACGAAGCCGACAACGCCCATGGTGATCGCATGCGGTGTCCCGCCGCCGATAATGTTGAAGGCGGCCGCACCCAGCACCCAGACGCCGAAGACCCCCATGCTGAGCCCCTTCACCAGCGCCGCCCGCGCACGCCACACCAACGCAAGGCTCAACACCGAAAGGCTAAGCGCATAGTTCGCCGCATCGCCGAAGAAATCGAGCGCGTCCGCCTGCAGCGACACCGATCCCGCAGCGATGCCTGCAATCGCTTCGACACCGAACATGGCGGCATTGACGATAAGCGCGACCCACAGCACGCGCCGGTAAGCAGACGACCGGTCCGGCGGCGGGGGAGCCGAGCAGCAGGAGTCCATTGAGAAACCTCCGAATCGGGCCCTTGGCCCGGCGACGGAGACACGCTACATCCTACAGCAACTATAGCTTCAAGAGAAAAGATATGGCGGAAAACCTCACGATCGGCAGCCTCGCGCGCCGGGCGTCGACCAAAGTGCAGACCATCCGGTTCTACGAACAGGAAGGCCTGATGCCCCCGCCCGCGCGAACGGAGGGCGGCCAGCGCCGCTATTCGCGCGCCCACGCCGACCGCTTGGCGTTCATCCGCCACGCGCGCGAACTGGGCTTCCCGCTCGACGCCATCCGCGAACTCCTGAACCTGACCGACAAGCCCGACCAATCCTGCGAACGCGTCGATCGCGTCGCGCGCGACGTGCTTGCCGACGTCGAAGCGAAGCTTGCGCGTCTCGAAAGCCTGCGCGGCGAACTGAAACGCATGATCCGCCACTGCGGCCACGGTCGCGTCTCCGACTGCCGCGTGATCAAGGTGTTGGCCGATCACTCGCACTCGAACTGCGTTTCAGCGGACCACGCTCACTAGCAACGTGCTAGCTTCGCGCAACACTTGAAGGAACACTCATGACCCAAACGCAGTCAAATGCCGACCAAATCGCATTCTGGAACGGTGACGCCGGCGAAAAATGGGTGAGGGCGCAAGCTCGGTTGGACGCCATGCTCGCGCCGGTCACCGCCGAAGTGCTGAAAGCGGCGGCCGCAAAACCGGGCGAGCATGTGCTCGACATCGGCTGCGGTTGCGGCGAAACGTCGATCATCCTTGCAAAAGCCGGCGCGCGCGTTACCGGTGTCGACATCTCGCGACCCATGTTGGCGCGCGCGAAGCAGCGGGCCCTCGAAGCCCTCGTCGACGGTTTCGAAGCGATCGAAGCCGACGCTTCGGAACGCAAGTTCGAGGCGGCTTACGACCTTCTTGTCTCGCGCTTCGGCGTGATGTTCTTCGCCGATGCAGATGCCGCATTCGCCAATCTGCGCAAGGCGTTGAAGCCTGGCGGCCGCCTTGCCTTCGCCTGCTGGCGCGAACCGCGCGCCAACGAATGGGTCAGCGTCCCGGTCGGCGCGATCCGCCCGCATGTGCCGCCGCAGCCCCCGCTGGGTCCGGAAGACCCGGGCCCGTTCGCGTTCGCCGATCTCGCGCGCGTTCGCCGTATCCTGGCCAATGCAGGCTTCGACAGCATCGCCGCCCGCCCCTTCGACTCGCCGATGCAATTGGGCGAAACGTTTGAAGATGCGCTGGTCCACATCCAGGATTTCGGTCCCGTGTCGCGCATGCTGACGCCCGCGTCCGACGCCGAAAAAGCGAAAGCGGCCGCCGCACTACGCCACGCGCTTGAACCTTACGCGTCGAAGAAGCCTATCGCGCTCGGCGGCGCGACGTGGATCGTCACGGCAAAGGCATGACGATGACCAGCGAAGATTTCGCCAAGCTCCTGGACCGCTTCTGCGCCGCCGCTTCGCGCGGCGACGGCGAAGCATTCGCCGCCTGCTTCACCGAAGACGGCGTCTATCACGACTACATCTACGGTCCCCACGTCGGCCGCGCGTCGATCGCCGACATGCTGGTGAACCTCTTCCACCGCGACGCCACGCAGTACGATTGGCGTATGTTCGATCCCGTCTGCAACGGCGACATGGGCTATGCCTGGTCGCTGTCGAAATTCGTCTCGACGGTGCCCGATTTCAAAGGCAATGACGTCGTCATCGACGGCATGAGTCGCTTTGTCTTGAAGGACGGCCTGATCGCCGAGTACCGCGAAAGCGTCAACGGCGGCGTGGCGATGGTACAGCTGGGCGTGGCCGCGCCGCGCATCGAGAAGGTTCTGCGCCGTTGGGCAGGCTGGCTGCGCGAACGCCCCGAGGTTCAAAAATATCTGAAACCTTAAGCCGGCGGCCGTTCGTTACGCCTTCCTTAAGTTATTCTTCGCAATCGTTTCAACGATCCTTAAGCGCCGATAGCCATAATCGGCTCACCTGAAGTCCGCGCAGATGCGCGCGGGCGAACCGGTGTGCGCGCTCAGTCTATGTTTCAAATCGGCGGGATCATTTTCGTATTTGCAACCGTGTTCGGCGGCTATGTGCTCGCCGGCGGCAAGTTCGACGTGATTTTGCACGCCCTGCCTTATGAAGGCACGCAGATCTTGGGCGCTGCGATCGGCGCATTGCTCATCGCCTCTGGCGCAAGCGACCTGAAGGCCGTTTTGGGCTCGTTCGGCAAGATCATGAGCGGCTCGAAGTGGAAGCAGCAGGATTATGTCGACCTGCTCACCCTCCTCTTCCAGCTGACGAAGACGATGAAGTCGAAAGGCCTCATCGCCCTCGAACAACACATCGAGCGTCCGGAGGAATCGACGATCTTCCAGCGCTACCCGCGCATCATGAAGGACCACTTCGCCCTCGACTTCATCTGCGACACCATCCGCATGATGACCATGAGCCTTGAAGACCCGCATCAGGTCGAAAACGCGATGGAAAAGCTCATCGACAAGCACCATCACGAGGCCTTGGTCGCCGCCACTCACTGGCAAAGCATGGCCGACGGCATGCCCGCGCTCGGCATCGTCGCCGCCGTTCTTGGCGTTATCAAGACCATGGGCTCGATTACGGAGCCGCCGGAAATTCTGGGTGAAATGATCGGCGGCGCGCTCGTCGGTACGTTCTTCGGCGTGTTCGTCGCTTACGGCTTCTTGGCGCCGTTCGCCAACCGCCTCAAGGCTGCCGTTGAGGAAGAAGGCCTCTTCTATCATGTGATCCGCGACGTCCTCGTCGCGCATCTGCACGGCAACGCGGCGCAAGTGTCGGTCGAAATCGGCCGCGGCAGCGTGCCGTCGCACTTCCAGCCCAGCTTTGCGAAACTCGAAGAAGCGTTGAACGCGGCCCCGATGTCCTAACGGCGTTCGCGCAACGCGGTCTCGACAAGCGCCATCGCAAAAGCGCCGCACAGCATGGCGACGAACACAAGCCAATCGATCGGCAAATCGACGCCGAACACGACGACGGCCGTCACGCCAAGACCCACGAGCTGCGACAGGCGCACGATGGCGCACTCCATTTTCCCCAGAGCGATACTAGCGCGAACGGCCTCACAACGTCCGGTCCGTTGGCTTTAGGGTTAAGTCGTCCTATTCGATACGCCAAGCTTTGCGCGGGAACCGCCCATGATCCTGGTTATCAACGACGTCTTGAACGGCGACGACGTCGCCAAAGTGGCGGACAAGCTATCGGCGATGCGCTTTGTCGACGGCACGACCACCGCCGGCTGGCACGCAAAGCTCGTCAAGAACAACCTCCAGGCCGATCGTCAGCAACCCGAATTCGCGCCGCTGAACAAAGCGGTGACCGACGCCATCCTGCGCCACCCGGTCTTCCGCATGGCCGCCCGCCCGCGCCACATCACACCGCTGCTCTTCAGCCGCTATCGCGATAGCATGGAGTACGGCACGCATGTCGACGATCCGATCATGTACAACATGCGCAGCGACATCTCCTTCACGCTCGCCCTCGCCGACGCCTCGTCATACGAAGGCGGCGAACTCGTGATGGAAACAAGCGGCGGCGAGCAATCCTACAAGCTCAAGCCCGGCCAGATGATCATGTACCCCTCGACAACGCTCCACCGCGTAACGCCGGTGACGAAGGGCGAACGCGTATCGGCGGTCGGCTGGTGCCAAAGCTACGTCCGCGACGCCGCCCAACGCGAAATCCTTTACGACCTCGACATCGCCCGCCGCGGCATCTTCGAACGCGAAAAGAAATCCCGCGACTTCGACATCATCTCCCGCAGCCACGCCAACCTGCTGCGCATGTGGATGGACGGTTAGAGGCGCGGAGGCCTAGTCCGTGTCGAACTTGATCCCCTGCGCGAGCGGCAACGCGTTCGAGTAGTTGATCGTTACCGTCTGCCGCCGCATGTAAGCCTTCCAGGAGTCAGACCCAGACTCACGCCCGCCGCCCGTATCCTTCTCACCGCCGAAGGCGCCGCCAATCTCAGCGCCCGACGGCCCAATATTCACGTTGGCAATGCCGCAGTCGCTCCCCGACGCCGCCACGAACCGCTCCGCCTCCTGCATATCGCGCGTAAAGATGCACGACGACAGCCCCTGGGTGACGCCGTTCTGCAACGCCACCGCCTCGTCGAAATCTTTGTAGCCGAGCACGTAGAGGATCGGCGCAAACGTCTCGTGCTTCACGATCTCGCTCTGCCCCGGCATCTCGACCAGCGCCGGATGCACATAGAACCCGTTCGGATACTGATTGCCCAGCGCCCGCTCACCGCCAAAGACCTTGCCGCCCTGCGCCTTCGCCGCGACAAGCGCATTCTGCATCCCATCAAACGCCTGCGCGTCGATCAGCGGCCCAACGAGCGTGCCGGCTTCAAGCGGATTGCCAATCTTGATTGCGCCATAAATCGTCTTCAAACGCGCCACCAACTGCGCCCGCACCGACTCATGCGCAATCACCCGGCGCAACGACGTGCAACGCTGCCCCGCCGTACCGACTGCGGAAAACGTGATCGCGCGCTCAGCAAGCTTCAGATCCGCCGACGGCGCAACGATCATCGCGTTGTTACCGCCCAGCTCCAAAATCGTCCGCCCAAGCCGCGCCGCCACCACCGGCGACAACGCCTTACCCATGCGCGTCGAACCCGTCGCCGAAATCAGCGGCACGCGTTTGTCAGCCGCCAACTGCTCGCCGACATTGCGCAGACCTTGAATAACCTGCGACAAACCCTTCGGCGCATCGCCGAACTTCGCCACCGCGCGCTCGAACAATTTCTGCGTCGCAAGCGCTGTCAGCGGCGTCTTCTCCGACGGCTTCCAAATCACGGAATCGCCGCACACAACGGCCAACGCCGCGTTCCAAGCCCACACCGCCACCGGGAAGTTGAACGCGCTGATGATGCCGACCGGACCCACCGGGTGCCACGTCTCCATCATGCGATGCCCCGGCCGCTCCGACGCAATCGTGAGACCATAGAGCTGCCGCGACAGACCGACCGCGAAATCGCAGATGTCGATCATCTCCTGAACTTCGCCGAGCCCCTCCTGAAAAATCTTCCCCGCCTCGACCGCCACCAACCGGCCAAGCGCTTCCTTGTTCGCGCGCAACTCTTCGCCGAACAAACGGACCAACTCGCCACGCCGCGGTGCCGGCACATTGCGCCAAGCCTCGAACGCAACGACGGAGGCCGCAATCTTCGCATCGACCTCAGCCGCGCTGTCGCTGCGCACGCGGCCGATCTCGGCCCCGTCGATCGGGCTCTTCACGACGATATCGCCGCGCGAAACGTCTTCCGCCGAAATGCCGAGCGCCTTCAGGGTGTCGGAAACCATGAGTTATCTCCAATCAGGTCTTGCTTTGAGCCGCTTTGCGAATCCCGCTCAACGTCGCCGTCGGGCTGATCGCATCGGGCTCAGTGATGATTTCGATAAGCGCGGGCTTGCCCGACGCCAAAGCCTCGTCGAACGCCGACGCAAACTCATTCGTCGCGCGCACCGTCGTCGACCAGAAGCCGAACGCTTTCGCATAGGCCGCGAAATCCGGATTCTTCAAATCAGTGCCGACAACGCGGCCCGGATACTCGCGCTCCTGATGCATGCGGATGGTGCCGTAAATGCCGTTGTTGAACACCAGAATGACGACGTTGAGCCCATACTGCGCCGCCGTCGCCAACTCCTGCCCGTTCATCAGGAAGCACCCGTCACCCGCGCACGCGACAACCACGCGATCGGGATGCACCGCCTTCGCGCCCACGGCCGCAGGCACGCCGTAACCCATCGCACCACTCGTCGGCGCAAGCTGCGTGTTGAAACGCTTGTGCAAATAGAACCGGTGCAACCAACCCGCATAGTTGCCGGCACCGTTGGTCAGGATCGCATCCTCCGGCAACCGCTCATTCAACCAAGTGAAAATCTCCGACGGATTGACCGCGCCCTTCACCGCAACCGGCCGCACGAACGCTTCATAGTCCGCCCGCGCCGACTTCGCCCACTCGCGCCAGCGATTGACGGCCGGCGGCCGCAATCCACTCGCGGCCTTCCCAAACGCTTCGATCCCCGAAACGATGCCGAGCTCAGCCTGATAAACGCGGTTCAATTCCTCAGCCGCCGGATAAACGTGAACGAGCCGCTGCACCGGCACAGGCGACACGACGCGCGTGTACCCGTTCGTCGTCATCTCACCGAGCCGCGGCCCGATCACCACCAGCACATCCGCCTGCGCAATCCGCGTACCGAGCTTCGGATCGATCCCGATTCCCATGTCGCCGGCATAAAGCGGATGACGATTGTCGAGCCGGTCCTTGCCGCGGAACGACGTCACCGCCGGCAAATTCCAAACCTCAAGAAAGCGCCGCACGTCCTCGCACGCCTTCGCCGTCCACCCACCGCCGCCGAGTACGGCCAGCGGCCGCTCCGCCGACGACAGAATCTCGGTCAGCCGGACGAGATCTTCCGCCCGCGGCGCGGCTTCAACGCGCTGATAGGGCTTGCTGTCCGACGCCGCCATCAACTCCGTCAGCATGTCCTCAGGCAGCGCCAGCGCCACCGGCCCCGGCCGCCCGCTCACCGCTGTATGAAACGCGCGCGACACAAACTCAGGCACCCGGTCGGCCGACGGAATCTCCGCCACCCATTTCGTCAGCGGCCCCAACATCCGGCGATAGTCGATTTCCTGAAACGCCTCGCGCTCGCTCTGATCGCGCGCGACCTGCCCGATGAACAAAATCATCGGCGTCGAATCCTGAAACGCCGTATGCAAGCCGATGCTCGCATGCGTCGCGCCCGGCCCGCGCGTCACAAAGCAAATGCCGGGCTTGCCCGTCAGCTTCCCATAAGCCTCGGCCATGTTGGCCGCTCCCGCCTCATGCCGGCAGGTGATGAGCTTGATCTGCTCGCGCGCGTCATAAAGCGCATCGAGCACCGCGAGATAACTCTCGCCCGGCACGCAGAACGCCAAGTCGGCGCCGTGAATCTTCAACTGATCGACGAGGATCTGTCCGCCGGTCCGAAGATTGCTCAAAGCGCGTGCTCCTTATGCGTAGTATTGGCCGAAACGATTGGCGAGGAACGCCTTGAGGTCCGCCTGCTCCTGCCGCACAAAACCCTTCTTCGGCAGCTTGCCCGCGACCAGCAGATCGACCATCGCGCAGATACCCGCCGCCGTCGTGATCTGAATGGCGCTCATCAGCTGCCCGCCGACTTCATGCGCATAGACCTTCTTCGCATAGCTTTCCTGCGTCAGCTGCCCGCGCATTTGCCCCGACACCGTCACGAACACCAACACCACGTCCTGATACGTGATCGGGATCGCCGTCTCCAGCACGTCTTTCAAAATATCGCGCCGCTGACCCAAACGCAGATCGCGCACCAGCGTCTTCACGATATCGCGGTGCCCAGGATAGCGCACCGTCTTATAGTTCAAATTCTCGATCCGTCCCTCAAGCGTCTCAGCCAATGTGCCAAGACCGCCCGACGTGTTGAACGCCTCATAGTCGACGCCGTCGAGAGAGAAATGCTCCATCTCCTCAAGCGCCGGCACTTCGCGCAGGTGACCGTCCACGATCGCCTCGCACGGATTGCAATACTCGTTGATCAAACCGTCCGTCGACCAGGTCAGATTGTATTTCAGCGCGTTCGTCGGATAAACCGGCAGCGCACCGACGCGCATGTTCACATCGCGAAGGCTCTCGAACTTCTTCGTCATGTCGTTGGCGACGATCGAAATGAACCCCGGCGCCAACCCGCATTGCGGCACGAACGCGGTGTCCGCGCCCTTCGCCAAGCTCTTCACGACCTTCGTGCTCTCGACGTCTTCCGTCAGGTCAAAATAGTGCGCACCCGAATCCTTCGCCGCCGAAGCGATGATCGGCGTCAGGTGATACGGCATCGCGCTGACGACGATTTCATGGCCTTTCATCGCCGCGCGCAGCGCCGCCGGATCGGCGACGTCCAGAACCTGCGTCTTCACGTTCTTCGTCGGCAGACGCTTCAAACTGTCCCCGTCGCGGTCCGCGACCGTGATCTGGTACTCCCCCGTCGAGCCCAGCATCGCCGCAATCGCGCTGCCGATCTTACCACCGCCGAGAAGAATGAGCTTCACCATGGGACCGTCTCCAAAAATCCGAAATCGTCGAACGCCCCCACAATTATCCTCAACTTCCGCCGAACTGCAGCGTGCAAACCGTCGAAAAGTAGAAATTTGATGGACAAATCGCCGGTTCAGCCGTCAAATCGCCGGATGGCCGCCCTCGACCCCACCGACCGCCAACTGCTCGCCCTGCTCCGGACCGACGCGCGCGAGCCGGTCTCGTCCCTCGCGCGCAAACTCGATCTCGCCCGCTCGACGGTGCAGGAACGCATCGCGCGCCTCGAACGCTCGGGCGTCATCGCCGGCTACACCATCCGCGCCGGCGAAGATTTCGCCGAACGCCAAATCGCAGCCCACGTGATGATCAGCGTCGACCCGAAGATGGCGGTCAGCCTCACCGCCGACCTGAAGAAGATGCCTGAGGTTCGCACGCTCGCCGCCATCAGCGGCACTTACGACATGATGGCCGAAGTCGCAGCCGAAACGACAGCCCGCATCGACGCCGTCCTCGACGCCATCGGCCACCTGAAGGGCGTGCAGAAGACAATGTCGTCGATCGTCCTCAGCGTGAAGTTCCAGCGCTAGCTAGTGGTGCGCCGTCGACCCTAACACGCGCACGCCGTAGCCGGCATCGCGCACGGCCTGACAAATCGACTGCGCATGCCCCGCATCGCGCGTCTCCATACTGACGCGCAACTCCGCCGCTTTCGCCGGAACATCCGTTAGCATGCGGTTGTGCGCGACCTCGATGATATTGCCGCCCGCCTCGCCGACGATGGTGGCGACGCGCGCCAGAATCCCAGGCCGGTCTTCGATCTCGACCGCAATCGTCAAAATACGTCCCTCACGCTGCAACTCGCGCATGATCACGTTCGACAGCAGGCGCGGATCGATATTCCCACCGCACAGCACCAGCCCGACCTTATGCCCCGTGAACTTCTGCGGATGCTCAAGCAACGCCGCAAACCCGGCTGCACCGGCGCCTTCGACCACGGTCTTTTCAATCGAAAGCAGCAACGCAATCGCCCGTTCGATCGCGACCTCCGGCACCAGCACGATATCGTCGAGCAGCTTGCCGCAAATATCGACCGTCTTCGCGCCGACATTTTTCACCGCAATGCCCTCGGCGATCGTCTGCCCGCCGATCGGCGCGTTCCCGCCCTTGAGCACGTTGTACATCGACGGATAAAGCTCGGTCTCGACGCCGATCACGCGGATCGAAGGCTTCGCCGCTTTGGCCGCGATCGCCATGCCGGAGATCAATCCCCCACCGCCGACCGGCACGACCAACGTGTCGAGATCCGGGTTCGCTTCCAGCATCTCGAGCGCGACGGTGCCTTGGCCCGCAATGATGTGATCGTCATCGTAAGGATGCACGAACACGAGCCCTTCCTTAGCCGCCACCTCATGCGCAATGCGATCGGAATCGGCCAGCGTCGCGCCTTGCTGAATGACGCGCGCGCCGTGCCCCATCGTGTGCTTCACCTTCACGAACGGCGTCGACTCCGGCATCACGATCGTCGCCGGGATGCCGAGCCGCGAGGCATGATACGCCACACCCTGCGCATGATTGCCCGCCGACATCGCAATCACGCCGGCCTTCCGCTCCGCCAGCGTCAAGCTCAACAGTTTGTTCAGCGCCCCCCGCTCCTTGAACGACGCCGTGAACTGCAAATTCTCGAACTTCAGATAGACGTCGGCGCCGGTCACCTGCGAGAGCGTGCGCGAGTGATGAAAGGGCGTCTTCTCAATCGCGCCCTTGATGGCGGACGCTGCGCGCTGAACGTCTTCGAGAGTGACAGGCATCGCGGTCTTCCGGGCAACGGATGGGCGGGCCGCAGTTCTTGATACGTTTAACCGGGCAAATCAAGGCCGCCCTGCCGCCGCCGCATCCGCATAGCGGTCAGCGATCTTCGTCACGCGCCGAGGACTCTTGCAGCAGCGGCGCTGGAGGGTCTAGCCGTGCGCGGGCCAGAAGCGCTAAAGTAACGGCTATGGAGATGCATCAGGTCCGCTACTTCCTGGCTGTCTGCCGCACCTTGAATTTCACCAAGGCGGCGGAGGAGTGCAATGTTGCGCAGCCTTCGTTGACGCGCGCGATACAGAAGCTGGAAGAGGAATTCGGCGGGCTTCTGTTCCATCGCGAGCGGGCCAACACGCATCTGACCGAATTGGGCCGCGCAATGCTGCCGCATCTGCAGCGGACCTTCGACGCGGCGCAGACGGCGCGCCAACTCGCCACCGGATTCAAGAAGGGCGACGTCGTGCACCTGCGGGTCGGGGTTTCCCGGTCCGTCCCTTCCGACACGGTTGCGGGCGTGCTCGGCGGTGTGCAGCAGGCGGTGCCCTCGCTTGAGTTGACGCTGGCGGCCGGCGCGGACACCAAGCTTGTCGACGAAGCGGTCGCAGGCGATCTCGATCTGTTCATTACCGGCGACGACACGGAACTGCCCGAGAAAGTGCACAGCTGGACATTGTGCCGCGAGCCGCTGATGGCGGTCATGGCGGAAACGCACCCGCTGGCGAAGGCCAAGACGCTGTCGCCGAAGGATTTCGACGGCGTCGATGTCATCGAACTCGCGAACTGTCCGATTGCGGCCCGGTTCCGGCAGATTTGCGCCGACGCGAATGTCGCGCCGAAATTTCTGAAGCGCGTGGCGAGTTGCGATCAGGTCGTCGCGTTGGTGCATGAAGGTTTGGGCGTTGCCGCCCTGCCCTCCAGCATGATCGCAGGGTCAGGTCTCATCGCGCGACCGATCGAAGGCACGACGATCGATCGCGCGATCACGCTCGGCACCGTCGCGGGACGCAAGTTTTCGACGGCGAGCGATGCGTTCGTCAAACTCGCGCGCACGCGCGATTGGTCGAAGCCGGCGTAGTCAGCCCAGCGTTGCGAGCGCTTTCACGACCTCGGCCGGCTCAAGGCGATATCTGAAATCCGGATTCACGTAGGCCATGGCGATGATGCCGTCACGGCGCACGATGTAGGTCGCGGGCGTGGGCAGCAGCCATGCGTCATTGCCGTAGATGCGCACGAAGTCGATGTTGCGCTCCATGTAGGCGGCGCGAATTTCATCCGGCACCGGGAACATCAGCCCGCACTCGAGCGCGAGCGTATTGTCGAGATCGCAGAGGATTTCGAAGTCGAGGCCGCGGTCGATTTTCGTGCGTAGCGCCGTGCCGCCCGCTTCGGGCGTGATGGCGGCGAGCGTTGCGCCCGCCGCGCGGATTTGCGGCGCGATCTCGGCGAGTGCGTTCAGTTCGGCGGAACAATATGGACACCATGCGCCGCGATAGAAGCTGATCACCGCGGGCCCCCGCGCGAGAAGGTCGACGCGGCGGACGAACCGGCCGTCGGCGCTGGCGAGCTGAAAGTCTGGAAACGCGTCGCCTTCCTTCAACGCGCCTTCGGTGGCGCCGCTTTCGATCAACTGCTTCACGAGCTTGTCGTAGACTTCGCGCCCGCGCGCGCTCGCCTTGTCGCGGATCGCGGCGAGCGCTTCGGCAAGTGTGTTCTTGGCCATGACTAGCCGAGTGCCCGCAGCGCGCCGACGATGTCGGCCGGGTCAAGGCGATAGCGGAAGTCTGGATTGACATAGGCCTGCGCGATCGTGCCGTCGCGGGCGACGACGTAGGTCGCGGGAACGGGCAGAAACCAGCTGTCGTTGCCGTAGAACAGCGGGAAGTCGGTGCCGTCGCGCGCGAACACTTGCACCATGTCGGGCGAGATGCGGAAGACGAGGCCGAAGTCCAACGCGACGCCGTTGTCGACGTCGCACAGGATGTCGAACTTGAATCCGCGCTGCCGTTTCACCCCGAGCGGGATGCCGCCGACCTCGGCCGTGACGGCGACGAGCGTTGCACCCGCTGCACGAATCGCAGGCTCCGCCTCGTGCAGCGCTTCAAGCTCCGCCGAGCAGAACGGGCACCATGCGCCGCGATAGAAGCTCAGCACCAATGGGCCCCGCGCAAGCAATTCGGCCGAGGTGACGACGGCGCCGTCGGCGCTCGGCATGGCGAACGATGGGCACGTGTCGCCGACTTTCAGCGCGCCCTTCGCGGACTCGGCTTCGATGAGGCGTCGGATCAACTCGTCGTTCAACGACCGGTACGGCTCGCCGATTTTGGCGCGCAGCTCTGCGAGGGCTTCGGTTAACGATTTCGATGTCATCGCCATAATCTAGTGTGTCCCCCGGCCACTGCACAATCACATCGCAATAGCGGCCGGCTATGCAATCGCAAGGCAAACGGCATTTCAGTTCGCGAGGCGATTTGGCGATCTTCGGCATCGACGCTGAACACAAGTTCAGTTCGAACCCGAGGAGAACCACAATGCTGAAGTCCCTAAAAATGCTGTCGACGGCCGGCGCGCTTGCGTTTGCCGCGGTCGCCTTCGCCCAATCTGCCAGCGCCGGCGAATGCCCGGCCGGTAAGGTGATGGCCGGCGCCATGAAGCCCGGCGCCACCATGCCCAAAGACGTGACGGACAACGTCATCGGCTCGATCGACCTGGGCCAAGGCTACAACATCGCGGGCAAAACGATGCGCCTGCGCAAGTTGGTCATCCAACCGGGCGGCGTCGTGCCCTGGCACAGCCACGCGGAGCGTCCGGCGAACATCTATGTCGTCGAGGGCGCGGTGACCGAATACCGCTCGACCTGCGCGGTTCCGATCGAACACAAGGCCGGCGAAGTGGCCGTCGAATCGGGCGACCTCGCGCATTGGTGGAAGAACAACACCACGAAGCAGACCGTCCTCATCTCCGCCGACATCGTGGCGACGCCGGCGATGGAGAAAGAAGGCGGCATGTAACCCTTAGGTCTCGCGCTGGCCCCTCTCCCCCAGAAAGCGCGAGTCCGAATGGTGGCGTCCGCTCCTCCCCGAAGCGGACGCCGCTTTCATTTTCAGCTCAGCGAAGGAACAAGCCGATGCAACACGTCGCCACCCGCGCGCGCGACCAACGCGCCGCCATGCCGTTCCGGCTTCTCGTCATCGGCGTCATCAGTTTCCTGACGCTTGTCGATCTCTTTGCCGCACAGGCGATCTTGCCGTCGCTGACCAAGGCTTACGGCGTGACGCCGGCGGAAATGGGCTTTGCCGTCAACGCCAGCACGCTGGGCATGGCGGTCGCCGGGATCGCAATCGCGCTTCTTGCCGGGCGGATCGACCGGCGCAGCGGCATTTGGATCAGCCTGGCGTGTCTTGCCGTACCCACGATGTTGCTCGGCACGATGCCGGATCTCGCGACATTCACGGCGCTGCGCATCGTGCAGGGCGTGTTCATGTCGGCGGCCTTCACCCTGACCATGGCCTATCTGGCGGAACATTACAGCGCCACCGACGTCGCGAGCGCGCTTGCCGCCTACGTGACCGGCAACGTCGCCTGCAATCTGTTCGGCCGATTGATGTCGGCCTCGCTCGCCAGTTCGTTCGGGCTTGAGGTTACCTTCTTTGTTTTCGCCGTTCTCAATCTCGCGGGGGCGGCGCTCGTCTACTTTACGCTGCAGCGCATGGCGCCGATGAACGCATCGATGGCGAAATCGCCGTTCGCGGCTTGGATTGCGCATTTCAGGAACCCGCCGCTGCGCGCAGCGTTCGGCCTTGGGTTCATCGTGCTCTTCGTGTTCCTGGGCACGTTCACCTACGTCAACTTCGTCCTCGCGCGCGCGCCGATCGCGCTGTCGCCGATGTCGCTGGGCTTCGTCTATTTCGTTTTCCTGCCGTCGGTGTTCACAACCCCGCTCGCCGGGCGCGCGGTTGCTGCGATCGGTACGCGCCCCACATTCTGGGCGTCGTTCGCGGTCGCCGCGCTCGGCTTACCGCTGCTCCTGATCGCCGATCTCACGGTCGTACTTGCAGGGTTGGTGCTGATTGCAGCGGGAACGTTCTTTGCACAAGCCGCGGCGACGGGCTTCGTGAGCCGCACGGCCACAACCGAACGCGGCGCGGCAAGTGGGATCTACCTCGCCTCCTACTACCTGGGCGGCCTCGCCGGCAGCGCCGTCTTGGGCGTGGTCTTCGACATGTTCGGCTGGACGGAAACGGTCGTCGTGCTGGGGATTGCGCTCGTGCTCGCCGCGCTCCTCACGTTTCAGCTCAAAGATCCACGCTGACCTCACCTGGAGATTTGCCATGCAAAGAACATCATCGCGTCCGCACGTAGTCATCGTCGGTGCAGGATTCGGCGGCCTGTCGGCGGCGAAGGATTTGGCCGGTGCGCCTGTCGACGTGACGATTATCGACCGGCACAATTATCATCTGTTCCAGCCGCTGCTCTATCAGGTCGCGACCGCCTCCCTATCGCCGGGCGAAATCGCGCAGCCGATCCGCAGCATCCTGCGCGCGCAGGCGAACGCCCGCGTGCTATTGGACGAGGTTTCCGGTGTCGACACCGCGCGCAAGACCGTGCGCACGACAGGCGGGCAGAGCGTACCCTACGACTACCTCGTGATCTCAACCGGCGCACGGCACAGTTATTTCGGCAAGGATCATTGGGAGGCATTCGCGCCCGGCATCAAGACGATCGACGATGCCACGCGCGTCCGCGCAAAGATTCTACTCGCCTTCGAGCGGGCGGAGGGCGAAAGCAACAAGGCCAAACGTGACGCACTGCTGACTTTCGTTGTTGTCGGCGGCGGTCCGACGGGCGTCGAGATGGCGGGCGCGATCGCGGAATTGGCGCGGCGGTCGATCGTCGCCGACTTCCGCTCGATCACGCCGCATTGCTCGCGCATCTTCCTGGTCGAGGCCGGACCGCGGCTTCTCCCAACATTTCCGGAGGCGTTGTCGGCGGAGACCAAGCGCGCGCTTGAGTCGATGGGCGTCGAGGTGCGCGTCGGTGCATCCGTCACCGACATCACCGCGGACGGAGTCATGATCGGCCCTGCGGCCACGCCCGCGAAGACGGTGATTTGGGCCGCTGGCGTGCGCGCGTCAGCCGCGGGCGAATGGCTCAAGGCGTCGTGCGATCGTGCGGGCCGCGTCATCGTCTCGAGCGACTTTTCGGTTCCCGGTCACGGCGACGTGTTCGTGATCGGCGACACCGCCGCCTTCAATGACGTGAGCGGGCAGATGCTGCCTGGCGTCGCTCCCGCGGCGAAGCAGGCGGGTCCCTACGTGGCGCGCGTCATCGCGGCGCGTGCCACGCGCGCACCGGCGCCCTCGCCCTTCCGTTATGCGGACTACGGCAACCTCGCCACCATCGGGCATTCGAAGGCCGTCGCCGATTTCGGCTGGGCACGGCTGACGGGCTTCGCCGCCTGGGCGATGTGGTCGCTGGCCCACGTCTATTTCCTCATCGGATTTCGCAACCGGTTCGTCGTCGCCGCCAGCTGGGGATGGTCGTACCTGACCTATCAGCGCGGCGTCCGGCTCATCACCGGATCGCCCGCCATGCCGGCCAAACAGCCGATGAGCGAGGCCGCCTGAGCCCATAGCCCGCAGCTATCCAAACCTCAGCCAAACGGCATTTCAGATGATGCGGGCGAAGCGGCAGTGTGAATGCAGAGAGATGACCCATCCGCAAAGGACAACGCCAATGAACCAGATGCAGACCATGACCAAACTCGACGACGCCACGAGAATGCAACGCCTCCTCGCCGGCAAGGTGGCGATCGTCACCGGCTCGACCAGCGGCATCGGCCTCGGCATCGCGCGCGCGCTCGCCGAAGCGGGCGCCAACGTCGTGCTGAACGGTCTCGGCCGCGCGGACGACGTGAAGCAGACGCGCGAAATGCTGCACCAATCGACCGGCGTCACCGTCGCGTTCGACGATGCCAACTTGATGAACCCGGTTGAGACCGTGGCGATGGTCGAGCGCACCGAAGAGATGTTCGGTCGCGTCGACATCCTGGTGAACAACGCGGGCATCCAACACGTCGCGCCGATCGAGGCGTTCCCCGACTCCAAGTGGGACGCGATCATCGGCTTGAACCTTTCGGCCGTCTTCCACGCGACGAAGGCCGTTTTCACCGGCATGAAGCTGCGCAAGTTCGGCCGCATCATAAACGTCGCCTCGGCGCACGGGCTGGTCGCCTCGCCGTTCAAGTCGGCTTATGTCGCCGCGAAGCATGGCGTCGTGGGCCTGACGAAGGTGACCGCGCTTGAAGGCGCCGAAGTCAACGTCACGGCGAATGCGATTTGCCCGGGCTACGTGTACACGCCGCTCGTCGAGAAGCAGATCGACGATCAAGCGAGGACGCACAACATTCCGCGCGAACAGGTTATTCGCGATGTGCTCCTCGCCAATCAGCCGAACAAAAAGTTTGCGACCGTCGAAGAGATGGGCGCGCTCGCCGTGTTCCTAGCGAGCGACATGGCCGCGTCGATCACCGGCACAGCCCTGCCCGTCGACGGCGGTTGGACCGCGCACTGATATCCGAAACGAGGAGAGAGCCATGATCCGCATGTTCCGTCATTCCGAGAAGAAGCACGCCGGGCGCGGTGCGTTCTGGCTTGCCGGCCAGTTCGACCGCCGGCCCCACCCGGCCGCCGACAGCGCCATCGCGACGTGGAGCGAACTCATGGGCCGCGAAGCGGCCGTGCTGTGGCTCGACGCCAAGGCCTTCGAAGGACGCGGACGATGAGCAAGGTTCAACCGAAGCCCAATGGCGCTGCGAACGGCGGCGTGAAGCGGATCAATCTCGCCCTGCAGGGCGGCGGCTCGCACGGCGCGTTCACCTGGGGCGTGCTCGACCGATTGCTCGAAGATCCGCATATCGAGATCGAAGCGATCACCGGCGCATCCGCCGGCGCGGTCAACGCGGTCGTGCTCGCCGACGGTTTGGCGTCGGGTGACAAGGAACACGCGCGCGACACGCTCAACAAATTTTGGCACGCCATCTCGGACGCGGGAAAATACGGACTGTTGCGGCGGACACCGTTCGAAGCGTTGCGTGGAGGGTGGAGTCTGGACTCGTCGCCGGCCTACTTGTGGTTCGACGTGCTCTCGCGCGTTGCGAGCCCCTACGACCTCAATCCGTTCAACGCGCATCCGTTGCGCGACCTGCTCAAGAAGCACGTCGATTTCGATCGCGTGCGTGCCAGCATGCTGAAGCTGTTCGTTTCGGCGACCAACGTCGAGACCGGCCGCACGAAAGTGTTCGAGAGCAAGGATCTGGGCGTCGATCACGTTCTGGCGTCGGCCTGTCTGCCGTTCCTGTTCCAGTCGGTGATCATCGACGGGACGCCCTATTGGGACGGCGGCTACATGGGCAACCCGCCGCTGTGGCCGCTGTTCGAGCACTCAAGCAGCGACGATGTGATGCTCGTACAGATCAATCCGATCCGGCGCATGGGCGTGCCGCGCACCGCACGCGACATTCTAAACCGGGTCAACGAGATCACGTTCAACGCCTCGCTGTTGCGCGAACTTCGCACCATCGACTTCGTCACGAACCTGATGGAGGAAGGCCGGCTGGAAGGCACGGGTTATCGCCGCGTGCTGGTGCACATGGTCGAAGACGAGATGTCGCTGTCGGCCCTCGGCGCGTCGTCGAAGATGAACACCGAGCATGAGTTCCTGGACATGCTGTTCGCCAAGGGGCGCGCCGCCGCCGAGCGGTGGATCGCGATCAACGCGGACGATCTGGGCAAGAAGTCGACGCTGAACATCCGCAAGCTGTTCCAGGGCGACGACGATGCGCTCGACGGCGCGCGCATCAAACGTCAGGCGGCCTACCGCCACAACGGCGCCCGCATGCAAACCCAAGGAGAAACGCCATGATGACCACCCGCAGCAGATCCATCGCTCTCTTCGTCTTGTCGGCCTACATCGCCTTCGTGTTCGTGCAATCCCTGTTCTTCAAGTTCACGGGGTCGGTGGAGAGCATCTTCATCTTCTCCACCTTGCGCGATTGGTCCGGCATCGGTCTGTTCGAGCCGTTCGGCCGCTTCTTCATCGGCGCATCCGAGCTGGTCGCGTCGATCCTGCTCTTCATCCCGCGCACGCGCATCTTCGGCGCCGGCATGGCGCTTGGCATCATCTCCGGCGCGATCGTCTTCCACCTCTTCACGCCGTTGGGCGTTGAGATCATGGGCGACGGCGGTTTGCTCTTCACGCTCGCCTGCGGTGTCTGGATCGCGAGCGCGGGCATACTCTGGCTTGAGCGCGCGAAAGTCGCGGCCCTGCTCGCGTTCCTGTCCGGCCAACAACAGCCGATGCGGATGTAGAGAGGAACGTCGCGATGTCCTGCGCAGCACTCCCGCTCCCGCATAGGGGCATGCCGCCTCTCGACCAAAACGGTCCGGCGGTTTCGTTCTTCGAGTTCTGGCCGCAGCACACGTTCTACGCACCGATGTTTCTCTATTGGCTGTGGCTCAGCGCCAAGCATGGTGGGCGGTTCACACTGCCCACCGTTGCGAACCCGCTGTTTCCCATGGGCGGATGGATCGGCGAGTCGAAGGCCGCGGTGTTCGATCTCAGTGGTCCGCACGCGCGCGACTTCATCGCGCAGTGGCTGGTGTTCGAGCGGTCCCACGACGCGACAGCTACAGATGCGCTGCGCAAAATCGAAGCCGTAGGCCTTGCATTTCCGTTCGTGGCCAAACCGGACATGGGATGCCGTGGCGTCGGCGTGCGCCGGATCCGCAACGAAGCCGAACTTGCCACCTACATCGCCGACTTCCCGGTCGATCGGCGGATCGTGTTTCAGGAACTGGTCGATCATGAGGCCGAAGCCGGCATCTTCTACGTGCGTAAGCCGAACCAAGCGCGCGGGCGCATCGTGTCGGTGACGTTGAAGTACTTTCCCTATGTCTACGGCGATGGCCGCTCGACCCTGCGCGAGTTGATCGAGGGCGACCGACGCGCGGGTCCGTTGCGCCACATCTATCTGCCGCGCCACAGAGACCGCCTCGACATGGTCCTTAGGCCCGGCGAGCCGTTTCGCATTGCCTTTGCTGGCAGTCACAGCCGGGGCACGATCTTCCGCAACGGCAACGCGTACATCACAGAGGCGATGACGGACGCGTTCGATACGATCGCGCAAGACGTGAAGGAGTTCTATTTCGGCCGCTTCGACGTGCGCTTTACCTCGATCGCGGATCTGCAGGCCGGACGCAACTTCCGCATCGTCGAGATCAACGGCGCCGGCGCAGAGGCCACGCACATCTGGGACCGCAACACCACGCTCAGCGAAGCCTACGTCGCACTGATGCGTCAGTACGCGGCGATGTGGGAGATCGGTGCAGCGAACGCGCGGCGTGGCTACAGGCCGGCGCGGTTGCGCGACCTCTTCAACGCCTATCGCGACGAGGTCAATCTCTGGCCGCAGTATCCGCTGACCGAATAGGTCGCGTTACAGGCGACGGATATCCTTCAAGGCAACGCGGAATTGCCTGACGTCGCCGATCTGAACCATGCGGCCTTGCGCCAATACCGGATCGGCGACCAATGGAACAAGCTCCATATTGTGCGGCTTGCCCCCGGCGTCGGTCAGGAGCGGCGCGGATGCGGCCGAGCCGCACAGCGCTTCAGGGCAGAACACGGGTGGCAGGCCGCCGCGGATACACAACGCGGCGCATGATTTGTGCGGCTTGCCCTGGCCCGGCTGCATCGCGCCGAACCAACATTTCGAATCCAGGATTTCCCCTGCGTACGTCGCTTCACCGAGATCCTCGATCATCCAATCGGTGAGACCATCGCCCGCTTGATCCGCCGTCGTAGGGCGCAGCCAGGCGTCGCCGTCCGCGACGGCGATCATCGCGTTGGCGCCGCGCGCGATCAGGCTTCCGCGCACGACGGCGGGGCCATCTTCAAAAGCGCGGAGGCGGTTCTGCACGCCGAGCTTATTCGACGACACGAGATAGGCCGTGCGCACCGTGCCGTCGATCGCGCGCGTGCGCAACATCGGATAGGGCGCGCGTACGAGCATGCCGGCCCAATCGCGCTCGTCGTCGGGGTTCCAGCTGCCGCTGCCGGGCGGCGCCTGCTCCGACGCGATCAGCGCGCCGGCGCCTGCCGCGACGGCGACAAGACCTAGCGACGCGAGCAATAGAAAGCGGCGGTCGACGGGCGGTGTCTTGTCCCAGCCGATGAAGAAGCTGTCGTCCTTTGGCCGCGCCATGGTTGGCTCCTAAACGATCATCGACGGGGCGACGGTGGTCCCGGGCGCCATCGCCGTCGCGTGGACGTAGACGACGCCGCCTTCGATCTTGGTGCGATAGGTCGCAATCTTCTCGTTGTACGGCGGCGGCGACGTCCCGGACTCGGGCCGATACTGGAAGCCATGCCAAGGACAGATGATGCAGCCATCGACGATGCGGCCCTCGCCAAGCGGCCCACCTTGATGGCGGCAGACATTCGAGACCGCGGAGACCTTGTTGCCATAGCGAAACACGGCGATGCGCTCGCCCTGCGGCGGCACAACGATGCGCGCGCGGTTGTCGGGCATGTCGCGCGCCGCGCCAACTTTGATCCAGCCGTCGGCTTCGCTGTCGGCCGTGAGATCCCGTTTGCGCTCGCGTGCGCCGGTCAGCATGTGCAGGCCCGCGACGCCGGCGACCGCCGCTGCCAGCAACGCGATGTAGACGGGGCTCTTTTCGGATTGGATGACGCCAAGGGCGATGTGAGCGACGAGCAGCGCGTAGGTGACGTACACACCCATGTGCAGCGTCTTCCAGAACGTCGGCCCGAGATTGGTGTTCCAGAAATCGTGGCTGGTCGCGGCCATGACGAAGAGGATGGCGAGCGCGACCGCGCCGAGCGACTCGAACGGGAAGCCGTCGATCGACGTGTAGCGCGGGTTCGAGATCAGAAGCGCCAAGAACGGGTTGATATCGGAGAAGCCTTGGTACCAAACGATGGCAAGCGCCGCGTGCACGAGCGCGAGGAGGAAACAGGCAACGCCCAAGTGCCTTCGATTGTAGAGGAGCGGCAAGAAGCGCGGCGACAGGCGCGCCAGCGGCCCGATCGCGAGGATCAACGTCAACAGGCCGAAGGCGCACGAACCGAAGGCGCGGATCAACACCTGCACCAGCGTCATCGCCTGATCGGGCGCAAACGCGAAATGTGTCACCGCGACAAAGACGGAGAGATAGGTTGCGATGCCCAACAGCAAGACGACGTCGTAGCGCTTCTTGAACGCGTTCCACTGCACCATCTTGTAGCCGTGGGCCATTAGCGTGCCTCGACTCTCGGTGGTGCGGGATGCTCACGGACCACGACGGCGACGGCGAGCGTCGCCAACATCACGATGGCGATCACCGGCCAGATGTTGGCGTGGAAACGGCGTTGCGATCGTTTCACGTTTCTCTCCGTGCGCCGCCGAACAGCCACATCGAGAGCATGACAGGCCACAGCGCGACGATACCGGGCGCGATCAGCAGCTTGAAGCGCAGCGGACCTGATGCCGCGATGGGATCGAGCCGCCGCAAACCGAATGACAGGAACACGACCGCGAAGGCAGCGCCCAGCGCGAAGTACGCGCCGACAACGTCCAACACGGCTTGCGCCAACGCGACGGTCATGTGTCCTCCTTCAGGCCTAGGCTACATCCGCCGGCCTCATGCTGAAACAGAAAGGCCTTCGTCGTTGCTGCGTAGGCTCGCCCGCGCTTTGCCGCGGCGGGCTTGATCGAGCAGACGCCTGGTGGCGCCGACGACGGGCCGGTCACTGTGGCGCTGGGCCAACACCTCCGCGGCTGCCGAGTGCTGGCCGGCCTTGAGCGCCGCATCAATCCAGGTCTGGACGAAGACGTCGCGCTGCACGTGACTGCCGCCGATGACATGCAGCCGCGGCAATAGCGGCGCGATGACATTGGCGGTCTGTTCGAACTTGCCTTGCGCATAGGCGACGAGGCTTTGGGCAAGCGGCAGCGCGACACTTTCCCAAATGCCGGTGGCGTCGCGGTCGCCGTGACGCGCGAGCGAGGTGATGAAGGCGCGCGCCTCCGGGATGCGGCCGCCGCGCGCGATAGCGTAGATGAAGTGCATGTCGTGGAACGGCAGAATGTGCTCGTGCCAGCGCGCAAGCACCTTATCGACGATTGGCTCCCAACGGTCCCCGACATCGACGCCCCTCAACTCCAGGCGCCAGAGCGCGGAGATCGCGCCGATCTGCTCTTGCGCGAACTCCGGCCATTCGCCCCAGAGCCGGCGGTCGAAAATCCGCAGCGCGGCGTCGGGTTCGTCGCGATCCAGATGCATCAGCGCCAAGTGCCAGTAGTTGTGCTCGCGAATGAAAATGCTGCGATCGTCCCACGTGTGGGCGTAGTCGTTCAAAAACTCGATACCCTCATCAAGGCGGCCTTGCGCGTCCATGACATGGGCGATGGCGTGCTGCGCCCAAGGCTCGGCGCGACGCAGCGAAAGCGCGCGGCGGCCCGCCTCCTCCGCCTCGCTCAGCCGGCTGCATTGTTCGAGGCCGAACGCGCGCATGCCCCACGCCTGCGCCGAGCGCGGGTGCGCCGGCGCGATATCTTCCGCGAAGGCAAGCACGTCTTCCGGCCGGCCGAGATTAAACGCGTGGTATTGGCCCCACTTCGCGGCGGCGATGTCGGCAGGGAATTTGCGAGTTACCTCACGCAGCGTCGCGAGCGTCGTCGGCGTATCGCCGCGCCACCAAGCGGCGACGGCGGCGACGACGAGCTTCTCGCGCTCGTTCGCGTCGCGGGCGGCGGTTCGTGCACGCTTGATGCATTGGCGGGCCGGCGCGTAACCGCTGGCCGCTTCCAGCGCCATGTGCAGCGCCGCGGCATGAGCGTTGGCAAGAGCGCTCTTGGGATCGGCGTCGGCCGCGGCCATGATCGTCTTCAGGCGCGTGCCGTAGCCGATCCAATCGGTCGTGAAGACGTTGATCGCGTCGATGGTGTCAGGACTGCTCGTTGTGACGTCCAGGTCGAAGGCGTCGCGCAGCATGGTCGGTGTCCTTGGGCGTAGGTGATGGAGCCCACCCGTTGGCGGGCTCCTCGTGTCGGCTTAGTGGTCGAGTGCGGCGGGCCAGTTTTTGTTGGCACTGGCGATGAAGCCTGGGATGTCCTTCTCCCATTTCGCTTGCACGTCGCGGTCGTAGTTCAAGTAAAGGCGGCCATCGACGATCTTCCACACCAACGGATCGCCTGACGCCGTGTAGTTCTGCGCAATCGCCCACGAGCAATACCCGCCGTATTGCGGCGCGTAGGCGGTGGGTTGCGCCTTGAACGCGTCGAGATTTTCCTTCGACGCGAAGCGCCACGTCGCGCCTTTGTACTCGGTCGCAAACTCAGCCTTGCCGGGCACCGGCTTGCCTTGCTTGAAGTAGGCAACGGTGTCGTAGCCGCCGACGGCGAGCGACGAAAAGATGCCGGTGTAGATCTCGTTCGCGCGCGCGTGTGCGGTGAAGGTGGTGAGTACGAGCGCCACGAACGCGGCTGTTGCGGATTTGAGAAGGGGCATGGTCGTTGTCTCCAGATGCTGGGGGTCAGCGGGGTGTGGCGCTCGACACGATCGAAGCGATCACGTTCGAGGCCATGGTGAAGGCGGGGCCGCGATCGGTGATGTGATGGCGGCGCGCGATGTAGTCGAAGTCGGTATAGACGAGCCACACGTGGCCATTCGCGTCTTCTTGAACGAGAAGCCGCACGGGCCAGTCAAGGCCCGCGTTCGGGTTCGACGTCAAGAACTGCGTGCCGAGAGCCGGGTTGCCGAACACCAGCAACGTCGAGCGGCGCAGCTTGATGCTGGCGTCCGCGGCAAGCTTTTGCTGATCCACCTCGAAGAAGAACGTAATCCCCTTCGCCGCGATGTCCTGCTTGACGCGCGTGATGGTCTCATCGGCGCTGTAGGCGCTTTTCGCGCGAACGATGCCGTCGTCGCCCACGGACGCGGCGCGTCCAGTCCAGTGCATGCCGACCATGAGGGCGAGCGATAGAATGGACGAAATGCAGAGTCGGGGGAACGTGATGCGCATTGGAATCTCCTAGTTTAGCGGCCTCGGTCATGCCGAGGTCTCAGCCCAAACGATGCCGCCGGGCGCGGAAATACGCCAATACCGCGTAGGCAGGAGTTCGATACGGCCCAGCTATGGCGGGACAGAACAATAATGGCGCCGAACGCTTCGGCAGCCGCCAATCCCTTTGGGCAGCAATGGCCCACGGTGGTTGCTTCCTGCCCAATCCAGTGCCGCCGCACGCCCAGAAACCCGTGACCCGGGGCGCATCGCGTCATCTGGGAAATGTCGCCTTCGGCGAGAACTCCTAGATCGCCGTTCGACGCGTGATGCGCCCGGTCAGCGTCGTCGCAGCGGCGATCGTATTCGTGATCGTGCCGAACTTGCGAACGTTGGTGTGAAGAAGCTCCAGCCGGTGGTCGCTCTCGTCGGTGTCAACGACAAGCTCGTACTCGACCGAAATGATCTTTGGCGGGCTGTCCTGCCGCACCCCGTGAAGTTTGACCTCCACGCCGCGCAACTGGAACTTCAGCATCGGCATCGCCCGCTCGATGCCTTTGATCATGCAGGCGGCAAGGGCCGCCAGAAACAACTCCGCAGGATTGAAAGCGTCGGTGCGGCCGGCGACGTCCGTGTCCATGACGATGCGCGCTTCCTTGGTCGACGCTTCGCTGCCGTGTGTGTCGACGCGGCGGCCGACGACGTTATATTCGAACATGGGCGCTCCTACCTCTTGATCAGAGGCGCCCAGAGTCCCGATTTTCCGAACGGCGATACTGATCTCGATCAAGGTTCTCCGATTCGTGTTGCGATCTCTTGCCGCCCGTCGTGGAGACCGTACATGCCGAACCGTGAAGTCGTTCTGTCCTGACGACGCGGTTGCTCCATTCGATGAAGCGCGACGCATTGAAGCGCGGGATCGTCACCCTGTGCATCGGCGGCGGCGACGGGATCGCACCGGCGCTGGAGGCCATGTGATACGTGCGGGATGAGCGCCGCGTAGCGGGCCACAAATGAGGTTGGTAGCAGCGGAGCGCTACAGCCGTTACCCCCGACAAGGCCCCCCGCTGTTTTCCCTGCGTTTGCGCGGTTAGACCAGAACTCCCAAACCGGTGCAATCCCAACCGTCGACCGCTGATGCGAACCTAGGTCGCCCTGGTACGCCAGAGCCGCTAGTCTAAACGCGCAATCGAACGTGGGGCTAGCTCTTCACGGGACGCGACTTGCGCTTCCGGACGTCGGGGAAATGCGAATTGGCCAAAACCCTGGCGAGCGAGATTTGCCTTCGATTTTCGATACATCGCTGGACTTCCTCAAGGGCCAGCACACGCAGCGCAAGGTGAGGTAGAACGGCGCGGAAACTCGCCACGCTGTTCCATCTCGTAGATCGGTGTGTCGAAAAGGGGCAAGGTCTTGCATCCCTCGAAACGGAGTTATCGACTGTGGGATGCGCTCAACTAGGGCTGCTTCCGAAGCCAGGCGCGATCGATGCGAACCACACTTGCTTCAATGTCTTTCGTCTCGAGGTCCCAATACGAGAAGGGTGGCCGCGCACCCCATTTGAGCTTTTCCAGTCGCAGCTAGCAGTCCGCCGCCATTCGCCGGCCCTACAAATCGCAGCGTCTGCCGGGCGCCCGATTTCCCACGTGCTTCGAACGAAACCGGACCAACAAACTTGCGGCGAGGACTCGGGTGTCGGTTGTTGAACGTGACGGTCAACGACTGAAGTGGCCCCATACTGGTGTCGTCGCCAAGAGTGTTCTCGATTTCGTATACTTTTACTGCGGTCTGGCTCGAGGTCGGTTCAAAGTACTCAATTGGATTCGCAG
The DNA here is from genome assembly GCA_034440355.1 of Alphaproteobacteria bacterium. Classification (GTDB taxonomy): domain Bacteria; phylum Pseudomonadota; class Alphaproteobacteria; order Micropepsales; family Micropepsaceae; genus SZUA-430. The sequence goes on from JAWXBY010000097.1 coordinate 47,885, forward strand.
AAGCTACGCGCCGACTTCCTGCCGCGGTTGGCACGGGCGGTGCGCGCGGCGATCAATTCGGCAGATTCGAGCGCTGCGATGTCCGTGACCGATAGAAGTCTGCTCATGCCCTAGCCTTGCGTTGTAAGCCACACTGCCGCGCCCAGCGAACGGCGCGCGGAACTGGGAGCCACCAGCGAGTACCTCAAGGATGCAGTCGTCCAGCCCCGCGCCCCGCTAAAAGGACGGACTAATCCTACATCGCGCGGATGTTCGGATCGAGCAATTCGGCCACTTGAATCAGCGTCTGCCGTGCAATGTTGTTGGCGTTCAGCTTCTTTCCCTCGAAACTGGCATCGGGGCGCAGCGCTATAACATTCGTGTTGTTTCGCAGCACAGCAGCTTCTTTGCACGCAAACACGCTCACTGCGTCGGTGTAGGCGCGCTTGAGCGCTGCGACTTGCTTGAAGATGCTCGCGCTCCGCTCGGTGATGGAGGCGAGATCAATGCCTTTGGCTGTTGCTGGTTCGGGGGCTGCTTGTTCAACCGCCGCCAGGTCGAACAAGGCGGCTTGCGCTAGGTCGGTTGGGCACTGATTCACCGCTAGAAGCCCCGTCAGCGCGTCATACTTCTGCACCAAAAGGCTAGGAACAGACGGTAGCAGCAACTGTGTTTCGACGGCTCCGATCTGCTCGGGCAAGAGGCCCGCCGCACGCGAACGAAGGAAGGTGACGTCCTCGATCGTGGCGCATCCAAAAGCAATCGAGAGGCAGGCCAGTGACGGTTGGACCGCCAGATTCGGACCGGGATGCTCGACCCCGCCAACAAGAAACGGAGCGGTGTAGCCGCGCACGTTCGACACCCAGGCGCTCTCGACTTGTCGGAAGCGCACAAGGGTCTCGACATAGCCATGCACGTCGGCGAGCTTTGTCGACGTGTGATCCAGTAACTCCCGGAAAAACGGATCGGCCACAACAGCGAAGTCGCGCTTTTCGAGCACCGCCATCCATTGCTGGAGGAGTTCTTGGAGCGCAAATTCGGCGTAGCGGATGCACTCGCCGAAATTCTGCTCACCGAGAGTGCCAGTGTAGGTGATGGGGTGCTGGTCCAGACGCCCGCCTGTGTACATCTTGAGGGTGCCACGGGGCGGATGGTTGGCGATGCGTGAGAATCTCTGCAGCCATTCGACCAGTCCGTCGACTTGGAGCTCCGCGATGTCGCGAATCTTGCCGCGTGAATGATGCACTGCGCCGGCCAGGCTCGGCTCGGTCCAACTCAAGCATGCGCGCGTCGCATGCTGCGGATGGCCACCTCCGGCGATCGATTCCCACTCAATCGATCTGAGAACTTCGAGGCACGCGGTGATCGCCGCTTCGTGACTGGCGCGCCCAGCGTTGGCTTCACGCAGCGCTGGTTGGCCCGACTGTAGAAACGTATCTATGAGACGCAACATGAGGGGGGGTACCTCCGATAGTCGAAGGTTGCCACGGGCTTTTCCAGCTGTGTGCGGAATCGAATTTGCTCCACGAGGAACAAATCCAATTTGAATTTTCAGCTGGTACGGTGTCGTCCGTTCGAAATGCTCTACGGGCGGTCGCCCGGAGCGTCCTGCATATTTGAGCGCGCCCGCTCAATTTCAAGCCCATCGAGCAACTTAAGAGCGTCGCCAACACATTGGCGCCAGGTACGCGCTTCGACGATGAACAGCTTGTACCCTGACAGTTCCATCTGCACGATGGCGCCAATCAACTCAAGTTCCGCTTCGCGCAGAAGCTTGAGTTGTGCCGTTACGCCAGGCGCAAACAGTGATTGTAGGACGGTGGTGCAACCCTCCATGTAGCGGCAAAATACAGCGTAGGGTCGCAACTCGCATACGGCGTCGCGCTTTGAGTAGGTCGCGAGGCTCTTGAGCGAACGCTCCGCACGGCCGACGAGGAAATTGGCTGCGCTGCTCGGATCGCGTTTGTCAGTTGTGGCGTCCATGGCAATGTCGGCGGCGGACGGCCAAGGTCTTCCCGGAATCGGCTGGGTCAGCAGGACGACCGCGGTATCCAAATCAATTTGCGCGCCGACGGCGGTCAGTTCCAGCAACACTTCGACGCCGATGACATCGAATGAGCTTAGCGATCGCGCTTCCTCGATCAGACGCACGGCGGTCTTGAAGTCGTATTGGAGGACCGCGGCGCGCGCCTCGATGACCCGTTGACCGATGTCATCGGCGGTCGTTTTCGCGCCGGCGGTGCTCTTCGCGGCTTCGACCAGCGCGTGCGCCTTGACAAGGTAGGGTTCGCTATCGGCCACGAACGACGGCAATGGCAATAGCAAGGTGGAGCGCGCATCGCGCTCGCCATTGGAGAGGATTGTGGGCTGCACCAGCGGGCGCCCCTGGTTTATCCAGGCAGACTTCCGCGCAAGATGGACCATCGCACGTGCCGCCCGCCTGTAGGCGCGTCGCGACAAAAACGATCGCGCGCCACCATTGGCCGCGGCTTTCTCGTTGCCGAGCGCGGTCACGAACTTTTCTTCAGCATCGCGCAGCTGGCCGCCAAGGTTGTAGGCCTCGCCCGCACGCGTCATCAGCACGGTTTGAGCTTGGGCCTTCGGTTCGGCGGTGTCTTGAAAGTATTTTTGCGCCAGATGTTCGACTCGCGCCGCCACGTCGGTCAGCCGCCCCTTGAGCTCGAAGTCGAAGCCATCCCCCGCGGGGCGCGGGCTTCGTGCAAACTCCGCGCTTTGCAGGACCGCGTTAAGGTCGGCACCCGCGACCATCGAAGCGTCGATCTCCGCCATGAGCACGTGCTGCGCACGCGAGGCGCACAGCGCAGGAGAACTCTGGAGAATTTGCTGTGTCAGACGCGAGGCGGCCAGGACAACGTCGAAACGACGAGCGTGCAGCGATGCTTGGGCAGTGCGTGTAAGCAGGTCGACCGCCTGGTCCGGTGACAAGATCTGCGTCAGCTGCGGATAGGTCGATAGATCAGGCGAGAGCGTCCAAGTCTCCGCGGTGAGCCAAGGAATACCAGGCTCAAAGAAACGTGCAAGCGTCGACAGGATAACCGAGCTATCGGAGGCAAACAGCGCCTGTCGGAGCGGATTCTCACGCTGGCCGAACAAGACACCGGCGGCCTGACGCATCAACGCCGCCCCGCTTGGACGCTTATGTTTTTCGTCAAGTGGAGGAAATAGTGCGGCAACATTTGTAAGGTCGCCACGTCCCGCGACTTTGGCCCTCGTACCGAGCTCATTCGCTGATATCGACGCCAGGAGAGCATTAATCGCCTGAATGTAGCGGGCGGCGGCCTCATCGCGCTGATACCAATAGGACGAGCGCGCGAGCTTGCTGGCGCGCATCCCGGCAACGCGCGCCAAGTACCAGTGGGTGCTGAGAGCTTCATGTCGCGCGGAGCGCATCCACTGGCGCAACACGGCCTGGCGGCGCCACGGATAGAGGCTGAAAGAGGTTTCGCCCTGCGGCGTTACAAGAAGGGGCGCGTCCTTTTCCGAGGGCCGTTGTGGGCCTGTCTTCTCGACCAATCGTCCCATGTCCTTGATGGTGCCGTTCAAGCTCTCCATGTCGCAGAGGAACTCGGGCACTGCATGCCCCTCATCGCGCGCCGCTCGCAAAAGCTGGAGCAACTCAGACTCCGTGAAACCTTCGGGACAAGAAGCGATGACGCCCATGAGTATCCGATGGGCCGGCGCGAGCAGGGGCGAGTTCCAAAGCAGACGCAACAGCAGCGCCGGGTCGTCGACCATCGTCGCGTAGCGCCACTCGTCATGGAGCATCCGTATCCGCTGCTTGGACAAGCCGGGACGCGCGGAGCCCAAGCGTTCGCCAAAAATGCCGGACATGATCCATGTCAGGCCTGCAATCGGAAAATTCCAACTCTCCAGTTCCACAATGGCGAGACTGAGTTTGGCGGGTGATTCTCCGTGCCAAATCACCTTCTTATCGGCCTTGAGGTGAATGGGTTCAAACTCCGCATCTCGAACGCTGGCCAAGTTGCCGAGCGCTTTCGCCGAGTCCTCGGACTCCGTCGTAAACAATGCACGGGTCTCAGGGTGACCGGCTATGACCGCGTCGATGATCTCGCCGATGTGGTCAGATCTCAGAGCACGCATTGCCGGGTCACCGCCGACAAAGACGACATCATTCATGATAAGGAACACCGGAAATCGTCTTGCGTGTTCCTTGATTTCCGCGAGCGCGTTGCGGCGCGAGTAGTTCTGGTCGGCGGCGGGCGCGCGACGCGACTTGATGCCAAGGTTGCTGCGATAGAACTGGAGCAGGATATTGATCAGTGCACCAATCGAGAGATTGGCGTTGATCGCAAGCAGCGGCAGCACGGTCCCATCATTCAGGAGGAGGTGATTGTACTCGTGGTACAGCGTCTTGATGAGATGGCGCACGATCGTAACGCGGCCCGAGAACAACGAACCGGACAAAATCACGACGCGCGGATTGCTGGCTTTCGTTTCGTGGTTCGTGCGCTCCGTCAAAGTTCTCTTGATCGAAGTGGCGTGAACCACCAGTGGATGGTTGTTGCCGACGTTGGCTGCTTGACTGAGGAAGGGTACGATGGCGGCCTTGTAGAGATGTTCGTCGACATGTGACGGCGGATCGATCCCTGCCGCCTGCAGGATTTTGGTGAGCGATGATCTAGCCGTTGTCCCCTGTTCGCGCACGCATGCCGCGGCATTTCCTGGATCGAACCCATTGACCGAAATCGCCTCATCGACCAACCGAATTGCGCTTTCGATAATTTCGTCCCGTATTTCATCCGCATGCGCTTCGTCCATCCGCTTGCCGCGGACGTTACCCCTGATGAGACCGGCAAGAAACGCCGGTCCAAAGTGTTGCACGTGATCACTTACGGGTGACGCCTTGAGCCGCGTGGTCACCTCTTGGAAGAAACGCTCGTCAGGCGTGAGCTTCTTTTGGTCGTCGTATTTCTTTTCGTCGATATTACGCGCAGCCCACGAAAGCACGACGAGTTGCTCGGCGAACGACAGATAGCCGGGCCCACGCCGTACCGAAGCAAATTCCGAGGGTCGCTGCGCTGAAAGCCAGTGCAGCAACATTCCGGCGCGATAGAAGCCCTCCGAAGGCCGCCCCACTCTCCTTGGTTTCGGCGGAAGCCGTTGCGCCTTGGATTGCTTCTCTTTCCTTTTGACATGCTTGCCCGGATCTTTCCGTTTCGCGGGCACGCTCTTCTTCTTCGGGGGACGTACAGCCATGGCGCTCATCTTGTTCGTCAGGCGCTGTGAGCTTGCCGCGGATCGCCGCGCCTTCGGCCACACACACAATGTGAGGGGCACGATTGCGAAAATCGCAAACGGCCCATGCTGTTTTGACTCATCCGGAAAGCGGGCAAGTGATCTGGTACATCAAGTCGGACACACGGCTAAGAGTTTCATGTTTTGGTTTGAGGACGACATTGTCAAGACAAGCCATCCATGACCACCTTTTGCCGTCAACTCCAAAACATCCGGACATACTATGAACATATTGTATTTCGAGCCCGATCCCGCGACTGCGAAGGGGACGGCGCAACACCTGAGAAAACTAGCTACTGCTCAGGACAAGCTGCGCTTGATTTGGTTCAGCGGCAATTTCAACTGGCGGGGGAAAGATCATCCCGCATCTGCTTACCCGCTTGTCGTCGACAGCTTGAGCGCGCCGAAAGAATTCGACGCGGACTCAAGTGCACCGCGAAGATCATCGCAAAAAGTGTGGTGGCAGGAGGAGTTCGATGCGGCGATCCTCGACTTCAGCCCGAATGCCAAATTTCCGGTAGGACGGCGATACGCCCAGTGGTTCGCGCAGGCGGAGTTCAATGGCCCCGTCGTGCTCGCTACCGCAAAACGGCGCGAGACAAATCCGGTAGCGGGGCTCAATCGCCTGCTCCTCTTGCGCAAAGACGCCCCCTCGTTTGCCGATCGCGCGCTACGCCACATTCGAAAAGGCGCAAGGCAACCGATCCGACACTGCCATGTGAGCCACCGCGGTCGAGATCCGTCCAACCTTCTGACGGGGTTTTACGCGCAGCCGAACGCACCGAGAAAATGGTCGAGCGTGTATTTCGGCACCGACGCGGAGTTCGCGAAACAACTGAGCACGTTCTTCGACCTGCCGTTTCACGACGGGAGGCCCCTGCATGAGTTCAACGACATCGGGTCACTCCTGACGGACGCGGGGAGAAAGCGCCCCGGTCGGCCACATCACGCCCGGCCGTACGTCGTTTGGATCGATTGTGGCGATCGGGCCTTGTCGGACACAGACGTCGCACTTGTATTCGAAGCGACCAAGGGGCTGGCGTATTTGCCCGTCACGATTTTCATGGCCGGGTCCACAGAGGTCGACAAGGCCGAAGATACGCTTCAGAAGATGATTGCGGTCGTGGCCCCGCGGGACGAGTTAAAGCGGTGGCCGGCATTCTGGGCCGGAAACGCCATCGACCAACTGTCAACGAGCTATTGGCATTTCAGAGATTTGGCACAGGCTTACGGACTTCGACTGGCTTTGGAGAAACGACAGGACTGGTCGCCGGTCATCGAGCCCGCCGCTCAGGTGCTGCGATCGACGATTGCGCCGTTCATGATGGCGAGGTCCGCTGCGCGACTGGTCGGAGCCAACGACCTTCCGTCGTTCGTGCGTTGGATGAAACCCTCGCTCTCGATGCATCTGAACCGCGAATTTCAGCGAAACCTCAAGCTCATCGTGAGGAAGCTCCACGATGCAGACATTGCGAGCGAACTCCAACTTCGGTGCTTCACGCGCGAGTGAAAGGACGACCGCGGTTGCAACGGCCGAGTCACTCTTTGTCATTCTTTGGTTTTGCCGGGAAGATAATTGCGAGAACAGCCGCCGCGAGCAGTACTCCGACCTCGACATACTCCAATCCGGCGATAGGCGGCGGTGACACCACGCGGATCATCCCGAAGATCTCGCACGCCGCTCCGCTCTGGATAGTGTCTCGAGCGAAACCGCCAATGCCGGCTGCGACGAGTGAGAGCAGCCCGAGTCGGAGCCTTCTGGAGTTGCGCAACACAAAAAATAGAACCGTCGCGGAAGCAACACTGAGGGCCAAACCGATCATGTGTGGATCTCCTTTCCGCTTGGAAATCTGATCCACTTTTTACGGCATTCAGGCTCTGGAAAATTCGGGCGTCGTCGCGCGGGAATTCCGCAAATGCTGTGTTGAAACTTGGTGCGTGCCCGGCGGGCGTTGCGGCGTCAATGAGACGCTTTCACATGCGGAGAGCATTGAGCGGAGAAGAATTGGTGGGCGCGACAAGGATCGAACTTGTGACCCTACGATGTCAACGACCCAGAAAGTTGAACTTTCGAGCGACGGTGGTGGAATATCAATGCTTTATGCGGTCATACGCGGCGGACGCATGCCGAACGCGGTCGAATTTGCTCCCACAGCGCTCCCACAGATCGGGATCGTCCGTATCCGTCCGAATCACTCCTGAGCCTGCCGCTGTGTCGCGTCGCAACACGCAGCCGCAACTGGGTCGGGAGTGTGGTCGGTGCGCCCGCTGTTGGCGCCTGCCGCGGAAGGAACTCGGAGCAGCGTCGCCGCTATCTGACCTCCGCACTTTTCGATGCGTCGGTCGCGCTGGGCAGCGCCGTCGTTGCCTACTCGAGTGCACGAGAAAGGAAAAGTGCAGATTCGCCTTCCGCGTTTGTTGCGTCGTAATACGTGGTGTCTGCGCCAACAAAGGAGTAACCCAAACGTCGATACGCTTCGATGCCAGGCACATTGACATTGCTTGTCTCAAGCCAAACGCGTTTGGCCCCTAGTACGCGCGAATGGGACTCGACGCTCTGCAGAAGCGCGCGCGCAATTCCCCGGCGTCGGTACCTAGGGTCGACATAAAGGTGCCACAGTACGACGCGCTTATGCCACGCTTCATACTCCGCCGCCGCGAATCCGCAAATTTTCTCGTCGCGCGCAACGAAACCGAATTGCCAAGTGGCCCATTCGGCGAACGCTTCGGCGATGGGAAAACGCTTCGTGAGCGGCCGTGCTAGTACACGCCGCGCCAACGCAATGTCATGCCTTCCAACGACAAGATCGAATATCTGATCCGTGTCAAAGGCCGTGTCGAGCGCAAGGACGCCGTCTCGATCATGCACTCTGTCCGCTTCGGTTATCGTCCACATCGAGCGCATTCCAAATCATCTTCGTGATTCCGCGAAGTCATGAGTCCCATCCATAAAAGGTTCGAAACTCGTTCGAGGTATTAGTGAACGGAAACTGCACGGCTGGAATCGCAACACCGAGCGCCGTGCACAGAGGCTCCCATCCGTCGCCGGGCTTCCATTCGACCAACCGATCCGCTGCCACGGTTTGCCGGACAGATTGGTTGTGTCGTTCGTATGCAGCCATCGCATTCGACCGGTGATTCCATTCGGGAGTGAAGCGGAGACTCATCATTTCGTCGATCATCCCGGATGACACAGCGAGAGGATCATCCGGCGTCACTGGCCGCCGCATCTTTTCAAGAATCGTAGAGTCAGCGCTCCGCCACCAAGTTTCAGCCGTCTGACGAACCGAGAGAAGGACAATCGAATCTGGAAACAAGGAACTCAGCTCGGGCCAACAGGCCCCCGCGGGCCAGTCAACGGTCGCTGCATAACCTTTCATGATGGTTCGTAGATCAGCTGGATCTCCTCGGAGTGCGGCCCGCCACACCTCCACATGCTCCGGGTGTTCAAAAACCTCATCCATGTGATAGCAGGGCGCATCAAGAAGCACCTCAAGGGCGATCTTTAGAGACGCCGTTCCGGTTCTTCCCAATCCCGCCCCAACTATTTGCAATGTCATTTCACTAGCTCCATCGAGTGGTCCGTTACATCCCAAAGGGATGGGCGACTAGATCTACGACGCCACTTGAGCGTACCAAGCTCAGGCCCTTAGCGTACTCCGCTAGGAGTCGAACACAGTACATTGCGCGTTGCCGCAATTTGCCTTCGCTCGCGGTCGTGAGCTCGCTGGAATCGTTCAAAACATCCTCGACGTTTCGTACAATGAGGTGGTCGGGAATCCAGCAAATTCTGCTGTTCTTATAGCTGCTCATTCGCAACTCGGAGATAGGATAGGCACCCCCGTTCCCGGCCGAAACTCCGACTATCAGTCCTGGCTTGTTCGCCAATTCGCCGTCGCAATGCAGGAAGAAATTCTTGAGCGCGGGAGGCACCATCCCGTGCCATTCCGGCGCGACGACGACAAGCGCATCACAGGCCAGCAATTCATCCGAGATCTGTGGCCAGATCGATTCGAAATTGTCCTTTTGGGCGTCGTCCGATTCTCGCCACATTGGAAGGGGCGTCCGGGCCAGATCGAGGTGGAACGTACTTACTCGCGGCACCAATTCCGAAATCTGTCTTCCAAGATAGCGGGCCACCTTGCTAGATTGCGAATTCGATCGATGGCTTCCGACGACAACGACAAATTTCATTGTTGCATACTCCGGATCCACGGAAAGCGAAGCCTCATGGCCGAGAATAGTCCTGTATGTCCGGGGCGGGCATCGTTCTGCCTTAAGACGGGCGTGGTGATTCGTAGGTAGGCTCCATCAGGATCGAGTAGCCGAAAATCGTGCTTTCCCCATGATTGCAGACAGATGGTGCTTTCAAGCGGCCAGCCCTGTCCCTCAATTCGCCGGCGTTCGACCTCCAACTCTTTCAAGTGGGGTACCTCAAGGCAGAATTCGACCCGCGCGCCCAGAGAACAGCTTTCCCCATTGCGCAGGGCGGTCGGCAAGTCCGATAACGGAAGCAAGTGGAGTTGCACGACGCCCCGCCTCAACTCGACGAAATCGTCTTCGTCCCGCCCAACACTGAACGCCATCACGTGAGTATAAAACGCACGGGAGGCCGCCAGATTGTTGACGAAAAATTCGGTGAAAACGCGCATTTGCGAGATCCGTTTCAAGAGCAATTTGGAATTGGTCGATCGCTGCAATTGGTATTGAATCGTGTGTGACAGGAACTAACGGGCACTGCCACTTCGGACTGCAATTCGAGTTTGTGACCTTTCCTGACGCCGCCTGCGAAGGCCCAAGCAGACCCGAAGCTCGGGATTTCACGCTCGATTGTCCGCAGATCGAAAAAGTCTCGCGCCGCGCGAGTAAGATACGCGGGGCCACCTGAGTCTGCGCGTGCGGGATTTCCCGCTTGAGCGCAAACTGTGGCGTCGCTCCGCAAGACGCGATGCAGGGAATGCCAGAATGAAGTGGAACCCACGATCTGGGCTGCGGCGTCCCAAACTGGATCCGTCAAGTTTACGACGGCCATGTCGAAGGAGCCAGCCGGAAGCGTCGCCAACGCAAACCTCGCATCGCCCCACAGGAAGCGAACACGCGCGTCGATGTGGACACCGTGATGTAGGTCAACGAGCCAGGGGCGGATTTCATCGACGAGAATTGGATCGATGTCGACACCGAGCACTTGAAGCGACGGGAATCGCGTCAAGAGGTGATGGATCGATGCCGCAGAACCAACTCCGAGCACCAGCGCATGTTGCGGCGCCTGGGTACGGTTGGTCTTGCCAACTTCGAGCAACGCACCGTGATAAAGAGCGTCGTCCGCTTGAGACACTTGGAGGTCATCGTCGACCACGAGGACTCTGCCGCTGTTGGAAGAGTCGTGAATCTCCCAACTGTGCCAGGGCGTCGTTCCTTCAGCGACCTTCGTGCAAGCGCCAACATGATCTCGCCACGAGGCACCGGGAGCGAGGTCATCGGGTCGCTGGAGGCCGGTTGTGTATGAGCTCATGCGTGAAGTCCCGGAGTGTACGTGCTCGTTAGCCCCTTCATCGGGCACCAGATTCGGATTGCGCCGTCCCAGCCTGCGGAGGCCAGGGCTTCGTCGGAGATCCATCGAACGGCAGCGACGCCTGGACGGTCATGGCCAGTAAATCGGCCCACCAGGATTGGCTTTTCTTCGACCCTCCATACCGCGACCGTGGCATCGTAGGAGCCGGTGGCAAGAAACTTGCCGCTCGGCGACCACGCCAAGGTCTTTACCGAGCGCTCGTGCACTTCATGACACTCAGCGACGACATCGCCGTCGGGACTGATGAGCCTCAGCGCAAGATCGCGGCCGGTCGCAGCCAGGAGGCCCCGACTCTTGCTCCATGCCACCGCGTTGACGAGAGTCAACCCGTCGATCACGAATACGATGCGCTCTGTCGCCAGATCCCAAGCGACCAAACGGCCATCCGCAAGACCCGCGACCAGTCGATTGAAGTCGTCGACAAACGTAAGCGCCTTGATCGCAGCTTTCGTTCGAAAGGCCTTGCGACCCACTAGTGTGTCGGGATCCATCAACTCGATCAGCCCTGAGTATGTGCCAGCAGCAAGACTTCGAGCTGCCGAGTCGATTGCCAGGCAATTGACTGGCGTCGTGTCAAGGAGGCGGTTGGTCGTGGTGCGGCCACTCGCAGGATCGTGGCGGCGCACTTGACCGTCAAAGGCGCCCGTCCAGGCTACGCTACCGGCGGCGTTGACACTCACGGCCGTCAGCATCGAGCTGACATCCGTGCTCGTGACGTCTTTGCCGACGACCTGGAAGAGTACGCCGTAGTCGCCGCCGGCAAAAATCTTGCCATCGTGTGTCGCGTCTATCGCATTAAGGCCAAGCGTTGACTTTGCATCAGGAAGGCGAAGGGCCCCCGTCTTCACGTCCCAGATTTGCGGAACGGTGCCGAGTGAGGATGCGACCAGCTGACCACTGTCTGACGGGTCGAACGACAGGCCCCTCGACCAACCTTGCCAAGCTTCGCCGGCCAATTCGAGAGTTCGCCGACGACCGCCTTTGAGGACACACTTGATCAGGCCGTCGTATGCAGACGACGCGATGTCTCCATCGATCGAGACAGCGATGGATTTGACGGCGCCGAGGTGCTCCGTGACGATGTTTCTGACAACCGCGCCATCGTCACGCGTGGAAAGCTGCATGACACGACCGTCTTCAAGCCCCACAAGAATACCGTTACGGTCCGCTGTCGGGCGCACGGTTTCAACCGTAGCGCCCAGATCGAATTCCGCGATTATCTCTTGATTGGGTACGTCGATGATCGTGAGCCAGCCATCGTCGTCGCCAAGGCAAATGGCACTTCTTCCGTTCCAGGTCAGAAACGAAAGTCCGTTTACGCAGCGTGCGATGGATGTCCGAAACAGCACCGGCGCTAGATCGGGCAACCGGTAGAAATAAGGGCCGCCAGTTTCTCCACCGACGGCGACCGTCGTTCCACACGGGGCAATATCGACGACGTTGAGATCATCAGGCAGCTCGGCGGACGTAGTGCGAAGCTGTGTCCCGCAACCAAGGTCGTGAACCGCCAATACTCTATCAGCGCCGACCACATAGACCCGGTCTCCCGCTATTCGCACGCTGTTGATGAGCGCGGGCCTCTCGGCGACCCAACGAGGCTTCCGTCCGTCCCGCTCCCATCCGACCAGGCGACCATCGTAGCCTCCGGTCACTGCACGCCCCAAAGGATCGACGTCAACCGCCGTGATCGGTCCCACGTGCCCTTCAAGCCTTGTCCCAGTTGCAGTCATGACACCTTCCGGGAGGTTCTGGTGAAGCCGATATCGAGCAAATGGCCCGCGAGATTCTTCTTTGCGCGAAGGTATTTCGTGTTGCTGGAGGTCAAGTGAGTGCCCGTTGGGACGCGTTTGACGTCCAGCCCGCCCGCGCGAAGCTGGCGCACTTTGTCCGGGTTGTTCGTTAGCAGACTGATCTTCTGCAATCCGAGGGCCGCGAGCATTTCAGCGGCAACGACGTAGTTGCGCCCGTCCGCGGCATGACCCAGACGACGATTTGCCTCAAAGGTGTCGACGTCTTCATGGTCTTGAAGCGCGTACGAACGAATCTTTTCGCGAAGGCCAATGCCGC
>JAWXBY010000098.1:0-63765 GCA_034440355.1 Alphaproteobacteria bacterium
AACAAATGAAGGGCGACTTCTCGCGCCTGCTCTCCTTCCACTCGCTGTCGAAACGATCGAACCTGCCCGGCCTGCGCTCCGGCTTCGTCGCCGGCGACGCCAATCTGATCGCTCGCTTCCGCGAATTCCGCAACGTCGCCGGCCCGCAGCTGCCGTTGCCCATCGCCGCCGTATCGACGGCAGCGTGGAGCGACGAAACCCACGTCGAAGAAAACCGTACGCTCTACGCACAAAAATTCGAACTCGCGAAGAACCGCCTCGGCAACCGCTTCGGCTTCCGCATCCCCGACGGCGGCTTCTTCCTCTGGCTCGACGTCGGCGACGGCGTGGCGGCCACGGCCAAGCTTTGGCGTGAGGGCGGCCTACGCGTTCTGCCGGGAGCCTATCTCGCCCGCGACACAGCGACCGGCAATCCGGGAAAATCGTTTGTTCGCGTGGCCTTAGTTAACGACTTCGCAACGACGTCTGAGGCATTGGATAGGTTCACTCGCATTTTGTGATCGTGGGGTCGCCTCCCCGCGTGCAATGACGAGCGCCGCGCGAACGAACGGGATTCGGACGATGAGCCAGATGCACTCGGCCTTCGGCGTTTTCGGCTCTGCCGAACGCGTGCCGCTTCTGCCCCAAGAATGGACCGGCTGGCGCGCCGCCGTCGCCATCACGCTGCGCCGCCTGTTCGCGCGCGCTCTCGGCGTCGCCTTTATCACCGCGGCCATCGGCACATTCGCCGCCGTCGCGACCTACGCGCCGACGGACCCCAGCTGGAACAACGCGTCCGGCGCGCTCGTACAAAACGCGCTGGGCCTCTGGGGCGCAAACATCGCCGACGCCATCTGGCAAAGCGTCGGCCTCGCCGCGTGGGGCGTCGCTATCCCGCCGCTCGCCTGGGGCCTCTGGCTCGTCGACGGCCGCATCGGCTTGCGACTAATGCTGCGCACAGCGACGTGGGCCGCATCGATCCTGCTCATCGCCACATTCCTGTCGCTCTTCCCGCCGCTGCTCGGCGCGCAAGATCCGGCGAACCTCGGCGGCGCACTCGGCAACGCCATCCTGCCCGCGCTTGGCGACCAGCTTCAGCAACTCGGTATCCCGACGCCGGTCGCCGTCGCGGGCATCGTCTGCGGCTTCGCAGGTTTGATGCTCTACATCCTCTCGCTCGGCATGAACCCGCTGAAGCTCACGCTGCCTGTCCTGCCGTGGGACGCGATCGGCGGCCGCATGGGTCACGCCTTCGGTTCGCTGGGTTACGCACTAACACGCCCCTTCCGCCGCGCGCCGAAGCTGCGCATCGAACGCCGCGAACCGCGCGTCGACGACGACGGCATCGAGATCGCGCCGATCGAAGAAGAACTCGACGAGCCGCTCCTACCCGTTCGCCGCGAGCCCCGCGTCATGCGCACACCGCCGAAAAAAGCGCCGCGCGAACAACGCGAGGCGCAGCCCGCCCTGAAACTCGAACAAAATTCCGAATACCAGCTGCCGCCTTTGAACTTGCTGGAGAAGAGCAAAACCGGCCAAGGCGTCTCACGCGAATCCGACGAAACGCTGGAGCAAAACGCCCGCATGCTGGAAAGCGTGCTCGCCGATTTCGGTGTACGCGGCCAGATCACGCAAGTCCGCCCCGGCCCCGTCGTCACGCTCTACGAATTCGAACCGGCCGCCGGCATCCGCTCAAGCCGCGTCATCTCGCTCGCCGACGATATTGCGCGTTCGATGAGCGCCGTCTCCGCCCGCGTCGCCGCCGTCCCCGGCCGCAACGTCATCGGCATCGAACTGCCGAACCAGCGCCGCGAGAAAGTGCTGCTGCGCGACCTGCTGTCGACCAACGAATACGACAACGCCAACATCCAGCTGGTGCTCGCGCTCGGCAAGAACATCGGCGGCGAACCCGTCATCGCCGACCTCGCCCGCATGCCGCATCTGTTGATCGCGGGTACGACAGGCTCAGGTAAGTCCGTCGCCATCAACACGATGATCCTGTCGCTGCTCTACCGGCTGTCGCCGCAGCAGTGCAAACTGATCATGATCGACCCCAAGATGCTGGAACTGTCGGCCTACGACGGCATCCCGCATCTCTTGTCGCCCGTCGTCACCGATCCGAAGAAGGCCATCGTCGCGCTCAAATGGACGGTGCGCGAGATGGAAGACCGCTACCGCCGCATGTCGAAAGTCGGCGTGCGCAACATCCTGGGCTACAACGAACGCATCGCCAAGGCGAAGGCGAAGGGCGAAACGCTGAAGCGCACCGTGCAAACCGGTTTCGACGGCCAAACCGGCGAGCCGGTGTACGAGGAAGAGGCGCTCCCCCTCGATCACATGCCCTACATCGTCGTCATCGTCGACGAAATGGCCGACCTCATGATGGTCGCCGGCAAAGACATCGAAGCCGCCGTTCAGCGCCTCGCCCAAATGGCGCGCGCCGCCGGCATCCACATCATCACCGCCACACAGCGTCCGTCGGTCGACGTCATCACCGGCACGATCAAGGCGAACTTCCCGACCCGCATCTCGTTCCAAGTTACGTCGAAAATCGACAGCCGCACGATCTTGGGCGAACAAGGCGCCGAACAGCTCCTCGGCCAAGGCGACATGCTGTTCATGGAAGGCGGCGGCCGCATCCGCCGCGTCCACGGCCCCTTCGTTGCCGACGGCGAAGTCGAAGCCATCGTGAAATTCCTGAAGGCGCAAGGCGAACCGAGCTATCTCGACGCCATCACCGAAGAACCCGACGAACCCGATCCCTCGATGCTGATCGACGGCGAAGGCGAGGGCTCAGGCGACGACCTCTACGACCAAGCCGTGGCCGTGGTCGCCCGCGACCGCAAAGTCTCAACGTCTTATATCCAACGCCGCCTGCAAATCGGCTACAACCGCGCCGCCCGCATCATCGAAAAGATGGAAGAAGAAGGCGTCATCTCCGGCCCCAACCACTCCGGCAAACGCGAAGTCCTCGTCGGCGATCACTCGGGCAGGGACGACTAGCAATCCACCATCCGTGTCATGGTCCGCGAAGGCGGACCGCCCAAGACTTCAGCGTCTGAGCAGCGTATGCGCCGCTCGTTCCACGCCAAGACGCCAAGAGAGTTCCCACTTCGGCGCGCAGCGCCTTTTCACACGCCTGAATGGCGCCTACGGCGCCGAAGAGTTCGCTAACTCTCTTGGCGACTTGGCGTCTTGGCGTGAAACAAAACAGAGCCAATGCAGCGCACAACATCTCAAGAAAAGTCTTGGGAGGTCCGCCGTCGCGGACCATGACACCAATTTTTGTTCCCGATCACTTCTTCCGGTGCGTCGCGTCGTAGGCCGTCGCGAGTTCGGCGATCATCTCCGGTTTCCAGCACACATCGGCGAAGCCGTTCACGCGCAGCACGTCGAGCACGTCTTGGAACTCGCGGTTCGCCTGCGAGAACATCTCGCGCGTTTGCTTCAAGCGCCGCTCAACCGCAAGAAAGCCGACGTCTTCCGGATGCGCCGCCTCATACGTCCAATCCCGCACCGCGCGCAGCATGCGCATGTAGTCGTTGACCTCGCGCGAAATGTCCGCGGTCAGCGCATAGCCGTACAAACCGGTGAGCGCCGGAAACGCACGATACGCATTGTCGACCGCGTCAGCCGCCCGCACACGCGCAGGTCCCATCGGCGTACGCACGAACCGGAGCAACACCTCACCCATTGCAACGTGAAGCAGCAGAAGCTCCTGCCCGAAATTTTGCCGCGCAGGCCGCCACTTCGACGACTGCCGCGCATCGATCATCACGGGAATGAGGATGGAAAATACAAGCGCGCCGAGAATGAATCCGCCGAATTCCGCCACCGCGTTTTGAAAGAACCCCTCGTTCATGCCGAGCGGCCCATTCGGATCAAGGATCAACTTCGCAATATCTTCGACCACCGGATGCCCCCCCACGCGGGTTCCAGCTTTCAATCATTTAATGGCCGCCGGGCCCGATCATGCTATTCTGGCCGAAGTCCGGGGCCGCCCGCCAGGGCCGGAACCACCCATCTTCATGTCGCCACAGTCGCTTCCTAAGGCTTGCGGCCCATGTCCGAGCTCAGATTGACCATGCGCACACTCATCCTCACCGTAATCGCCGTCATGTTCGCAGGCGCGGCCCACGCCGCACCTCTCAACGCCCAAGACACGGCCGAGCTGAACAAGATTTCAGCTTACCTGAACGCGATCACCTCGCTGCAGGCGAGCTTCGTGCAGGTCGGCCCCAACGGCGAGCTCGACCAGGGCATGGTCTACGCCAAAAAGCCCGGCCGCCTGCGCTTCGAATACGCGCCGCCGAGCCCGTATCTGATCGTCTCCGACGGCGTCACGATCGCTGTCGCAAACTCGAAGATGCGCACGGTCGACCGCTATCCGCTGATCGAAAACCCGCTGAATATTATCCTGCGCGAAAACATCGACCTGACGAAGGATCAGCGCATTACCGCGGTTGAGCGCCAGGCTGGAACCCTGCGCATCACGGCGGCGGAGAAATCGGGCCCTCTTAAGGGCCAAGTAACCTTAATTTTTGCCTCGCCGTCGACCGAGCTGCGCCAATGGATCATTACCGATGCGCAAGGCTTGCAGACTATGATTGCCTTGAAAAACACGAAGACCGAGGTGGCCCTGCCCCCCGCTCTGTTTGTGTTGAAGGACGTCGACAAATTCCGCCGGAAGGACGAGTAGCTTCACGTCGCTTGCTGCTGTTTGCGGGGCGGTGGTAGGCCAATGAACCATGACCCGCAGGCCCAAAAAACCGCTCGTCGGCATCCCGTGCGACCTTCGCATGATCGGGCCGCATCCCTTTCACGCCGTCGGCGAGAAATACATCGTCGCCGTCCGTGACGGTGCCGGCGCGATCCCCGTTCTCATTCCCGTTCTAGAAAAGCCCATCGACATCGAGGAAATCCTCGACACAGTCGACGGCGTCTTGCTGACCGGCTCACCGTCGAACGTCGCCCCGAACCTCTACGGCGGCCCATCGCCGCGCGAAGGCGTTCTGCAGGACCCACGCCGCGACGCGACCACAGTTCCGCTCATCCGCCACATCGTCGACCGCGGCTTGCCGCTGCTCGCAATCTGCCGCGGCTTCCAGGAATTCAACGTCGCCTATGGGGGCACGCTCTTTCAACACGTCGAAGAACAACCGGGACGCTTCGACCATCGCGAAGACAAGCACCAACCGCTCGACGTCCAGTACGCGCCCATCCACGACGTCCACCTGACGCCGGGCGGCAGACTCGAAGCGATCGCGGGCATGAGCACGATCAAAGTGAACTCGCTGCACGGGCAGGGCGTCGACAGAGTAGGCGAGGGGCTCGCCGTCGAAGCCGTCGCCCCCGACGGTCAAGTCGAAGGCCTGGGTGTCCGCAAAGCGCAAAACTTCGCGCTCGCCGTGCAATGGCATCCCGAATGGCGCTTCTGGGAAAACGACTTCTCGAAGGCGCTCTTCGCCGCGTTCGGCCAAGCCATGCGCAGCCACTTGACGCAGAGCGAGGCCGCACAATGAGCGACCGCACGCACCTGAAAGAATGGCTGAAAGAACGCCGGATCACCGAGGTCGAGCTTCTAGTGCCCGACATGGCCGGCATCGCGCGCGGCAAGATCTTGCCGACCAGCAAATTCCTCGCCGGCCTCGACAACGACACGCTGCGCCTGCCCGAAAGCATCTTCGGCCAAATGGTCACCGGCGCCGACGCCGAAACCGAAGCGCTGACCTATCAAGCGCCCGACATGATCCTGGCGCCCGACCCCAACACGATCTGCATCGTGCCCTGGTACCGCGAGCCGACGGCGCAAGTCGTGTGCGATTGCTATGACCGCGCTGAGAAAGCGAACCCCGTCGCCCCGCGCCAGGTCCTGAAGAACGTCCTCGCGCTTTATGAGGAAAAAGGCTGGCGTCCCGTCATCGCGCCGGAAGTCGAATTCTTCCTCTCGCAAAAGAACATCGACCCCGACTATCCGCTGCTGCCCCCGGCCGGCAAGTCGGGCCGCCCGCAAACCGGCCGCCAGGCTTACTCGATCGACGCGGTGAACGAATTCGATCCGCTGTTCGAAGACGTCTACGACTATTGCGAAGCGCAAGAGATCGGCATCGACAGCCTGATCCACGAAGAAGGCGTCGCGCAGGTCGAGATCAACTTCAACCACGGCGACCCGCTGCAACTCGCCGACCACACGTTCCTCTTCAAGCGCACCGTCCGCCACGCCGCGCTGCGCCACGACATCTACGCCACCTTCATGGCCAAGCCCTACGAGCAAGAACCGGGCAGCGCGATGCACATCCACATCAGCATCGTCGATGCCAAGGGCGTGAACCTGTTCTCGACCCGCAGCGGCAAAGACACGCGCCTGTTCATGGCCTATATCGCGGGCCTACAGAAATACCTGCCCGCCTCCATGCCGCTCATCGCGCCGTATGTGAACTCCTACCGTCGTTTGGTCCGCTATCTCTCCGCGCCCGTGAACACACACTGGGGCCACGAGAACCGCACCGTCGGCTTGCGCATTCCGGAATCCGAACCGAAGAACCGCCGCATCGAAAACCGCGTGCCTGGCGCCGACGCCAACCCATACCTCGCGATCGCCGCGTCGCTCGCCTGCGGCTATCTCGGCATGGTCCAAAATCTCTCGCCGACGAAGCCCATGGAAGGCAACGCCTACGACTCGATGCGCTATCAATTGCCGCGCCATCTTCTGGACGCGATCTCACGCTTCCGCGGCTCGCAAGATCTGCGCGAACTACTCGGCGAGTCGTTCGTCGATCTGTATTCAGACGTGAAGGCGTCCGAACACGACGCCTATCAGCAGGTCATCAGCCCGTGGGAACGTCAGCACTTGTTGCTGAACGTGTGAGCCGGGCAGGGACCCAGCGCCAAACACGCTCGTGAAAATAGAACGCGACGGTATTACAGGCGGGCTCGACCAACGCGAGCATCGTTGCCACCGGCGCCGATCCCGTCAGCAAATAAGCAACCGCGAACGCGACGCTGAAATGCAGCACCGCAAACGTGCCGGTCTTGATCAGGTCCCGTGACATGGTCACTACCTTTAATTGCGACTAACTCGCAATAACATAAGGCCAAGGGAGCCCACGGTCAAGGACCCTGCGCGCCGAAATAGATCTTGGTTATCAGGCGCTTAGCGCCACGGCGCCTTCAGCTTCGCGAGCCGCCGCCACCGACGCTTTAGCTTCTCCGACCGCTCACGCGCATGCCCGACATGCCACCCGACCACCACGCCGCCAGCATAACCGATCGACGCAGCCCCGTCGCCGCCTTGCTCCGCCAAAATAACGCGAACGAGTGTCCGCGCCACGGCGGCGTCATTCATCTCGCCCAGCACGTCCTGCAAAGCGCTCAGCCGCTTCACGAACGCCTTCACCTCGCGCTTGCGAAACAGCGACTGAAAGAAGTCGCACGCATAGCGCAGCTTCTTCAGCCGCTTGCGAAGCTCATGCCGCTCGCTCACGTCGAGGTCGTCGATGCGCTTGCCCAGCTTCACCGCGCGCGTCCGACGATGGTCCAACCGCTCGCGCGCGAACTCGGACGC
The DNA here is from genome assembly GCA_034440355.1 of Alphaproteobacteria bacterium. Lineage (GTDB taxonomy): Bacteria > Pseudomonadota > Alphaproteobacteria > Micropepsales > Micropepsaceae > SZUA-430. Next base: position 7,544 of record JAWXBY010000098.1, read on the forward strand.
GTCGCGCATCGCGTCTTCGCCGCCGATCGTCGCGTCGAACCACGGTTTGCTGTATGTCACCGCGGCAAGTTCGATAACTAAGCGCCGAAACCGTTCCGACTCCAGCGCTTCGAACACATGCGACCACGCGATGCGCCGGCGCGTGCGCACGACAGTCGCCAACTCGCGCAGCCGCTCGTCCTCGCCGTGCGCCTCGGCCGCCGGACGAAACACCTCGTCCTGAAACACGTCCAGATCGCGCGCCTCGCCCATCACGCCGGCCAGCCACCGCACCTCGTCCTCGATCGCACGCAGCGACGTGCGAAACGGTCCGCCGAACAACGTCAGCGCACTGCGCAGCCGCCGCAGCGCGACGCGCATCTGATGAATGCCTTCGGGATCCCGCGCGATCGTGACCGCCGCCCAATTGCCCAGCAGGTGGTTCAGGCAATAGCCGATCACGCCGGTGAACGCCGTATCCGCCGTCGCCGTGTCGGAGAGCGCCAACCGCTGCGCATATACCGGCGCTTCGGCTTCATCCTTGATGAGCGCATAGCCGCGCGCCGCCTTCGATTGCAGGAACAGCATCAGAGGCTGCCCCGCGGTAAGTTCTTTGGCGCACGCCACAAGATCGTTCGCACTGCCTTTCAGAAGCTCAAGCTCAAGTTCCGAAATCGGCGCTTGCGACGCCCGGCCCTCGCCCAACGTCCGGATGACGCCCGTGTCGAACGCCGCCTCGATTTCCGTCCCCCGCTTCGGTGTCAGCAACACCTTGGTGCGCCGCACCTCGACCGAAAACTGCGGCTTCAGAACGGCCTTCTTCAACGCCTTGGCGACGCGGCGGCGAACCGCCTCATCCGAAATCGCCCCGACATCCGGCGCAAGCGACGCGACCGTGGCCTTGATCTCCGTGCGCGTCGCGACATCCGGCCCGTTGGCGCTCTTCAATGTCTGTACGAAGCCGTCGCCTTCGTTGCGAACGCGCAGCACGTATCCCGCCTTGCGCAGCGCCAGATCGTCTGTGTCGAAATAGATGGCGTGAAGCGCGCGCGTCTGCGGCTTACGGTTGCGCGCAAGCCGACGAAACAACGGCAATCGCCGAACGCGCGCTAGCGCGTCATCGGGCCCAATGAATTTGAGCTCGGTTTCCTGTCCCATCAGCATCGGGCGACCCGCGGTACTGCGCGAACTCTCGCCCCTCTCCCCAAAACCACTAGGCGAGAGCGTACAGGGACGCGCAATCATCACAAATACGTTAGCAAAATGTCATAAACACATGATGTAGGACGCGCGCGAAACTTTGCCCAAGTGCTTGATACGCACAGAGTTTACGCACGCGCGTCGAAAAATTTTCCGGACGGGCACCAGCACTTTCAAGATGCGTGTGACCGCGCGGCGACAAGCGCCACCCAGTTCCGCGCCATCCTCGGTCGCCGGTAAGAAACTCAAGCAAAATCGAGCAGATTTACGGCCGAACCGCGACGCCGCTTTGCGCCAAACGCGCCTTGGCTTGACCTATTGTCGCCTCACCGAAGTGAAAAATCGAAGCCGCCAGCACCGCGCTCGCATGCCCCTCTCGCACACCGGCGACCAGGTGATCGAGCGTCCCCACGCCACCGCTCGCGATCACGGGAACGCTGACCGCGTCCGCCACCGCGCGCGTCAGCTCAAGGTCATAGCCTTCCTTTGTTCCGTCGCGGTCCATCGACGTGAGCAAAATCTCGCCCGCGCCGAATTCCACGACCTCGCGCGCATAAGCGACGGCGTCGAGCCCCGTGGCCGTCCGCCCGCCATGCGTGAACACTTCGAACACGCCCGACGGCGTCCGCCGTGCGTCAATCGCAACGACGACAAGCTGCGACCCGAACTTCTCCGCCGCCTCGCGCACGATCGCCCGCCGCTCGACAGCCGCGGTATTGATCGAAACCTTATCGGCACCGGCTAGCAGCAACGTCCGAATATCTTCAACCGCCCGCACACCGCCGCCAACCGTCAGCGGCATGAAACACGCCTCAGCCGTCCGCCGAACGACATCGAGCAGAATGCCGCGCTTCTCATGGCTCGCCGTGATGTCGAGAAAGCAAAGCTCGTCCGCCCCCGCCGCGTCGTAAGCCCGCGCCGCCTCGACCGGATCGCCCGCATCGCGCAAGTCGACGAACTTCACGCCCTTCACGACGCGCCCGTCTTTGACGTCAAGGCAAGGAATGATGCGCGTCTTCAGCATCAAGACCCCTTCACGAGATCGAGCGCCGACCGCGCATCAAGCCGCCCGTCATAAAGCGCCCGACCGCAAATCACGCCGGCGATGTTCGGATGCGCGCGCTGCTTCAACGCAGCGAGATCGTCCAGCGATCCAATGCCGCCGCTCGCAATGACCGGAATCGAAACCGCATCCGCCAACTGCGCCGTCTCTTCAATGTTGACGCCGCTACCCGTGCCGTCACGCGCAATGTCCGTGTAAATAATCGCCGCAACGCCGGCGTCTTCAAACTGACGAGCCAGGTCGCGCGCTGCAACGTCCGTGTCCGCCGCCCAGCCTTCGATCGCAACCCGCCCCTGTCGCGCATCGACCCCGACGACGACACGCCCCGGATACGCGCGCGCCGCCTCGTGCACCAACGCCGGATCGCGCACCGCAACCGTCCCAAGGATTACGCGCGTGACGCCGGCCTCAAGCCAACGATCAATCGCATCCCGATCACGAATGCCCCCGCCAAGCTGAACGGGCAGGGCAGTAGCCTTCAAAATTCCAGACACGGCAGCCGCATTCTTCGCCGCACCCTGCACCGCGCCGTCGAGATCGACGATGTGCAGCCACGAAAACCCCAGCGCCTGAAACGAATGCGCCTGCGCCGTCGGATCATCGTTGAACACGGTTGCCGCGTTCATATCGCCGCGCAACAACCGCACACACTTGCCGCCCTTGAGATCGATCGCCGGAAACAAAATCACGGCCGCCACCGCACGAAATTCTGCAGCAGCTGCAAGCCGACAGCCTGGCTCTTCTCCGGATGAAACTGCGTCCCGATCATATTCTCGCGCCCAACCACAGCGGCAAACGCACCGCCATAGTCGGTCTCGACCAACACATCCGAACGCGAAGCCGCGCGCAAACAATAGCTATGCACGAAATAGGCATGCGGCTCGGCCACATCGCCCAGATGCGCCAATACCGGATGCGGCGACACCACGCGCAGCGTGTTCCAGCCCATATGCGGAATCTTCAGGCTCGCATCGTTCGGCGTCATCTTCACGACATCGCCCGCAATCCAGCCAAGCCCCTCATGCACCCCATGCTCAAGCCCGCGCGTCGCCATCAACTGCATCCCGACGCAGATGCCGAGAAACGGCACACCGCGCGACCGAACGGCATCGCTCAGCGCATCGACCATCCCGTCGACCGCGCGCAAGCCCCGCATGCAATCCGCAAAAGCCCCGACGCCCGGCAGCACGATCCGCTCAGCCCGCCGCACCGCATCCGCATCGCTCGTCACGACGACGCGCGCATCAAGCCCGCCGTCGCTGACCGCACGCGCCATCGCCTTCTCGGCGGAACGCAAATTCCCCGAGCCATAGTCGATGATGGCGACAACACCCGTCATCCAGCCCTTCGCCCGAACGGCAATGCCAAGACGGCCAGCACGATGATGGACACGAACGCGCGATAGAAGAACACGAACGACGACAACAACACGTGCTCCGGATTGTGCCGCAAGTTCGTCACCCCGCAATCGAACACCTCGAAGAAATCAAGGAACGCGGCCTTCAAACTCATATCCGCCCAGAAGAAAAAATACGCGGGATACGCATCCTCAAGTGGCCACCCCGGCACCGGCGCCTCGGTCACCATCCCCTCGGGCACGGTTTGAAAAACCGTGTGCATGCAGCTCGACATGCTGGTGTCGACCGTAAACGCCGCGGGACGCTCACCTGCGCTGTAAGGATCGCTCGGCACGTCGATCACATATGTGACGCGCCCCACCGCATAGGTCGCAAGCGCACCCGCAACCGGCAACGACAAGATCGCCAGCATTGCATAAACCAGGGTGCCCAACCGCGGTGCCCCGGCGACATAGGCTTGGACCAACGGCAAAGCGACCGGCACGAAAACAATCGCAACCGCAAGATAGACGAGCGCGATCTCCGCAAACGAAAGCTGCCAATCGGCAGTGTATTGCCGCGCGATCAGAAACAGCGGCACGGCGACAACCGCTGCAATCGCCAGCGGCAGCACGCGACCCATCACCCACCAATTGATTTGCGCGGGCCTCCCCGCGAGAACCCGTCCCATGGCAAACAACGCATGCACCGCCGGGATCGCAATCGTCAGCAACACCAGTATGCCGGCCGCAAGTGCGGGCACCTGATAAATCAGCAGCAAAACGAGATCGTGCATCGGCATGATACGGGGCACCACAAAAACCACCGCATCTTGAGGCGAAGCTGAGCACCCGCGTCAACGGCGCAAATGTGCGGCCTTTAGGACCTAGAGGCTGCCCTTGGTCGACGGCACGCCGGTTTGGCGCGGATCCGCCTCGAACGCCTCGCGCAAAGCCCGCGCGCACGCCTTGTAGCAACTCTCGGCGATGTGATGATTGTTCTCGCCGTACAGGTTCTCGATATGCAGCGTCAGCCCGGCGTTTTGCGCCAGCGCCTGGAACCACTCCTTGAACAGCTCGGTATCCATCTCGCCCAGCTTCGCGCGGCTGAACGACACCTTCCAAATCAGATACGGCCGCATCGACACATCGACCGCGCAGCGCGTCAGCGTCTCGTCCATCGGAATAAGCGAGTTGCCGAACCGGCGAATACCCTTGCGTTCGCCCAACGCCTTGGCGATCGCAAGCCCGATGACGATCCCCGTGTCTTCGGTCGTATGATGAAAGTCGATATGCGTATCGCCCTTCGCCCGCACCTTCAGGTCGATCGACGAATGCTTCGAAAAACTCTCGAGCATATGGTCCAGGAACCCGATCCCGGTCGCGACGTCGGAAGCCCCCGTACCGTCAAGGTCGAGGCTCACGGAAATATCGGTCTCGCGCGTCTTGCGATCGACGCTCGCCTTGCGCATTGGATTTAAGCCTTTCAAGCCCTTTGCGAACGGGCCCCTCGGCGTCATATAGCAGCTACCCTAATTTTGAGCGAAAGGCCTGATTGTCCATGGTTGACGCCTCCGAGCAGCCGCCCGTCTGGCGCCGCACGACCATCCTGTCCGTTAGGAAAGGTGGCCAAGTCGTGGTCGCCGGCGACGGCCAGGTCAGCCTGGGCCAGACGGTGATGAAGTCGAACGCCCGCAAAGTGCGCCGCCTCGCAGGCGGCAAGGTCATCGCAGGCTTCGCCGGCGCGACCGCCGACGCCTTCACCCTCTTCGAACGCCTGGAAGCCAAGCTCGAACAACACCCCGGAAACCTGACCCGCGCCGCCGTCGAACTTGCCAAGGACTGGCGCACCGACCGCTACCTCCGCCGCCTCGAAGCCATGCTGGCAGTATCGGACGCGACGACCAGCCTGATCTTGAGCGGCTCCGGCGACGTCGTCGAACCCGAAGACGGCCTCATCGGCATCGGCTCCGGCGGCAACTTCGCCCTCGCCGCCGCCCGCGCACTATTGCCGCTGGATCTCAGCGCGGAAGAAATCGCCCGCCGCGCGATGAAGATCGCAGCCGACATCTGCGTCTACACCAACCACGAAATCACCGTCGAAAGTCTCTAAGCCCGTATGAGCGCCCTAACGCCCCGCGAAATCGTCACCGAACTCGACCGCTACATCGTCGGCCAGGCTGCAGCCAAGCGCGCCGTCTCCATCGCCCTGCGCAACCGTTGGCGCCGCCAACAACTGCCGGCCGACCTGCGCGAAGAAGTCCTGCCCAAAAACATCCTGATGATCGGCCCGACCGGCGTCGGCAAAACCGAAATCTCCCGCCGCCTCGCGCGCTTGGCGCAGGCGCCGTTCCTGAAAGTCGAAGCGACCAAATTCACCGAAGTCGGCTACGTCGGCCGCGACGTCGAACAAATCATCCGCGACCTCGTCGAAATCGGCATCGCCACCCTGCGCGAACGCCGCCGCGTCGACGTCCAACATCGCGCCCAGCGCTCGGCCGAAGACCGCGTCCTCGAAGCCCTCGTCGGCAGCAGCGCATCTGAATCCACGCGCGAGACGTTCCGCCGCAAATTGCGCGACAACGAACTCAACGACAAAGAGATCGACATCAACGTCGCCGACACCGCCGGCGGCATGCCCGCCTTCGAAATCCCCGGCATGCCCGGCGCGCAGATCGGCATGCTGAACCTGAACGACATGCTGGGCAAAGCCTTCGGCGGTCGCCAGAAGTTGCGCAAGATGAAGGTCGTCGACGCCTACGCCCCGCTGATCGCCGAAGAATCCGACAAGCTGATCGACAACGAAGCCCTTGTCCGCGACGCCATCCGCACGGTCGAAAACGACGGCATCGTCTTCCTCGACGAAATCGACAAGATATGCGCGCGCGAAAACGCAGGCCGCGGCGGCGCCGACGTCAGCCGCGAAGGCGTACAGCGCGATCTGCTCCCACTGATCGAAGGCACGACGGTCTCGACGAAGCACGGCCCGGTGAAGACAGATCACATCCTCTTCATCGCCTCGGGCGCGTTCCATATCGCCAAACCCTCGGACCTTCTGCCCGAACTGCAAGGCAGGCTGCCGATCCGCGTCGAACTGCAAGCGCTGACCCGCGACGACTTCCGCCGCATCCTCACCGAAACCGAAGCGAGCCTCATCAAGCAGTACAAAGCGCTGATGCTGACCGAGGGCGTCGAACTCGATTTCACCGACGACGGCCTCGACGCCATCGCCGACGCGGCGGCTGAGGTTAATGCGACGGTGGAAAACATCGGCGCGCGCAGGTTGCAGACCGTGATGGAGCGAGTGCTGGAAGAGGTAAGCTTCCATGCCTCCGACTCTAAGGGTGCGCGCATCGTCGTCGACAAAACATTCGTCACGCGAGAAATCGGTGCTTTGACCAAGAATGCCGACCTTTCGCGCTTCATACTTTAACGCGAGACTTTTCGTGCGCACACTCAGTAGACGAGTTCAGACCCACAGATAAAAAACCTCAGTAACGCGTTGAGGAATCACGCATCTCGCGATACGTTAACGGCCTGGGAAATTTTTGTAACCGAGGTCGTGCGTGTCCAAAAAGCTCTTCGTCAGCTTCGCGGAAAGCGACGGTGGTCATTCGTATTTGGCCGCCCGCGCGATGCTCAAGCCGAGCAACATCGCCCATCTCGTCTTCAGAACATCGGTCGCCGACTCGCTCGATGCGGTCGCGTCGGGCCAAGCGAACTTCACGATCGTCCCGGCCTACAACACGATCACGCAGTGGGAAGGCGCGACGCTGAAGGCGCTCGCCACCGGCCAATTCGAAATCTTCGCGCAAGTCTGCATGCCGACAAGCTACGTCCTCGTCGCGCACAGCGACTACCTGTTCGAATTCGTCAACGCCTACATCCACCTGCGCGAACCGCGCTTAGAGCCCACACACGAAGACGCCGCGCGCATCTACACGCGCTTCCTCACGCGCATCTTCGTCGGCGCGCAAGCCGAAGAACAGTATCGCGGCCGCCTCGTGCGTCCCGACATCTCGCACGCCTCGGTCGAACTCTCGCGCAATCCGCTACGCGTCCTCGAGGAGATGTCGCGCACCGAATTGTTCAAGGCCATGGCCGCGCAATCGCCCGTGCGTCCGCTCCATCAACAACAGCCGCTGCCGCAAAACCTCTCCGGTGGCACAATCAACATCGGCGCGACGCCCGTCCTCTCGCAGCAGCCGATGGTCGGCGCCGCCGTTCCAGGCTCGACCGGTTCAGTCTCGCTGATGGAAACACTGCAAGCGCCGGCCGCCCTGGTCGCAGCAGGCCTTCTCGAAGCCCCCGGCGATCCGACCGGCTGGGAGCAAGACGGCTCGCTCGGCGAAATCATCGGCACGCTGCGCAAGCTTCTCGTGCTGCTGAACGCCAACGCCTTCGGCGCCCCCGATCTGCCGGACAACAAAACGCAGTACCTGCTCATCGGCCGCAAAGGCGCGACCTTGCCGGCCGACTCCCTGTCCGCCGACCTCCCGAAGGACGCACCGACACGCATCATGACGCTCGTGCGGCCGACGGCGAAGGCCTCCAGCGCCGACCGCTGGATGAGGCCGCGCAACCTGTTGACCAAGCGCGCCCGCGATCACGGCTTCGTCTTCGATCGCCCGCCGCTGACGATCTCGCCGGGCAACATTCCCGTCTATCTGTTCGAAGGCGGCAAGCCGACGGGCGGCGTCTCGCCCAATCCCGTGGGCATGGCCGAAAACTTCCTCAGCTGGCTCGGACGCACCTTCGCGCCCGGCGACGACAAGACCGAGAAAGCCAAAGCCGCCAAGACGCTTCGCACCGCGCTCGAGAAGAAGCAGGAACGCAAGACCAAGGACGGCTCGGCGGAAAAATTCGACATCGCCTTCCTCGGCCAATACCAAACCTGGTGCGCCGAAACGCATTCGACGAGCGCCACCTGCTGGTGCTGTGAAGACGCGCACGTCGATAAGCAGCTGGAAGAAACCGGCGTCGGCATCGGCCCGCTGATCCAATTCCTGATCGCAGGCCTCATCGCCGTCACCGCGCTCGCACTCCTCATCACGCCGATCTATTGCTCCGTCACCGGCGCCTGTACCTGGTTCGGCGAGCGCGAGCCGACATTCGAACCCCGCGTCGAAGCACCACCGCCGACAACGACGTCGACGGTATCCGCGCCGACGCAAGTGACCACAACGCCCATCGCACCGCCGCCGCCTGTCACAACAAGCGCGCCGGAAGCAACGAAGTCTACGTATCCGGGCATCAACGGCGCGAAGCCGCTAACCGCAGCCACGCCGGAAACGAAAGCGCCCGTCGCGTCCGCACCGGTACTCGCACCGAAAACGGACGTTCCGAAACCGCCGCCAGTGTTCCACGTCGCCTTCTTCGAAGCGAAGGCGAACCTGACACCCGAAGCGATGAACGCCATCGCCTCCGCCGCCACGCAATTCGTGCAGTTGAACCGCAGCACCAACGTTCGCCTGGTCTCGTTGGGGCCACGCGAAAGCGACGACGCCCTGTGGCAACGCAGGCTCTATGCGGTGAAGGACGAACTGGTGCGCCTCGGCGTGCCCGCAGGCCGCATCCGCTACGAAGGCACAGGCCCCTATCTGATCATGATCCGCTCGACGCAACCCACGCGTCCTGCCGGATCGTCGCGCCGCCGCTCCAGCCAGTATTTGGACTCGGTGCCCGACCCGATGAGCGGCGAACTCTAAGCGCCGCGCTTGCGCCGCAGATAGACATAGATCGCACCAGCTCCGCCGTGGCGCTGGTGCGCACCCTGCACGCCGACGACCAGCGAGCGCAGCGCATCTTCCTCAAGCCAGCGAGGCACCATCACACGCAACACGCCGGCATTCGACCGCTCGGGCATGATGAAGGTCGCAGGCTCCTCACGTGCGGTCCGCGGCGCTCCTTTACCGGTCACCACCAGAATGCAGCGATACGCGTGTTCATGCGCACGCCGCACAAACGACACCAGCCGTCCGTGCGCTTGCGCCTGCGTCATGCCATGCAGATCGAGCGTCGCATCCGGCTCGACCTTGCCACGCTTCAAACGCTCCGCCGTCGAACCATCCATACCGAACGGCGGCGCGGAAACCTTCTTTGGTTTGGCAGCCGGCGCAACAACTGACGCAGCCGGCCTGGCAGGAGCGGGCAGGGCAGGGGGCTCCCGCAACACGCGGCCAACGCGCTTCTTCTCAAGCTTAGCCTTGGCGGCCTTCGCGCCGCGTAGACGCCGGACGTCGCGCATAACCTCGTCCCACAGCGCACGCTCTTCGTCGTGAAGGTCCCGTTTGCGTACCACGTGGATCAGTTCAACCGCGCCGCAACGGCCTTCGGCACGAACACATAAAGCTGCCCCTTATGCGCCATACGCCCCGCAACGCTCTCCGCGCGCGCGGTCGAACCCCAATAGACGTCGCCGCGAACAGGCCCGCGGATCGCGCCACCTGTATCTTGCGCAACCATCAACCGGCTGAACGCAACGTCAGGTGCCTTCTCATCATCGGCCGGCGCCGTACCATCGACCCACATCGGCGCACCCAAAGCATGGAAGCGCAGATCGACCGCAAGACTGGCCTCGCTGGTCAACGGTACGCCCTGCGCGCCTTCCGCACCCAACGTGGGATCGTCCAACGCTTGTTCCTTGAAGAACACGAACGACGCATTCTCGTTCATCAACGCCGGCGCCTTCTTCGGATTGGCCTTCAGCCAAGCGCGGATCGTCTGCATGGACAAAGCCTCGCGCGCGATCTCGCCGCGCTCAACGAGCACGCGTCCGACCGCGGTATAGGGATGCCCGTTTTGTCCATCATAAGCGACGCGAACGACCGAGCCGTCGGCAAACCGTACCCGCCCCGATCCCTGCACATGAAGAAAGAACGCCGCCGCCGCATCGTCGACATAGGCAATCGGCGCCGACCGATCCTTCAGCGCCCCGCTCTCGATCGCCGCGCGCGTATCGTAGGGCACGAGCTTGTCGCCATCGACGCGCCCCGCAATCCGTTCGCCTTTCAGCGCTGGCCGGAAACTTCCCAGATCGACAGAAACCAAATCCGCAGGCCGCGCATAAAGCGGCGTCGTAAAGCGCCCGCCCGGTTTGCGGCTGCCCGCAAGCTCCGGCTCGTAATAGCCGGTGAACAACCCAACGGGCTCAGCGCGATTGAACGCCTGCGCCGGAACAAAATGCGCTTCGAAGAACTGCCGCGCCGATTCCGCCGACGGCGCCTTCACCTGAACCGCAGCAGCGCAAGCTGCACGCCATTCGCCAACCTTGCCATAGGCAGCAGTCCCACCCAGCGCATCGCCGTCGACGCGCACCGTGATCCTCTTGCATGAGCCGACGAACGCGACGAACGCGCTGCGCACATCAGCGCTTGCCCAACCGTTGAGGTCGGCAAACGCCGCGCGCTTGAGCACAAGCTCATCGGCCGATTTGTCAGGGAGAAGGCCGGTTAGCGGCTTGCAAGCCGCAACCAGCAACAGAACCGCAACGCCAAGCGTTTTCGAAGCACGCATGGCCACGATGAATAAAGGGAGAACCTGCCCGGGAAAAGCGCCTTAAGCGGCGCCCGCGGTCGAAACCAGCTTCCAGTTCGGATCGGACGAGCGCGTATCGCGGGCAAACGTCCAAACGTCCGTCACCTCGCGCACGACCCCGGCCGCGCCTTCGATCACCGCGCCGGCCGCATCGCGCGTCACGCTGATGAGTTCGCTGACGAAGCGCACGGTCACTTCCGCAATCCGCCCGCGCAGACTGACCTCTTCGAGGTTCGCCTGCTTCAAGCCGATGAACGAAACGTCCAACTGGTGTCCGCCCTTTTCGCGCGACGTGATCGCGGCGTCGAAGCTGGCATAGACATCTTCCGACAACAGCGGCTTCAACGTCGAACGGTCGCCTTGGGCAAACGCCCGCGCGATCATCTCGTGAGCCACCTTGGCGCCGCGCACGAAGCCATCGGGCTCGAACGACGGATCAACCTGACGCAGCGCATCCACGCCGGCGGCAAGCGGCGTCCCCGCCGGAATCTTGATCTCGGAACCCGGACGCGGAGCGTCGCGCCCACGGGGCAGCGGAACGACATTGTCTTCTTTGCCGACCGGCGCCGTCGGACGGCGCGCATCGACGCGTTCGCGCCGATTGAGGTCGACGGGCGGTTGCTCGTTACCGGTGCGTCGGCCCAGCACGGCGTAGAGGCGATACAAAATAAACGCCGCAAAACCCGCCAAAATCAGAAGCTCCAGTACCGTTCCGTTCATTGAAAAAATCCGTTGAAGGACACGCGCCACCCACTTTTCTGGTTCGTCGCCGGCGACAATCTGCCAGGGCCGCAATCAAACCTGCGCTTGGGGAAAAAGCCTACAGCGGTAAACCTTTCCGGTCCATAGCTCGCATCGAGAGAATTTTGCGCATTCCTGCGAAGTTTCCCAGCATATCGGCGGTTGTTAGGCATTGGCTTGTGTCTGCTGCCTCCGGCGTGATAGCCAGCGCCCCAAGTGGAAATCGTACGAATTCCCCAGCTTTCAAGGACACTGACGCATGAGTGATATGCCCAACGGTAACGGCAATGGCAGCGCCGCCGACAACCAGGCCGCCGCAGCCGCTGGCGCCGCCGCACAGATTCAGGTGCTGGCCCAATACGTTAAGGATTTGTCATTCGAGAACCCCGCCGCACCGATGAGCTTGCAGGGTCAAAAGCCCGCGCTCGAAGTCGGCGTCGACGTCCAGGCGCGCGGTCTCGGCGTCGATCAATACGAAGTGTCGATCCGTGTCCGCGCGGACGCGAAGTCGGCAAACCAAACCGTCTTCGTGTGCGAAGTGACGTATGCCGGCGTCTTCGTGCTGAAGAACATCACGCCGGAAAACATCCAGCCGATCCTGCTGATCGAGTGCCCGCGTCAGCTGTTCCCCTTCGCCCGCCGCGTGGTGGCCGACACGACGCGCGACGGCGGGTTCCCGCCCTTGATGCTCGATCCGATCGACTTCCTGACCCTCTACCGCGCTCAACTCGCGCAGCAGAAAACGCAAGGCGCTCAGGCCTCGGCCTGAAACCAGATCGCCGATTGGCCAAGCGTGGCGATCGCCACGGCATGACGCTCAAGTTCCTCCGCGCTGATGCGCGGGGGCAGGGGTGACGGACGCGGCACCACGGGCTTGAAAATGACCGCACGGTTGTCGGACAAGCCCGCGTTGGCGACGAGCTCCAAACCGGGCTGACGCCCGCCCGAGAGTTCCAGATAAACCTCAGCCAGAAGCGCCGCGTCGAGCAGCGCGCCGTGACCCTTCGCACGCCGATCATCGAGCGAGATGTCGAACCGGCGGCACAACGCGTCGAGCGACGCCGACGCACCCGGAAACCGCCGCCGCGCAATCATCAGCGTATCGACGGCGCGCGTTGACGGGATCGATCCCTTCTTCAGCTTGCCCAATTCGGCATTCAGAAACTTGAGATCGAACTCGGCGTTGTGAATGACGAGACCGCTGTCGCCGATGAATTCCAAGAACCCGTCGACGACGTCCGCAAACACCGGTTTGTCGCGCAAAAACTCGGTCGAGAGATTCGTGATGCGCTGAGACTCCTCCGGCACATCGCGTTCGGGATTGATGTAGGCGTGATACTTCGCGCCCGTCGGCGTACGGTTGCGCAACTCGAGGCAGCCGATTTCGATGATGCGATGGCCTTGGCCCGGATCGAGTCCGGTCGTCTCGGTATCGAGAACAATTTCACGCATGATTCGATGTCCAGATCTTGCCCTCACGATGCTTCAGCGCATCGATGATCGCAACGACCTGGGCTTCGGCGTGTGCCAATCCTAGTGAAGTATCAACAACAAAGTCGGCCCGCGCACGCTTGTCGGCATCGGGCATCTGCTTCAACAAAATCGCCTCGAGTTTTTCCGGTGTCATCCCCGGCCGCGCCAACACACGCTGACGCTGAACATCGGCCGGCGCGGACACCACGACAACGACATCGACGCGCGCGCGGCCCCCCGTCTCAAACAACAGCGGAATGTCGAGCACCACCATCGAAGCGCCCGAAGCAGCCGCCGCCTGAAGCGCCGCCCGCTGCGCCTCGCCCACCAGCGGATGCACGATCAACTCAAGTTTGCGCAGCGCTTCAGGATTACCGACAACCTCGCGCGACAGTTTCTCGCGATCCACACGCCCATCGACAACGACGCCTGGAAACGCCGCACCGACAGCCTCAACCGCTGCCCCGCCCTTGTCGTAAAGCGCATGCACCGTCGCATCGGAATCGCAAACCGGCACGCCATGACGCGCGAACATCTTCGCCGTCTCGCTCTTGCCCATGCCTATCGACCCGGTGAGTCCGACAAGCAACATCTCTCAGCGCCCCAACTGCGCAATCAAATGCGCGCGCAACGCAGGCGTCACCTTCGGCTCCACCCCGAACCAGGCCGCAAACCCCGGCTGCGCCTGATGCAACAACATTCCAAGCCCATCCACCGCCTTCAACCCCCGCGCCTTCGCGCGCGCCAACAACGGCGTTTCAAGCGGACGATAGACGATATCGACAACTGTCGAATGAGACGGCAGCGGCGCGAGATCCAACTCCAACGCCGGCTGCCCTGTCATACCCAAACTAGTCGTGTTCACAAGCACACCAGCGCGCGCCAACGCCGCCGGTAACCCCGCCCACGCAACAGGCTTCACACGAGCGCCAAACCGCGCCGCAAGCCCCTCGGCCTTATCCAGCGTCCGGTTCACGAGCACAACCTCGGTCGCACCCAACGACAGCAGCGACGCAATGACAGCGCGCGAAGCACCGCCCGCACCGAGCACCACCGCACTCACGCCATCGAGCGTCGCGACCCCGTTCTCGCCCAACAACTGCGAGAACCCGTGCGCATCCGTGTTGCGCCCGCTCGCGCGCCCATTCTCAAACACCACGGTGTTGACCGCGCCCGTCAGACGCGCCGCCTCGTCATGCGTATCGACCAACGCAAACGCAACTTCCTTATGTGGCAGCGTCACATTGAACCCGCGAAAGCCCGCCTTCGGCAGCGCCCGAAACGTTTCCACAAAATCCTCGGGTTTGATCGCAAGCGGCAGATACGCCGCGTCAAGTTTGTGTTCCGCGATCCAATACCCGTGCAGCGCCGGCGACAGGCTGTGCGCAATCGGCCACCCTGCCACCCCTGCCAGCTTTGCCGCGCCCGAAATCGTCATGCCCGCACCATGCCATGCGTCCGCAAAAAATCGATGAGCGGCAACAACGGCAATCCCTGAATGGTAAAGGCATCACCTTCGATCTTCGAAAACAGCTGAATGCCGATGCCTTCCACATGATAGGCGCCGACACTCCCCAAGATGTCCTCACCCGCATCCACAAGATACGCATCGAGAAAATCGTCGGAAAACGCCCGCATTGTCAGCCGCGCCTCTTCCACGACGCGCCACACAACCGACCCGCCACGCGCCACGCAAACAGCCGACGACAGCACATGGGTTCGCCCGCGCAACCGGCGCAGTTGATCACGTGCCGCATCACGATCAGCGGGCTTCTGAAACATTTCGGCGCCAAGGCTCAACACTTGATCCGCGCCGATCACCGTCGCTTCCGGATGCCGGTTACTGATCTTCACAGCCTTCAACTCGGCCAGAACATCCGCCACATCACGCGGCTTCGCCTTTTCCGCCGCCAATGACTCAACGACCGACGTCTCATCGACATGCGCCGCTTCCGCCGTGAAACGCAGCCCCGCCGCTCGCAACAACCGCCGCCGCGTCGCACTAGTCGAGGCCAATATGAGTTCGCTCATTCGACCGGCTGTTGGCGCGCGCGGCTATGCAAGGCCAGCACCGCCGCCGCCGTCTCCTCGATCGACCGCCGCGT
Source organism: Alphaproteobacteria bacterium (assembly GCA_034440355.1). Classification (GTDB taxonomy): domain Bacteria; phylum Pseudomonadota; class Alphaproteobacteria; order Micropepsales; family Micropepsaceae; genus SZUA-430. The sequence continues at coordinate 22,977 of JAWXBY010000098.1, forward strand.
CACATCGATCACCGGCCAGCCCTTTTCCGCAAACAACCGCCGCGCAAACGCAACCTCGGCCCGTACAGAGTCCAGATCCACATACTCGGTCTCCGTCTCCTCATTGAGAGACAGCAACCGGTTCTTCCGGATTTGGATCAACCGCTCCGGACTGGCGATCAACCCCACAACCAAAGGCCGGCGAATAAGATCGAGTTCGGGCGGCAATGCGATCCCAAGCACGATCGGAATATTCGCCGCCTTCACACCACGGTTGGCAATGTAGATACACGTGGGCGTCTTCGACGTCCGGCTAACGCCGACCAGTACGACATCCGCCAAATCCAGCGTCGCCGCACTCTGCCCGTCATCGTGGGCCATCGTGTAGTTGAGCGCATCGATCCGCTGAAAATACTTCGCGTCCAACTCATGCTGCGCACCGGGCTTATGACTGAGCTCCGCGCCCAGATAATTGCCGAGCAAGGTCATCACCGGATCGAGCACCGCCACCGACGGTTGCCCCAACTCCCGGCACTTCACCTCAAGCAACCCGCGCAGTTCCTCATTCACCATCGTATGCAACACCAACCCCGGCGCCGCCTCGATCTCCATCAACGCGCGCTCAAGCTGCTTACGATTGCGCACCAGCGGATAGACATGCTCGATCGGCCGGCCCATATCGAACTGCGCGCACGCGGCTTTGCCGACGGCATTCAACGTCTCGCCCGTCGAATCCGACACAAGATGCAAGTGGAAGTAGATGGCAACGCTTCGCGGACTCTGCACGGGGGCCTGAGGATCGTCCTGTGAATACGTGAGGTGATAAGACCGGGGAGAAAACCGGGACGCAAGGACTATGTCCCCTGACCCCACCTAACCCCTCGGTTGCGCCGTGTCATATCCACCGCACACAAGCCGATTGCATGCTTTTCCACCGCTTTTGATGAAACCGATCCGTGCTCACCCTATCCACACCGACCGATGCACAAGACCTGAGGAAACGACACCGAATCCACATTGCATCCCCAAATGGGGATGAAACCAACGCCTGGGTATGACCTTGGGGATCGCCTATGCAGCGGCAGTCTGTCCCTATTGTCCACACGCCCTACATCTTCCTTCAATTCTTCAAGTATCTATAACTAAATAGATAATTAGGTTGGATGACGTTGGTCGAGCGTATCGAAAAACCGATCTTGAAAGCGCTCGGCGGCCACGCGGTCGAACCGCGACCGGTGTGGCTCATGCGCCAAGCCGGCCGCTACCTGCCCGAATATCGCGAGCTTCGAGCCAAGACCGCCGATTTCATGACCCTGTGCCTCACGCCGTCATTGGCGGCCGAGGTCACGCTGCAGCCGATCCGCCGTTTCAACTTCGATGCCGCGATCCTCTTCGCCGATATCCTGCTGATCCCGCACGCCCTCGGCCAACGCGTGTGGTTCGAGGCAGGCGAAGGCCCAAAACTCGAAGCCTTCGACGCAACATCCCTGAAACGCTTCAAGCCGGAAACCGTTTCGAAGGCCCTCGCGCCGGTTATGGAAACAATCGGCCGCGTCAAACGCGAACTCCCGAAGACCACGACGCTGATCGGTTTCGCCGGCGCACCATGGACCGTCGCGACCTACATGATCGCCGGCGGCAGCTCGGACGACAGCACACCCGCCCGCCTGTTCGCGCATAAAAACCCGGCCGACTTCGCCGCGCTGCTTGAGATCCTGGTCGAGGCAACAGCGAACTACCTCATCGCGCAAATCGACGCCGGCGCCGAAGTCCTGCAGCTCTTCGAAAGCTGGGCCGGAACTATTCCCGCCGATGAACTCGACGCCTACTCGATCAAACCGCTTCAACAGATCATCGCCCGCGTTCACCAACACGCCCCGCAAGTTCCGATCATCGTCTTTCCGCGCGCGGCCGGCGCCAACTACCCGCGTTATGCCGAGACCAATGCCACTGCGATCTCGCTCGATGCCCACACCCCACTCGAATGGGCTCGCAAGCAGTTCAAGCCGAACGTCGCGCTCCAAGGCAACCTGGATCCCTTGGCGCTGATCGCCGGCGGCAAAGCCCTAACCAACGCCGTCGATCGCATCCTGACCGGCACACGCGGAACGCCGCACATCTTCAACCTGGGCCACGGCATCCGCCCTGAAACGCCGGTCGCGCATGTCGAGCAACTCCTGGCACAGATCAGGGGCACGCGCGCATGAGGGTGGCGGTCGTTCTCTTCAACCTCGGCGGCCCGTCATCGCTAGAGGCCGTCGAACCGTTTCTGTTCAATTTATTTAACGACGCCGCCATCATACGCGTGCCGCAGCCGCTGCGTTGGCTGATCGCGCGCTTGATCTCGAAACGCCGCGCACCGATCGCGCGCGCCATCTACGCCAAGATGGGCGGTTCGTCACCTATCCTCGGCCAAACCTACAATCAAGCCTCGGCGCTGCGGACGGCGTTGATGGGCGACGGCACGACCTACGAAATCTTCGTCGCCATGCGCTACACGACCCCGCGGGCGTCCGACATCACCGAACAGGTCCGCCGCTTCCGTCCGAACAAGATCGTCCTCCTGCCGCTCTACCCGCAGTTCTCGACCACCACGACCCGCTCGTCGATGCGCGAATGGCAACGCCACGCCCGCGACAAGGAGCTGACGGCACCGGTGTCGGCGGTGTGCTGCTATCCGAAGGACGTCGGCTTCATCACCGCACAAGCCGCCCTGATCGCGGAGGAGATCGCGAAAGTCCCACCGAACGTCCGCTTCCGTCTGCTGTTCTCCGCCCACGGCCTACCCGAACGCATAGTCAGCGGCGGCGATCCGTATCAGGCCCAAGTGGAAGACACGGCGAAGGCGCTGGTCACGGCGCTCAACCGCCCCGACCTCGACTGGCGCGTCTGTTTCCAAAGTCGCGTCGGCCCGATGAAATGGATCGGCCCCTCGACCGACGACGAGATCAAACGCGCCGGCAAGGAAGGCCTGGCTCTCGTCGTCGCCCCGATCGCCTTCGTCTCGGAGCACTCCGAAACGTTGGTCGAACTGGACATGGAATACGCGCATCTCGCGACCGAGCACGGCGTGCCTCACTACCTGCGCGTTCCCACGGTCGGAACCCATTCGGACTTCATCGAGGGCCTGGCAAAGCTCGTCCGTGGCTCTCTCGAACATCCCGGCACGCGATCGGGCAGCGGCGTCCGTCTTTGCCCAACGAAATGCGGCGAGTGCGCCATGGAGAGGAAAGTCGCATGAGCGAAACACTGCTCGCGCTCTACCCGTGGCTCAAGGCGTTCCACATCATCGCCGTTATCGCTTGGATGGCTGGCATGCTCTATCTGCCGCGCCTTTTCGTCTATCACTGTGAAACGCGACCGGGCACGTCCGAGTACGAGCGTTTCTCGGTCATGGAACGCAAGCTCATGCGGGTCATCATCAATCCGTCGATGGCCGTCGTTTGGATCTTGGGCCTGACGCTCGCCCATACGCTCGACGTTTGGATGGCGGGCTGGTTCCACTTGAAACTGCTCCTCGTCATCATCATGTCAGGCCTGCACGGCATGCTGTCCCGCTATCGTCGGGACTTTGAGCAGGGCAAGAACACCAAGACCCAGCGCTTCTACCGGATCATTAACGAGGTGCCCGCCGTCCTGATGGCGCTGATCGTGATCCTGGTGGTGGTGAAGCCGTTCTAGGACCCGCCACAATCGAGGCCCTGGCTCAAAAAAAGCCCTCTTCAAACTTGGCCGGGACTAGGCTACAAGTGATTTGTCTCCCGACACGTCCGGAAACAACGCCCGTCAACGGAGCCGCCGTCATCGCGCTGTAGTGCGCAACGGATAAGGCTTGTGACAGGCAAAATCCCAGCCAGCGCTGAGACTGTTCCGGACGCCCCCATCCCCTTCAGTGCCGTGGTTTCCCTCTGAAACTTGGAACCAAGCGCCTGAGCCTCCCATTACCAGTCGATTCACAGAGAGTTATTTTCCAATGTCGCTTCAAGAAGTGATGAAGCTCCAAGACCTTAAGAACAAAACGCCGGCCGCACTGCTCGAGCTCGCCGAAGAACTGAAAATCGAAAACGCCAGTGCGATGCGCAAGCAGGACATGATGTTTGCGATCCTGAAGCAGCTGGCCGAGCAAGACGTCGAAATCACCGGCTCCGGCGTCGTCGAAGTCTTGTCCGACGGCTTCGGGTTCCTCCGCGCGCCGGAGTCGAACTACCTGCCCGGCCCCGACGACATCTACGTGAGCCCAACTCAGATCCGCCGCTTTGCGCTGCGCACCGGCGACACCGTCGACGGTCCGATCCGCGGGCCCAAAGACGGCGAACGCTATTTCGCGCTGCTCAAGGTCACGACGATCAATTTCGAAGACCCCGAGAAGCAAAAGCACAAGGTCCACTTCGACAACCTGACGCCGCTCTATCCCGATGAGCGCATCAAGCTCGAAATCGCCGACCCGACGATCAAGGATCGCTCGGCCCGCGTGATGGACATCGTGACGCCGCTCGGCAAAGGCCAGCGCGCGCTGATCGTCGCGCCGCCCCGCACCGGTAAAACCGTGCTGCTGCAGAACATCGCGCGCTCGATCGCCGCCAACCATCCCGAATGCTTCCTGATCGTTCTTCTGATCGACGAACGTCCGGAAGAAGTCACCGACATGCAGCGCACCGTGAAGGGCGAGGTCATCTCCTCGACCTTCGACGAACCCGCGTCGCGCCACGTGCAAGTCGCCGAAATGGTGATCGAAAAGGCCAAGCGCCTGGTCGAGCACAAACGCGACGTCGTCATCCTGCTGGACTCGGTCACCCGTCTCGGCCGCGCCTACAACACCGTCGTCCCGTCATCGGGCAAAGTGTTGACCGGCGGCGTCGACGCCAACGCGTTGCAGCGTCCCAAGCGCTTCTTCGGCGCCGCGCGCAACATCGAAGAAGGCGGCTCGCTGACCATCATCGCGACGGCCTTGATCGACACCGGCAGCCGCATGGACGAAGTCATCTTCGAAGAGTTCAAGGGCACCGGTAACTCGGAAATCGTCCTCGACCGCAAGGTCTCCGACAAGCGCGTCTTCCCGTCGATGGACATTCTCAAGTCCGGCACGCGCAAGGAAGAACTCCTCACCGACAAGGCCACGCTGCAGAAGATGTACGTCCTGCGCCGCATCCTCAATCCGATGGGCGCAACCGACGCGATCGAATTCCTGCTCGACAAGCTCAAGAGCACGAAGACGAATCAGGAATTCTTCGACGCGATGAACACGTAATCGGGCTGAAGCGTTGACGACGTTCGAAGGCTACGAACCCGTCACGCTTCAAACACCGACGCTCGCCTTAGAACCGCTGCGTGCCGTCCACGCAGCGGAAACGTTCGAAGCCCTCTCGAACCCCAGCCACTACACCTACATCCCGCAAAACCCGCCCGCGTCGCTCGAAATCCTTCGTCAACGCTATGAGCGCCTCGAAGGCCGCCGCTCGCCGAACCGCCGCGAGTTGTGGCTGAACTGGGCAGTCCGCGTGCCAACCGGTGAGATCGCGGGCCTTGTCCAAGCGACAGGCTTTCCCGACGGCCGCGCCCTCGTGGCCTACGAATTGTTCGAAGCGTTCCAAGGTCGCGGCCTCGCCACGCAAGCCGTGCGCGCCGTCCTTCTCGATCTGCGTGAGCGCGCGCGTCTGACCTATGCGACGGCGCTCGTCGACACGCGCAATGCAAAGTCGATGGCGCTGCTCGAACGTTTGGGCTTCACCCGCAAGCGCTTCATCAAGGACGCCGACACGTTCAAAGGCTCGACCAGCGACGAATACGAATACATCCTCGACCTGGCCGCGCTCAGATGAAGCTCATCACGACGACACTCAACGTCAAAACCACAGGCCCCGGCCTGACGAGCATCTCGACCGACGTCACGCGTTGGCTAGGTAAGCACGCGTCAGGTGACGGTCAGCTCACGCTCTTCATCCGCCACACTTCGGCCTCGCTGACGATCCAGGAAAACGCCGACCCCGACGTCCTCAAAGACCTCGAGACCTTCATGCGCAAACTCGCGCCGTGGGAGGAAGGCCTCTACCGCCACAACACTGAGGGCCCCGACGATATGCCGGCCCACATCCGCGCCGCCCTGACCGCGACCTCGATCACAATTCCCGTGATCGGCGGCCGTCCGGTGCTTGGGCTCTGGCAGGGCATCTACGTTTGGGAGCATCGCGCCGATCCGCAACAACGTGAGGTCGTCGTCCAGCTTCTGACGGCGTGACGGCGACGCATCGCTTCGGCTAGATTGCGCCGGCTCAAACGGCATCAGGATCACCGGACCACTCATGCGCGCGCTCTGCAAGTATCTCGCAGCTCTCGTTTTCGCCATTCCGGTCGCGGCGCACGCCGAACCTCTGTCAGAGGAACGTCAGGCCTATCTCGAAGGCGTCTGGAAAGGCATCTCGACCGAGGTCAGCGCCGATAAACTCTGCTCACAGACTGCGCCACCGACCGGCGTGATGACGTTGTCGATCGAGTTCCTGCGCTCGGGCGGCGTTGCTTTCGCGGACGACGGCGCCGAATCCGCCTCGCGCGGTCCCATCACCGAACCGGACGAAGAGAACGGCATCGTCGCGCTGACCTTCGGCGGCGACGTCTGGCGCTTCCGCCCGGACGGTCCTGAGGTCATGTACCGCGTTCGCACGTCCGCTTCGTTGGGCGGCGGCGTCGACACGATGGTCTTCAAGCGCTGTCAGAAAGCAGCCGACCGCACCGCCATCACCCTTGATGACGAAGCGCTCAAATTTCTCGCCGCCGACTTGCCGGGCGACGAAGCCTTCTTCATGGACGACCGCCTCGCCGCCAAAACCGGCGATCGCTGCGCCGTCGACGAAACGCAGTATCTGTTCTTCGTCCTGATCGGTCCGTCCGAATTCCGCGTCAGCCGCTGGAACAGTTTTGCCCTCGCCGACAAACTCGCGTCGAAAGCAAAGGTAAAGCTCCCGCCGCTTGATCCGGTCGCCAATTGGAAAATCGAAAACGCCCGCGTCGACGGCGCCAAGTACGCCTTCCGCATGCGCGACTACGATAACGCTGAAGCCGTGCCGGAGACGATCCACGTCGAGGTCAAACCCGACGGCTCGGTCGTCGTCCCGGAATGGCGCCGCACCTACATCCGCTGCACCAAGTTCCAATCGAGAAGCTAACGGCGGGGAACCACATTAACCCCGTCGCGTTGAACACCGAACCGGAAGGAGGCGTCATGCGCCCGCTGAAACACGTCACCGCGACACTCGTCATGGCCACTGCCGCCGCAACGGCGTGCACCCAAGCCCAAGGCGAAACCGTCGACACCAAATCCGGCAAAGTCGCCGTCGAAGAATTGGCGTCCGGCCTCGACCACCCTTGGGGCATGGCCTTCTTGCCCGACGGCCGGTTGCTGGTGACGGAGCGTGACGGCGGTCTGCGCATCTTGGGCACCGACAACAAACTGTCGCCGGCGTTGGCAGGTATCCCGGAGGTCAGCGCAAGCGGGCAGGGCGGTCTGCTCGACGTCGCGCTCGATCCTGACTTCGCCGCCAATCGCACGATCTATTTCTCTTACGCCGAACCCGGTGGCGCCGGCGCATCGACCGCCTTCGCCCGCGCCACGCTCGGTGAAGGCCGCGTCGAGAATGTCAAAGTCATCTTCCGCCAAGAACCCAAAGTGTCAGGCAGCGGCCACTATGGCGGCCGCATCGTCTTCGCGCGTGACGGCCACATATTCCTGACGACCGGCGAACGCCAAAAATTCGATCCGTCGCAAGACCTGAACAGCCACCTCGGCAAGATCATCCGCCTCAACAGAGACGGCTCGGTCCCGAAGGACAATCCGTTCGTCGGCCGCGCCGGCGCCAAGCCCGAGATCTGGTCCTACGGTCATCGCAACGTCCAAGGCGCGGCGATCGAACCGTCGACCGGGGTGCTGTGGACGATCGAGTTCGGCCCCAAAGGCGGCGACGAATTGAACCGTCCGGAAGCCGGCAAGAATTACGGCTGGCCGCTCGTCAGTTGGGGAAGCCACTACGACGGCCGCGACATCCCCGATCCGCCGACCCGTCCCGACCTCGCCGACGCGGTGAAGTATTGGAATCCGGTGATCTCGCCGTCCGGCATGATCTTCTACACCGGCGCCAAATTCCCGCAGTGGAAAGACAACCTCCTCATCGGGGGTCTCAGTGCAAAAGCGTTGATCCGCTTGACGATCCAAGGCGGCAAGGTCACCGACGAAGAAAGCATCGACATGGGCGAACGCATCCGCGACGTCGAACAAGGCCCCGACGGCTCGATCTATCTCATCACCGACGAATCCGACGGCAAGATCTGGCGGCTTCGTCCGCAGTAAGTCACCGCGCGGTCATTCCGCCGTCGACGACCATCTCCGACCCGGTCATGAACCCTGCATCGTCGGAGGCCAGAAACACGACCGCGTTCGCGATATCGGCGGCGGCGCCGAACCGCCCCAACGGATGAGCGGCCATCAGGTTGGAACGCACATCGTTCGCGCCGACCCCCATCGCCGCGCCCAAGTCGGCCATGACCTTGTCCCCCATCATCGTGTCGATGACGCCGGGATGAAGCGAGTTGACGCGTATCTTGAGCCCAAGCGTCGCGCACTCCAGCGCCGCGCCCTTGCTCATCAACCGCACCGCGCCTTTCGAAGCGTTGTAGGCGACCGCAAACGGCGAGCCCGTCAAGCCCGCGACCGACGACAAATTGATGATCGACCCGCCGCCGGGCCATTGCGGCGCGCGCTTGGCGATCGCCGGAATGCACGTCTTCATGCCGAGAAAAACACCGTCGACATTGATCGACTGCATGTGGCGAAATTCGTCCAGCGTCGTCGCCGACATCGCCTTCGCGCCGAAGATGCCGGCGTTGTTCATGAGAATGTCGAGCCCGCCGAAACGCGCTTCGGCGGCGGCGACCGCGGCCACCCAAGCCGCCTCGTCGCGCACGTCGTGATGCACATAGCCCGCGCGCCCGCCGCTCTCGACGATGCGCGCAGCGACCCGTTCGCCTTCGTCGTCGAGCACGTCCGTGATCAGCACGGCCGCACCGGCATCGGCCAGCGCCACAGCCGACGCGGCGCCGATGCCGCGCGCACCGCCCGTAACCAGTGCGACGCGTCCTGTAAGTTTGCCGGCCATATTTCGAACCTCCGCGTATTTCCCGACTGTTTCCGTCTTTCAGAACCACGTCAAATCGTGTGATTTGACGATTGACCCGCGGCACGTCACCCTGCCTGCGATGTGAAATTGGGAGTCCGACGAAGATGGACGGGGAATCGCACGCCAAAGATCAAGACCGCGCTAAGTATCACGCGATGATGGACGGCACACAGGACGACTGGGACATCATCGTCAAGCACGCGGCGCCATTCCAAAAAGATCTACCGAACCGAATTCTTGCCCATCTCAAGTTGCTCAAAGGCGATTGCGGCGGCTTCGCCGTCGACCGCTTGGAGCATTGCCTCCAAACCGCAACGCGCGCCCACCAAGCCGGTGAAGACGAAGAGTACGTCGTCTGCGCGCTGGTCCACGACATCGGCGACACGTTGGGACCGGCCAACCACGCCGACGTCGGCGCCGTCATCGTGAAGCCATACGTGTCGGAGCGAAACCACTGGATCGTCGAAAAGCACGGCATGTTCCAAGGCTACTACTTCTTCCACTTCTTAGGCCTCGACCGGAACATGCGCGACCAATTCCGCGGCCACCCGCACTTCGAAGCGACAGCTCAATTCTGTCACCTCTACGACCAAGTCGCCTTCGACCCGGCGTTCAAGTCGATGCCGCTCGAAGCTTTCGAACCGATGCTCCAACGCGTCTTCATGCGCCCAAAAAATTCGATGTACCTCCGCAAACCCGCGCAAGCCGCGGAGTAGTCTGGGAGCGCGGGCGTCCCGCCCGCTCTTCCTGATTCACCTGCGCGTTTTCGATTCAGCTTTAACCACGAAGCCTCGAAGCACTCGAAGGCTCACAAAGGTGAACCTGCGCCGTAGGCGCGAACCGATATGAAAGGCGCTGCGCGCCAAGAATCCTTCGTGGAACTTCGAGTGCTTCGAGGCTTCGTGGTGAAACCGGCGGTACCCGCGCTGCGCTCTATCAGAACGAGCACGCGGGATGCTCAGACTACGGAATAAGTACCAGCGACCCCGTCGTCTGGCGGCTCTCGATCGCACGATGCGCCTCAGCCGCTTGCGACAACGGAAAGCTCTTCGGCTCGCTCTTCCGGATCACGCCGCGCGCGACGAGATCGAACAGCTCCCCCGCGGCCGCGTCCAATTCCTCCGGCGTCGTCACATAGTGGAACATCGTCGGCCGCGTGAAAAACAGCGACCCCTTCTGCGCCAGCAGCGCGGGCTCGAACGGCGGCACGGGCCCGCTCGCATTGCCGAAGCTGACGAAGAGGCCCAGCGGCGCCAGCGAGTCGATCGACGCCATGAATGTGTCGCGCCCGACCGAGTCGTAGACGACGGGCACGCCCTTACCGCCCGTGATCTCGCGCACGCGGGTCGCGATGTTTTCGCGCGACGAAACGATCACGTGATGACAGCCCAGCCGCTGCGCCAGCGCGACCTTATTGTCGTTCCCCACGGTGCCGATGACGGTCGCACCAAGAAAGCGCGCCCACTGAATCGCAATCATCCCGACGCCGCCGGCGGCCGCATGAAACAGGATGGGCTCACCGGCGGCGACCTTGTGCGTCCGCCGCAGCAAAAAATGCGCGGTCAGACCCTTCAGCATCAACGACGCCGCGATCTCATCGCTCACGCCATCGGGAATTTTGAATGCCCGGTTGGCGACGACATTGTTCGCCTCGCTGTACGCACCAAGTGGCCCGGTCGCATAGACGATGCGATCGCCTTCGCGAAAGCGCGTCACCCCGTCGCCGACCTGTTCGACGACACCGGCTGCTTCCATTCCGATGCCGGAGGGCAGGGGTAATTTGTAGAGCCCGGTCCGGTGATACGTGTCGATGAAGTTGACGCCGATCGCCGTGTGCCGCACGCGCACTTCGCCGGCCGCCGGCGGCGCGAGCGTCACCTCCTGAAACGACAACACATCGGGTCCGCCGATCTTCTCGAACCGGATCGCACGCGTCATGGGGGCAAGCCTCAACTCAGATGGGTTTTGAAAAACTCGGCAGTGCGCTGGTTGGCAAGATCGGCCGCCGCTTTGTCGTAGTGCTGGCCACCAACGCGCGCGAACGCATGATCCATCCCGGCATAGCGATGCGTCGTCGCGCACGGGTGTCCAGTGAGCGCATCGATGATCTGCGTCTGCGCCGCGGGCGGCACGAACTGATCCTTCTCCGCGATATGCAGCAGCAGCGGCTTCTTGATCTTGTCCTTCTCGTTCAAATACTGATCGATGCTCACGCCGTAATAACCAACCGACGCGTCCACATTTGTCCGAGCAACGGTCAGATAAGCGAGCAGTCCGCCGAGGCAATAACCGACCGCGCCGATCTTCGGTCCCGCCCCCGGCACGCCGCGCAAATGTGTGACGGCGAGCTGAATGTCCTTCACGCCCGTCTCGACGTTGAACTTCTGATAAAGCTCGAACGCTTTCTTCCACTCCGCTTCAGACTTGTCGGTGATCTGGATGTTGGGCTCCAGCCGCCAGAATAAATCCGGCGCCAGCGCAAAGTATCCCTGCGCCGCAAGACCGTCGCAGATGTCGCGCACGACCTGGTTCACGCCGAAGATCTCTTGGATCACGACGATGCCCGGCCCCTTGTTCGACGAAGGCTGCGCGAGATAGGCGCCGAACTTTCCGTCCGGGCTGCTGAGCGTAATGTCGGTGCCGGCCATCGTGTCTCCTAAGCCCGCGTCGTCGCGACCGCGCCGGGCGGCAGCGTCCGCGTCTTCAGTTGCAGTTCAAGTTGGTTGGGATCGGTGATCGGCGGCGAGCACGTTTGCCCCGCGCACATGTAGACGGTGACCTTGTTGTCGACCTGACCCTTGCCGTTCGCCGGATGACCCTCATAGAGAGCCTCGCCCGGCGCCACGATCTGCACGACTTTGTTCGGCACGCTCACGCGGCGGAACACATCGCGGAACGCGGCGACGCCGGCGTCGTTGCGCTGACCCACGATTACGATCGAAATCGCGCGCAAGATCGCATCGAACCCGTTGAGGTAGGTCGCCGACGAAATCAGTTGCCGCCGCGCATCTTCCGCGAAGGCCTGCGTCAACACGCTGAAGCGCTCCGCATGGATCGCATCGCCCGTCAGCCCGTTGAGGCGCGCCAGCACATGCATCATCGTCCCGTTGACGGAAGGCACCGCCTGGTCGGCAACCGTCCGCACGCGCACGATCAGCGGATCGCCGTCGTCGGCCGTCAGCGCATAGCCGCCGATGTCCATCCGCCAGAACTTGTTGTTCAGCGTGTTCACCCAGCGGATGGCTTTGTCGAGATAGGGCTGATGCCCCGTGATCTCGTAGAGCGCGATCGCCGCGCGCGCCATGTTCGCATAGTCGTCGGCAAGCCCCGCGACGCCGAGCTTGCCCGCACGCGAACTGTGCGCCAGGCTGTCGAGCTGACCTTCCGCGGACGACCCCATCTTGTCGGCGATGTACCAGAACGCCTTCACGGCGGCCGCCTGCCAGTCGACGCGGTTGAGCGCATCCGACGCCTGGACGAGGCCGTAGATCATCAGCCCGTTCCAATCGGCGAGCACCTTGTCGTCGCGCGCCGGCTTCACCCGCTTCGACCGCGCGACGAACAGCTTCTCGCGCAGCGCATTCAGCTTGCCCTCTTGCACCGGCGGCAGCGGGTTCATCACCCGCAGACGATGCAGGATCGTACGCCCTTCCCAATTGCCTTCGGGCCGCACGTCGTAGACCTGCTTGAAGAGCGCCGCGTCCTTGCCCAACAGCTCGTCGACTTCCGCTTCGGTCCATACGTAGAACTTGCCTTCCTCGCCTTCCGAGTCCGCATCGATCGACGACGCGAAGGCGCCGCCCTCGACGACCATCTCGCGCAGGGCCCACGCAACGGTCTCTTCGATGCGCGCGCGATAGATGGGATTGCGAGAGCTCAGCCACACCATCGACATGACGTCGATCAGCTGCGCGTTGTCGTAGAGCATCTTCTCGAAGTGCGGCACCAGCCAGATGTTGTCGACCGAGTAGCGCGCGAAGCCGCCGCCGAGGTGATCGTAGATCCCGCCCTGGCTCATGTTCATGAGCGAGAGTTCGACCGCTTGCTGGTACTGCAGCATCCCGGTGTTCTGATACCCGCGCCACATCAGCTCGATGCAGGGCACGTTCGGAAACTTCGGCGCGCCGAACATGCCGCCGTGGAACACGTCGAACTGCTGACACACCCGGCGCATCGCCGTCTCAAGCGTCATCGGATCGAGCTGCTGCCCGGGACGGTTCTGTTCGAACGCCTGCGTCAGACCCGTGCGCAGCGTTTGGATGTTCTTCGTCACCTGCTCGCTATTCTCGCGATAGAGACGCGACACCTCGCGCAGCACGTCCGGGAAGGCGGGCTTGCCGAACTTCGGCTCCGGCGGGAAGTACGTGCCGCCCCAGAAGGGCTCGCCCTGCGGGGTCAGGAACATGGTCAGCGGCCAGCCGCCCTGTTCGCCCATCATGTTCACGGCCGCCTGATAGATGGCGTCGAGATCCGGGCGCTCCTCGCGGTCGACCTTGATGTTGACGAACATGTCGTTCATCAGCGCCGCGGTCGCCTCGACCTCAAAACTCTCGTGCGCCATCACGTGGCACCAATGGCAGGCGGCGTATCCCACAGACAGCAGGATCGGCTTGCCGGAGCTCTGGGCCTCCTCAAGGGCGGCGGGACCCCACTCGCGCCAATGGACCGGGTTGTCCTTGTGCTGATGGAGATATGGGCTCGTCGATTGGGCGAGCAGATTCATGGGGTGGAGCGCTCCCTGAGCGGCGGAAAGGAGTTGCGAAAACCGTGTGCTGCGTCCGGCTTCGGCTCGCGCTAAGGTCGCGCGTCTTGCCCATCAGGCATTCAAGCGGGCAACATCAAGCGGAAGGCCGAACGTTCGAGTCATGAAAATCACAATTGAAGTCGATTGTACACCCGCCGAAGCCAGGGCCTACATGGGTCTGCCGGACGTGGAACCCCTGCAAGCGGAAGTCATGGGCGAGATCCAACGCCGCGCCATGCAAGCCCTCGCCATGACCGACCCCCAGCAGCTCTTGAAGAACTGGGTGCCATGGGGCGCGCAGGGCATGGAGGCGTTCTCGAACATCATGCGCGCCGCGACCGGCACGGCGGGCGGCCGCAGCACCAAGGACGACGACGAACCGCCGGCCTCGTCGCGCCCCAAGGGCCGCAGCTGATCGCATCATGACCCGCCGTCGAACGATCTTCGCCCTATCGACGGCGAAGGGACGCGCCGGCGTCTGTGTCTTCCGCCTCTCGGGCCCCGGCACCCGCGCCGCCATCGAAGCCCTGACGGCGCGCGCCGCGCCTCCGCCCCGGCACGCCGCGCTCCGCGACGTGCGGCTGGCTGACGGCACCTCGATCGATCGCGGCCTGGTGCTCTGGTTTCCAGCCCCCGCCAGTTTCACCGGCGAGGACGTCGCCGAGATCCACCTCCACGGCGGCCCAGCGGTCATCATCGCAATGACCCGCCGCCTGGCCGAACTCGAAGACCTCCGCCCCGCCGACGCGGGGGAGTTCACCCGCCGCGCCTTCGCCAACGGCAAACTCGACCTGACCGAGGCCGAAGGCCTCGCCGACCTGATCGGCGCCGAGACCGAACAACAGCGCCGCCTCGCACTCCGCCAACTCGCCGGCGAACTGAAGGAGCAGTACGAGCACTGGCGCACCGATCTCATCAGAGCGCTCGCCCACCTGGAGGCGGCGATCGACTTCGTCGACGAAGACCTACCGCCCGGACTGGCCGCCGAAGTCCGCACCCGCGCCACCACCCTGGCGAGCGCGATCGAACACCACCTCGCCGACCAGCGCCGCGGCGAGATCGTGCGCGACGGCTTCACCGTCGTGATCCTCGGCGCGCCGAACGTCGGCAAGTCGTCGCTGCTGAACGCACTCGCACGCCGCGACGTCGCGATCGTCTCGGCAATTCCCGGCACCACGCGCGATGCGATCGAAGTCGATCTTGATCTCGGAGGCTACGCCGTCACGCTGATCGACACTGCGGGACTGCGCGAGACGACCGACGAAATCGAAAGCGAAGGCATCCGCCGCGCACGCGCGAAGGCCGAGCACGCCGACCTTCGCCTCGGCGTCGTCGATGCGAAATCTGTGGATGATTCACGTGTGTCACCAGAATTGTCGGAAGGCGACGCGATCCTCCTAAACAAGAGCGATCTAGCGCCCAATCAAACTGTCCCCGCTTCAGCATCGCACCACGCGATGCGTATCTCCGCCAAGACCGGCGAAGGCATCGACGCACTGCTCGAGTGGCTAGAAGCTCAAGTGATCGCTCGCGTCGGCGCCACAGAGTCGATGCCAATGACCAGAGCCCGCCACCGCGAAGCCCTCGAAGATGCTCTGCATGCATTGGACCGCGTCCCCGCATCACTGACCGACAGCGCCCCATCCCTCGACCTAGCCGCCGAAGACCTCCGCATCGCATCGCGCGCGCTAGGCCGCATCACCGGCCGCATCGATGTCGAAGATTTGTTGGATGTGATCTTCCGCGAGTTCTGCATCGGCAAATAACCGTACACGGACGATCTCAGTCGACACCGCACCAGGGCCTCTCGTCCTCCCCCGCAAGCGGGGGAGGGGGACCGCGTCAGCGGTGGAGGGGGCCGAAGCTGCGTCAACGCCAAAAGAGCCCCTCCGTCACGCCGCTACGCGGCGCACCACCTCCCCCGCTTGCGGGGGAGGATGAGAGAGGCATGCGCAATCGTAAAGATTCACGTGGAAAGCCAGCCCCAGCAAAAACCTGACTCACATGAAACCGTCCGTGCACGGAGTTTTGACTCACATGGAACATTTGCTGTATCGCGTGCGCCCACATGAGCAGCACCACCACCACCTTCGACGTCATCGTGATCGGCGGCGGCCACGCCGGCTGTGAAGCCGCGACCGCGGCCGCGCGCACGGGCGCCAAGACCGTGCTCGTCACGCACAAGATCGAGACGCTGGGCGAGATGTCCTGCAACCCCGCCTTCGGGGGCCTCGGCAAAGGGCATCTGGTCCGCGAGATCGACGCGCTCGACGGCGCGATGGGGCAGGTGGCCGACAAAGCCGGCATCCAATTCCGCCTCCTGAACCGTTCGAAGGGCCCCGCGGTCCGTGGGCCCCGCGCCCAGGCCGACCGCAAGCTCTACCGCCGGCACATGCAGGCGCTGCTCCTGAGCTACCCGAACCTCACCGTCATCGCCGCGGAAGCCGACGACCTCATCATCGAGAACCAGCGTGCCGCCGGCATCGTGACCCGCGACGGCCGCCGCGTGTCGGCAGGCGCCGTCGTCCTGACGACCGGCACCTTCCTCCGCGGTCTGATCCACATGGGCGAGCGCAAGATCCCGGCGGGCAGGGTAGGCGAGGCTCCCGCACTCGGCCTCTCGCGCACGCTCGAGTCGCTGGGTCTAACCCTGGGCCGCCTCAAGACCGGAACGCCCCCACGCCTCGACGGCCGTACTATCGACTGGGCGGCCCTCGAAATGCAGCCCGGCGACGATCCGCCGACGCCGTTCTCATTCCTGACGACGTCGATCACCAACGCTCAAGTCCAATTCGGCATCACCGGCACGACGCCGGCGACCCACGCCATCATCAAGGCCAACCTCCATCGCGCCCCGATGTACTCGGGTCAGATCGAAGGCACGGGCCCCCGCTACTGCCCGTCGATCGAGGACAAGGTCGTCCGCTTCGGCGCCCGCGACCACCACCAGATCTTCCTGGAGCCCGAAGGCCTAGACGACGACACCGTCTACCCGAACGGCATCTCGACCTCCCTCCCCGAAGACGTCCAGCTCGCCCTGCTGGCCACGATCCCGGGCCTTGAGAAGGTCACGATGGTCCGCCCCGGCTACGCCATCGAGTACGACTACGTCGACCCGCGCGAACTGATCGCCACCCTCGAACTGAAGAAGCTCCCCGGCCTCTTCCTCGCCGGCCAAATCAACGGCACCACCGGATACGAAGAAGCCGGTGCCCAAGGCCTCGTCGCTGGCCTCAACGCCGCCCGCCTAGCCGCGGGGTCGGAGGGTCTGACCTTCGACCGCGCCTCCAGCTACATGGGCGTGATGATCGACGACCTCGTGACCAAAGGCGTCAGCGAGCCCTACCGCATGTTCACCTCCCGCGCCGAGTACCGCCTGACCCTGCGCGCCGACAACGCCGACCAGCGCCTAACGCCCATCGGCATCGCCGCCGGCTGCGTCGGCGCCACGCGTCAGAAAGCTTTCGAAGCCAAGATCGAATCCCTCGACGCCGCCCGCACCCAGCTCGAAGGCCTGACCATCACCCCCACCGCCGCCAAGCGCGAGGGCATCCACCTCAACGAGGATGGCCAACGCCGCACGGCCCTCGAACTCCTATCCCACCCGCAAGCCGGCCGCGCCGCCGTCCAAAAAGTCTGGCCCGAAGTCCAAACCCTCGACCCGGCCATCCTCGACCAGCTTGAAGCCGACTCGCTCTACGCCGGCTACCTCGATCGCCAAGCCGCCGACATCGCCGCCTTCCGCCGAGACGAATCGCTCCCGCTGCCGGCCGACCTCGACTTCGCCGACGTGCCCGGGCTCTCGACCGAGATCGTCCAACGCCTCTCGCGGATCAGACCGGCGACTCTCGGCCAAGCCGGTCGAATCGAGGGCGTAACCCCTGCCGCGTTGACGGCACTGATTCTCCGTTTGAAGACCCGCGTGGCGCGGCAAGTCGCGTGAGTGCAACAGGCGACACCCCAACCACCTACGGTCCCCTTGACTTCGAGCGCGACTCGCAGGTCACACGTGAAACGCACAGTCTCGTAAATACCTACGTCGATCTTTTGAGGGAATGGAACGAGCGTCTGAACCTCGTCTCGGACGCCTCCTTGGCCGACGTTTGGCGCCGCCACATGTGGGATTCGGCCCAGCTAATTCCCATGATTCCACGTGGAACAAAGACCATCGTCGACCTCGGCAGCAGGGCCGGATTCCCCGGTTTGGTGCTGGCAATCCTGCTCGCAGACAAACCCGGACTCACCGTCCACTTAGTCGAATCAATCCAGAAGAAATGCCGGTTCCTTGAGGCGGTCATCGCGGCCACCGGAGCCCCCGCTCAAGTGCACAATATGAGGGCCGAAGACCTCAAGGGCCTGAAGGCCGACGTCGTTACCGCCCGTGCCGTCGCCCCCCTAAACCTGCTGTTTCGGCTAGCCCACCCCTTCTTCCACCCCCGGACAACGGGGCTGTTTCTCAAGGGGAGAGCGCTCAACGACGAATTGACCGCTGCAACCAAATCCTGGCACCTTACCGCAACCCCCATTCCGAGCCGGTCAGACCCCTCGGGATTTGTTTTGCGCGTGACAGGATTGACCCCTTGGCGGAAGGCCCGGAAACCGTCTTAGAGCCGCGACGCGGCCGGACGATCGACAAGACCAGAGTCATTGTCATCGCCAACCAAAAAGGCGGGGTCGGGAAAACGACGACCGCGATCAATCTGGGTACGGCCCTCGCCGCCGTCGGCAAACAGATTCTCGTCCTCGACATCGACCCCCAGGGCAACGCCTCGACCGGCCTCGGCATCTCGAAACATCAGCGCGGCGTCTCGATCTACGAAGTGATGATCGGCCATGCCCAGTTTCACGAAGCGATCGTCCCCTCTCAGATCCCGGGCCTGCATGTCATCCCCGCGACCTCCGAATTGGCCGGCGCCGAAATGGAGCTCGTCGGCGTGCCCCGCCGCTCGTTCCGCTTGCGCGACGCGATCGACAGTTACACGCATCGGCTGGCCGCGCCGGTCGAAAAATCGGAATCGACGGCGATCTCGATCGATGTGAATAAATTCACATCATATGATTATATTCTTATCGACTGCCCGCCGTCGCTGAACCTGCTGACGATCAATGCGATGACCGCGGCGCACGGTTTGCTCGTGCCGCTGCAGTGCGAATTCTTCGCCCTCGAAGGCCTAAGCCAACTCCTGCGCACGATCGATCTCGTCCGCGGCAGCCTCAATCCGGCGCTCGAAATTCAGGGCGTCGTTCTCACAATGTTCGACAAGCGCAACAACCTGTCCGAACAGGTCGCCAACGATGTGCGTCAACATCTGGGCGAAAAAGTTTACCAAACGATAATACCTCGGAACGTACGCATTTCGGAGGCCCCGAGTCACGGCCTACCGGCGCTGCTCTACGACCTGAAGAGCGCGGGGAGCCAGGCTTATATCAAGCTGGCGGGTGAACTCATTCAACGCGAAAAGTCTCGTAAGGCAGCATGAACACCCCCGTCAGAAAAACCGGCTTTTCAGGCCTTGGCCGCGGCCTCTCGGCGCTCTTGGGAGAGGTCGAGAGCGAAGTCATCGCCGCCAGCACCAACCCGAACTTCCAACCCACGCAACAGGCGCCGGGCGGCTCGGCCGAACAGCGCGCGCCGCGCACGCTGCCGATCGCGCTCCTGCGTCCGAACCCGTTCCAACCGCGCGAACATTTCGAACCCGAAGCGCTCGAAGAACTCGCGAACTCAATCCGCGACAAGGGCATTATTCAGCCCATCATCGTGCGCCCCGTCCCAGGCCAGCCGGATGAGTACCAAATCGTCGCCGGCGAACGCCGCTGGCGCGCCGCACAGAAGGCGCGCCTGCACGAAGTGCCGGTGGTCATCAAAGCCTTCACGGACGCTGAGGCGCTCGAAGTCGCGCTCATCGAAAACATCCAACGCGCCGATCTGAATCCGATCGAAGAGGCGCGCGGCTATCGCCAACTCATCGAAAAATTCGACTACACGCAGGAAGCGCTCGGCTCGGTGATAGGCCGCAGCCGCAGCCACATCGCCAATACCATCCGCCTCTTGCAGCTGCCGCAGACGGTCCAAGACTACATCTACTCCGGCAAACTTTCGGCCGGCCACGCCCGCACGCTCGTCGGTCATTCCGACCCCGAAGGCATGGCGAAGGAGTTGATCGAAGGCCGGATGAACGTCCGCGAAGCCGAAGAAAAAAGCCGCAAGGCAAAGGGCAAAAAGAAACGCCCCCACGGCAAAGACGCCGACACCCGCGCGCTCGAGTCATCGCTCGCCAGCCAACTCGGCTTGAACGTCAACATCGCCCACAAAGGCGACAAAGGCGGCGAACTCAAAATCGCCTACAAGACGCTCGAGCAGCTGGACGACATCTGCCGCAAACTCGGCACCGGCACCTAAAACCATTCGCCAAATCGAAGCCTGACCGCGTCCCCTTCCGCGGGGCGGGCGCGCGTTTTTCGCGCGCTTGTACCATTACGAGACGGAGTGGCTTGCTGACCTTGGGGCCGGTTCGAGTCCGCAGCGACCGTTAACTAACTGTAAACACTCACAAAAATTTCAGATCGCGATTCGCACAACGCACTTGCACAATATCATAACGCTGCTTATCTTAAGCGAACAGATAAGAAGTCAGCTCAATGCCCGAATCACTCGACCGCGAAATCCTCTACCTCCTCAACGATGTCGCGCGCCTGATCAGAACGCGCGCCGACCAGCGCGCCCGCACGCACGGCATGACGCGCGCGCAGTGGGTGATTCTTTCGCGCTTAGAGCGGCAGCCTGGTCTCTCTCAAAACGAGATCGCAGCCATCGTCGAAGTCGAACCCATCACTGTCGCGCGCCTCGTCGACCGTCTTGAATCGGCCGGCCTCGTCGAACGCCGCGCTGATCCCAAAGACCGCCGCGTATGGCGCCTACACCTAACGCCGGCCGCAGAACCGGAACTACGCGAACTGAAGAAACACAAAGCCGCTCTCCGCGAGGAAGTCACCTCAGGTGTCTCCGCGACCGAGATCGAGCAGCTGATCGATGGCCTATTGAAATTGAAAGCGAACCTGACCGATGGACGTGCGAGTCTCAGAGCAGTTTGAACGGCGGGACAACCCGGCCGTCACCGTCACCCGCGTCGCAAAAACGTGGGCCCAACAAGCACGCGACGCAGCAACCGACACGCTGCGGATGATCCGCGAGCGCAACCTGACCCGCCCGATTCTGATGGTCGGCGTGCCCGCGCTCGTCGCCCTGGTCGCGGCCTACATGTACTTCACCGGCGGCCGCTATGTGTCGACCGACGACGCGTATGTGCGCGCCGCCAAGCTGATGGTCACCGCCGAAGTCTCCGGCGTCGTCAGCGAAGTGGACGTCAAGGAAGGCCAGACAGTTAAGGCCGGCGACACCCTCTTCAAGATCGACGCGCGTCCCTTCCAGATCGCGCTCGAAAACGCCAAGGCGACGCTCGCCAACACCGCGCTCACCGTCGAGTCGATGAAGCAGGACTATCAACGCATGCTGGGCGACATCAACGCACAGCGCGCGCAGGTCGACCTCGCCCAATCGAACCTCAACCGCGTGGTCCCGTTGCTCGCGAAAAAATTCGTCTCGCGCGCCGCCTATGACCAAGCCCGCTTCGCGCTCAGCGCCGAGCAGCAAAAGCTGATCGCGCTCCAAGACACCGCGAAAACCCAGCTCTCCAAACTCGGCGGCAACCCCGCGGTCGACGCCACGACCCACCCGCAATATCTGCAGGCGAAATCGGCCGTTGACGAAGCCCAACGCCAGCTCGACCACACCACCGTGCGCGCACCCTTCAACGGCATCGCGACGCAGGTGTCATCGCTCCAACCCGGCGTCTACGTCGTCTCTTCGATGGCGGCGCTGAGCGCCAGCGCTGCGGTCGGCCTGGTCTCGACCGACAACATCTGGATCGACGCCAACCTGAAGGAAACCGACCTGACCTACGTGAAGGCCGGCGACCAGGTCGACGTCACGATCGACACCTATCCGGGCAAGACCTGGAAGGCGCACGTCGAATCCGTCGGCGCCGCGACCGGCGCAGAATTCTCGCTCCTGCCCTCGAACAACTCGAGCGGCAACTGGACCAAGGTCGTCCAGCGCGTGCCCGTGCGCGTCCACGTCGATCGCGAGCCGAACGATCCGCCGCTCCGCTCCGGCATGAGCGCGATCGTCGACATCGACACCGGCCACCAGCGTTCGTTCTTCTAAGCCGGCTCCGCCCGCGTCATGAGCGCCATCGACACCTCAGCAGCACCGGCGGCGCCCCGCGCATCGGACAATCCGAACGTCGCGCGCGCGGTCATCACGGTCTGCGCCATGATCGCGACGCTGATGCAGGCGCTCGACGCGACGATCGCCAACGTCGCGCTGCCCCACATGCAGGGCAGCCTCTCGGCGACGTCCGACCAGATCACCTGGGTGCTGACCTCCTATATCGTTGCCGCCGCGATCTTCACCGCGCCCGTCGGTTGGTTCGCCTCGCGCTTCGGCCGCAAGAGCATCTTCATGGTCGCCGTCATCGGCTTCACGATCGCCTCCATGCTGTGCGGCCTCGCGCAGTCGCTGGATCAGATGGTGACGTTCCGCTTGCTGCAGGGCGTCTTCGGTGCCGCTCTCGTGCCGCTGTCACAGTCGCTGATGTGGGACATGTACCCGCCCGAGCAGCGCGGCATGGCGATGGCGATGTGGGGCATGGGCGTTATGCTGGGCCCGATCTTGGGGCCTACGCTCGGCGGCTGGCTCACCGACACCTTCGACTGGCGCTGGGTCTTCTACGTCAACGTGCCCTTCGGCGTCGCGGCGGCGCTCGGCCTCTGGTTCTTCCTCAAGGGCAACGCGCGCGACCAGGCCTTGCGCTTCGATTGGATCGGCTTCGGCGTCTTGAGCCTTGGCCTCGGCGCCTTTCAGCTGATGCTCGACCGCGGCCAACAGCTCGACTGGTTCTCCTCCACCGAGATCGTTATCGAGGCGATGGTCGCGGCGCTCGGCATCTACCTGTTCGTCGTGCACATGCTGACGGCGAAGAAGCCCTTCATCTCGCCGGCGATGTTCGTCGATCGCAACTTCGTCGCCGGCATGTTGATCATGTTCACCGTCGGCCTCGTGCTTCTTTCAAGCGCGGCGCTTCTGCCCGGCTACCTGCAGCGCCTGGGCGGCTACTCCGTCACCGAAGCGGGCCTCCTCATGGCCCCGCGCGGCATCGGCACCATGGTTGCGATGCTGATCGCCGGCCGCCTCTCCGGCCGTATCGACGCGCGCCTTCTCATGCTCTTCGGCATCTCGACGATGGCCTTCACGCTCTGGCTGATGACCGGCTGGACCCCCGACGTCAGCCGCACGGATCTCATCTGGATCACGACGCTTCAGGGCTTCGGAATGGGCTTCGTCTTCATCCCGCTGCAGGTCGTGGCCTTCGCGACCTTGCCCGGCCAATTCCGCACCGACGGCGCCTCGCTCTTCGCCTTGATGCGCAACATGGGCAGCGCCATCGGCATCTCGATCGCGACTTGGCTTCTCTCGGTCAGCACCGCGACGATGTATTCGCAGCTCGGTGAAAACGTCACCCCGTTCAACCAGGCCTACCACATCGGCGCGGCCGGCCTCTTCTACAACCCGAACATTCCGATGGGCCTCGCCGGCATCAGCGCCGAGATCAGCCGCCAAGCCGAAATCATCGCCTACTCGAACGACTTCATGTTCCTGTTCTGGGTCTCGATCCCGGCCGCCTTCGCGCTGCTTCTCATGCGCAAGCCCGCGCCGCATAAGCCGACGCCGGAAGAAGCCGCGCTCGCGATGGAGTAAGGCGTCAGGCCGAAGACTGATCCGCGATCGTCGCCAGCCGCTTCAAGAACTTCGCGCGCTCGCCCTTGGACAACGGGCTCGTCCCGAAAAGCTCGACGAACAGAAGACCTTCCAGAGCAAACCAAGCCAACAGGGCCAATTCCGGATCGCGGCTTGTTTCGCGAAAGCGCGCCCATATCCGGTCGTGCGCGCCGCGAACGGGATCGAGCAGTCCGGGTTGCTCGGCGATGGCCGCGATCATGCCGAACGATCCGCGCCGCTCCTTGGCGATGTTCTTGTCCGCGCGTGTGGCGAGGCGCGCCGCCAGCAAGCGGCTTGCTTCGGACTGCGCGGACTTAGGTCCACGCGAAACTTTTTGCGGCGCCTCGAGGCGCTCGACGTACCGCTCGATCATGCCCTTCAGCAGCGCCACCTTGGACGGGAACTGATAGAGCAGTCCGCCTTTGGAGATGCCTGCTTTCGCGGCAACCGCATCGAGGGACATATGGTTAGCGCCGATTTCCGATGCCAAAGCCTCGGCGGCATCGAGAATAGCCTGACGCGAATTGGGCCTTTTGCCCATTTATCAATCCCTCAATCGTGAACGCGCTATACCGTCCAGACGGTACAGTGAAACTTGACAAGAACACTAGCTCCGTTGAGTTTCAAGTCGGTAAGCGCGCTGAAAGGCTCCCCGGTTGATAATGGGCGGTCCCGCGCTATCTGCGTCAGTCTTGGGGTAAGGGTCCAAAGTTCCGATGAACAGGCGCGTCGTCATTGTTGCCATTGCCATCGGCGTTCTGTGCGCTGGCCTCGTTGCGTTCAATTTCCTGGGCGCATTCCTGTTCGCCGGCGCCGGTTTCATGCAACAGCCCCCGACGAACGTTGAGGTTGTGACCGCGGAACCCGGAGCGTGGGAACCCGGCATCGAGGCCGTCGGCACCGCGCGCGCCGCGCAAGGCGCCGACGTCGCCATCGAAATCGCAGGCGTCGTGCGCGAGATCAAATTCAAGTCGAACGATCGCGCCAAGGCCGGTCAGCTTCTGGTGCAGATCGACGACTCCGTCGAACGCGCCGACATGACGGCGGCGCGCGCGAACTCGAACCTCTACGCCGCACAGCTCAAACGCTCGCAAGCACTCCGCGGCAAGGGCTTCGTCTCGCAAGCCAACCTCGACACTGTCCAAGCCCAACTCGGCGTCGCCAAGTCGGCGAGCGAGCGCGCACAAGCGATCATCGATCAAAAGTCGATCGAAGCCCCCTTCGCCGGCACGCTCGGCATCGCCCGCGTCGACGTCGGCCAATACGTCACCATCGGCACCGTCGTCGTCACGCTTCAGGATCTCGACCGCATGAAGGTCGACTTCACGATCCCCGAACAGGCGGCCGTCGCGCTGAAGATGGACCAACCCGCGCGCTTCGGTCAGGAAAAAGCGAACCTCAATCTCAACGGCCGCATCATCGGCATCGACCCGAAGGCCGACCCCGGCTCGCGCCTCGTTGCCGTGCAGGCGCAAATCGACAACGCGAACGGCGCGATCCGCCCCGGCCAATTCCTCTCCGTGCGCGTCGATCTGCCGACGGAGAACAACGTGATCGCATTACCCCAGACGGCGGTCATGCCCAGCCTCTACGGCGATTACGTCTACGTCGCAGCGCCGCCCGACCCGGTTGCGCCGGCGGGCGCTGAGGGCAATGCCGGCAATGCCGTCGCCGCCCCCGCACCGCAAGGCGGCCCGCCGCAACTCGTCGCCAAACAAGTCTTCGTCACTATCGGCCGCCGCGACGGCCGCCGCGTGGAAATCACCAAGGGCCTGAACCCCGGCGATAAGGTCATCGCCAGCGGTCAGAACCGCCTGCAGAACAAAGCGCCCGTCCAGATTATCGCGACCAAACCGGACGTGCCGAAGCCAGCGCCGGTGACGGAGCCGGCGCAGTGAACTTCTCGGAAATCTTCATCCGGCGGCCGGTCCTTTCGATCGTCGTCAGCATGCTCATCCTGCTGCTCGGTCTGCAGGGCTTCATGAACATGCAGATCCGCCAATATCCGGAAGTCGAAGAAACGGTCATCACCGTCACGACCGCCTATCCGGGCGCGAGCGCGGACTTGATCCAGGGCTTCATCACGACGCCGATCGCCAAAGCGGTGTCCAGCACGGAAAACATCGACTACGTCACCGCAAGCTCGTCGCAAGGCTCAAGCAGTGTCCAGGTCCGCATGCGCCTCGGCGCCGGCGCCGACAAGGCGCTGACCGAAGTCATCACCAAAACCCAGCAGGTCCGCCGCTTCTTGCCGACCGACGCCGAAGACTCGATCATCGTCAAAGGCACCGGCCAGCAATTCGCGCTGATGTATCTGGCCTTCTCCAGCGACCAGATGAAGCCGCGACAGATCACGGAATACCTGACGCGCGTGATCCAACCGCGCTTGGCGACCGTCGAAGGCGTCGCCGACGCGCAGATCTTGGGCGGCCAGAACTTTGCGATGCGCATCTGGCTCGACCCCGTGCGCATGGCCTCGCAGAACCTGACCGCCAACGACATCGCCGCCGCAGTGCGCGCGAGCAACTTCCTGGCCTCCCCCGGCAACACGGAAAACGAGTACGTCGCCGTCGCCGTCGAAGCCGACACCACGCTCCAAACGCCCGAAGCCTTCGGCGCCATGCCGCTCAAAGGCTCGGGCAACAGCGTCGTGCGCCTGCGCGACGTCGCCCGCGTCGAACTCGGTGCCGACAACGACACGGTGAAAACCTCGTTCCAAGGCAAGGAAGGCGTCTTCATCGGCGTCTTCCCGACGCCGGCCGCCAACCCGCTGAACACCTCGAATTCGATCCACAAACTCCTGCCGCTGGTGAAAGCCGACCTGCCGCCGGGCATGGACTTCATCGTCGTCTACGACTCCACGGTCTTCATCCGCGCCTCGGTGAACGAGGTCTTCTCGACCATCGCCGAAGCCGGCGTGATCGTCGTCATCGTCATCTTCTTGTTCTTAGGGTCGGTGCGCTCCGTGCTGATCCCGGTGGTGACGATCCCGCTCTCGCTCGTGGGCGTCTGCTTCGTCCTCTATCTGCTGGGCTATTCGATCAACCTGCTCACCATGCTCGCAATGGTGCTCGCCATCGGCCTCGTGGTCGACGACGCGATCGTCGTCGTCGAGAACATCCACCGGCACATCGAGAAGGGTGAGAAACCGTTACAGGCCGCGATCCGCGGCATGAGCGAAATTTTCGGCGCGATCGTGACGATGACCATCACGCTCGCCGCCGTCTACGCGCCCATCGGCTTCACGCAAGGCCTGACCGGCTCCCTCTTCCGCGAATTCGCCTTCGCCCTCGCCGGCGCCGTCATCATCTCGGGCTTCGTCGCCGTGACGGTGTCGCCCATGATGTCGGGCCAGCTGCTGAAGCCCCACGAGAACGAAAACCCGAACGGCCTCGTCGCCCGCATCGACCGCATTTTCGAACGCCTGGCGAACGCCTACGCCGGCGCGCTGAAGATGGTCCTCGCCTCGCGCCCCGTGGTGCTGGTGCTGGTCGCAGTGATCTTAGGGACCATGGTTTTCATGTTCCAGAACACGCGGTCGGAGCTCTCGCCGCCCGAAGACCAAGGCGCGCTCTTCGCCCTCATCACCGCCCCGCGCTACGCGACCACCCAATACACCTCGCACTACGTCGACCAATTCGCCGAAGCCGTGGGCCCCGTGCCCGAAACCATCCGCCAATTCTCCGTCGTCGGCTTTGGCGCAGGTGGCAGCTCGGCGTCGGGCAATCGCGGCATCGCCATCTGGGGCTTCAAATCGTGGAGCGAACGCGACCGCTCCTCCGCCGAAATCCAGGAACAAATCCAAGGCGGCCTGTCGAAAATCCCGGGCATCGAAGCTCTGGTTTTCAGCCCGCCATCGCTGCCCGGCACCGGCGGCCTGCCGGTGCAATACGTGATCCGCTCGATCGGCGACTCCGATCAGGTTTACGAGGTGGCCGAGCAGATCAAGCAAAAAGCGATGCAGAGCGGCAAGTTCTTCGTCGTACAAAATTCGCTCGCCTACGACCTACCGCGCGCCCATGTGATCATCGACCGCGACCGCGCCGCGGGCCTCGGCGTCCCAGTCTCCGAAATCGGCGGGACGCTCAACGTGTTACTCAGCGAAAGCCGCATCTCGCGCTTCGACCTCGACAACCGCAGCTACGACGTGATCCCACAGGTTGACGGCCCCTTCCGCCTCGACCCCGACAGCCTGGGCAAATTCTACGTCCGCGCCGTCGACGACACGATGGTCCCGCTCTCGGCAGTGACCAGCGTCAAAACCGAAGCGGGACCCGTCGCGATCGAACAATTCAACCAGCTCAACGCAGCGACCCTCTCCGCGCTCCCCGCCTTCGGTGTCACCGGCAGCGAAGGCCTCGCCGCCATGCGCGCCGCCGCGGCCGAAGTCATGCCCGCGGGCTTCTTCGAAGACTACATCGGCGAATCCCGCCTCCAGCGTCAGGAAGGCAACTCGCTCGCTTTGGCGTTCGGCCTCGCCATCGTCATCATCTATCTGGTGCTGGCCGCGCAGTTCGAAAGTTTCCGCGAGCCCTTCATCATCATGATGGCCGTGCCCCTCTCGATCTTCGGCGCGCTGATCCCGCTCTATCTCGGCTTCGGTTCGATCAACATCTACACGCAAGTCGGTCTGATCACGCTCGTCGGCCTCATCACCAAGCACGGCATCTTGATGGTCCAATTCGCCAAGAGCCGCCGCGCCGAAGGCATCTCCCGCCAAGACGCCATCGAAGAAGCCGCCCGCGTCCGCCTCCGCCCGATCCTGATGACGACGGCCGCCATGGTCCTAGGCGTCATGCCGTTGGTGCTGGCGTCCGGCGCAGGCGCCGCCGCCCGCCAAGCCATGGGCATCGTCATTGCCATGGGCATGGGCGTCGGCACCCTCTTCACCCTCTTCGTGGTCCCCACCTTCTACACCTACATCGCCCCCGCGACCGTAAAGCGCGAAGAAGACTAGCGCTCACCAGCGCAACCCCACAGGTAAGAGCCAAATCATCGCACTTGAAAAGGCAACCAAAAAGTTGCATATAACGTTTATGAGCATGGACGCGGTTTTCAAAGCGCTCGCCGACCCGATGCGGCGCCGCTTGCTGGACAGCCTCCATAAACGGAACGGGCAAACGCTGAACGAACTCTGCGAAGGACGCGACATGACGCGCCAAGCCGTCACGAAGCACCTGGGGATTTTGGAAGGCGCCAACCTGATCGCGACGCAAAAGCGAGGCCGCGAAAAGCTGCACTATCTGAACCCCGTTCCGATCCACAACATCGCCGACCGTTGGATCGGCAAATACGAACGCACGCGCCTGCGCGCGCTCACCAACCTCAAGAAACAGTTGGAAGGGTAAGCCGATGAGTAACAGCCGCTTCGTCTACGTCATCTTCATCCGCGCCACGCCGGAGAAGGTTTGGGAAGGCCTGACAAGTCCCGAGTTCACGAAGCAATACTGGGCCGGCACTTGGCACGACACGACGTGGAAGAAAGGCGCCAGCTGGAAACTGATGATCCCCGACGGCCGCATCGGCGACGCGGGAGAGATCGTCGAAATCGACCGCCCGCGCCGCCTGGTTCTCAAATGGCGCAACGAATTCATGCCCGACATGCGTGAAGAAGGCTTCTCCCGCTGCACCTTCGAACTCGAACCTGTCGCCGACACAGTGAGACTCACCGTCACACACGAGATGGACAGACCGAAATCGAAGCTGATCGACGCTGTATCAGGCGGCTGGCCCGAAATCCTCTCCAGCCTCAAGAGCCTCCTCGAAACCGGCGACTCGCTCGAACAAACCAAACGCTGGCCCGAAGGCGTTTAAGCTCGCCGCTTCAACGCCGTCACCTGCAGCAGCGCATGCTGTGCAATCGCCGCCTCCGGCAACCCCGTCGTGCGGGTCTGCGCCTCGCATTCCGACAGCAGCATCATCGCGCGCGTCAGTTTCGCGTGATCCCACCCGGCCAGTTGCGCCTGCATACGCTGCTCGTAATAGCTCGACCGCCCCCACGACGACCCGCCACCACCGCCGCCTTCAGCGACCGCCGCCAGTCGCTGAAACAACCGCAACGCCGCTCCCGCCACGCCCGTCCACGACACGTTGGACTCGTTCGCCTTCACGATCAGCCGGTCGAGCTTCACCAGATCGCCCGCGACCACGGCATCCGCAATTTCGTCCGCCTCGACCGCGCCGCTATCGCCGATCAATACCGCGGCCTCCGCGCGCGTCAGCACCGTGCCCGCCACCGGTGGCCCCAGATAAGCGGTCAGCTTCTCAAGCTCGCTGCGCAACAAGCGCCGGTCCGTCTGCAACGCATCGCTGAGATAGGCGAGCGCATCCGGTTCCGCCTTCCAGCCGATGCCATCCAACATTTCGCGGATCAGGCGCGCCGTATCTTCGGGCTTATCGTCGTAACACTCGATCGCACCGGCGCTCTTCGCCCCTTCAAACAATTTGCGCAGCGACGACGCCTTGGTCAGTTCGCCCGCCTCGACGACCACAAACGCATCGCCGACCGGATCCTCCAAGAACCCGCCGATCGTCTCCGACAACCCGTCCGTCGCATCGCGCACGCGCACGACCCGCCGCCCGCCGAACATCGAGATCGCGCCGACCTCGTCACCCAACCGCGCCGGATCCTTGCGCAACACGTCGGCGCCCAGATCCGCCACACGAAACGCATCGTTCAAATCCGGCACCACGGCCCGTGCGCACTTGTCCGCGCGCTCGCGCACAAGCCCGGTGTTGGAGCCGAACAGAAGGACGGCGACCCAGGTCTTCGGGGGACTGGCGCTATGTTTGTCGGCGTCGGACGAGGAGACCCGCGTCAACCCGGATTCGCCTCAGAACCAAACCGGTTCTCGAAATAGAGCCCCAGACGCAAGCGAACGTCCTCGCCCACTTCACGTGCCGCACGCTCTTGCGCATCGCGCTCCGCCGACTGCGTCGCGAACTGCGAGTCGACGACGTTGTAGGCGGCGATCGCGCGCGCCGTGCCGTGATCTAAAACCTCGCCGGAAACGGAATCGCGCAACTCATACTTCGCGATCAGCGAATAATTGTAACGCGTGATCTGCGTATTCTCCTGAATCGCCAGACCTTCCTTCACGTCCTCAAGCTTGATCGTCAGCCGGTACGCGGCAGCTCCCGGCGTCCCCGCCGGCGTCAACGCGTCCATCAACTGATTGCGCAAGTGAACGCCCTGGCGTCCCGGGATCGGCTCGACGAACACCTGGCTGAAATAGCTGCTGACGCCCTCAGGCGTCGTGCCGACGGCATAGAGCGGCTTGAACCCGCAGCCGCTCAGCGACAACGCGGCGGCCACGCCCAACGCCAACCCAAAGACCTTACGCATGCCGCTTGCTCCGCTCCAACCGTCAGACAACCACATTCGCAATCCGGTTCGGCACGATAATGACCTTTTTGACCGGTTTCCCGTCAATGGCCTTGACCACCGATTCCATGGCCAGCACCGCGGCCTCGACCGCCTTGGGGTCCGAATCCTTCGCGACGTCGATCTCGTCGCGCCGTTTACCGTTCACCTGAATCGCAATTGTAACAGTGTCCTGGCGCGTGAGCGCAGGGTCGGCCTTCGGCCAAGGCGTGTGGACGACCATGGTTTCGCCGCCCAGGACTTGCCAGCACTCCTCCGCCAAATGCGGCACCATCGGGTTCATCAGCACGGTGAGCGTCTCCAACGCCTCGCGCAAAGCCCACTGGTCCGCCTCGCTCACCGGTTTGAAATCGCTCAGCGCATTGACGAACTCGTACATGCGCGCGACCGCCTTGTTGAACCGGAACCGGTCCAAGTCTTCCGTCACCGCGGCGATCGTCCGATGCGTCACCTGCCGGATCGCCAGCGCTTCATGCCCAAACCCGTCCGGCGCCACCGAACCAAAGCCCGGCAAGTGCGGCGCGCTCTCGTTCACCATGCGCCACGCGCGCTGCACATAGCGCCACGAACCCTCGATCCCCGACTCGCTCCACTCGGAATCGCGCTCGGGCGGGGAGTCCGACATCATGAACCACCGCGCGGCGTCGACGCCGTAGGTGTCCGCGACCGCTTCCGGCGGCACCACGTTCTTCTTCGACTTCGACATCTTCTCGATCGAGCCGATCGTCACCGCCTGATTGCTGCCCCGCTTGACGACCGCGCCGTCGCGCTTCTCGACCTCTTCCGGGAACAGCCACTTGCCGTCCTGATCCTTATAGGTCTCGTGCGTGATCATGCCCTGCGTGAACAACCCGGCGAACGGCTCACTAACACCCGCATAGCCGGCCTTGCGCATCGCCCGCGTAAAGAACCGCGCGTAGAGCAAATGCAAGATCGCATGCTCGATGCCGCCGATATACTGATCGACCGGCATCCAATAATCGACGGCTTCTTTGTTCGTCGGCCCCGGCGCCTGTGCATCGCAGAACCGGGCGAAATACCACGATGAGTCGACGAACGTATCCATCGTGTCCGTCTCGCGCCGCGCCGGCTTCCCGCACGACGGACAATCGACATTCTTCCACGTCGGATGACGATCCAACGGATTGCCCGGCTGATCGAACGTCGCATCGTCGGGCAGCGTCACCGGCAAATCTTCATCGCGCACCGGCACAACGCCGCAGTGATCGCAGTGGATCATCGGAATGGGACAGCCCCAATAACGCTGCCGGCTGACCCCCCAATCGCGCAGACGATAGGTGATCGTGCCGGTCCCCGCGCCCATCGCCTCCAGCTTCTTGATCACGGCCCGCTTGGCGTCGTCGACGTTCATGCCGTCCATGAAGCCTGAATTGGCCAGCAACCCGTCCCCGATATAAGCCTCGGTCCCGACTGCAAACGCTTTCGGATCCTGGCCCTTCGGCACGACGACCGGAATGACCGGCAGCCCATACTTGCGCGCAAAATCCAAGTCGCGCTGATCGTGCGCCGGACAACCGAAGATCGCCCCCAGCCCATATTCCATCAGCACAAAGTTCGCGACATAGACCGGCACGGTGGCGCCCGCGATAAACGGATGCTTCGCCTTCAAGCCGGTGTCGAAGCCCATCTTCTCCGCCGTCTCGATCGCCGCTTCGGTCGTCCCCTGCCGTTTGCACTCGGCGATGAAGCTGACCAACGAGGTGTCCGTCTTCGCCATCTCCTGCGCAATCGGATGATCGACCGCGATGGCGCAAAAGCTTGCGCCGAACAACGTATCCGGCCGCGTCGTGAAAACCTCCAGCGACCCGTATTTCGGATCGCTCAACTCAAATGTAACGCGCGCGCCTTCCGACTTGCCGATCCAATTGCGCTGCATCAAGCGCACCTTGTCGGGCCAACGGTCCAAATCGCCCAACGCCGACAGCAACTCTTCCGCCATATCCGAAATCTTGAAGAACCACTGCGTCAGCTTGCGCTGCTCGACCAAGGCGCCCGAACGCCAGCCGCGCCCGTCGATCACCTGCTCGTTGGCCAGCACCGTGTGATCGACCGGGTCCCAATTGACGTTCGCTTCCTTGCGCGCGACGAACCCCAGCCGCTCGAAATCCAAGAACATCTTCTGCTGATGCTTGTAGTAAGTCGGATCGCAGGTCGCGAACTCGCGGCTCCAATCGATCGACAACCCCAAGATCTTCAGTTGCTCCTTCATCGTCGCGATGTTGGCGTAGGTCCACTTGCCCGGATGCGTCTTCTGCTCCATAGCGGCGTTTTCCGCCGGCATGCCGAACGCGTCCCACCCCATCGGGTGCAAGACGTTGAACCCCATCGCGCGCTTGAACCGCGCCACGACGTCGCCCATCACATAGTTGCGGCCATGCCCGATATGGATCTTCCCCGACGGATAGGGAAACATCTCCAGCACGTAGTACTTGGGCTTCGTCCGATCGATCTTCGCGTGAAAAACCTGGGCGTCGGCCCAAGCCGTCTGCCACTTCGGTTCGACCTCGCGTGCGTTATAGCGCGACATGATTCAAGTCCGTGAAATCTGGTGAAACGACGTTATCGACGCGCGCGCACGCAGGAGCAAGCGGCATCGGGCCGCGCCCCCAAGGCAAGTCAGGCTATGTCTGGAAAGCTAGTCGCCGTCTTGCTTGATGGTGCGCGCTTTGTTCAAGATGAGGTTCTCAAGCTTGGTCACCGTTTCCGGGTCGACCGTGCCGTCGACCCAATCGCCGGTCGGCTTCTTGACCTCTTTGAACACCGAGACGCGAAGCGCGTCGGCCCTAAGTCGTGAATCCAGGATGTAGACGGCAATGCGCATGCGTTCATTCGGCGTGGGCGTGTACCAGCCGGTTTTGATGATACCGCCGAAAGGATCCGCGGTTTCCATGGGCGCGAAGGACAACGCGTCCAGGCTTGCCCGCCACAGATGCCGGTTCACTGCCACACCCGTCTTCTTCTCGGCAGGCGACCCGGGGCCGAACCAATCGAAGACGCTGCCGCCGGGCGTCGCCGCTTGCGCAGTTTGCGTGGTCGCCGGCTGCGAGGCTTGGGTCGCCACCGGCTGCGGCGGCGCCTCAACCGTGGTCGGCGCGTCCTCCGCATCCGACGCGCAGGCGGCCAACATCAACGCGGCGCAGGCAATGGGGAAAACCTTCGACATCATGGTTTAACTCGCGACCGACAGGGCCCGGGCAAGGGCCGAAAGGGTGAAGCCAGCTTGGGGACAAGCGAAGGCGCGTTATACGCGAAGAGGGGCAAGCTCGGCAATTGCCACGGGCAAATTTGCGCCCGCTGTCACGCGCTCTGCCAGGCCTCGCATGGTCAAAGGGCCCGTACTGGAAGTTGTGTCTGCGTGGAGATTGAGCGCAACACCAAGCGCGTGAAGTATCCGTAAGGCCGCTAACCGCTTGACCCTATCCCGTGAAACACCGCATGACTCCCCGCGGGGGAATGTAAAGTCGGTTCTGAAAACTCGGTGATGAGGCCGGTTCATGAAGTATGCATGGCGTTCCCTGTCGGCCATATCACTCTTGGCGCTCAGCGCGGCCGCTGCCTCGGCGGAAGACGTCCGCTACACCTGGGGCGGTGCCGGCACCTTGTCGGGCTTCTGGGTTGACCAGGACGAAGTCCCCGGCAACGAACTCAACGATTACGGCTTCGCAGGCGAAGGCAAAGTGTGGGGCCGCGCCTCCATCCTGACCGACAGCGGTTGGGAATACGGCGTACGCGGCCAACTGCGCTTCCAGTCCAGCGAGCACGAATTCTCGAACGACCACATCCGCGGCGCGCCGGATTTCGTCGATGAGGTTTATCTCTTCGTCGACACCTTGTTCGGTGGCGTGGTGCTGGGCCTCGAAGACGGCGCAGCCGACCAATCCGGCATCTATTCGCCGACGGTCACCGACATCAACCGCATCGACGATCCGCGCGCGTACGTGCTGCAGGATCCCCTGTCGAACAGCTACACGGCCTTCACGCCGAACGGCGCGCACATGCGCACCGACCTGAATGCTTCGGGCGACGCGTTCAAGCTCATCTACAAATCGCCACGCCTCATCGGCGTTCAGCTGTCGGCGTCCTACACGCCTGAGCTCACGCGCGGCCTGACCGATCTCTTCGACGACGACGATGATTTCGATGAGCAGTCGAACATCTGGGAAGTCGGCGTGAATTATCAGGGCTCGCTGAGCTCCTTCGACGTCGGTTTCTACGCCGGCTACGTCGCCGGCTACAACGAACGTGAAACGGTCGGCCACACGGTCGACATCGTCGCCGCGGCTCTCAACGGCGGCGCGCCGACCACCTTCACGTCGGAACCGTTCACCCCCGACGATCTCGAAGAATACGGCACCGGCCTTCAGATCGCCTACGAAGGCTTCAAGGTCGGCGGCTCCTACCGCGTGACGAACATCGCAGGCGCCGCGGGCCTCGCCGACCAGGCGATCGGCTCGCTCTCCGTCGGCTGCAGCACGGTCTCCGGCTGCGTCCTCCCCGACTCGCAAACGACGGTTTGGGGCGCGGGGGTCACGTATGAAACCGGTCCGTGGAAGTTCGGTGCGGGCTACGTGAACCTCGAAGAGGAACTGCCGCTCTTCATCGACACGACCCCGATCGGCCCCGACGTTGCGCGCGAACTCACGCAAGACGGCCAAGGCTGGACCGGCGCCGTGACATACGAATTCGACGAGAACCTGCAGATCTCGGCCGGCTATCAGCATTACAATTTCGATGGACCGACGGGCGTCTGCACCGGCGCGGCGTGCGACACGCTCGACGCCGATTTGGCCTTCGTTCAAACGTCGATGTCGTTCTAAAGACCGGGAACCGGTCTGTGACGGGGGCCGCACGCAAGGCCCGTTTACTGTCCGTCGAGCTACAGCACGCGCGGACAGACCACTATGCTACCGAATCGCAACGGCCCTGATTCTAGGGGCCGCCGCCCGTTGGGTTGTGAGGGGTCATGGTCCGCATTGCAGGCATGAGTTGTCTGGCCGTCGTCGCGCTGAGCACCGGTCTCGCGCACGCCGAAGACTTTGAGCGTCTGCAACTGCGCCTCAACGGCCACGCCAACGTCGTTGGCGCCTACGTCGATCAAACGAACCAAGACGGCCTCGACCAAGGCGTCCTCGCCGTCGACACGGGCCTCTTCGGCTCGGCCATCTTGCCGCTCGACGGCGGCGGCGAAGTCGGCGGCCGCATTGCGCTCGACCTCGACTACGCCTCGAACTTCGACTCGTTCCTGAACGACGCCGGCAGCGCCGACGTTCTCGAAGAACTCTGGTTCTACTGGGAAGACAAATTCGGCCGCCTGCAATTCGGCCTCGTCGACGGCGCCGCCGACGTCCTCGGCTTCGGCGTCCCCGCGGTCTCCAGAAGCATCCGCGTCGACAACCCGGAAGTCTTCCTGCTCGGCTACCCCTGCGACCTCTTCTGCTCGTCCGACCCGCAGCAACCGGGCTCCCTCTTCAGCCCGAACGGCATGCAGCTCCGCTCCGACATCCACGGCTCGGACGACTATCTGAAGATCATGTACGTCACGCCGACCTTCGACGGCTTCCGCTTCGCCGTCTCGTTTGCGCCCGACGGCACGCGCGACCCGGGCCAACTCTTCGGCGACGACGAGTTCAATGAGCAAGGCAACGTCTGGGACTTCGGCGCCAGCTACGTCGGGACGTTGGGCGTCGTCGACCTTGGCCTCAGCGCCGGCTATGTGACGGGCGAAAACGTCAACAACACCAACCCCGGCTTCCTGGGCGACCTGGAAGAATGGGGCGGCGCGGTCAAACTCGGTTACGCCGAATGGACGCTCGGCGCCGCCTACCGCAGCACCAATGTCGCCGGCGGCGGCCCGGTCGTCCCCGGCTTCATCGCCAACGTCTTCGAAGATGAAACGACCGACATCTGGAGCTTCGGCCTCACCTACGAACGCGGCCCCTGGATGCTCGGCGCCAACTACATCACGGCCGAAGAAGAACTCCCCTTCTTCACCGAAGACCAGGAAGGCTCAGGCTTGCAATTCGCCGCCGCCTACACCTTCAACGAAACCATCCGCCTCGGCGCCGGCTTCCAGCACTTCGAATTCGAAGGCCCCTTCGACGTCTGCCTCACCGACACCGGCCAATTCGGCTGCGACACCCTCGACGGCAACTTGGGCTACCTCGAAACGACGTTCAGCTTCTAAACCTCACGTGCGTTTTTCCTCCCTCGCTTTAGCGGGGAGGGGGCTGACACCGAGCCTAGGTTGGATCGTCCGCCCCAACGGGCGTGCCCGAATACGTCGACAGCTTCGACAACCGTTTGCCCAGCCACTTCGACACGTCGTCGACATACGAATAGATGACGGGGATGTAGATCAGGCTGAGCAAGGTCGACGACATCAGACCGCCGATCACGGCGATCGCCATGCCGGCGCGGAAGTCGGCGTCTTCGCCCAGCCTCAGTGCCGTCGGCAACATGCCCGCCGCCATCGCGATCGTCGTCATGACGATCGGCGTCGCCCGCTTGGCGCAAGCATCGATAAGCGCTTCCGTGCGCGCCATCCCGCGATGCATGGAAATGATCCCGTATTCGACCAGCAAGATCGAATTTTTGGCGACGATCCCCATCAGCATCAAAAACCCGATGGTGGCGGGCAAGGTCAGCGCCTCGCCCGTCACGTAGAGCATGCCGAACGCGCCGCCCAGCGCCAGCGGCAGCGCCGCCATGATCGTAAGCGGCTGCATGAAGTCGCCGAAGAGCAGCACCAGCACGGCGTACATCAGGAAGACGCCGGTGGCGATCGCGATCGCGAACTGCGCGAACACCTGGCCCATGCGCTCCGTGTCGCCGTATTTGATCTCGAACACGCCGTCGGGGAGCTTCTTCAACGTCGGCAGTTTCGCCAACGCTTTCGTCACGTCGCCCAGCGGCACCTTCGCTTCCGCATCGATCGTCACGCTGCGAAAGCGGTCGAAGCGCGTGATCTGCGCCGGCCCGCTGTCGAGCGTGATCGCGGCGACCGAGTTCAACGGCACCGGACCGCTGGCCGACGGCACGCCCAGAAGCCCGATCGTATCGATGCTGCCGCGCTGGCTTTCGGGGATCTGCATGCGGATGGGAATCTGCCGGTCGGTCAGATTGAACTTCGCCAAATTGGCGTCGACGTCGCCGATAGTCGCGATGCGCGCC
Source organism: Alphaproteobacteria bacterium (assembly GCA_034440355.1). Lineage (GTDB taxonomy): Bacteria > Pseudomonadota > Alphaproteobacteria > Micropepsales > Micropepsaceae > SZUA-430. The sequence continues at coordinate 61,277 of JAWXBY010000098.1, forward strand.
GTCGCCGCAATGTCGCTCACGGACACGCCAAGCTGCGCCGCGCGGTCCAGATCGGGGCGAATGACGATCTCCGGCCGCCGCAGCGCCGAGGTCGAGAACGCATTGGCGACTTCGGGCAGCGCCGTCATCTCGCGCTGAACGCGCTCGGCCGTGTCCTGCAGCTTGCGCCCGTCATCGCTGGCCAGAACGATCGACACCGTTTCGCCCGCATTGCCCGAGCTGAAGCGGTAGCGCACGCCCGGCAGATCGGCGAGAGCGGCCGTCATCAGCGACTCAAGCTCTTGCTGCGAAAACTTGCGCTCGCCCTTCGGCACCATGTTGACGGTCAGCGTCGCCTTGCGCACGTCGCCGCTCGTGGAGTCCCCGCCCGGCCCCGCGGCGGACGAACCGGCACCGACGGCGGCGTAGACGCCCGTCACCTCGGGCCGCCGCGCGATGATCTGCCGTGCTCGTTCGGCCATCGTCGTCGTTTGCGCGAGGGTGGCACCCGGCGCGAGCTCGAGATTCAACGTCGTTTGCGAACGGTCGGAGGCCGGAATAAATCCCGTCGGAACCTGGGTCGCGACGAACACCGACAACGCCATCACGACGACACTCGTCGCCATGGTCAGTTTGCGATGCGACAGCGCCCACGCGACGACGCGAAGATACTGCGTCATCACCGCACTCGGTCGCGCCGGTCCCGCGTCGTGCCCGGTCAAGAAATAGGCCGCGATCATCGGCGTGATGAGACGCGCGACGACCAGCGACAAGACCACCGCCGCCGCGACCGTTAAGCCGAACGGCTGAAAGAACTGCCCCGGAATGCCCGACATGAAACTAACCGGCAGAAACACCGCGACGATGGTCAAGGTCGTGGCGACGACCGCAAGCCCGATCTCGTCGGCCGCCTCGATCGCCGCCTGGTATGGCGTCTTGCCCATGCGGATATGCCGGACGATATTCTCGATCTCGACGATAGCGTCGTCGACCAGAATGCCGACAGTCAACGTGATCGCAAGCAATGTGATGTTGTTCAGCGTGAAGCCGGCGAGCACCATGATCGCGAAAGTCGGAATGATCGAAAGCGGCATCGCTGTCGCGGCGATGGCCGTCGCCCGCCAGTCGCGCAAGAACAGCCACACCACGATGATCGCCAACACGACGCCCTCATAGAGTGCATCCATCGACCCTTCATAGGTCGCCTCGACGAACTTCACCGTGTTCGAGATCAACTCGATCTTCACGTTCGGATGCTCGGCGCGCAGCGCCTCGAGTGCCTCTTCGACGCCTTTGGCGACGCTGACGGCGCTCGATCCCACGGCGCGCAAGACGCCGAACGCGACGACCGGCTTGCCGTTGAGATAGGCAGCCTGGCGCGCTTCGGCCGCGCCGTCGCTGACCGCGCCGAGGTCCGCCAAGCGAATCCGCCGCCCGTCGGCGAGCGCGATGCGCAACTCGCGCAGCTGATCGACGCTGCCGGCGCTGCCCAGCGTGCGGATCGACTGTTCGCTGCTGCCGATATTCGCCCGCCCGCCGGGCAGATCGATGTTCACCAGCCCCAACTGGCGGCTCACCTCGGCGGCGGTGACGCCGTAGGCCATCAAACGCTCGGGGATCAGTTCGATGCGGACTTCGCGATCCACGCCGCCGGTGCGGTTCACGTTCGACACGCCGGGCACGGAGAGCAATGCCTTGGCGACGTCGTTGTCGACGAACCAGCTCAAATCGACGGCGTCGAGCGTGTCGGAGGAAACCGAGAACGTCATGATCGCGCCGCCGGACGACGTCTGGCGCTGGATCGTCGGCTCCTGGACTTCGGCCGGCAGGTCTTGGCGAATCTTGGTGATCGCATCGCGCACGTCGTTGACGGCGCGGTCGGTGTCGGTACCGATCGCAAATTCGATCGATGTCGTGGAGATGCCGTCGCCGACGGTGGAACGGATGTGGCTGACGTTGCCGACGCCCGCGACCGCATTCTCGACGAGGCGCGTCACCTGTGTTTCGAGTTCGGCGGGAGCAGCACCCGTCTGCGCCACGCCGACCGTCACGGTCGGGATGTCGATGTCGGGAAACTGATTGACGCCCAGCGAACGGAACGCGATCAACCCCGCGAACGTCAGCAGGACGAACAGCAGGATCGAAGGAATAGGATTGCGGATTGCCCAAGCGGAAATATTCATGACCTAACGCAGCTCCACCGCTTGTGTTTCGTTGGCGATGGTTGCGGTGACGCGCACTTGATCGCCGTCGCTCAGCAACCCGGCACCGTCCAGGACGACCGGCACCCCGCGCTCAAGCCCGCGCCGGATTTCGACCAGGCTCGCCGTCCGCACGCCCGTTTCGACCTTGGTCTGCTGCGCGCGTCCCTTGGCGGAGACCGTGAAGACGTAACTTTCGCCGTCCTTGGTCACGACCGCGGCCTGCGGCACAGTCAGCACGCGCATATCGCCGCCGATAATTTCGCCGCGCGCAAACATCCCCGAACGCAGCCGCGCATCGGCGGGCAG
>JAWXBY010000099.1:0-19376 GCA_034440355.1 Alphaproteobacteria bacterium
AGTCGCCGTTGGCGAGACCGACTTCCTTGAAGTAGGCGTAGGTGCCCGAGGCCGAGTTGCGGCCGAAGAGCGAGATGGCTTTGCCGGCGAATTCGCCGGTCACGCCGAGCTGATCCCAGGTTTTGATGTCGGGCGAGCCGCTGTTGCGCGTGACGGAGAAGATGCCGTCAAGCTGACCCAGCGAAACGCACTTCAACGGATTGTCCTTGTGGACGAACACGGCGAGCGCGTCGACTGCCACGCGAACTTCCGTCGGCTTGTAGCCGTACTTGCCTTCGAACTGATCTTTCTCAGCGGGACGCATCGGACGCGACATGGGTCCGAACTGGGCGGTGCCCGCGATCAATGCCGGCGGGGCCGTGGACGAACCCTTGCCTTCGATTTCGATCTTTACGCCGGGATAGAGCTTCTTGAAGTCTTCGGCCCACAACGTCATCAGGTTGTTGAGGGTATCCGAACCAATCGACTTCAGCGTTCCCGACACGCCGGAGGTCGGCGCGTAATCCTTGTAACGCGGATCGAGATCGTCCGCCGCGATGGCCACGGCACTGAACGACACGGTCGCCAGCAACGCTACCAATGAAGATTTCTTGAGCATGAGAACCCCTTGTGTGGTCGTCCAGCAGCTCTTTGGGTCCGCCAAACGCGCATGACGTACACCACGCGGTCGTGAACCTTTTGTGATGGTGGGATTACAGACTTGCGGCGCGCTCGGCGTTGCCTGTGGGAAGGGCGCCAACTTCTTTTTGAATCAGATGTTTAGCGCGTGGCGCCACATTGCCGCTGGCGCAGGATTCGGCGGTGTTGGTGCGAATACAACACGCAGCCCGGCGGCATAAAAAAGGGCGGGTCGTTTTCACGGACCCGCCCAAGTCTGAGGGCATTCAGGGAGGCACTTGGTACATAGGCACTTGGGTACTCGAATTACCTGCCGGCACCGCCGGCAGGCGTAAGAACAACGTGCTCGCATCGCAGTCAAATGAAAGGATTGCGACAGACCACTTTAGAATTCGTAACGGATGCCAACCTGCGCCTGCCACTGCGAAGCCTCGGTGCTAATCTGCAGGCCGTTGCCGGTCTGGAACGAGTTGAAGCGGTAGGTGTCGGTCTCGCGATCGTAGTTCGCGTTCACGACTTGCTGGACGTTTTGGAACACCGGGGTTTCCCAGAGGCCCCATTTCTTGTTCAGCAAATTCGTGAAGTTGAAGATGTTGAACTCAAGCACGGCACGGTGGTCGCCGAAGAAGTTCACCTCTTGCTCGAAGGCCAGATCGATGCGGGTGATGTCCGGACCGTCGCGGAAGTTGCGCGGTGCGATACCGCCTGCGTAGTCGAGCAGGCCTTGCGAGCGAAGGTATGAGTTGAAGCCTGCGCAGTCGAACCCGGCGGCGAAGAAGACCGTCGGATCGGAGCTGGTCGCGGTGGTCGTGCCGCAAACGACTTCGCCGCTTGCGTTGGTCTTGGGGACATAGAGCAGCGCGCGGCCGCCCGGTTGGTTGTCGTTATAGGTCTGGTTCACGCCGCCCGGGTTAGAAGCCGCGTTGATGTTGTCGACGTACGGGTTGCTTTGGAACGTGTAGCTTACGCCTTGGCCCGACATGGTGACGCCGAACATGCTCAGGCGCGATTCCAGGAAGTCGAAGAAGCGGTAGCCGGCGCTCGCCCGCATCTTGAAGATGTGCTCGCGCTCATAGCTCGAGCGGCCGAGTTCCGGCTCGTTCATGGCGGTCTTCGCCTGCGCCGTGAAGTTCGACGCGGCTACGCTGGAGGTCAGGCCGCCAAGGTCTTCGACGTCGGAGTGGACGTAGTCGAGGCGCAGGCGGACGTCGCCGCGGCCCTCGTCGATGTCGAAGCGCTTGCCGATGCCGGCCATGATGAACTGGCCCACGCCGCCGTCCGCGTTACGCAGGACGAGATCGCCCACGCCCGTGGGGCGCACCTTTGTAGGATCGACCGTCGTGATGTGGTCATAGATGATGCGGCCGTCCGGACCCGTGTCGATGGGGACCATACGCAGGTCTTGGTAGAAGAGCTGATCGACCGCATCGGTGCGCAGGTATTCGATCGTCGCGTCCCAGTCCTGCCAACGCACGTCCATGGCCAGGTTTGCACGCCAGATCGACGGCAGTTTGAAGTCGGGCGCCAGCGCGTTCACGGTGCCGTTGCTGGTCAAAGCGCTGAGCAGGCTTTCGAGCGCCGGGTGCACTTGTTCGAGATTGGTCAGGCCGCCACCCGGCGTCGTGTTCAAGAAGTCGGGCGTAATGCCGGCGAGCGGGCCTGAGCCGGGCAGGCCCGAGAGCAGGACCTGCTGCATGCCGTCGTTGCTGTAGTTGTTCGACACCCACACGTTGGGGGCGCCGCCGGAGTAACGACCGACGCCGCCGCGGAAGGTCATATCCAAACCGTCCTCGGTTTCGGGGGGCAGGTCGTAGGAGAACGACGCGCGCGGCAGGAAGATGTCCAAGCCGTCAAGGTCGCCGGTGTTGTCGAAGCCGTGGGCTGCGGCAAAGCCAGGGTTGGCGTGGATGTCGCCCTTGGAGTCGAAGCGGTCGTAGCGCAGGCCGAACAGGACCGCGAGGTTCGAGGTTATCGACCAATCGTCTTGCGCGTAGAGCGTGTCGATGTTGTAGCCCCATTTCGCGGCCGCGGCCGCCGGGTCGTTCGACGGGTTGTTTTGATACGTGACCGAGTTGACGGGTACGGTCGCGCTGTTGCTGCCGAAGCGCGTATCGCCGAAGAGAGCGACGACGCCTTCGTCGAAGCAGTTTCCGTTGCCGGCGACGCCGTCGGAAATACAGTCGAAGCGGTACATCGCGTCCGCCGTCTGCACGAAGCTGTTGAAGATATCGAGCGTCTTCTTTTCGTAACCGGCCTTAATCACGTGATCATCGAGATCATAGGTGGCGGTGATTTTGGCGACGTTTGCCGTGTATTCGAGGAAGTTGAAGTGACGGCTGTTGTCGGGCCCTAAGATCACGTAGCCGTCGCCGCCCGTGTAGGAGGCGGAGTCCGGATTGGACGCGTTGTCCGCTTGAACCAGGATCGTCGGCATGTCGGCGCCACCCAAGGGGATTTGGTTGCCGATCACGAACACGCGACCAAGTTTCACTTCGGTTGAGAAGCGATCGGACCAGTTGCTGAAGAATTGGAAATTGTGCGATTCCAGTTCTTCGCCGTCGAAGTAGCGCGTCGACGACAGGGCGAGCCTCTGGGGGTTGCCCGTGGCGCTGTTGAACGACGGCGTCGAGCCTGCTTGGTTCGCGCCGCCTTCGGAGTATTGGTACGTGTATTGGGCGCGATGGTTGTCGTTGATGTTGTAGTTCAGCTTTACGATGCGGTTCTTGATGTCTTCCGGCGCGGAACTGGCCGTGTTGCCGGGATCGTAGGCGTAAATCGTCTTGGAGATGTTGATGATCTGGTCGAGTTCGGCCTGCGAGACGGTGCCGACGACGTTCGCGGCGCCAGAGCCCGCGGGGCCGAAGTCCGACGTCGCGCCGGTGCGCAGGATGCGGTTGAAGCCAGCGAAGAAGAACAGTTTGTCTTCGATGATCGGACCGGAGAGATAGGCGCCCCAGTTTTCTTCCTGGAAGTCGACCTTGGTCGGGCTGGTGCCGTTGCCGATATCCTTGCCGCGGAGATCCTGGTCCTTGAAGTTGTAGTACAACCCGCCGTGGAATTCGTTCTCACCCGTCTTCGTGATGACGTTGATCACGCCGCCGCAGAAGTCGTTGTATTCCGTATCGTAGGGCGAGACCGCGACCTGGATTTGTTTGGCCCACTGCGTCGGCAGCGGCGCGCGAGCGGTCGGATAACCGCCGCTGTTCAGGCCGAAGCTGTCGTTCTGCGACACGCCGTCGATATTGAACGAGTTGCAGCGCGGGTTGGTGCTGGCGATCGACATTTGCTGCGTCGACAGCAGGACGTTCGAGCCCGCGCCGGCCAGTTCGTGTGTCGCAAGCGGCGACTGGCTGATGATTTCCTTGAAGTCGTTGTTGATCACCGGCGCTTCGCGGATGTCGCGTTCGCTGAATGAGGTGCCTGTGCCGCGGGCGTCGATCTTGGCGTTGCCGCGTGTGCCGGTCACGGTGACTTTTTCGCGGGTGGCCGATTGCGACGATTCCAGGTTGACGGCGAGGCGGGTCGGTTCGCCCAGCGTGATGAACACGCCGGTGATTTCCGTGTCCTGATAACCCGGCGCGGAGACGCGGATGGTGTACGGACCGCCGACGTCAAGGCCCGAGGCGTTGAACTGACCGTTCGGCGCGCCTTGGCGTGTGACGCTATTGGTGCGCGTGTCGATGATTTCGACGGTCGCGTTCGTGACCGGCGTGCCGTCGGACGAGACGATCTCGCCGCGGATGCTGGATGACACGGCCTGCGTGTAGGCCGGAACGCTCATGGTCAGCAACGCTGCCGCACAAAGCGTAGACGTACCCAAGAGTCGGCTGGAAAAATGCATATCGCCCCCGCGAATAAGACAAAACTCACGTCCCGGAAGCACAACTTCCGCGACATCCCCGGGGACCAAAGTAGGGATCGACGTTTCGGTCTCGCGACCGTTGTACGACGGTTGAATGACGAAGGCGGTGCGGATCGTATTGTGTTGCGGCGACGCTCCAGTTGCGGAGCACAGTGAGAGCGTATGACGCATCGCGAGCTTCGCGAGACGCATTTCGTGATGCGCCTGCGCATCGTTGTTCGCGCGAGTTTTTCAGTGACAATTCGCTGACGTTTTTATGATGCAGGGATGTTCGTTGCGTCGTGTCCGGTGCTTGTGGTGCGTATTGGCCAAGATTTCGGATGTGGGGATGACGATGAGTGCATTTCAATTCAACCGCCGCGCGTTGCTAAGTCGTGCCGCGGCGCTGGCGTCGGTGTCGATTGCCGGTGCGGCGCTCAGCGCTTGTGAATGGCCGCTGATCGCGAAGCCGAAGTTCAGCGCGTATCCGTTTGCTCTCGGCGTCGCATCGGGCGATCCGGTGGGCGACGGCTTTGTGATGTGGACGCGGATCGCGCCGGATCCGTTCGATCGTGCGTCAGTGGCCGAGGAAACTGTCCCCGTGATTTGGGAAGTGGCGAGCGATCAGGCGATGACGACGATCGTGCGCAGCGGCGAGGTGTTGGCGCGGCGCGCGCTTGCGCACGCGGTGCATGTGGAGGTGCGCGGTCTGCCTTCGGGGCGGCCGTATTGGTATCGCTTCCGCATCGCCGGCGGCGACGCCAGTCCGGTCGGGAGGGCTTGGACGGCTGCGCAAGTGGGGTCGACCCTCGACAAGCTGCGTTTTGCGGTGGCGTCCTGCCAGCACTACGAGCAAGGCTATTTCACCGCCTACGACTTCATGGTGAAGGATGATCCGTCGCTGGTGCTTCATCTGGGCGACTACATCTATGAATCGTCGTGGGGCGATCCGGTGCGCCGGCATGACGGGCCGGAGCCGTTGACGCTTGAGGAATATCGCGACCGGCATGCGCTCTATAAGTCCGAGACGTCGCTGCAGCGTGCGCATGCGCATTGTCCGTGGCTCGTCACCTGGGACGATCATGAGGTCGACAACGACTATCAGGCGCTGGAGTCCGAGGACTGGCAGGATCCGGCTGCGTTCGTGAAGCGGCGCGCGGCCGCGTATCAGGCGTATTACGAGCACATGCCGCTGCGTCGCATCGCCATTCCGCGTCCGTCGGGGATGCAACTCTATCAGCGTTCGGTGTTCGGCGATCTCGTCGACGTCGCCATGATCGACAACCGGCAGTACCGCTCGCCCGCCGCGTGCCGCTCGAAGGAGAAGGGCGGCGGACAAGTGGTGACGGCCGAGTGCAAGGACCTATTCGACGACGGCCGGTCGCTGTTGGGCGCGGAGCAGGAGCGGTGGCTGAACGGTGTGTTCTCGCGCTCGAAGTCGGTGTGGACCGTGGTCGGCAACGGCGAGATGTTCTCGCGCCTCTTCCAGAAAACGAAAGAGGGCGTCGAAGGTTGGTGGACGGACGATTGGAACGGCTTTCCGACGGCGCGCGAGAGGATCATCGGCGCGATGACGCGGACGAAGGTTGCGAACCCCGTGTTCGTGACCGGCGACATCCATTCCTTCTGGGTCAACGACGTGAAGGAAGATTTTCGCAATCCGAACTCCGCCACCGTTGCGACGGAGTTGGTCGGTACGTCGATCACGTCGGCCGGCGTGCCCTACGACATGTTCGCGAAGATGCTGCCCGACAATCCGCACATCAAGTTCTTCGACAGCCGCAAGCGTGGCTACCTCCTGTGCGAGGCAGGACGGCAGGCGATGACGGTCGATCTGCGTGTCGTGGAGGATGTTCGCGATCCAAAGACCAAGGACGGGTCGTTGGGCAAATTTGCGATCGAGGCGGGCAAACCGGGAGCGGTGAAGGCGTAGCGCTGCACGCCAGAGTCGCTAGGCACCTCGGGGGCGCGAACCGGTTTGGGCGCTGCACGCCGTGGCTGCACGTGTTCAGCATTCTTAAGGGCCGTCGGGTTGATAATTCCGGGACGGCGCGGGTAGATGCGCGCTGCGTGGCCCGATAGAGTTCCGGGCGGTCTTTCTAGGGGCGCTGAATGGGTGGGCGGTTTCTGTTGCTTGGCCTGATCTGGTTTGCGTGCGTGCAGTTGGCGCTCGCGCAACCGGCCGAGGAACCGACTCCCGCGCCGTTCGGTGATCCGGTGCTCGATGCGCCGCCGCGCGACGAGAGCGGGCCGCTGGGCAAGAAGATCACGCCGCGTGGGCCGTTGGATGCGCCGGATTCCGCAGAGGGCGATGCCGTCGAGTTGGGTGCCGCCGACGCCGCGCCCGAAGGTCCTTCGGATCAGTCGCGCTTGAAAGGTTATGTCGACGGGTTGATGACCGGATTGATTGCGGCGGGTGAGTTTCCCGGCGCCACCATCGTCATCATTCAGGACGGCAAGGTTACGCTGAAGGCGGGCTATGGGTTCGCGGATATTCGTGCGCGCGTTCCTGTCGATCCGGATCGCACGCGTTTTCGCGTGGCGTCGATTTCGAAATTGTTCACCGCGACCGCCGTCATGCAGTTGGTGGAGCAGGGCAAGGCCGATCTCAACGCCGATGTGAACACGTATCTGAGCGGGTTCAAGATTGCGCCGACATATGCCGAGCCGGTGACGCTGGCCAATATTCTCACGCATACGGCTGGGTTCGACGACAAGTATCTGGGCATGTCCGCGCCGCTGACCGGCGTGGTCGAGCCGTTGGGGCAGTATCTCGCGCAGTCGATGCCGCCGCGCGTTCTGCCACCGGGGAAGATGTTCGCGTACTCGAACCACGGCTTTGCTTTGGCGGGGCATGTCGTCGAGGGCGTCAGCGGGCAGGACTTCAATGCGTATATCCAGGAGCATATTTTCACGCCGCTGGGCATGACGTCGTCGTCGTTCGGCGTGCCGTATCCGCTGCCGCAAGATATCGCGGTGCCGTATTTCAAAGGCGGCAACGAGAACGGGTTCAAGCGCGCCGAGCTCGATCGCATGCGCATCGGGCCTGCGGGCGATCTGATCACGACCGCGGACGACATGGCGAAGTTCATGCTGGTGCACATGAACCAGGGCGTTTATGGCGACGACGAGCATCTGCTCAGCCAGCAATCGATTGAGCGCATGCAGGCCGAGCATTTTACGCAGGTCGAGGGGCTCGACGGTTGGGCCTATGGGTTCATGGAAGGGCGGCGCAACGGCGTGCGCTGGATCGGGCATGACGGGTCGTGGCTGGGCTTCTGCTCGCAGCTTGCGATGGTGCCGGAGACGAAGACGGGCTTCTTCATTGCATATAACGGCGACTGCCGTTTCGATGCGAGTCAACCGTTGCGCAAGGGTTTGTTCGACGTGCTGTGGCCGGCGCGCGGGGAGCCTGTCGCGGAAGTGAACCCGACCGCCGAATTGCGTGCGCAGCAGTTGGTGGGAACGTATATGGCCGTGCGGCGTGCGCGGAGCGACTTTACCGTGATGGCGGCGGCTGCGGGGCAGTTGTCTGTGACCGCGCCGGGTGAGGGGCGGTTGGTCGTTCATCTCGCGCGCTCGGGGCGGGAGTTGACGTTCCTGCCGCAAGCGAACGGGACGTGGGTCAATCCGGATTTTCAGTGGCGCGCTGCTGCGCTTGTCGATGGGCGCGGGCAGCCGACGCAGTTGGTGCTGGACTCCGACGTTTATGATCGCGTGACGGGCGCCAGCGAGTGGGCGTTGTGGTCGGTCGCGCTGGCTATCGTCGTTGCGTTCTGCGCGATGGCGTTGTGGGGTTGGACGAACGGGTTCCTGAGCCGGCAGATTCTGGGCGATCCCAAGGCGGTCATCACCATGTTCCCGCGTCTCGCCGCGTTCCTTGCCGCGGGGTTGACGATTGGTGCGCTGATCGCGATGGCGGCGTTGATGTCGACGCCGGCGCCGCTCGATATTCTGCACGGACCGTCGCCGACGTTGATGGTGCTGCTTGCCATACCGGTGGCGCTGGCGGTGCTTGTGATCCCGATGGTCTATTGGAGCATCACGGGTTTTGGCACGGACACACGTGCGCGGCTGGCGCAGACGGGGTATGCGTTGCTGACGCTCGCGATCCTGGTGTTCCTGGCGTTCTGCTGGCAGTGGGGATTGCACCCTCTGGCGCTGTAGCTTCAGGGGTTTGATCGGGCGGGGCGGGCCGTGCAATCCTGTGCCGATGCTTGATGATTTCAAGAAAGTGCTCGACCGTTCGCGCTTTGCGGTGGTGTTCACCGGCGCGGGGATTTCGACGGAGTCCGGGATTCCGGATTTCCGCAGTCCGGGCGGGATTTGGAGCAAGAACCGCGTCATCTATTTCGACGAGTTCGTGCGCTCGCGCGATGCGCGGGTCGAGGCGTGGACGCGGCTGTTCGATGGACGGCCGACGCTGAAGGCGGCGACGCCGAACGCGGGGCATCGCGCGATTGCGCGGCTGGTCGATGCCGGCAAGGTCAGCCATGTGATCACGCAGAATATCGACGGGTTGCATCAGGCGTCCGGGGTACCGGCCTCGAAGGTGATCGAGGTGCACGGAAATGCCACCTACGCGAAGTGCCTGGAGTGCGAGACGCGGCATGAGTTCGACGACATCGAACCTGCGTTCCGCGCGACGAAGGAGCCGCCGGTCTGCGTCAAGTGCAGCGGGATCGTGAAGTCGGCGACGATTTCGTTCGGGCAGGCGATGCCGGAACTTGAGATGGAACGCGCGGCGGAGGCGGCGTTGGAATGCGACCTGTTTCTCGCGATCGGCTCGTCGCTGGTTGTCTATCCGGCTGCCGGTTTGCCGATCGCCGCGAAGAAGCACGGTGCGAAGCTTGTGATTCTGAACCGCGATCCGACGGAGCTGGATCACCTGGCCGATCTCGTCATCAACGCCGAAATTGGCCCGACTTTGGCTAAGGTTGTTGGGGTAAATTGACAGGCTTGGCGTGGGTCCGGGCGGGGTGCTAAACCGGCCCTCGAATCCCCCATTGCAAGGAACAAAGGCCATGGCTCCGCGCTTTCGCTTGGACGCAGAAGAAGCCCCGAAAACCCCGGAACCGGCGCCGTTCATGGCCATTCCGCAGGCGTTGTTCAAGTCGCGCACCGTGCTGATCTTCGGCGAGGTCGACATGAAGATGGCCGAGCGCGTGACGGCGAACCTGCTGGCGTTGACGGCAGAGGATCCGAACAAGGACATCAAGATCGTCATCCACTCGCCGGGCGGGCATGTGGAGTCGGGCGACACGATCCATGACGTGATCAAGTCGCTCCGCCCGCAGGTGAAGATGATCGGCACGGGGTGGGTCGCCTCGGCCGGCGTGCACATTTATCTGGGCGCGGACAAGGCGAACCGGTTCTGCATGCCGAACACGCGCTTCATGATCCATCAGCCCCTGGGCGGGATGCGTGGTACGGCGTCGGACATCGAGATCGAGGCGGAAGAGATTCTCAAGATGCACGGGCGCATCAACAAGACGATCGCCGATGAGACCGGGCAGCCGCTCTCGAAGGTCGAGAACGACACCGACCGGAACTTCTGGATGGGCGCGGAAGAGGCGAAGGCCTATGGGCTGGTCTCGCGCGTGATTGAACGTATCGACCGGCTGTAGTTTTTCGCCCATGACGCCGTGGTGGCGGGGCGCCGTCGTCTATCAGATTTATCCGCGGTCGTTTTGCGACAGCGATGGCGACGGCGTCGGTGATCTGAAGGGGATCGAGGGGAAGCTCGATTACATCGCATCGCTTGGGGTGGATGCGATTTGGCTGTCGCCGATCCATCCCTCGCCCAATCGCGATTTCGGGTATGACGTCGCCGACTTCAACGGCGTCGAGCCCACGCTGGGCACGATGGCGGGGTTCGAGAAGCTGATCGCCGAGGCGCATCGGCGCGGGCTTAAGGTCATTCTCGACGAAGTGTTGAGCCATACCAGCGATCAGCATCCGTGGTTTCTGGAGTCGCTGAGATCGCGCGATAACGCGAAGGCCGATTGGTATGTGTGGGCCGATCCGCGCGAGGACGGCACGCCGCCGAACAATTGGCTGTCGGTCTTCGGCGGACCGGCGTGGTCGTATCATCCGCTCAGGCGGCAGTATTACTTCCACAAGTTTTTGAAGCAGCAGCCGAAGGTCAATCTACACAACCCGGCGGCGCTGACAGCGGCGCTCGACGTGCTGAAGTTCTGGCTCGATCGCGGCGTCGACGGATTCCGTCTCGACGTCGCGAACAGTTTTCTTCATGACGCCGAGCAGCGCGACAATCCCGCCGTGCCGTTGGCCGATCGCACGGCGCATCACTGGGCGCACGCGCCGAATTTGCAGCGGCGCATTCGCGACAGCAATTTGCCGGAGAACCGGACGGTGCTGGACCAGATCCGCGCGGTCGTCGACGCGTACGACAACCGCTTCGTGTTCGGCGAGTTTTCGGAGGAGCCGGGATTGCTCGGCCACTTCGCCGGCGCGACGCATGGGCTGCACACGGGTTATACGTTCACGTTCCTCGAAGACCGCACGTTCAAGCCGGAGGTGTTCGCGAAGCACTACGCGTTCCTCGACGAGATCGAGGGCTTGTGGCCGTGCGTGACGTTCTCGAACCACGACGTGCCGCGCACCGTGACGCGCTACGGGCGCACGATGGACGCCGATCCGGCGTTGGCGAAGTTGGCGCTGGCGTTGCTGATGACGCTGAAGGGTACGGTGCTGCTCTATCAGGGCGAAGAGTTGGGGCTGCCCGACGGGCCGATCGAGCGCAATCAAATCCGCGATCCGGTGGGCGAGTTGTACTTCCCGTACTCGAAGGGGCGCGACCCCTGCCGAACGCCCATGCCGTGGGTCGCCGGCAAACCCAACCTAGGCTTTTCGTATGGCGAACCGTGGCTGCCGGTCGCCCCGGCGCATGCGGGTTTGGCCGCGAACAAGCAGGAGCAGGACAAGGGTTCCGTGCTTTGGTTCGCACGGGCACTGGTGGCGCTGCGAAAGGCGTACCCGGCGTTGGTGCTGGGCGAGATGCGGGTACTTGCTGCGACGGACCAGGTGCTGGCGTTCGAGCGGACGGGTGGCGGCGATCACATCGTTTGCGTCTTCAATTTGTCCAAATCGGAGGCGAAAGTCACGATCGATGGATCGGCGCGGCTTGTACCGCTGAACGTTGGCGTAGGGTCAGTCGGCCGGACAGGCGATGAGCTTGTGCTGCCGGGGATGGCTGCGTGGTTGGCGAAGGCTCAAACCTGAGGATGCTGTCATGGCGAATGTGCTCGTGCGTTGTGTCGTTGGCATCGTCGCCGCGGGTGCGTCGCTGTCGCCGAGTTTCGCCTGCGGCGGCATCGAAGCGTGGCTGACGGACGAGCAGATCGCGATCGTGAAGGCTGGGGGTCCGATACCGATGGGGATTGGATTCGTTCCTGGCGAATGGCAATGGAGCGTCGAAATTCCAGTGGCGATGCCGATTATCGAACCGCCGACAATCAATCCCGCTGCCGTGGTTGCTGACGGTACGGATGTGATGGCCGACGCGCGGTCGCATGTGTTTGCTGCGGCCGATCAAGTTTTTGATGTGACATTGACGGCAATCTTGCCTTCGAGCCAACTCGCGGCGGCGGAACCGCTCGTAGAGAGTTCGCCGGCGCTGCCGCCGCCCGACACCAAGCGAGTGGTGATTGTTTGCGGCGGCGAGGTTCTCGTCGAACCGAACGTTCTGTAGGGCTGAGCGATGCGCCGAGTCGCTATCGGTGTCGGATCTGTCGCTGCGGTGGCGTACGTCGCCCTCGTTGGGCTGATGTACCTCTATCAGCGTGACCTGATGTATTTCCCTGATCAGATTCGCCGCGTGCCGCCTTCGCATTACGCGATGTTGGCTGACGTGCAGGAGGTCGAGCTTAAGACCGCTGACGGACTCAGAGTGTATGCGTGGTACTGGCCGCCGCCGGATGGGCGGCCGACGGTGCTGTTGTTCCACGGCAATGGCGGGTCGTTGCGCAGCCAGCGCTATCGGCTGAAGTACTTCAAAGAAGCGGGCATGGGCGTCATGATGCCCGCCTATCGCGGTTATGCGGGCAGCGACGGCACGCCGACCGAGGACGGGCTCTATCTCGATGCGCGCGCCGCGCTTGATTGGTTGAACACGCAGGGCGTGACCGACGAGGCGATTGTGCTTTACGGACAATCGCTGGGGAGCGGGGTCGCGACCAAAATGGCGTCGGAGCGGAAGGTGGCGCTCGTGGTGCTCGAGGCGCCGTACACGTCGACGGTCGACGTCGCGGCGTTTCGCTTTCCGATTGTGCCAGTGTCTTGGCTGATGAGCGACCGATATGAATCGCTCGCGCGCATTGCGAACATCACGGCGCCGATTCTTGTGATGCACGGCGGCGACGATTATGTGATCCCGCAGTATCTGGGTAAGCGCATTTTCGAGGCGGCCAATCAGCCGAAAGAAGGGTTTTGGCCGGAAGGTATCGGACACAACGATATCTTCGACGGCGGCGGTTTCACGACGGCGCGCGCGTTTATCGAGCGGCGGTATGTGCCGCCGTTAGTCCCCTAGCGCCTTCTCCGCCGCTTCGAGCGGGAGTAGGACGCAGGTGTGGCGACTTTTGTGGTCGCGGACGGGGGCGAATATTCCGTAGGCGGACCATTTGCCGGGTGGGGCGTCGGCGCCTTCCTTCAGCATCTTCGTGACCTTGGCCTTCAGGATCGCGAGCGAGTCGGCGGATTCGCCGGACGCGTGCGCGGCGAGGATTGACGCCGAGGCTTGCGTGAGGACGCAGGCCTTTGTGTCGTGGCGGCAGTCGATGATTTCGTGCGTCGGGTCGACGGCGAATTCCATCGTGACTTTGTCGCCGCACATGGCGTTGTTCACCGTGGCGGCGCGCTTGGGGTCGGGGAGGTGGCCGGCGCGGCTGGCGTCGGCGGCCCAGCGTAGCAGTTCTTTGGCGTAGAGATCGTCGCTCATGATTTGAATTGGGCCTCGATGGCGGCGAAGGCGGCGGGCGTATCGGCGTCGGCGAGGATGCCGGCGTCTTGCATCTCGACCTCATACACGGCATCGGCGTGGGCGGAAAGCACGGCGCGCGCGCCGGCGTCGCCTTGCGCCTCGCGCATCTCGTCGATGAAGCCTTGCGCGAAGAGGACGGGGTTGCCGCGCTTGCCTTGGTGCGTAGGCACGATGATGGCGCGGCCCTCGGTCGGGTTGAAGGCGGCGATGAGTTTGGCGATGTCGTTGGTCGTGACGGCTGGCATATCGGCCAAGCAGATCAGCACGCCGTCGATGTCGGCCGGCAGGGCGGCGAGGCCAGCCTTCAGCGACGTCGACATGCCTTCGGCGAAGCGCGGGTTGAGCGCGAAGGTGACCGGTTCGTGTTTAAGCGCGACTTGGATGGCGTGCGCTTCGTGGCCGGTGACGACGATGATCGGCTTTACGGGGCTTGCCGCGATGGTGGCCACCGTGCGCGCGACCATCGGCGTGCCGTGCAGGTTCATCAGCAGCTTGTTGTCGGTTCCCATGCGTGTCGAGCGACCTGCCGCGAGGACGATCGCCGCGATCGCCGGTGCGCGTTGGGCTTTTGGCGTGGTGGCGTCGCGTGGTTGCGGGCGGGTCGGGATTTCTTTCAGCAGGCCGCCGACGCCCATCGCGGTGATGTCGGTGCGGGTGACTTCGACGTTGGCGCAGAGGCGTTGCAAGACGAAATCGAAGCCGTTGATTTTCGGCGAGCGGGCGCAACCGGGCAGGCCTACGACCGGCGTTCCGTTCAGGCGGCCGAGCAGCAGCAGATTGCCAGGGTCGACCGGCATGCCGAAGTGGTCGATCGCGCCGCCCGCTTGCACGAGGCCGGCGGGCACGGCGTCTTGGCGGTCGGTTGTCGCGGATGCGCCGAAGATGAGGATCATGTCCGGTTTCGCGGACGCGGCGTCGGCAATCGCCTTTGCGATGGCGTCGGCGCCGTGAGCGCAGCGCGTTTCGGATGCGACGCTGCTGCCGAGTGCTTCGACGCGCGCGATGAGGACGGCGCGGTTCTTGTCGAGCAGCGATGCCTTCGTGCCGGGTAGTGTCGTGGAGATCAGCGCAACGTTCTTCGGCGTGAACGGGGCCACGCTGATAACCGCGTCCCCTTCCGCTTTCTTAACCGCCGCTTCGGCGGCAGCGAAGGGAATGATTTTGATTGTGGCGAGCATCTGGCGCGGTTCGACGATGTCGTAGGCGGCGAGAGTCGCGACGGTGATGCTTTCGTCGATGGCGTTCAGCGCGTTGACGCGGGCGGTGTCGACGATGAGGAGGCCGCGTTCGTCGGCGTAGATGTTGGTTCGGCCGGTGTGGGCGGCTGAGAGGCTTGTGTGTTTTCCGGCGGCCGCTTTGCCGATGCGGGCGGCGGCTTCGTTTTCCGGGACGTCGCCCGGTTCTAGGCGCGCGACCATCACCGTTTCGACGTTGGAGGCGCGCAGGGCTTCGATGTCGGCGGCGGTGAGGGTGCGGCCTTTGCGGAAGGTCGCTGCGCCGTGCGCGAGGATGGCGCCTTCGGCTTCTGCTATGGGGACGCGGCCGAACTTCATGCGGATTTCGGGCCGCGCAGGGTTTCGATGATTTGGGCCATGATCGAGACCGCGATCTCCGCAGGGGAGACTGCGCCGATGTCGAGGCCGACGGGGCCTTTGATGCGCGCGAAGGCCGTGTCGTCGAAACCTGCGGCCTTCAGGCGTGCGGCGCGGGCGGCGTGTGTTTTCTTGGAGCCGAGCGCGCCGATGTAGAACGCCTCCGATTTTAGCGCCGCGATCAACGCGGGGTCGTCGAGTTTCGGGTCGTGGGTCAGCGTTACGACCGCGGTGCGTCTGTCGAGCGGCAGGTCGGCGAGAGCTTCGTCGGGCCAGGCGGTGATGAGGTGGAGGTTCGGGAAGCGTTCGCTGGAGGCGAAGGCGGTGCGTGGGTCGATGACGGTGACGTCGAAGGCCGTTTGTGCCGCGATCTGGCTTAAGGGTTGGGCGATGTGGACGGCGCCGACGATGTAGAGTTTCGGGGACGGGTTGAAGACGTTGAGGAACCAGGTGTGGCCGTCGATGTCGGCCGACACGCTTTGGTCGCGTTGTGCGGCTTTGAGGGCGGCTTGTGCGAGTGGGTCTGTTGCGCCGGTTGTTGGTGTGATCAGGCGCTCTTCGCCGGTGTCGAGGCGTGTGGCGAGGACAACGCTCTTGCCGGATGCGCGCGCGGCGGTGAGTGCGGTCAGCGTGGTGCGCTTCATCGGCCCCCCTCCACCATCGCTCCGCGATGGTCCCCCTCCCCCGCTAAAGCGGGGGAGGATGAGAGATGCCGCGCCATTATCCTCCCCCGCTTTAGCGGTGGAGGGGGACCGCCGAAGGCGGTGGAGGGGGGCCGACAGCGCGCTGACATCATGTCCCTCAATCCACGCGTTCGACGAAGATTTCGATTTGGCCGCCGCAGGCTAGGCCCACTTGCCAGGCTTCGTCGTTGGTGACGCCGAAGGAGAGTTTGCGGGGTTTGCCGTCGGTGATGGCGTCGATCGCTTCCGTGATCACCGCGCCTTCGACGCAGCCGCCGGAGACGGAGCCGACGAAGGTGCCGTCTTTGCGCACGGCGAGTTGGCTGCCGGTGGGGCGCGGGGCGGAGCCCCATGTTTTGATCACTGTCGCGAGCGCGACGGGGTGGCCTTCGGCGAGCCAGTCGGCGGCGGTTTCGAGGACTTTGTCGTGGTCGGCCGTCATGCGGCGCGGTCCTTTGTGCGTTGGAGGCGGTCGTTCAGCGGGCGGCCGGCGAGCGCGTCGGCCAGGTCGGCCATGCTGGTAAGATTGTGCACGGGGCGCAATTCGTCCACGTGGGCGAGTAAGGCGCGCACACCCTGCGCTTTTGGCGCGAATTCGTCGTAGCGGAGGAGGGGGTTGAGCCAGATCAGGCGGCGCGTCGAGCGGTGCAGGCGTTCGGCGGCTTGCGCGAGCGTGCTGACGTCGTCGCGTTCCAGGCCGTCGGTGATCAGCAGCACGACCGCGCCTTGGCCGAGGACCCGGCGCGACCAGTCGCGGTTGAAGCGGACGAGCGCGTCGGCGATGCGCGTGCCGCCGTCCCAGTCTGGGGTGAGGCTTGCGACCTTGCTGAGCGCTTCGTCGGGGTCGCGGAGGCGGAGCGCGCGGGTGACGTTGGTGAGGCGCGTGCCGAAGAGGAACGTGTGCATGGCGCGGCCGCGCACGCGGCGCGCGTGGGTCAGGCCGTGCAGGAAATGCAGGCACATGCGGGCGTAGCCGCTCATCGAGCCGGAGATGTCGCACAGCACGACGAGCGGCGGCTCGCGCGTTTGGCGCGAGCGGCGTTCGAGGCGGATGATGTTGCCGCCCGTCTTCAGCGACTTGCGTAAGGTGCGCCGGAGGTCGAAGGCGTGGCCGCGTGCGGCTGGTTGCGTGCGGCGTGAGGTTTGTTCGGGGAGCGACCAGTTCATGTGCGCCAGAACGGATTTGGCGCGGGCGATTTCGTCGTTGCTCATTTGCTCGAAGTCTTTGGCGGCGAGGATTTCATCGCCCGACGCGGTGTCGCGCGCGTCGAGTTCGAGTTGGACGCGGTTTTCGCCGGTGCGCGGTTCGGCTTGGCCGCGCAGGGCTTCGGCTATGCGGCGTGCGCCGGCCGTCGGCGGGAGATCGGTGGGTGGGACGAGCGTTTGCGGCAGGAGAGCCGCCATCGCCTTTTCGAAGAGGCCGGGGTCGCGCCAGAAGGCGTCGAAGGCTTGGTCGAAGATTGGGCGTTGGCCGGGGTGGCTGACGAGTGTCGCGAACAACGCGCTGCGCAGGTCGTCGCGGCGCGTGATGCCGATCGTGTCCACCGCGCGCATGGCTTCGTTGATCTGGCCGGTGCCAAGCGGGAAGCCTGCGCGGCGAAGTGTGCGCGCGAAGTGGACAATGTTGTCGGCGAGTTCGGTCATGGCCGCACGCGTCGCTCGAGCGGGGACACGATGGAGCGCCCCTCGCCCTTCCCACTTCGGGAAGGGAGAGGGGATGGGGGTGAGGGATGGGCGTTGTGCGAGGTGATGCG
The DNA here is from genome assembly GCA_034440355.1 of Alphaproteobacteria bacterium. Lineage (GTDB taxonomy): Bacteria > Pseudomonadota > Alphaproteobacteria > Micropepsales > Micropepsaceae > SZUA-430. Next base: position 17,493 of record JAWXBY010000099.1, read on the forward strand.
TGTGATGGGTTGCGTGCGAGCGTGCTCGTGGGCGTGCTGGCGGAGACTCCATCCCTCACCCCCGGCCCCTCTCCCTTCCGATTCCGGAAGGGAGAGGGGTGAAGTAGAGCGCGGTGCGATGAGTTTGGGTGCGCTTGGCATATTACTCGGCAGCGCTGCGGGCTTCGGCGACGAGGCGGTCTATTTCGGGGCCTCGGATTTTGGCTAGGTCGTCTTGGTATTTTAGGAGGACGCCCAGCGTTGACTGCACCGCTTCGGGTGAGAGGGAGATTGTGTCTAGGGCGGTTAGGGCTTGGGCCCAGTCTAGGGTTTCGGCGACGCCGGGGAGTTTGAAGAGGTCGGACTTGCGTAGGCTTTGGACAAAGGCGACGACTTCTTTGGAGAGGCGGTCGCTGACGCCGGGGACTTTGTTGCGCACGATGGCGAGTTCGCGCTCAGCGTCCGGGAAGTCGACCCAGTGGTAGAGGCAGCGGCGTTTGATGGCGTCGTGGATTTCGCGGGTGCGGTTTGAGGTGATGATCACGATGGGCGGGTGGGCTGCTTTCACCACGCCCAGTTCGGGGATTGAGACTTGGAAGTCGGCGAGGACTTCCAGCAGGAAGGCTTCGAACGGTTCGTCGGCGCGGTCGAGTTCGTCGATGAGGAGCACCGGCGGGCCTTCGACGTGGGGTTCCAGGGCTTGCAGCAACGGGCGCTTGATCAGGAAGCGGTCGGTGAAGATTTCGCTTTCGATCACCGCGCGGTCGCGCTGGCCTTGCACTTCGGCCAAACGGATCGCCGTCATCTGGCCGGCGTAGTTCCATTCGTACACGGCGGATGAAATATCGAGGCCTTCGTAGCACTGCAGGCGGATGAGGCGGCGGCCTAATGTCGCGCTCAAAACCTTCGCGATTTCGGTTTTGCCCGTGCCAGGTTCGCCTTCGACGAACAACGGTCGTTCCAGCTTCAGCGCCAGGTACAGCACGGTCGCCAGATCGCGGCCGGCGACGTAGCCGCCTTGGCCGAGCAGAGCGAGGGTTTCGTCAATGGATGCGGGCAGGGGATGAGCCATCAGTCTGAAACTAGGGCAGAGGCCGCTTCAAGGGAAGGCGTGCGCTGGTGGGTGCGCGGGCCGCTGATCGGTATGGTTTGCGTCCTGGCCGCGACGTTCCTTTTTGCCACCATGAACGCGATTATTCGCGGGTTGTCGGGGGCGGTGCCGCCGGTCGAGATCGCGTTCTTTCGTTCCGCGTTCGGCTTGCTGCTGCTGTTGCCGTTGGTGTGGTGGTTCGGGCCGTCGTCGATTCGGACGGCGCGGTTTCCGCTGCACGCGACGCGCGGCGTCATTCATGCTGTGTCGATGATGATCTTCTTCGTGGCGCTGTCGATGGTGCCGCTGGCGGAGACGACGGCGCTGGAGTTTGCAGCGCCCATCATGTCGACGGTCATCGCGATCCTCTTTCTGGGCGAGGTCGTACATGTGCGCCGGCTGATCGCATTGGCCGTCGGGATCGCCGGCGTCTTCGTCGTCGTGCGGCCGGGGTTCGAGACGGTGTCGCTGGGGCAGATTCTCATTCTGGTGTCCGTCGTGATGTGGGCCGGATGCCAGTTGATGATCCGCGAACTCTCGAAGACCGATACGGCGTTCGCGCAAGGCTTCTACATGGTCGCGTTCTTCACGCCGATGACGTTGATCGTGTCGTTGCCCGGATGGGTGTGGCCAAGCTTGCCGCATCTGGCGGCGCTCGCCGGGTTGGCGGTGATCGCGACGGCGGGGACATGGCTCTACGGTGAAGCGTTCCGGCGCGCCGACATGTCGGCGATCCTGCCGCTTGAATCGACGAAGCTGATTTGGTCGGTGAGTTACGGGTTGATCTTCTTCGCGGAGCAGCCGGAGATCCTGAC
>JAWXBY010000100.1:0-21481 GCA_034440355.1 Alphaproteobacteria bacterium
GGGGACCGCCGCGAAGCGGTGGTGGAGGGGGGGCGACACAGCGCAACGCAATAAAACCAAGCGCGCCGTCACTTCGCCTCATCCGCATGAATCGCATGCAGCACGCGATGAAACACCGGCGCCAACACCACGCCCGTCACCGCAATCAACAACAACCCCGAATACAGCGCATAAAGCCCGGCGAAAATTTTCGCCCCATCATCCTCAAGCACGGCCACCGGCCCCATCCCGCCCAAGATCATCGCAGCGTTGAGAAACGCATCGACCAACGGCAACCGCGCAAACACGACATACCCGGCGACTCCAGCGGCCAGCGACACCGCAATAAACCCAACCGCAATCGCCAACGACCAAGCGACGCGCTGCGCAAACACCACCCGGCTCGCCAACTTCTGCCGCTTATGCTCAAACCGAAACATCCGCTCCTCCCGCGAGGTCTATCGTAGAGCGGCAGCCTACACGAATTAGCCAAAGCCCTGGGACCGCGGGCATCCTGCCCGCATCCGCCGCAGCGAAGCGAAGGCGGACGCGGCGTCTCAACCGCCGACGGCCGCCGAACACGCCCCGCACCCCGCGCAGCAATCACCTCATCAAGCGCCGCCAAATACGCCAGAACCTCCTCATCGCTCAACGCGCTGACAACGCTCTCATGCTGCTGCAACAGCATCGAAGGCGGCACCACCCGCGCAATCACGCGCAGATAAACCGAAGGCTCATCCTCGCGCACGATCACCCGCGCGCCATGCGCCTCGAAATCCGCGCACAGCGCCGCAATGAAATGCTCGCCCAACTTATTGCGCGACCCCTTGGGCCGCCCGGGATTCCCCGGCAATGCAAGTTCAACTTGATGAGCACGATTGCAGTTTCACGCTTTCGAGGCGAACCGGCCTGAGCATTCTGGACGCTCGCAGGGTCATCGTTCGCAGTCTGGCGCGCCGACATCCTGGCTTTGATGACTTGCGAGCACGCGTAGCCAACATGCTAGGCGCGTGAAGCATCACCCCCCACTCAGCGCCCCAAATATATGCACCTCCGCCTTCGGTTTCAGCTTCACGCTGACCTCGTGCACGCGCTCGCCGTCGACGAAGATGCGCATGTGCTCGCGGATGCGGTTCTGCTCGTCGACCACGCGAAAGCGAATCCCCGGGAAGCGCTGATTGAGATGCGCGAGCGCTTCGTCGATGGTGCGGCCTTGCGCGTCCACATGCGTGGCGCCGGCGGTGTAGCTGCGCAGCTGCTGCGGCACGAAGACGGTGACGGCGGTGGTCATCGCTGGGAGCGCCGGCTTCCAGCCGGCCCTTTCTGACTCGCCGTGGGAAGTGCCGGCAGGATGCCGGCGGTCCCAGGAAGACAAGAGCGGGCGGGGACGCCCGCGGTCCCAGGGCTAGAACGCGTTCGGAGGCGCGGGGCCTTTCGCTCGACGCCGCTCACAACCGGGTCACCGCTTCCACCGAATAGATCTCCGGCAGGTGTGCGGCGATCTGCGTGAAGCGGCCGCCTTCGTTGGTGCTCGCCCACACCTCGCCGCCCGTGGTGCCGAGATAGAGGCCGACGGCCTTCATGTCGTCGCGGCAGAACGCCTGCCGCTTCACCGTGAACCAGCCCTGCTTCTTCGGAAAGCCTTTATCCTGCCGCTCCCAACTCGCGCCCGCATCGCGCGTACGATAGACGGCGGGCGCGCCGCCCGGGCTCGTGCGCGGCCACACGTCGCTGCCGTCCATCGGAAACACCCACGCGGTGTCTTCGTCGCGCGGATGGCCGAGGATCGTGAAGCCGATATCGCCGACCTCTTTCGGCATCTGCTTGCCGATGCGCTCCCACTTATCGGAGGGACGGTCGAGCCGATAGATGCCGCAATGATTCTGCTGCCACAGCCGGTCTGGGTGCGTCGGCGCAAAGGCGATGTAGTGCGCGTCCTGCCCGAACTCCGGATACGGATCGGGGAGGAAATTCGCCTCGACGTTCTTGTTCAGCGGCGCCCACGAACGCGCGCGGTCGCGGCTCTCGAACACGCCGCCGGTCGAGGTCGCGATATAGATGTGCCGCGCATCGCTCGGGTCGATCAGAATCTGATTGAGCAGCGCCCCGTCCGGCGTGCCGCCGTCGGCCGGGCACCATTTCCAATACATCGGATGCTCATTGAAGCCGGAGACCCCCTCCCACGAAATTCCGTCATCAGTCGAAACGAACAGCCCCGGCGGCGACGTCCCCGCCCACCAAACTTGCGGATCGTCCGCGTGCCCCGGCGAGATCCAAAACGTATGACCGACCGCGCGCGGATGCGAAGCCACAGCCGTCGCGCCCAGGCCGCCGTTTTTCGGCGCCGCATCGATCTTCGGAAACGCCGGCGGCACCCGCGCCTCAACCCAAGTCTTGCCCTTATCGACCGAGCGAAAAATCGTAGGCCCAAGGTGCCCCGTCTTCGCCGCCATCAACAACGTGCCCGACTTCCCCCGCGGGTCGCGCACGATGTGATTGACGATATTGCCCAGCAACACCGGCCCCTCGACACGCCACGTCGTGCGCGCCGGATCACTATGAAAAAACCAAGCCCCCTTACGCGTCCCCACCAACAAGGTCACGCCACGCGGTTTCTGCTTCGTTGCAGCGGTCTTCGCCATCGGGGGTCTCGTCGTTGTGCATCTGGGCCGCGAAACTTACAGCCAGCCAGGACGAACGCCAACGACTCCGCTTGGCCCTCGTTTCGTTCGCCGAATTCGCGCAGCGAGAGAAACTGGCCGCGAAAACTGGACCGGTCTTAAGCGGAAACCGGCGACGTCACGTTGGAAACCCACTCGCGCACATAGCGCGCGGTCTTCTCCCAGCCCGGCTCGCCGATCAGCCAGTGGCTGGCATTCGCGACCTCGAAATATTCGCCGCGTTCGCGATAACGCCGCGCGATCGACGCGACCGTCTTCGGCGGATTGACCCGGTCATAAGCCCCGGCGACGCACAGCACCGGACACGTCACCTGCCGCGCATCGACGAAGCTCGCGCGCCGCACGTCCATCGCCCAATGCAAAATCTCAAACGTCGCCAGCCCCGACTCCGGCACGAAGCGCGCGAACGTCGCCTCCCGCTCGCCCGGCGGCAGAAGGTCCAGCGCATGCGTCTCCGCAATCCACGCCTCGGGCCGCAGCGGCTTGTTCCAAAACTGCCCGGCGAGATAAAGCCCCTGCGCCGACATGATCTCCCAATACGTCGTCGGCAACGTGCCCCAAGGTGACGACGGCGCGAGCAACACCAGCGCCTTCACCGGCACCCGCGTCGCCACCATCTGCGCCACCAGCCCGCCCATCGAATGCCCGATCAACACCGGCGGCCGCGGCATCGTCCGCACCAACGCCTCGATATCCGCCGCATAATCCAACGTCGAGGTCAGCCCCAGCTCCTTCACCGCCCGCTGCCCCGGCACCGTGTCGTGATGGCGAAGCGTGGGCACGGAAACCTTCGCCCCCTGCGCCTCAAAAACCTGCCGATACCCGTCCATCGCCCAACCGGCACAAAACGCACCGTGGATCAAAATAACTGACTCGCTCATTCGACCATTCTAAGGGGCGGGAGGTTTCTCTCCGGCCAACAATCTCGCGCGATCGCCTGTTTTCTATCGGACAAGTTACCGCGCCAGGCGGCCCAGGCACTCGATATTCGCGGTTTGTTCTAGTGGGTGGCCGCTATCCCGGCGACGCGAAATGGCGAAATTCCCGAACCACGCTCTCATAGACGCCGCGCTTGAAGGGCACGATCAATGCGGGCAACTCGTCGATCTCAACCCATCGGAAGGCGTCGAATTCCGCCGGCGAATGGGCCTGAAGATCGATATCGCCATCCTCGCCCAAAAATCGCATGGCAAACCACTTCTGCGTCTGCCCGCGATACTTCCCCTTCAAAGCCACGCCAACCGCCTCGCGCGGCAAGTCGTAGGTGAGCCAATCGGGCGCCTCCGCCAGGACGTCGACCTTCGCAATGCCGGTCTCTTCCTCAAGCTCCCGCAAAGCCGCCGCACGCAGGTCTTCGCCGGGATCGACGCCCCCTTGCGGCATCTGCCACGACTCGCCGACGTCGCCGAAGATCCGCCGCCCCACAAAGACAAGGCCCGCGCGGTTCAAAACCATCATGCCCACGCAAGGACGATAGGGCAGGGTCTCCGGATCGACCATCTTGCTCACGGATGCGGCGCCGCTTCGAACGGCTGCGGATCCTCCGGCAACACAGGCGCCGGTTCGGCAGGCGCGGGTGCCGTCCGCCGCGGCTGCGGGTGCGAGCGAACCGTCGGCGCCACGGCCGGCGCAACAACGGCCCGCGCCTCGACCAGCGTCGACACCGGCACCAGCGCAATCCCCTTCTCCTCAAGGCTCGCCGCCCACGCCGTCACGCGGTCGATCGTCACCGGAAACGCCGTCGCAATCCCGATCGCCGACCCGCGCTGCTTGGCCAATTCCTCAAGCGTCGTGAATTCCTTCTCGATCGCCTCGCGCGTCGGATTGCGGTCGATCAGCCGGTCGCCGCGCGCAAACGCCGCCCCCTCCGCGCCCGCGACCTCGCGTGCAATCGATTGATCCGCCTCGCCGTTGTCGACGAAGTAGAGCCCGCGCCCCGACGCCGCGCGAAGCAGCGCTTGAAGATCAGGCTCGCTCGCCAAGAACTTGCCGCCCTGCGAAGCGATCAAGCCCGAATACCCCGCGACCTTCGCCATCACCCGCCGCATCCGCCCAGGATTTTCCTCCGCCTGCGCGCCGGTCAACAACGTGTCCTGCCCCGGATCGTTGTCGGGATAATCGTAAGGCTCAAGCGGCATCTCAAGCAGCACCTCGTGCCCCTTCGCCCGTGCCGTCGAAACCAGCCCTTGCAGCGAAGAACCATACGGCGTGATCGCGAACGTCACCCCCTCTGGCAAGCGGTCGAGCGCCGCCTGCGTCGCCGCCTCGCCCAGCCCCAAGCCGCCGATCACCACAGCGATTTTCGGCCGCGGGTCCGACTTGTCAAACGGCCGCGCATAAACGTCCATCGGTTTGCGCCCATCGTCGGCAATCTTGGGCAGCGGCCCTTCGACCGCCATCTCGACCAAAGCCGGATCGCTGATGACGATGCCGTTCGCCGAGACGAGCGACATGGCCGTCGGCGCGGCGGCGTCGACCGGCCCGCCGGTGCCCGACGAAACCGGCGCCTGCTCGATCTTGATGACCTGCTTGGGCTCGCCGTCGTCGGCGTCTCCAAACACGGACACGATGATGATGATCAGAAAGGCGACGACCGCGACGATCGTGCCGACGGTCCCCAGAAGATGCCTGCCGCCCAAGGCGCCGAGGCCGCGGGTCTGACCGGCGGGATACCCAGGCATGGACATGAATGAGGGGCTCGGCGTCGTCGTTCCGGAAGGGGCACTGGAATGTGCCCCGTCCGGACTCCGTTAATCAAGTGGCGCGAAACCGCCTTAGTTCGGCTTCGGCGCGTTCGCCGGTTGCGCGGCGCTCGAAACCAATTCCTGGCCGCGCAGCAAACGCATCGCATAGGTCAGCTGGAAGTCGTCGAACTTCTCGCCCGCCTTCGGCTTCACGACCGGCCCGACATGCGGCTTGCGGCCGCCTTCTTGCGCATCGAGATGCTTGGGCAGGTTCGCTTCCGACAGACGATCGGCCGCTTCCTTCTCGCTATCGTCCTCGGCCTTCTGCTCGACCAGGATGTCCGGATCGATGCCCGTGGCCTGGATCGAACGGCCCGAAGGCGTGAAGTACTTCGCCGTCGTCAGGCGCAGCGCACCGTCAACCCCGCCCGCGAGCGGAATGACCGTCTGCACCGAACCCTTGCCGAACGAGCGTGTGCCGATGACGCGGGCGCGCTTCTGATCTTGCAGAGCACCCGCGACGATTTCCGACGCCGAGGCCGACCCTTCGTTGATCAGCACGACGACTGGAACGCCGGCCAGAATCTGACCCGACCGGGCACCGTAGCGCTGCGTGTCGCCCGCGCGACGGCCGCGGGTCGAGACGATCTCGCCCTGGTCGAGGAACGCGTCCGAAACGAAGATCGCCTGATCGAGCAACCCGCCCGGATTGTTGCGCAGGTCGAGCACGACGCCGCGCAGCTTATTGCCGATCTTTGCTTTCACTTGATCGACGGCCTTGTCGAGCCCGTCTTCCGTCTGCTCGTTGAAGGTCGTAATGCGGATGTACGCGATGTCGGCTTCCTGACGGAAGCGAACGCTTTCGACGCGAATGATCGCGCGCGTCAGAACGATCTCAAGTGGCTTCTTCTCGCCCTTGCGCAAAATCGTGATCTTGATCTGCGAGTTCACCGGACCGCGCATCTTGTCGACCGCTTCCGACAGCGTCATGCCCTGGATCAGCGTGCCGTCGATCGAGGCGATAAGGTCGCCCGTCTTGATGCCGGCCTTCGCCGCCGGCGTCCCGTCCATCGGCGAGATCACCTTGACGAGGCCTTCTTCCATCGTGACTTCAAGGCCAAGCCCGCCGTACTCGCCGCGGGTCGACACCTGCATGTCCGAAAAATTCTTGGGGTTGAGATAGCTCGAGTGCGGGTCGAGTGAGGTCAGCATCCCGTTGATCGCATTCTCGACCAACTCCGCGTCCTTCACTTCGCGCACGTAATCGTTCTTCACGCGTTCGAACACGTCGCCGAAAAGATTGAGCTGACGATACGTGTCCGTGCTCGCGACGGTGGCCATCGGCGCAAGCGCCAAAGCTGCGCCGAACCCAATGCTGCCTGCCACGCCTGCTAAGATCAGTTTGTTCATGGAACTATCCGCTCACCTTTTCTCTGAGTCCGGCAAACCAGGGCGCCGGATCGACCGGGACGCCGCTGCGCCTAAACTCGATGTAAAGCCTCTCGCCCCCGCTGCCAGTCTGCACGCTCTTGTGTTGTGGGCGCCGGCCCGCACCCATTCTTCCGACCGGCTCTCCCGCAAGCACCGTTTGACCGACGACGCCATCGATCTTAGCAAGGCCTGCAAGTAAAACATGATAGCCGCCGTTGGCCGAGATTATCAACATTTGACCGTAGCCTCGGAAGGTTCCGGCGAACATGATTTTCCCGTCACACGGAGAAGTGACAGCCGATCCGGGGCGCGTTTCCAGGCGAATGCCCGCCAAATGACCACCGTCACCATCTTCGGCCCCAAACCTTGCCGTAAGTTCACCGTTAGCGGGTAAGGTCAACATGCCTTTCAACCCATCCAGTGACATGGTCCGCGCAGAGCCGGCCGACGCGATCTGCTTGGTAATCACCTGGCTGGACGTGGCCGACGAAGGCCGCTTGGCGTCTTCATTCAGGCTTGCAATCAGAGCGCGCAAATCGCCCGCCTGTTCGGCAAGGTCGCTTGCCCGCGACTGTGTCGCCTTCAAGTCCTGATCCGTCTGCGCCGCAAGGCTGCGCCGGTGAATCAAGAGTTCGCTGAGCACGTTTCGGTCCTTGTCGAGTGCAGCGGCGGCGGCGGCGACCTTCAACCGTTCTTCCGCTGCGTTCTGCCGCAAGCCGCGCAGTTCGGAAAGATCGTGGCTCAACTTTGCGGCTTCTTTTTGGACGGCCGGAACGACCGCCGACAAAAGCATGGCCGACCGCGCGGCAGCCGTCGCATCGTTCGGCCGCACGATCAGCGCCGGCGGCGGCTCGCTGCCCATCCGCTGAAGCACGGCCAGCAACGAGGAAAGTTTCCCACGCTGATCGACGAGCGCCCGCATGGCCGAAGCCTCGCGCGTTTCAAACACCGCAAGCCGCTGCTCGACGACGTTGAGATCGCGCTCGCGCGCCTGGGCCGTCGCCGCAGCCTGAATCAACTTCTCGCGCAGATCGCGTTGTTCGTCGGCAAGCTTGGCCGCGGAGTCGGTCAGGCTCTCGATACTGCGCCGGTCGTTCCCCAGCTGCTTTTCGATCGCATCGAGCTTCTCGAGCGGATCGGTGGTCTCGGCCTTCTGCGCTACCGCGAACGGCCCGGCGCACAGAAACGCCCCGACCGCCGCAGCGCTCACAGCGTTCCGCAATTTCGACCTACTCGACATTGAACGTCGCACAACCTGGCTGATTCTCGTCAGCATGCCACAAGCCGGCCCACGCGTCCGCCGCGATCAGCCCTTCTTGGTCTGATGCGCAACCGACTGGATCCGCGCCTTGATCTCGTCCGGATCGCCATGAAAATGCGTCTCGGCCGACAGCATCTTGTCGTTGAGCTTATAGATCTTGGGAACCCCGGTCGGCAGGTTGATGCCCTCGATCTCAGGCTCGCTCAGACCCTCAAGATGCTTCAGCAGCGCGCGCAGCGAGTTGCCGTGCGCCGCAACCAGGACTTTTTTCCGCGCCTTGATCAGCGGAACGATCTCGCGCTCCCAGTACGGCAGCACCCGCGCGGAAACGTCCTTCAAGCTCTCGCCGCGCGGAAGTTCGTCCGGCGGCACGTTCTGGTACCGCACATCCTTGCCCGGGAAGTCCGGATCGTTGCGATCGACCAACGGCGGCTGGGTCGCATATCCACGCCGCCATTGATGCACCTGCGCCTCACCGAACTTCTCGACGGCTTGGACCTTGTCTTTCCCCTGCAACGCGCCGTAGTGCCGCTCATTCAGACGCCAGTCCTTCACGACCGGAATCCACATCTGATCCATCTCTTCGAGCGCCAACCACAGCGTCTTGATCGCCCGGCTCTGCAGCGACGTGAACGCTATATCGAACGCGAACCCGTCCTTGCGCATCAGCTTGCCCGCCGCGCGCGCCTCGGCGATTCCCTGCTCCGACAGCGGACTGTCGCGCCAACCAGTGAAGATGTTGAGTTTGTTCGCCTCGCTCTGCCCGTGGCGAATGATGACGAGATCGTAGTTGGCCAGCATGGAGAAACTCTTTGGCGTGGGGCGGAAGGGCAGGCGCGAGGTACGCGAAATTGCCCCGCACGGCAAGCGGTCCGACAGCTACTTCCCAAGCGCCTTCCGCACGGCCTCCAGAGCAACGTCGCGCCCCGCCTTGTAGTCTGCATAGGTCAACGGCGCGGCGATATCGGGCTCAAGCGAAGTGACACGGATCGGCGCCTTGCGGATCGACGAGTGGCAGTCCGGCTCCGGACAGCCGGTGACGTAGTTGTGCCGCTCGGTCGACGGCAAGACGTAGGCCTTCGACACCGGCAACTCCATGAAACCGCCTTCCGCCCAGAACTCAAGATAGTCGCCGATCGGCTCGCCGACGATGACGACGCGATCGGGCGCAGCCTGCTTGAGAAACCCGGCGCTGGCGATGCCGGCCGAGAATGTCCGGCCCGAAGTCAAAATGAAGATCTTGCCGTCGCCGCGCACCAGTGTCGGCAACTCCTGCAAAAAGTCGCGCGTGGTGTTCAAGTCGCCGCCGCCGTCGAGCCTAAGATCGACGATCATATTCGTGCGGCGCGTCGCTTTCAGCCTCGCCCGCACAGTGTCGAAGAACGCATCGATCTTCTGATCGTAGAACGACTTGTTGAGCCGCCACTGCACATAGTGCGCATCCAACTCGCGCAGCTCGGCGTAAAGGAACGCCCGCTCCGGCGCGCTAAGATAGAGCGGTATCGTCGAAGGCTTCGTTACGTTGTCGCCGGCATAGAGCACCAGCCGCGAGTGATCCAAATAATCGAAGATCTCGCCCTTCGGCGGATCGAGCTTCGCTTCGAGCGTCAGTCCCGCCGGCGCATTGTTCGAAAGCTTGAACTCCACGTCGACACGATCGGCGGACTTCGCAAACCCCGCCTCATGCAGCATCGCGGCCGACTCCAGAAAGAACGGCGCCCATTCGTCACGCTTGCCCTCGCGTCCGCCGTAGAAGCGGCCGAAGCCCTGCATAACCTCGCGCACGTCATGTCCGTCGATCTTCGTCACCCGCGCGCCGATGATGTCGCGGATGTTGGCGGGCGCGTTCACGACATAAAGCCCGTCGGCGAAGGCATGATACTGAAGCGGCGTGCGCGCAAACTGATGTTGCCAAGCACCGGCGAGAAGCATCGTGTGCCCGTTGCGCGCCAGCGCGGCAATATGCGCGACCGCCAGCTGAAACGCCGCCGGCGACATGTTGCCGGCCTTGGTCTTGAGCTCTGCGTACGCCTTCTCCGCCGCCGCGCGTTCGGTCGGCGAATAGGACGTGTCCATCGCAATGAACTTGCGCACGGACTCCATGTCGCCGCTGAAGTCGGCGGCGAAAGCGGGGCCGGCGCTCAGCGCCAGCGACAAAATAAACGACAGCAAGACCGCGCGACGCATAAGGCTCTCCCCAAACGACAGATCGGCATTTTATTCCCGCATTTGAAACGCACAAACCGTTGCGGATGCGAATCACCGCCCGGTGTTGTGATTAGACAACCGTCACAATCGGCTCCTATTTTTCCCGCATGACTTTCCGCGTCGCGCAGATCTCGGACACCCATCTCAGCGCCGAGAAGCCGTTCTTCGTCGCGAACTTCAAACGCATTGGCGAAGCGCTGGCGCGCGAACTGCCTGACCTCGTGATCAACACCGGCGACATCTCGCTCGACGGCGCCTCGCGCGAAAGCGACCTCGCCGAAGCCCGCCGCCTGCACGATGCGCTGTCCGTGCCCTATCTCTGCATCCCCGGCAATCACGACGTCGGCGACAACATCGACGTGCCCAACGCGCACAACCGGTTCGACGCCGAGTGCCGCGCGCGCTATCTCCGCCACTTCGGACGAGACTGGTGGCACGTCGACGTACCGGCGTGGCGGTTGATCGGCGTCAACGCGCAACTCTTCGCCAGCGGCGAGGACGCCGCGCGCGAGCAAGGAGAGCTCATCGCCGAAGCCGTCGCCGGCGCACGTGAACGGCGCATCGCGCTTTTCGTTCACAAGCCGCTCTTCGACAGCCACGAACAAGAAGACGTCGTCGGCGGCCGCTTCCTGAACCCCTCATCGCGCCGCGATTTGCTGACCGCATTCGGCGACGTGCGCCCGGCCCTCGTCGCTAGCGGCCACGTCCACCAATTCCGGGAAACCGAAGCCGAAGGCAGCCGCCACGTCTGGGCGCCGTCGACGGCCTACTTCATCCCCGACACACGACAACCGCGCTACGGCCGCAAAGAAGTCGGCTACGTGATCCACGACCTCCGCGACGACGGCACCCACGCCAGCCGCTTCGTGCTCGCGCGCGGCACAGAAAATCTATGCATTGCCGATTTCCCGGCGGCCTACGGACCGATGCACTGAGAGCGCGCAACGCTTGGGCTGGGCGGCGGGGAGCGCATCTACACGCGGTGATACGGATGCCCCGACAAAATCGTCATCGCCCGGAACAATTGCTCGGCCAGCATCGTACGCACCAGAAGATGCGGCCACGTTTGCGTACCGTAGGCGAGCGTCAACCGCGCGCGCGGTTTCACCGCGGCCGGTAACCCGTCAGGTCCACCGATGACGAACAGCGCACGCGCCTCGCCCGCGTCGCGCCACGTTGCCAGTTGCTTGGCGAACGCGTCGCTCGACAGCGACTTGCCGTGTTCGTCGAGCGCGATGAGAAGCGGCGCGCCGGCGCATGCTTCGACGATCTTCTCAGGCTTGCGCTCGTCGACTTCGCTCAACGCAAGCGAAGAAAACCCGAGCGCGCGTGCCGTGTCGCGGGCTCGGGTCAAATAGGCGAGTGCCATTTGGTGTTCCGGCGCGGACTTCGCGCGCCCGCCGGCCAGAATCTCGATCTCGAGCGCCAAGGCGAAAGGCTAGACGGCTTCGGCAACCGAGGCGCCGTCGCCCCACATCTTCTCGAGATTGTAAAACGCGCGCACCTCGGGGCGGAACACGTGGACGATCACGTCCATCGCGTCGACCAGCACCCAATCGCCCGCGGGCAATCCTTCGGCGCGGCCCCTGATGCCCTGCTTCTTCAATTCTTCCGAGAGATGCTCGGCGATCGCGGCGACATGGCGGTTCGAGCGTCCGCTCGCGATCACCATATAGTCGGCCATCGGCGTTTTGCTCGCGAGCTCGATCGAGACGATGTCTTCCGCCTTGTCGGCGTCGAGCGTCTTCAACACGAGATCGAGCAATTTTTTGCTGGGTTCGGATGGCGGCGGCTGCTTGACGGATTTCGCGGCAGTAGCCTTTTTCACCGGCGCTTTACGCGTGGCCGGTGCGGTGGACTTCGCCCGCGGCGAGCGGGTCGTACGCTTTGCGGTCAGTGGTGTACTCCTTTGCTGGCGCGGTTGAACGGGCGTTCCCACTCCACCGACATGCGGTATGCAAAGTCATGCACCGTATGGACCAGAGCGGAAATCCTTCTCACAAAACACGCCCCTTGCGCGAAGCACCGAGGCGACAAACAGGCTAACACATCTCAGATAACGCAACGATGACGTTTTCCAAGAGTTTCGCGCCAAAGTGAACGCACGAAGCGCCGTTTGGAGCCAAAGAATTTCTCTTAAGCATGCGGCCTCACCGCCACACGCCGCGGTTGCGCAGGGCCGTGGCGGAGGCGGGGTCAAGCCGCTCCTGAATGAACGTCCAGGCCGGCGGCGCGCGATCGGCCAAATGGGCGGCGTCGCGTATGCGCGCGTCTTTCAAAGCCTGCGCCGCGGGGCTCGCCAAAGCACGTGAGGTAAAGCCGGGCCGCGCGATCACACCGATCGGCACCAGCGATGCAATAGTTTGCCAGCGCCGCCACTCGTGGAACTGCGCAAGATTATCCCCGCCCATCAGCCAAACGAAGTGCGCCAGCGGAAAGCGCTTCTTCAACGCGGCGATCGTGTCGACGGTATAGCGCGTGCGCAGCTCCGTCTCGATCGCGCTGACGACAATGTCGGGATGCGCCGCGACGTCGCGCGCGTGCGTCAACCGCCGTTCCAACGGCGCCATCTCATCCGCGCTCTTCAACGGGTTCTGCGGCGCGACCAGCCACCACACGACGTCGAGCTTCAACCGCCGCAGCGCAATCAAACTCAGATGCCGGTGACCCTCATGCGCCGGATTGAACGACCCGCCCAGAAGCCCGATACGCGCGCCCCAGCGCGCCAGCGACACCGCGCGCTCGGGCAGCGTATCAGGGCCGGGTTTGGCCATCGCCTCGCACGACATATTTGAAGGTGGTCAGTTCCCGCGCGCCGACGGGTCCGCGCGCATGCAGGCGGCCGGTGGCAATCCCGATCTCAGCGCCGAAGCCGAACTCCGCGCCGTCGGCGAACTGCGTCGACGCATTGTGCAGCACGATCGCGCTGTCGACCTCGCGCAAGAACGCTTCCGCGGCGAGCTTGTCTTCGGTGACGATGGAGTCCGTATGCGAGGACCCGTACTTAGCGATATGCGCGATCGCACCCTCGACGCCTTCGACCACTTTCACTGCCATGATCGCGTCGAGATATTCCGTATACCAATCATCCTCGTCCGCGCCCTCGACGCGCGGATCGACCGTCTGTGTGATCCGGTCCCCGCGCACTTCGCAGCCCGCCTCGATCAACGCCAGCACCAGTGGCCGCAACAACCGCCCCGCGCCAGCCGCATCGACGAGCAGCGTCTCCGCCGCGCCGCAAACCGACACGCGCCGCATCTTGGAATTCAGAACGATCTCGACCGCCTTGTTCAGATCGGCCGCCTTGTCGACATAGACGTGGCAATTGCCGTCGAGGTGGGCGAGCACCGGCACGCGCGCATCCTTCTGCACGCGCGCGATCAGACTCTTGCCGCCGCGCGGAATGATGACGTCGATCGCGCCGTCCAGCCCCGCGAGCATCCGCCCCACGGCGCTGCGATCGGCCGTCGGCACCAACTGCACGGCCTCGGCCGGAAACCCGACGCGCTGCAAACCTTCGACGATCGCCGCCTGAATGGCCCGCGACGAACCCAAGGCCTCCGACCCGCCGCGCAGAATGACGGCATTCGCCGACTTCACGCACAACGCCGCCGCGTCCGCCGTCACATTGGGCCGGCTCTCATAGATGATGCCGATGACGCCGATCGGCACCCGCACGCGCGATATCTTAAGCCCGTTGGGCCGCGTCCATTCCGCCTCCGCCGAACCCAAAGGATCGGAGAGCCACGCGACCGCTTCGATCCCGCGCGCCATCGCCTGAACGGAGTCCGATGAAAGGCGCAAACGATCGGCAAATGCGGGGCCCGCGCCGCTTTGGAGGCAGGCTTCGACATCCCGCG
Organism: Alphaproteobacteria bacterium; assembly: GCA_034440355.1. Taxonomy (GTDB): domain Bacteria; phylum Pseudomonadota; class Alphaproteobacteria; order Micropepsales; family Micropepsaceae; genus SZUA-430. Next base: position 14,105 of record JAWXBY010000100.1, read on the forward strand.
CGTTGGCCGCGAGGATCTGCTTCTCGCGCGCCAGCACCGCTTGCGACATCGCATGCAAAGCGGCCGCGCGCTGCGTCTTGTCCGACCGCGCCAGCACGCGCGCGGCATTGCGCGCGGCGACGCCCATGCGGTCAAGCACGGCGTCGAGGTCTTGGTCCTCGGTGATAGGAGCGTTCATGTGCGCAACAACGCCATGTCGTCACGATGGATCATTTCAGACCGCCCACGGTAGCCGAGGATGGTTTCGATTTCACCGCTTTTCGCCCGCGCAATCTTACGCGCATCCTCCGCGCCATAAGCGATCAGCCCGCGCGCCACCTCGCGCCCGCTCGGATCCTTAACGACAACGCAATCGCCGCGCTCGAACACGCCGTCGACCGCAACGACGCCCGCCGGCAGCAAGCTCTTGCCTTGCGACAACGCAGTCACCGCCCCCGCATCGATCGTGATCTGGCCGGCCGGTTTCAGCGCGCCTGAGATCCACCGCTTGCGCGCAGCCGCAGGCGTCGCCGGTGCAACGAACCATGTGCATCGCGCACCATCCTCGATCGCCTGAAGCGGCGGCCGCAAAGCGCCGTTCGCGATCACCATGTTGGCGCCGGCATCCATCGCAATCCGCGCCGCCAGAATCTTCGTCGCCATGCCGCCCGATCCCATATCGGACCCAGCCGCCCCCGCCATCGCATCGATTTCGGGCGTGATCGCCTTCACTTCGGGAATGAACCGCGCGTTCGCATCGTGCCGCGGGTTCGACGCATAAAGTCCGTCGATATCCGACAGCAGCACCAGACAATCCGCCTCGATCATCCCCGTCACGCGCGCCGCCAGCCGGTCGTTGTCCCCAAAGCGGATCTCGGCCGTCGCCACCGTGTCGTTTTCGTTGATCACCGGCACGCTGCCGAGCCCGATCAATGTCTTCAGCGTCGACCGCGCATTGAGATACCGCCGCCGGTTCTCCGTATCGCCCAAGGTCAGCAACACCTGCGCAACGGTCACGCCATGCGCAGCCAGCGCCTCGCTCCAAGCCCGCGCGAGCGCGATCTGCCCAACAGCCGCCGCCGCCTGCGCCTCTTCAAGCTTCAACGTGCCGGCACCGAGCCGAAGCGCACGCCGCCCCAGCGCAATCGCCCCCGACGACACCAGCACGACATCTTGCCCGCGCGCTTTCACCCGCGCGACATCCGCCGCAAACGCGGCAAGCCAATCGCGCGCAAGCGCACCCGACGCCGCATCTACCAGAGTTGAAGAACCGATTTTGACGACGAGGGTACGAGCGGAGGTGAGCTTGGCGCTCACGGCGCCCAGCCCCGCTCGGTCGGAAGCCCTTCCGGCTCCTCGCGACGTTCCTGTGCGCGCACCGCTTCGGTGTCGGCGACGACCGTCGGCGGATGCTCGGACCGCCATTGCGCCAGCGCCGCCGACAACGCGCGCAACACTTGCTCGACGTTGTCGCCCTGCTCGCCCGACATCATCATCGCGTTGACGCCCGACACTTCGGCAACCGCGCGCCGCTTTCGCTCGGTATCGCCTGGGCTCATCAGATCGCTCTTGTTGAGCACCAGCACTTCGTACTTGGTCTCAAGCCCGTGGCCATAGGCCTCGATCTCGCGCCGCACGGCGACGTAGGCCTTCGCCAAATCCTGCGGCGACTGACCGCCGTCGAGCAGATGCAAGAGAACGCCGCATCGTTCCGCATGCCCTAAGAACCGGTCGCCCAGCCCAACGCCCTCATGCGCGCCTTCGATCAAGCCGGGAAGGTCGGCGATGACGAATTCCGTCTGATCGATCGTCGCGACCCCCAATTGCGGGTTTAGCGTCGTGAACGGATAGTTGCCGATCTTCGGCCGCGCGTGCGTGACAGTCGCCAGGAACGTCGACTTGCCCGCGTTCGGTTGCCCGATGATCCCGACATCGGCGATCAGCTTCAGCCTAAGCCAAATCGTCTTCTCTTCCGCCGGCTCGCCCTTCGTCGACTTGCGCGGTGCGCGATTGGTCGAGCTCTTGAAATGCGCGTTGCCAAGGCCACCTTCGCCGCCGCGCGCCACGACGAATTCCTCGCCCGCGCGCGTCAGGTCATAGAGCAGCGTCTGATTGTCTTCGGCGTAAATCTGCGTACCGACCGGCACGCGCAACAGAATGTCGTCGCCGCCCGCGCCGGTGCGGTTCTGGCCCGCGCCGCCGGTGCCGCGCTTGGCCTTAAAATGCTGCTGATAGCGATAGTCGATCAGCGTGTTCAGATTGTGCGTCGCCTGCAGGATCACGTGCCCGCCGCGCCCGCCATTGCCCCCATCCGGCCCACCGAATTCGATGAATTTCTCGCGCCGGAAGCTGACGCAACCGGCACCGCCGTCGCCGGCCTTCACGTACAACTTGGCCTGGTCCAGAAACTTCATGGGCGTACTAAGGGGCTACCAACGAGCGGGGTTGCGCTCACTCATCCGGCCGCCGATTGAGAAGGCCGCCGCTGAGCACCATCCTAAGTAGTACAATCGCCGAAAATTCGCGAGTCTGAATTCGCGTTCGAGGTGAAGGCGCGGGCCGTTTCTCAACGCCCGCGCCGCACAAAACCCCTCGATAAAGCGTCAGGCGACGAGTTCTTCGCGCGCCGCGCCGGCCTTGATCTCGCTCCACCGCTCCCGCGGCAATGCCATCTCGAGGCAGCGCACATGCGTGCCCCGCGCGAGGCAATGCCGTTGCGCTTCCGCATAGTAGCGAAAGCCCAATTTGGTGAGCACACGGCCCGAAGCATGGTTATCCGCGTAATGCCCGGCGATGATTTGCGAAAGCCCCACGACCTCGAACGCATAGTCGCGCAAGGCAGTCCCGGCCTCGCTCGCATAGCCGCGATTCCAATAGGGCTCGCCCAGCCAGTAACCAAGCTCCCATTCTTCGTCGTCGCGATCGGGCCTGGTGCCGACGCCGACCCCGCCGATTAACGCGCCATCGAGCGTAATAGCCAGCGGCTTGGACTTGGCCCCCGCCCAAAGCTCGGGTTGCTTGCCCAGCCACTCATCGGCGGCGGCTTGCGTATAGGGATAAGGCATCGTGCCGAGGTTCTTCGCGACGCGCCAATTGTTGGCGAGCTCTACAAGGCGGGCGCGGTCACGCGTCTCCAGCTTGCGCAGCACCAAACGTTCGGTCGCTATCGGTTCGAACTCCATCGCACGTTCTCCTTGGACGTGAGAGGGAATAAAAAAGAGGAAGATGGCGACCATCTCCCTCTCGAACTTTGGACCGCCATCCCGTTTCATTCCGGGTGCGGTCGATATGTGGACCGTCCGGTTATTCCGCCGCCGCCATAGCCACCGGCTTTACCCAAATGACTTGTCGGCCGCGTACGTCGAGTTTGAACGACACATGACCGCCGACGAGCGCATAAAGCGTGTGGTCGCGGCCGATGCCGACGCCCGCGCCCGGGTGGAACTTGGTGCCGCGCTGACGGACGATGATATTGCCCGGAACGACCGCCTGGCCGCCGTAGCGCTTCACGCCCAGATATTTTGGATTCGAATCGCGACCGTTGCGCGACGAACCGCCTGCTTTTTTGTGAGCCATACCGCCCTCGAATCCTTATGCCGTGATCGCGGTGATCTTCACCGTCGTCAATTCCTGACGGTGGCCACGCGTACGATGGAAGTTCTTGCGGCGGCGCTTCTTGAAGACCTTGATCTTCTCGCCGCGCGAGTGAGAAACGATTTCCGCCTGGACCTTGGCGCCGCTCAGGACCGGTGCGCCGATCGTCGTGCTGCCGCCGTCGATCAGCATGAGGACTTCGCCGAGCGCAACCGTTGCACCCGCGTCGCCCGCCAAGCGGTCGATGACCAGCGTATCGCCTTGGGCGACCCTGAATTGCTTGCCCTGGGCCTTGATGACCGCGAACATTGGAGCTTGTCTTTCTTGTCTTCTAATTGAACAAGGCGACCGACGGTGTCACAACCAGTGACGCCAAAGGCCGCCCGGAAAGGGGCGCAGTTATACGTGTGGTGGCTCGCCTGTCAAGGCGGAAAGCCTTGGAATTCGGCCAAATTCATGAACTACCGCCACGCCTACCACGCCGGAAACTTCGCCGATGTCTTAAAGCACGCGCTGTTGTGCTGGATCGTGCGCTACCTGCAGCAAAAGGAAGCACCGCTCGCCCTCATCGACACGCACGCCGGGGCAGGGGTCTACGACCTGACCGCGGCGCAAGCCGCCAAGACCGGCGAAGCCAAGGACGGCATCCTGCGCCTCCTGGCCCGAACGGACGCGCCGGCGGCGCTCACGCCCTACCTCGACCTCATCCGCGGCGCCAACGCCGGCCTCGCCGAACCGACGCTTTACCCAGGCTCACCGGCGCTGATGACGTCCCTCGCGCGCCACAACGACCGCGTCCTCGCCGTCGAACTGCATTCGGAAGATGCCACCGCCCTCAAAGAAACGCTGAAATCCAAACCGCGGCTGCAAATCGTGACGGGCGACGGTTATCGCACGCTCCAGAAGCAAGTCCCGCCGCCGGAAAAGCGCGGCGTCGTTCTCATCGACCCGCCCTTCGAAGCGCCCGACGAATTCGAACAACTGGCGAAGGCCTTGATCGCCGCCCACCGCAAATGGCCGACCGGCGTCTACATGCTCTGGTTTCCGATCAAGCACCCGGACGACGCAGCCCGCTTCACCGCCGAACTCACGAACGCGGTGATCCCAAAGCTGACACTCATCGCCCTCGACGTCGCCCGCCCTGAAGGACTGAGCGCCGCAGGCCTCGTCCTGTGCAACGCCCCCTACACCCTCGAAGCCGAATGGCGCGACACGCTGCCGTGGCTCGCCAAAACACTCGCCCAAGGCCCCGCGCCGTCCAGCGCGATCGAAACGCTCGGTCCGGCGTAAGCCAAATCTTGCAGCCGCGCGCCCCCTCGGCTATTGATCCGCCCCTCAAAACCACGCCCTCAGATACGGATGGGTGGCAGAGTGGTCTATCGCACCGCACTCGAAATGCGGAGTACGGCAACGTACCGTGAGTTCGAATCTCACCCCATCCGCCAGCGTCTTACGGTCCGCACAGTGGCGCGTACTCAAAGCGCATGACTGCGCCTCTGTCGATTGCCATCCATCTTCCGCCTGCGTCCCAAATTGAGACGCATTTCACAACCGGTGCGACCAAGCCTGCATACAGTTCATCAAAAACACACGCTCTGGTAGCGCGGCGAGCTCGCGACACGCTATTCTGTTGCGCGTTTGCATGGGTGCGCGGGCTTTAACTTTTGCACGCTGTAAACCAGGCGAAAAATCGGATTAGTGTCCGCCTACTGCGCTTTTGGGGAACGCAGATGCATATGGGGACTGCTGCGGCCGCGGGTACGGTCGACGCGCATCTTTTGCGAACTGATGTTGTGCCGCGGGAAGCGACGGTCGATGCCGTTTTTTCCGCGCATGCCCGAATTGCGCCTGCGGCGGCTGCGCTGACCTATGGCGACCGCACGATTACCTTCGGCGAACTCGAACAAACCTCATCGCAGATCGCAGCAAGGCTGCAAGCCATGGGCGTCGCCCGCGGCCAACGCGTTGCGTTGCTGGCTGAACGCTCGATCGAAACGATCATCGCCATGCTCGCCGTGCTGAAGGCGGGGGCGGCCTACGTGCCGTTCGACCCGACCTACACCGACGAACGCCTGTCGTTCATGACAGAGGACTGCGCGCCCACGATCATCATCGCGCAAGGCGCCGCCGCCGCGCGCACGTTCGCCGCCTCAGACAAAATCCGCGCGTTCGACGACCTGCTGCAAGGCGCACCCGCGGCGGCGGCGGCGCCGTTGCCCGGCGCACTCAGCGAAGACGCGGCCTACGTCATGTACACGTCCGGCACGACCGGCCGTCCGAAGGGCGTCATCATCCCGCACCGCGCGATCTTGCATCTCGTGCGCGACCAGCGTTTCTTCAAATTCTCCCGCGACCAGGTCTTCCTGCACCTCACGACGCTGTCCTTCGACCCCAGCACGCTTGAGATCTGGGGGGCGCTGCTGAACGGCGCGCAGATCGCGATCGTGCCGCAGCGCGATCATCACTCGCTCGACGACATCATCGCCGTCATCCGCAAGCACAAGCCGACCAGCACCTGCACGACGCCCGGCATCTTCCATCTTTTGGTCGACCACAAGCTCGCGGATATCGGGCCGCTGAAGCAGATCATGTCCGGCGGCGAAATCCTGTCGCCAAGCCACGTGCGCCGCGCGCTCGCCGCCTGGCCCGAAACGACGGTCGTGAACGCTTATGGCCCGACCGAATGCACGACGCTCATCACTTATTACGGCGCCCGCGCCGACAAAGACTGGGGCGAAGGCTCGGTGCCGATCGGCGAACCGCTCGAACACACGATCATCGAAGTCCTCGACGAGAATTTAGACGCCGTCGCGAACGGTGAAGTCGGTGAATTGTGCGCCGGCGGCGAAGGCCTCGCCATCGGCTACCTGAACCGACCCGAACTGACGGCTGAAAAGTTCATCGTCAGGAACGGCGTTCGCCTCTATCGCACCGGCGATCTCGTCCGCCGCCGCCCCGACGGTCTTCTTGAATTCCTCGGCCGTTCGGACACGCAAGTGAAGATCGACGGCAAGCGCGTGGAACTCGGCGAAATCGAAGCCTGCCTGCGCGAAGACGACCGCGTCACCGATGCCGTCGTCATCCTCGACACGACCGGCCGCGGCAAGCGCCTCGTCGCCTATCTGACGCCGACCACTGTCAACGTCGATGCGGCCATGACAACGCTGCGCACGAAACTGCCGCCGCACATGATCCCGTATCACGCGCTGACGCTCGACACGATCCCGCTCACCGCCAACGCCAAGGTCGACCGCGCGCGTTTGCCGAAGCCGCCGATCGCGCTGCAAGACACGGTGACCGAACCTGCAAGCGACCTCGAAGGCAAACTCCGCGACGTTTGGCGCGCGGTGTTGGGCTTCGATCAGATCGGCACGCAAGACAATTTCTTCGACCTCGGCGGCACGTCGGTGCAGCTGATGGAAGTGCACGAGCGTGTGCAAAAGGAATTCGGCCGCGAACTCGAAATCGTCGCCATGTTCGAACATCCGAAGATCACCGCGCTCGCACGCATGCTGCGTGGCGAAGATATGGGCACAGGCCGCGTCGCCGCCGCGCAGGCTCGCGCGAAGCAGCAAGGCGATGCCCTGAAACGTCTGCGTGCCGCTCGGGTGAAATCATGACGAACGCCCCTGATCGCGACGACGACCAGCAGGCGCCGTCTTACGGCGCAGCGATTGCGATCGTCGGAATGTCGGGCCGGTTCCCCGGCGCGCGCAACGTGCGCGAACTCTGGTCGAACATCAGGAACGGCGTCGAATCCGTCACGCGCTTTAAGCCGGACGAACTCGAAGACTCGTTCTCGCA
>JAWXBY010000101.1:0-17845 GCA_034440355.1 Alphaproteobacteria bacterium
CCGACGCCGCTCTGAAGACCATCATGGACCAGACCGAAGCCCCGCGATGATCGCACCCACCGCACGCGCGATTTTGTTGGCGGCCATCGGCGCGCCGATTTCGCTCGTGCTTGCGGCGGCGGCCCCCGCCGCATGGCCGCTGGGCCCCGCCTGGGTCTTAGGCGTCATCGCCCTTATTATCGCCGACGCACAGCTTGGCCGGCCGAACGCGGGCCTACTCGTCGAAACGAAGGTGCCGCGCATGGTCGGCATCGGCGCGGGCGCGATCACAGCCTGGGTGCGTCTCACCTTCTCTCAGTCGCCGCCACGCGTCGCCGAACTCGCGCTCGAAGCCAACCAATTCGTCACCGTCACGACGCCGCGCCACGAAGCGCCCGTCCATGACGGCCAAGCCGTCGCGGGTTTCCACCTCGACCCCATCCGCCGCGGCCAAGCGCGCCTCGAACGCGCCTACATCCGCTGGCAAGGCCCATTGGGCCTCGCCTGGTGCCAACGTATCGAGCCGCTCGACGACAAGATCGCGATCACACCCGATCTCGAAGCGGTCGAACGCAACGCCACCCGTCTCTTCTCGCGCACCTTCGTCCACGGCTTGAAGCCGATGAAGGACCGCGGCGACGGCTCCGAGTTCGACTCGCTGGCCAAATTCGAAACCGGCATGGACCGCCGCCTCGTCGATTGGAAACAAAGCGCGCGCCACCTGAATCTGCTCGCCAAGGAAGTCCGCGCCGAACGCAATCACCAGATCGCCTTCGCCATCGACACGGGCCGCATGATGTGCGAGCCCGTCGGCGGCGCCCCACGCGTCGACCGCGCCCTCAACGCCGCGCTGATGCTGGCCTATGTCGGCCTGAAACTCGGCGACCGCGTCAGCTTCTTCGCATTCGACGCCAAGCCCCATCTCGCGACCGGCTTCGTCTCCGGCACCCGCGCTTTCGCCTATGTGAAGGCCGTTACCGCGGGGCTTGACTACTCGACGGAAGAAACCAACCACACGCTGGGCCTCGCCACCCTCGCCGAACGCCTGCAGCGCCGCTCGATGGTCGTCGTCTTCACCGACTTCGCCGACACGGTAAGCGCGGAGTTGATGGTCGAAAACGTCGCCCGCCTCGCCCGCCGCCACATGATCGTTTTCGTCGCCTTCCACGACGAAGAACTGGAAACGCTGCGCGCCGCCGAACCGCGAACCCCCGACGACATGTCCCGCGCCGTCATCGCGCATCAGCTGCTGCGCGAACGCAGCCTGGTCCTCGCGCGTCTGCGTCGCCTCGGCGTCTTCATCGTCGACGCCCCGGCCGACAAGCTCGGCCCCGAACTCGTGCGCGCCTACGACGAACTCCGCCGCCGGGAGCGCATCTAGATGGATCAAACCCTCCGCTCGCTCCGCTTCCGCAAAGAGCGCGAAGAGTCCTGGCGTCAGCTCGAAACCCTCCTCGACCGCGCCGAACGTCACGCACCCAAAAGCCTCACCGACGATGAGATGCTAGCGATCCCCGCGCTCTACCGTTCCGCGCTGTCGTCGCTCTCCGTCGCGCGCGCCACCTCGCTCGATCAGGCGTTGGTCGACTATCTGGAAGCGCTCTCCGCCCGCGCCTACTTCTTCGTCTACGGCGCCCGCGCGACGTTGCTCGAACGTCTGCAAGGCTTCTTCGCCCACGACTGGCCGCACGCCGTCAAACTGTTGTGGCGCGAAACGATCGTCTCCGCCCTGCTGATGCTGGCCGGCACGATCACCGCCTTCCTCCTCGTCAGCGCCGATCCCGATTGGTATTCAGCCTTCATCTCCCCCGAAATGGCGAGCGGCCGCGATCCGAACGCCACGACGGAATTCCTGCGCTCCACCATCTACGACGGCGGCGACAGCGACGGCCTTGGCACCTTCGCGACGTTCCTCTTCACGCACAACGCGCAGATCTCCATCTTCGCCTTCGCGCTCGGCTTCGCATTCTGCGCCCCGACCGCACTTCTTCTCGTCTACAACGGCTGCACGCTAGGCGCGATGTTCGCCGTCTTCGCCTCGCGCGGGTTGGGCGTCGAGTTCGCAGGCTGGATCTTCATCCACGGCGTCACCGAACTCCTCGCCGTTGTGCTCGCGGGCGCCGCAGGCTTGCGCATCGGCTGGTCGATCGCCTTCCCCGGCGAGTTAAGCCGCATCGGCGCCGCCGAACGCGCCGGACGCCAAGGCGCGATCGTGATGATGGGCGTCGTCGTCATGCTCTTCATCGCAGGCCTCCTCGAAGGCTTCGCGCGCCAGCTCATCACCTCCGACATCATCCGTTTCAGCGTCGCCGCCGCCACCGCCGTCGCCTGGAGCATGTATTTCTACAGAGGAGACCGCGGTGGGCTCGCTCGCTAGCACAGCCGACCCCGACATCCGCTCCCTCGTCACGCCTGAGGGTGTGGACCTGCGCGTACGCCTCGCCGCGGTCAGCGAGCGCGGCATCGCGCTGATGATCGATCTCTTCATCATCATCGGCAGTCTCCTCGCCCTCACCATCGGCGCCGCCTCGCTCTTCGTCGGTGGCGACAGCGAAACCGTGGCGCAGATCATCTGGCTCCTCGGCTTCTTCGTCCTACGCAATTTCTACTTCACGCTCTTCGAGTGTGGCCGCAGAGCCGCGACCCCCGGCAAGCGCCTGATGGGTCTGCGCGTCGTCGCCCGCGATGGCGCAGCGCTTACAACCGACGCCGTCGTCGCCCGCAACGCCATGCGCGAACTCGAACTCTATTTGCCGCTGATGTTCCTGGCGCAGGGCGCAACCGAAACCGAAACCTGGATCATTCTCGCCGGCATCGTTTGGTGCGGGATCTTCGTGCTGCTGCCTTTCTTCAACCGCGACCGTCTGCGCGGCGGCGACCTTATCGCCGGCACCTGGGTGCTAAAGGCGCCGAAGCAAACGCTCCTCCCGGACCTCACGACGGACCGCCCGGCAATCGCCGACGCGAAATATGCCTTCACCGCCAAGCAACTCGACACCTACGGCGTCAAGGAATTGCAGGTGCTGGAAACCGTGCTGCGCCGCGACGAAGAGACCGCCATTGTCGCCGTCGCCGATCAAATCCGTACCAAGATCGGCTGGACCAAGACCACCTACGAAACCGACAAGGAATTCCTGAACGCCTACTACACGAACCTGCGCCGCCGCCTCGAACAACGCCTGCTCTTCGGCAAGCGGAAACGCGACAAGCACGACGCCACGTGAGCCGTTACGCGAAAACGTTCGTGAGCTCGCTCACGTTGACGCCTTCCTTGATCTGACGCAGTTCGAAGTAGATGGCCGCCACGCCGACCGTACCGACGATCGACGAGAACGTCTGAAACGCGACCAGCGCCACCAGCGCAAGCACCCCGACATCCCCCGGCAAACCCATCATGGCGGCACCCGCACCCGGGATGACCATGGCAATCAAGAACTGCACGACCATCGCAAAAAGCACGTAGAGAACAAGCATCCCGAGAATCGCCCACCGGTGATTTTCCGTCAGCTTCGCGCTGCGCTCCATCGCCTTGAAAACGCCGATGCGCTCGACCACGATCACCGGACCGGCCGCCGCCCAGCGCAGCGCCAAATAAATACCGGGCACGATCAACAAGATCAGCCCGAGTGCGACACCCAAGCCGAACAAGATGCCAAAGCCGAGCAGCGGCAACGCAACCGCAACACCGGCGCTCAAAGCAGCGCCGATAGAGACACCCTTGCCCGAGAGATCGTCGATTGACGCGCGTGTGATGGCCGCCTGAAGCACAAGCCCCGCGCCCACCACCAAAAGAAGCGCCACGATGGACACCACGCCCGCCGTCCCAGGATCGCTGGCGAAGGTAATCGGCACCAGCAGCATCAGGAAATACGGCGCACCCGCGAGGATCAGCGACAGCACGCCGAACGGAACGATGTTGCGCGCAATCAATCCGCCGATGCGCGACGTCACGCGTCCGAAATCGAACCGCGGAGTCTGGGTTTCGGTGACAGCCATAGCGCCCTCCTGCATGACGCCGAATCGCGCGGCGCCTACCTCAAGTACGCCCCACCCTGACTAACAAGATGTAAACGGCATAGACCGCGTGCAGAACAGGCGTCACGCGCGCCGCGTGTTCCAAACCCAATAGAACAAGATCGGCATCCCGATCAGCTCCGCCGTCAGCGAGCCGATGATGGCCGGCTCGAACAAAACCTCGGGCACGCCTGTCGAGAACCGCGAAACGCCGCCGATGAATATCATGACCGTGCACGCGAGCAGCGCCACCTTCAGCGCATGAAGCCGCGCCGCCGACGCCAAGAACACGAGACCCACCGTCATCCACACGCCGCCCAGAAACCGCGCATGACTGTCGCGCACGTCCAGCCCGTGAGGATCGGTCGCCGTCAACGACAACACCGGCCCTTCCAGGCCCAGTGACCGAATCCCGCCGACGGCAAAATCGAAACCCGTGAACGCTGCAAAAGCGCCGCCGACGACCAGAACGACACGCAAAATGATCTCACTCATCGGCATGATGTCCCCGCCAAATTCCCACGTGCCTTCTTTAGCACCGGGCGCTGGCGGCGTCGAACGCGCCGTCCTAAGATCTGTCGCATGAGCGAACTCGATGCCTGGCTGATCGTCGGCGCAACCGTCCTCGTCGCCGTCGCAGCTATCTTCGGCGAGTATGTCTGGCGCCGCCTCACCGGCCGCTGGCCACCGAAGGAACGCGGTGCGGGCATTGCCGGAACGGCCGCAATCATCGCAGGGAACAGCACAAGCGCCGACGACAAAGACACCGAAGGTGGAGACGGCGGCAGCGATGGGGATTGAGCGCGGCCCGCGTCTCCACTAAGCAAACGCAGCCAACAGGGGATACCTCCATGCGTGTACGGGCCAGACGATTGATACTCATTCCTGCGCTTGCGCTGCTTGCGGCCTGCACGCACACGCCTGAGGCACGCTCACCTCAAGACGCGTTCATCGCCAACCTAAAGACGCTCTGCGGCAAGGCCTTCGAGGGCAAAGTCGTTTCGACCGACAAGGCCGACGCAACGATGGCGAAGGAACGCCTCGTCATGCACGTGCGTGAATGCACCGAAGACGGCTTGCGCATTCCCTTCCACGTTGGCGACGACCACTCGCGCACCTGGGTCGTCACCCGCACAGCCGCGGGCGTCCGCCTCAAACACGACCACCGCCACAAGGACGGCAGCGAAGACAAAGTCACCCAGTACGGCGGCGACACCGCCAACGAAGGCACGGCCCAACGCCAAGACTTTCCTGTCGACGCCTTTTCGATCGCCATGTTCGAGCGCGAAAATCTCAAGGTCTCGATGACGAACATCTGGGCGATGGAAGTCACGCCCAACCTGTTCGCCTACGAACTGCGCCGCGCCAACCGCTTCTTCCGCGTCGAGTTCGACACGACCAGAGAAATCCCCGCACCACCCCGACCCTGGGGCGCCAAAAACTAACTGCCTGCGATCAGGTCGCAAACCGGAACCACTGTGCAAGCGTGGCGTTGACTCTCGCCACAAACCCCGGTGCGCCACTGTTGGCGCACGCACATGGAGCGTTAGTCATGCCGTCCGCCGCACAAACAGCCAAATCATCGAAGAAGACAGCCCGCAAACCCGCCGAGGCGGTCGACGCCATCGCGCTCCTCAAGGCCGATCACCGCACCGTCGAAGGGCTTTTCGCCGAATTCGAAGAGGCGTCCGGCAAAGCCCAGAAAGCCAAACTCGCGCAGCAAATCTGCCTGGAACTGTCCGTCCACGCGACGATCGAGGAAGAACTTCTCTATCCGATCTGCCACCACGAAATCGAAGAAGATCTCGTCGATGAAGCCTACGTGGAACACGACGGCGCCAAGATGCTGATCGCGGAAATCATGGCGGGTTCCCCCGATGAACATTTCTACGACGCGAAGGTCAAAGTCCTCTCCGAAATGATCAAACATCACGTCAAGGAAGAGGAACAGCGCGACGGCCTCTTCGCCCAAGCCAAGAAGGCCGACATCGACCTCGAAGAAATGGGCCAACGCATGGCCGAGCGCAAAGAAGAACTGACGAAGCAATTCAAGGACGGCGGCATCCCCACGCCAACGACGCGCACCCTAAACGGCGCCCAAGTCGAGCACGGCCAACCGATCGAAGGCTGATCGCGAAACAAGAAACGCCGGTGCGCTCAAAACGCACCGGCGTCTTCTTTTGCCCGGGCTAAACCGTCAGCGCTTTGCGCCGTTGACGCACGCACCGCCGCCGGTCGACAACAAGCGCATGAAAAGCCTTCTGATCGCATTTGTTGCCCTAGCCGGCGCAATGCCGTGCCTGTCGGCAGCAAGAGTCGAACCGCTCCGCGCCGAACGCGGGGTGGCGCACCGTTTGTGCACGGCCAACCGCCTGTGGTGCACCGAGCGCAGGGGCGACAGCCTCACTGTCCTGCGCCGCGAGAATGGCGGCCGGCGCGAGGTTGCCCATCTGCCCTTGCCGTCGAATGAAGACGACCGCTCTCAGTCCGAGCCCTGGTCGTCGATCGTCCGCATATCACTGCCGGGCCGCCCCGAACTCGCCCTTGTCGGCGTCGTGCGCACGCAAAGCGAAATGTATTCCGGCGGTGGCGGCTCGCTCGTCCAGCTCACCTTGTTCGAGATACAGCCGGAGGCGCAAAACCAACCGCGCGCCGTACTGGAAGCGCCGCTGAGCAGCAGCTTTCTCATCCGCGCCTGCTTCAGCCGCGAGGACGAACGCGCCCGCCGCGGCGCCTGCCACGACGAATACCGTTACAGCGCGACGCTGACCGCGCCGCCGCAACGTCCAAACGACGCGCGCCTCGTCTACCGCAGCCGCGCCGACTCGTTCCCCAACCGCCGCAGCCGCACGCAAGACTCAAATCGCCAAGGCCCGTTGCGGCGGGCCGACCTCATCCGCGTCGTCGACCGTACATGCACGTTCGAACGCACGCTCGCGCGCAACCCGGAGACCGGCATCTTCAAGTGGAGCGCGCCGTTACCGCCGTGCAAAGATTATCTGGAATTGCAGTAAGAGGCCCGCGAACTAGTTCCCGCCGGCCGAGGTCGGATTGTTCCGCAATCCCGCATCCTGGCTACTGCGCACGGCATCCGCGGTGTCACGCTGAATCTGGTTCCACTCGCGTTTGGTCTTGCATACCTTCTTGCCGCCGATGCGGGTGCCGGGGACATCGACCTTCTTACAGATGACTTTGTCGAGTTCGGGGTCGCCGCCCTCTTTGATCACTGGCCCGCTCGCCGGCTGAGATGCCGTCTGCGGAGGCGACGGGTTGGACGGCGGCGAAGTCGTCACGCTCTCCGCGAACGCGCTGCCCGCGGTCAGCACCGAAACGGCAAACCCAAGAGCCAACCAGTTTTTCATTGTCCTGTCTCCCTACCGGTCCTGAACCATAGCGGAGGAAGATCGCCACCGTCGAGTGGCCGGAAAGCGCCAAAGCAGGCACACCTCCGCCGGCGCTCGCGCGCTCAACCGCAGAAGATGCAAGCTTGTCTCGATTATAATTGGAGCGGGCGAGGCGATTCGAACGCCCGACCCTAACCTTGGCAAGGTTATGCTCTACCCCTGAGCTACGCCCGCGCTCCGTCACGCGAAAAGCCGAAAAGCCGCCCGCGCTCAAATCAAGGGGTCGGGTTATGGCGTAAAGGCCGGGGCAATGCAATATGCTCCAAGCCTGCCAGGAATTGGGGCCTGATCCAGCATGTTTGACCAAAGAACCGCCCGCGCGCTCGCCGCCGTCGGCCTGACCATCGCGACCATGGCGACAGCCTTTGCCGCGCCGCCCGCGCCCAAAGGTCCGCAACCGGTGCGCATCGACGGTCTGCAGGATGAGGCGATGGAGCCCTTCCTGTCGCGCGACGGCAAGTACCTGTTCTTCAACTCGCGCAACGACGCCGCTAACACGAACATCCAGTTCGCCGAAGCCACGGATGAAGGCTTCAAATATCGCGGCGTGCTCTACGGCACGATCTCCTTCGATCTCGACGGGGTCCCCACGATGGCCCGCGACGGACGCTTCTGCTTCGTCTCGCCGCGCGATTACCGCCGCACGCGCGTCTCGGTGCTGTGTGGCGACTTCGACGGCAAGAAGGTGAACAACACCGCGCCTGAAGCGGGGCTTGCCACCGAACGCATGGGCCGCCTGATCTTCGACGTCGAACTCTCGGCCGACGGCAAAACGATGATCTTCGCCGAGGGCACGTTCTCCGGCGGCGCCGTGCCGGACGAAGCAGATCTCTACATCGCGACCTTAGGGCCCGGCGGCTATCAGCGCACCCACGAAGGCCGCAGGATTCTCGCCAACATCAACACGTCAGAACTCGAATACGCGCCCGGCCTGTCGGAAGACGGCCTCGAACTTTTCTTCACGCGGCCCAGCGGCATCTGGCCCTTCAGCCAACCCAAAATCTTCCGCGCCAAGCGCGCGACGGCCGATGAACCGTTCGGCATACCGGAAGAACTGAAGATCGACGGCCACATCGAAGGCCCGAGCCTCGCCGCCGATGGCACGCTCTACTTTCACAAGCTTGTCGACGGCCGCTTCGAGATCTGGCGCCGGCCGCGCTAGGTCACTCAGCGGTTTCCAGCGCCTGCAGCCGCCGCTGATAGGAATCGGTGAGGCACGCGACTAGCGGCTGCCCCGCGCGCAAACAAACGCCGTCGCGCCGCGACAGCCACTCGCGCTGTGCCTCACGAAGCGCGGCGCGACCGGCCTCGTCCTCGGCCCACGACAGCTTGTCGAAATAAGCCTCGGCCACATGCCGGTCCAACCGCGCCAGATCGCGCGACGAGCACACGGCCTGCTCGACATCGCTACGCGCCGCCGCGCAGTCGAATGAGGCCGCCGGCGCACGTGGATCGGCGCGCAGCGTGTCCTTGATCTGCGCGAACGGAATATGCGCCTCCTGCGGACCGGCGGCATAGGCGGCCACCTGATACGCGTCGAAGAACACGACGAGTTCGGTCGGCTTCAAAACGAACGCTCTGAAGTTGCGCGCATTGGGCCCTGCGCCGCGCTTCACCCAATCGGCGTCCGACATACCGCCGGGCTGCAGCAGCGCCTTCGACATCTGCGCAATCGAAATATCGCTGATCCGCTTCATGCCCGCCGTCGTGAACAGTTCAGGCAATTCGACATCGACGCTGTCCGGCTGCACGAACGTGAACGTCCGCGTGAACTCATAGCCATGCGCACCGCCCGCATAGCCACCTTGCGTAAAATGCACGGCGAACATCGCATCGTCATTGCGCGCGATCTCATACGCGACGTTGACGTCCCAAGGTCCAGGTGTCCCGCCCATCTCTTGCGTCTGCGCATAAAACTCGCGCTCGACGCCTTTCGCCCACGCCTCGATCTGCCCGTCGATCGCCGGCCGTCCCGTGCGCGGATAGCTGATGTCGATCGTATAGGTCGGCTTCTCCGTCTTGATCACCCGCTTCTCGACCTTCAGCGGCGCGGCCACACCGACGCCCGCCAAAGCGACGCAAACGCTCAGCGCGGCAAGAATCCGTTTGGCGAACATGAAATCCCCTCGTTATGTGGCGGCCGGACTGGACCAACACTTCGTGCCCAAAACATGACGGCCAAAGCAACATCGACGGATTTATTCGCTGAACTCGACCGGCTGGGCGTCGCGCACAGCACCATGACCCACCCGCCCGTCTTCACCGTCGAAGAGGCAAAAGCCCTGCGCGGCAAGATCGAAGGCGGCCACACCAAAAACCTGTTCCTGAAGGACAAGAGCGACCGCCTCTTCCTCGCCGTCACGCTGGAGAACGTCCCCGTCGATCTGAAAGCGCTCGGCCCCATGGTCGGCGCAAGAGGCCGCCTGTCCTTCGCCTCCGCCGACCTGCTCCGCGCGCATCTGGGGGTCGAGCCCGGCTCGGTGACACCCTTCGCCCTCATCAACGACCGCGCGAACACGGTGACCCCGATCCTGGACCAGACGATGCTGGACGTGACCCCGCTCAACTTCCACCCGCTGGAGAACACCAAGACCACCGCGATTTCGACCGAAGGCCTGCTCGCCTTCGTGGCCGCCCAAGGCCACAAGCCCCTCACCCCGACCTTCCCGCGCCGGACCGAGCCGGTATAGGTTAGCCGCGACAAAGGCTTAACCCGGCTTGGCAAGCGGCCCCACGGCCACCATCTCAAGCGGCACAAGGAAACAAGGGGCGCGCAGAAGGCACATGCAGATTCTCGGACAAAAGACCGCGGCACCGGCGGCAAGCCCCGACGGCCTGATCAAGGACTCCTCGGAACGCACCTTCATGGCCGACGTGATCGAGGCCTCGCGTGAGGTTCCCGTCCTCGTCGACTTCTGGGCCCCGTGGTGCGGCCCCTGCAAGCAGCTGACCCCCATCCTGGAAAAGGTGGTGCGCGAGGCCAAGGGCGCGGTGAAACTCGTCAAGGTCAACATCGACGAGAACCAGCGCATCGCGCAGCAGATGCGCATCCAGTCCATCCCCGCCGTCTTCGCCTTCCGCAACGGCCAGCCGGTCGACGGCTTCATGGGCGCGCTGAAGGAATCGGACGTTCGCGAATTCATCAAGCGCTTGGGCGGCGACGCCGTCGGCGCCTCGCCCGTCGAAGAACTTCTCGCCATCGCCGACGAAGCCGTGAAGGTCGATGACCTCGCGACCGCCGCACAGGCCTACGGCCAAATCCTGCAGGAAGATCCGCAAAACCCGATCGCGCTCGCCGGCCTCGCGCGCTGCTATCTGGCCAGCGGCGACATCGAACGCGCCAAGCAAACGCTCGCCATCGTCCCGCCCGAGTTTCAAAACCACGAAGCCATCGTCGCCATCCAAGCGCAACTGAAACTCGCCGATCAAGCGAACGCCGCCGGCGACGTCGGTGCGCTCGAAGCAAAGTCGAAAGCCGATCCGAACGACCATCAAGCCCGCCTCGATCTCGCGGTCGCGTTGGCGGCACGCGGAAAGTCCGAAGAAGCGATCACGGAAATTCTCGAATCCATCCGCCGCGACCGCAACTGGAACGAAGGCGCCGCGCGCAAACAATTGCTGACGTTGTTCGAAGCGTTGGGCGGAGCCGATCCGGCCGTACGTGAAGGACGGCGCAAACTTTCGTCGTTGCTGTTCTCGTGACGGCCTGCGTGCAATCGGCGCCGTCGCTGGAGAGCCTGCCGCGGGTGATCCCGGTCTTCCCGCTGCCGGCGCTCCTCCTCCCGCGCGGCCGCTTGCCGCTCAACATCTTTGAACCGCGCTACCTCGCGATGATCGACGACGCCCTGCGCCACAGCCGCGTGATCGGCATGATCCAACCGAGCGACCCGGATCTGAAAGTGCCGCCGCTCTATCCCGTCGGCTGCCTCGGCCGCCTGACGGAGTGGCGTGAGACAGGCGACGGCCGCCTGCACATCACGCTGACCGGCCTCATCCGCTTCCGCGTCGCCGCCGAACTGCAAACGACAACGCCCTACCGCCAAGTCGAGGCCGCCTACGACACTTTCGCCGGCGATCTGGAAACATGCTGCGAGCAAGGGATCGACCGCAACCGCCTCGGCCAAAGCCTCAAAACCTATTTCAAGCAGCGCAAAATCGACGACTACTGGGAATCGATTGAGCAGGTCTCCTGCGAAGTTTTGGTCAACTCGCTCTCGATGATCTGCCCCTTCGATATCGCCGAGAAACAAGCCCTCCTCGAAGCCCCCGCCCTCGCCGATCGCGCCGAACTTTTGACCGCGCTGATCGAAATGGCCGCCGCCCAAAACGGTTCGCACGGAGGCACATTGCAATGAGCGACCCACGCCCCGATCCCAAACTTCTCGAAATTCTCGTCTGCCCGGTGACCAAAGGTCAGCTGAGCTACGACGCCGAGAAGCAAGAACTGATCTCAAAAAACGCCCGCCTCGCCTATCCCATCCGCGGCGGCATCCCGATAATGCTGCCCGACGAAGCGCGCGAACTTTCGGACGACGAGCTGAAACCGTGAAAGCCCCCTGGCCCGTCGAACTGCGCTACAGCCGCGACGATCGCGCGCTGAACGTGACGTTCGAGAGCGGCGAAAAATACAAACTGCCCGCCGAATATCTGCGCGTCGAAAGCCCGTCGGCCGAAGTGCAAGGCCACGGCGCCTCGACCAAAGTCACCGTCGCCGGCAAAAAATCCGTCGCCATCGACCGCATGGAGCCCATCGGCCGCTACGCTGTGCGCATCGTCTTCGATGACGGGCACGACACCGGCCTCTTCTCGTGGGACTACCTCGCCCAACTCGGCCGCGAGCAAGCCAAACGCTGGTTCGAATACGAATCGAAACTGAAGACGGCAGGTCTAAGCCGCGAGGCGTCATGATCCCCGACATCGCGGTCTTCAACGGCTTCTGGTATTTCGTCGCCCTCATCGTCGCGATGATCGCTTGGCGGATCTGGGGCGACCGCGTGATGCGCGCGATCCGCAAATTCGAACAGGACCGCCGCGACGCCGACCTGCAAACCTACTTCGACCGCATGAACCCGAACGCCCACTTCCGCCAATCGGTCGACCAGATCGGCGAACAGACCCCGGCCGTAGAAGGCGTCACCTGGAACGGCGAAGTCTACGAAAGCCGCGAAGACGCCGAGGCCGCCCGCTGGCGTCACATCATCACCGAGGCCCGCAGCTTCTACATCGACCTCGACCGCACCTACGGCAACAAGATTAAGGGCCCAAACGCGGCGCACCGCGTCGACGGCCAAAACTAGGCTGCTGCCAACATGCTGTCAGCAGGCGTGTATAAAGGCCCGATGAGACGCGCCGACCGCCTGTTCCAAATCATCCAAATCCTGCGCCGCGCCCGCGGCCCGGTAACGGCCAACGCCATCGCCGCCGAACTCGAAACCTCAAAGCGCTCGGTCTACCGCGACGTCGCGACACTCATGGGCCAACGTGTGCCCATCCGCGGCGAAGCCGGCATGGGCTACGTCTTGGAAAGCGGCTTCGACCTACCGCCCTTGATGCTGACCCCCGACGAAATCGAAGCCGCCGTTCTCGGCGCGCAATTCGTGACCGGCCGCGGCGACCCGATGCTGGCGAAAGCCGCCCAAGACCTCATCGCAAAAATTTCCGCCGCCATCCCCGAACGCCTGCGCCCGCTCATCCTCGAACCATCGATCGGCGCCTCTACCGAACGCAAAATCCCACCCGACGCGATCGACATGGTCACGCTCAGAAACCACATCCGCCACGGCCGCAAAGTCGCCCTCAAATACCGCGACGAAAAAGGCCGCGAAAGCGCCCGCAACGTCTGGCCCGTGACGATCGCCTACATGGAAACAGTCCGCATGCTGGCCGCCTGGTGCGAACTCCGCAAAGACTTCCGCCACTTCCGCACCGACCGCATCGTCACCGCGGATTTCTTGGAAGACAGATATCCGGAGCGCCCAACACTCCTGCGCGCCAAGTGGCGCAAGATGATGAAAGACAAAAAGCCAGTCGACACGTAGAACGAACACGCGCTTCGCACGCCCGCGCCCCGTATCACGCTCCCACATCGTCATGGCCGGGCTTGACCCACGACTGTCCGGTTCGCGTTCTCGCTCTCTTCTCCGTCATGGCCGGGTCGCGCTTCGCTTTCCCGGCCATGACGGAGAGGGAGTGCGCGCTGGCGTATCGATTGGTTAGACCGCTTCCCCGCGCATCAACCGCGGCGCGTTGGCGCCTTCGCCACCCGCTTGCCGCATAAAGAAGCGCTTCAGCGGCGTGATCGAATCCACCACGTCGAGGCCGAAACGGCGCGCCGCGGCAATCGGTGCGATGTCGTTGGAGAATAGCCGGTTCAGCGCGTCGAACGACGCCGTGAACAGCGCGTTGTCGAAGCGGCGCCACGATTGATAGCGCTCAAGCACCGCCTCAGATCCGATGTCGAGACCCAAGCGTCGCGCGTCGATGATCGTCTCGGCCAGCGCCGCCGCATCGCGTAGCCCCAAATTCAAACCTTGGCCGGCAATCGGATGCACGCCATGCGCCGCATCGCCCGCCAGCGCAAAGCGGGACGCGACATACGACATCGCCAAATGCATCGACAGCGGATAGGACCACCGCGGTCCCTCCAACGTCAGCGCGCCCCATTGATCGCCGAACCGCTGCGCGACTTCCCCCATGAACGCCGCATCGTCGAGCGCGAGATGGGCCGGCGCCTGATCGCTGCGCTCCGTCCACACGATCGACGAGCGGTTGCCCGTCATCGGCAGAATGGCGAACGGCCCCGAGGCCAAAAACAATTCGTGCGCTGCGCCAAGATGCGGGCGCTCGTGCCCGATGGTGGCGACGATGCCGGTCTGCGCATACGCCCAGCCGATCGTCTTGATCCCATGCGCTTCGCGCAAGGGCGACTCGCGCCCGTCGGCGGCAATGCACAACGCGGCCTGCAGCACGCGTCCGTCGCTCAGCACGACGTCCATATGCCCACGCTGCATCTCGGTGCGCACGACGCGTTCCGGCGCGATCAGC
The DNA here is from genome assembly GCA_034440355.1 of Alphaproteobacteria bacterium. Classification (GTDB taxonomy): domain Bacteria; phylum Pseudomonadota; class Alphaproteobacteria; order Micropepsales; family Micropepsaceae; genus SZUA-430. The sequence continues at coordinate 14,442 of JAWXBY010000101.1, forward strand.
GTCAACGCATCGAGCCCTTCGATCTCACGCTGCAACGCGATCCGGAAATGCCTGTTCTCGATCATGTGCGCGAGCGGCCCCTGACCCACGTCGCTGTGATCGAAATGCAGAAGCGCGACCGAGGCCCCGTCCCGTACCGATCCGTCGCCGACGATGATGTCGAGCACCGGCTGTGCGTGCGCTTCAAGATGCCGCCACAGCCCCAGTGCCTGAAGCATCCGTCCCGACGCGGTCGCGAACGAACTCACACGTCCGTCGAATTTCGCCTCGACGGCCCGCGCGGGGGCCAGTCCGTCGACCACGGCCGTCGCCACGCCCGCCTTCGCGAGCGCCAACCCCAGGGTCAGACCGACCATGCCGCCGCCCGCGACAACGACATCGAATTTTGAAACGCTCTGCATAAGGCGGACGGTGGTGCGTACGCCGCCCACTGTCCAGGCACACGCGTGCGGCACAGTGCGCCCTCTTTGTGCAGTTCGGCCAAACTGCACAAGTTTTATGCACAGCCGAGATGCGGCCGCAGCAGCACCCCACCACACGTTCCGATTCAGGCAATAAAATCAAAGCCCTAACGCGCGGTCTCGTCTTGGCACGCTTCTTGGAATGGGACCCAGGTTCGCTAGTCACGAAACCGCTGGGAGGGGCTTGGGCTCCATGAAATTCATCACAGCCATCATCAAGCCGTTCAAGCTCGACGAGGTCCGCGAGGCTTTGACGGCATTGGGCGTTCAGGGTCTGACCGTCACCGAGGTCAAAGGCTTCGGCCGCCAAAAGGGCCACCGCGAAATCTACCGCGGCGCCGAATACGCCGTGAACTTTGTCCCGAAGATCAAAATCGAAGTCGCCGTGCGCAGCGAGATCGCCGACGCGGTGATCCACGCGATCACCGACAAGGCCAAGTCCGGCCAAATCGGCGACGGCAAGATCTTCGTCCTGCCCCTGGAACACGTCGTGCGCATCCGCACCGGCGAAACCGACAACGAGGCGCTGTAATGTTTGTGCGCGCCTCGCAACCCGAATCACACAACAACCGGAGAATGGGGACCCTGATGCTCCGTACACTGAAACACCCGCGCTTGCTGATCGCATTGGCGACGGCGGGCGTCCTCGCGTTTTCGGCGTTGACGCCGGCCTACGCGCAGCCGGAAACGCCGCCATCCGACACCCCAACCACGACGGAATCAACACCGCCCGCAGCCGAAGCGCCGGCAACGCCGCCTGCCGAAGCTGCCCCGGCCCCGGCGGAAGCTGCGCCTGCCGCCGAGGAAGCGGCACCCGCAGCCGCTCTACCGAAACACGCTGTGGCCCTCGCGCTCAATCCCGGCGACACCGCGTGGATGCTGACCTCGACCGCACTCGTCCTCATGATGACGATCCCGGGCCTCGCGCTCTTCTACGGCGGCATGGTGCGCAAAAAGAACATCCTGGCGACCGCAACGCAGAGCTTCGCCATCACCGCGCTCGTCACCGTGCTCTGGATGGTCGTCGGCTATTCGCTGGCCTTCACCGACGGCGGCGATAGCCAAAGCTACATCGGCGGCTTCTCACGGGTCATGCTGGCCGGCATGGGCATGAACGAAGCGCATTCGCTCGCGGCGTCGATCCCGGAATCGGTCTTCATGACCTTCCAGATGACCTTCGCGATCATCACACCGGCCCTCATCACCGGCGCTTTCGCCGACCGCATGAAGTTCTCGGCGATGCTGATCTTCATGGGCCTCTGGGTGCTACTCGTCTACGCGCCGATCGCGCATTCGGTCTGGGGCGGCGGCTACATCAGCACCTTCGGCGTGCTCGACTTCGCCGGCGGTACGGTCGTCCACTTCAACGCGGGTATCGCAGGCCTCGTCTGCGCCATCGTCCTCGGCAAGCGCGCCGGCTACGGCCACGACAACATGGCCCCGCACAATCTGCTCTACGCGCTCATCGGCGCGTCGATGCTGTGGGTCGGCTGGTTCGGCTTCAACGCCGGCTCGGCGGTGGCGGCCAACGCGCTCGCCGGCATGGCAATGGCGAACACGCAGATCGCAACCGCCGCGGCAGCCTTGTCGTGGATGGCGATCGAATGGTTCGTGCAGAAGAAGCCCAGCGTTCTGGGCCTTCTCTCGGGCGCCGTCGCAGGCCTCGTCGCGATCACCCCGGCCGCGGGTTTCGTCGATCCGTCGGGCAGCCTCTACATCGGCCTCATCGCCGGCGTGGTCTGCTTCGCCGGTGCGATCTGGCTCAAGAAGGCGCTCGGCTACGACGACTCGCTCGACGCCTTCGGCGTGCACGGCATCGGCGGCGCAGCAGGCGCCATCCTGACCGGCGTCTTCGCGCTCTCCAGCATCAACAGCCTCGGCAAGGGCGCCATCGACGGCAACGTCGGCCAAATCTGGGTCCAGATTCAAGGCCTCCTGATCGCCGGCATCTACTGCGCCGTCGTCACCTTCGTCATCCTGATGGCGCTGAAATACACGATCGGCCTGCGCGTCACGAAGGAAGAGGAAATGGAAGGCCTCGACCTCTCGCAACACGGCGAAAGCATTCACTAGCGGATCGCACTCTCTCCCGATCCAAAAATGCGGGGCGCTCCGGGAAACCGGGGCGCCCTTCGCTTTTCGGAAACCACTGGCGCACCTATACTGCGTCCATGTCCCGTTTCGACGCCCTGCCCGTCTCCCCGTTCACGCGGCTGAACAAATTGTTGGAAGGCGTCTCGCCCGGCGCGCCACCCATCCACATGCACATCGGCGAACCGCAACACGCCGTGCCCGCCTTTGTCGGCGAGATCTTGGCGAAACACACCGCCGACTTCGGCCGCTACCCGCCCATCATCGGCCCAGAGCCGCTGCGCAAAGCGATCGCGGCATGGCTCACCTGCCGGTACGCGCTAAGCAACGGCATCGATGCCGACCGCCACATCTTGCCGCTCGTCGGCACACGCGAAGGACTATTCAGCGCCGCCTTCGTCACCGTGCCCGAGGATAAGCAGGGCAAGAAACCAGCGGTCCTGATCCCGAATCCGTTCTACCAATGCTACGCCGCAGCGGCATTGTCGGCAGGCGCCGAACCCATCTACGTCAACGCGACGCGCGAAACGAATTTCCTGCCCGACTTCGCCGCGCTGCCATGCGACACGCTCGCGCGCACCGCGGCCGTCTTCATGTGCTCCCCGTCAAACCCCGAAGGCGGCGCGGCAAGCGAATCCGAATGGCGCCGCATCTTCGAACTCGCCGACGAATTCGATTTCACCGTCCTCGCCGACGAGTGCTACACGGAAATCTACGCCGGCAAGCCGCCCACCGGCGCCCTCAGCGTCCGCCAACAAATGAAGGGCGACTTCTCGCGCCTGCTCTCCTTCCACTCGCTGTCGAAACGATCGAACCTGCCCGGCCTGCGCTCCGGCTTCGTCGCCGGCGACG